>CAYQKY010000010.1:0-98524 GCA_964418125.1 uncultured Phaeodactylibacter sp.
CGAAGAATATACAAAAAATTTTCTGTAATCTAAATATGTCCGACTACTTAAGTAGGTGGACAGATTTAAATTAAGTATAAACCGAGGGCAAGGTTCAAACCAGGGCACGGTAGGAAACCGCACCCTGGCGTGGCATCCCAGGCGGCGCATTCCCTGCGCTCCTGGGTTTTGCCTGATTTTATACTCAACCTAAATATGTCCGGCCACTTACATAATAAAGTTAACCCTTTTCCCGAAAATGGTTGTAAAAAGGAGGCCTCGTTAAAATTTCCTTAACAGGAGGGGGGATTTTGGAGGTAAACCCTTGATAATTCCCCCCTCTACTCCCCCAGCCTCCTTTGTTAGCAGCTTCGGCGGCCGGAAAGGGGAGATAACCTTCTCCGATTGAGGTTCCGAGATCAAGAAAATTATCTGTAGATTAAATCTGTCCGGCCCACTTCACTCTCAATAAAAACTCACCATCCCCCGCCCTTCACCTCCAATAGCCAGGCTCAGGCCCAGGCTGATGGAGGCGTGGTGCTGGCTGCGCATATTCTCCACGTCTTTGGTTCTGTTCACCAGGTCCATAACGTCGTAGAAGAACTGGCCGCCGAGGAATACCTGCCCGTTGGTGAATATTTTTTTGGAGAGGCGGGCGCCGGCGATGGGGCCGATGTGAAAAGACCTGCCGCCTACATCCTCCGGTAGCAGTACTTTGCTGTCTTCCGCCAGCCGTTCCAGGGCGAGCAGCTGGGCGACGGTAAACTCATTTTCCTCGGCGATGCGTTTGATCTCCGAGTTGAGGTGGGCAAAAAAGCCGGCCTCTCCTTCCGAGCGCTGGAAGCTCCAGTCGAAGCCCGCCCGGGCGCCGGCGAAGATCTCGTAGTCCACCGCCCGGTCGATGCTTCTGGCGCCGGCCCCGTAGCGCGTATTGGCCAGGTTGATGCGGTAGTCGAGGTGGAGGTTCATGCCGCCACGGCCCTGCTTGAAGTAACCCGGGCTGACGGCCAGCTCGAGGTGCTGCCGCTGCATCTCTACATCGGAGGATTCGCCGAAGCCGTAGCGTATGAAAAAGGCGAGCACTGTTTTGTTGTAACCATTCTGCCCGAACTCTCTTTCCATGTTCAGGTCGTTGACCGGTTCGTCCACTCCCTGCAGGAGAGATTCCAGGGATGCGCCCAGTTTGATGAGGTTCCACATGGCGCGGTAATGGGGGTTGGCAGCCAGCGGAGCCTTGTCGTCCAGGGCAATAACCGATACGGTTTGCAGGCCTATATCGAGGCGGGCGTCATCCAGCGTGATGAGGTAGGTGGCGCCCGGTTTTCTTTTGTAATCTTCTACCGATTGAGCTGCCGTTGAGAAAGCCAGCGACAGGTTGGCGAACAGCAGCAAGGCGTAAATTTTTCCGTTCATAATCCCTTCTTTTAAGTTTTCCCTTCTTGATTAAACCTGTTTGATAAAGGCGCTCGCCCAGGGCGGCCAAATTTATTTGGCGTCGAAGACGTAACCCAGATAATCCATTTCAGGCCGTTAAGGCGTCTTCGAACCCAAATAAATTTGGGTATCCAAATAGCGTCACCTTGAAAAAGCTACGAATTCACTTTCGTTGCCCCACCCCGATCCCCCACCGCAGGCCGACAAAGGCATAGGTGGACCACATCGGGCGGGTACCATTGATCGATGTATGCCGGCTGAAACTGAGATCAGCCCCGACGACGGCGGAGAAGCCGCTTCCGAAGTTCGCCAGCAGTTCCCCCCGCACGAAGCCCCCCATGGCGGGCACTGTCCGCGGGTCCTTGAACTTTCCAAAAACTACATTCTGTATGGCCTCGGCGATCTGGTCCGTCGTATTCTCCACCGGCCGCAGGATGCCGCCCTCCATCAGGCTATCCAGCTTCTCGCTGATCAGCAGTACGCTGCCCAGGTCGACCACCGGCGAGGGGTCGGCAGAGAAGCGGATGCCGGGAGTAACCTCAAAGTCCAGAAAAGCGTTCCGGTTCTTCCCCCATTCTACGATCACCCTGTCCGGCATAAAGAGCTGTTTGAGGTGCAGGTAAGCCTCCAGGTCGTACCGTTTGGAGAAAAAAGGTTCGGTTTTCGTGGCGTCTTCCAGGGCCAGCAGGGCCAGGTGTTCCGCCAGTTCTTCGGCCTTGCCGGCCAGCGACAGGCGGACGGACTTGATCTGGTTTTTCAGTTTTCTGGCTTCCGGTTTTTCCGTCAGCCGCGGGTCGGAGATGGTGAAGCTGCCGCCGAGAAAACGGTAGCGGGCGAAAAAGCGAACGCCGTTGACGTTGCGGGAGACTTTTTTATTGATATCTCCCGTCACCTCGATCCGGATGCCGGGGAAGAGTTCTTTCAGCCAGCGGGGAGCGTCAATGCCGGCGTTGGTGAGGGCCGAATCCACGATGCCCTCGGTGATCTCCACTTCCGAGAAACCGGCGATCTCCGCCAGGCTGCCTTTGAACGTCGTGCGGGCCACGCCGGTCACCGTCTCGACGCCCATCTCCAGCGATTGGGCCTGAAGACAGGGAATTACGAGGATCAGAAAAATGGCCGGCCATATTATTCTCGTCATATTGGTGTCTTTTATCGGACCAGCGATACATCGCCTTTAAATCTTTTCTTCACTCCGTTTCCGAAGCGTACAATCCCCTCATAGGTGTACACGCCCGGGTTCATCAGCCTTTCTCCGAAGCGGCCGTCCCATCCGTTGGATACGTCATTGAGGAACAGGCCCTCCTCTTCATAAACCAGCGCCCCCCAGCGGTCGTAGACGCGCAGCCTTTCGATGATCTCACCGGAGCCGTTATCGCTGAAGAAGGTGAAGCGGTCGTTGCGGCCGTCCCCGTTCGGGGAAAAGGCATTAGGCACGTAAATGCCGCCCAGTACGATCGTCAGCTGGAACCCGTCTGAGGCTTTGCACCCCCGGGCATCTTCGACGATGATGCGCACATCCATATCCTGCCGGGACAGGAAGTCGGTAACCGGCCCGCCCGTGTCGATCTCCCTGGGCAGCCACTGGTACTGCCGCACATCGCCGATCACCTGAGCGGAAAGGCGTACCGGCGTATTGGGGCGCACCTCCAGGTATTCGGTATCGAGCTCAACCGCAAGGGTATCCGGGGAAAACAACTCCACCGTTTCTTCCCGGATGCAGCCGAGATCATCCTGAATGGCCAGGAAGTAAATACCCGGCAGCAGCTTGGTGAACCTTGGGGATAAAGCATAGGTTTCCCCTCCATCCACAGAATAGATGAGGGGCTGATCCGGGTTGGCGGGTTGGAAGCGTATGGCGCCGTAGTCATTGGGGCAGAGCGGCTGTTCCACTTCCACCTCTACGTCCGGGCCATCGGGGGGCGGAAGGCTGAAGATGCGGGTAGTGAGGCAGCCCTGATCATCGGTCACGGATACCCGGAAATCTCCGCCCGTAGCGGTTGCCAGGGTGCTTCCCTGCCGGCCATCCTGCCATACGTACTGGTAGGTATTGGGAAAAAGATGTACGCGGGTGCTGTCGCAGCTCTCTTCCACCACCGATTCGACATCGGAAGGGGTGAAACCGAAGACATCGAAAGTTTCGGTGACGGAACACCCCAGGGAATCGGTAGCCGTAAGGGTATAGGCGCCTATATCGGAGGGCTGAAAATTGTACAGCAGGCCGTTGGGGATGGCGTTTCCCCGGGCTCCTGTCCAGCTCACCTGATCGAAGAGGCTATCGTTTTCCAGGCGGAGGAAGAGGGTATCCTCCAGGCATACTTCGGCAAACCGGATCTCCGGATCGGGCGGGACGTTGACGGTAAGCAGCAGGGTATCGGTATCTTCACAGCCTTCCTCGTTGAAAGCATGCAGGATGTAGGGGCCGCTATCGCTGCCCCGGGCATCCGGTATGGCCAGCAGGGCGCCATCCTGAGTACTGCCGCCGGGCGTTTCCCAGAAATGGCTGAGGCCGCCCACTCCCTGAAGGGTGGCCGTCGCGCCCTGGCAGATCAGCTGATCGGCGCCAGCCTGGGCAAAGTCGGGGTTCTCTACCAGCACGGAATCCACATACAGGCAGCAATCGTCTTCCACCCGAAGGTAATACATGCCTTCGTTGCCTGTCAGGGCCAGTTTAGCGGTTGCCGTATTGGTGCTCCATCCATTGGCGTTCGACCATTCCACTTGCACCGGGCCTGAGAAGCACTCCTGGGGCAGTACGGCCGTCAGGGAGATGCTGTCCGCCTGGCAATCCACCTCCACTTCCTGGCTGATTACGCAGGGGCGCACTGTTTCCGGGCAATGGATGTGGGTAGAAAACTCGGTGGAAGTGCTGTTCGGGTTGCTGAACACCACGAATTCCACCTGCAGGCCATCGGCGCAGAAGGGCAACCGCCCGCTCAGGCGGCCCACGCCGGCGAGGGTCTGCAGGTTGGCCGGCAGGGCGTATGGCGGCTGGCCGAGCGATTGCAGCCAGAGGTTCATCGTGTTGGCGTCAGAGACACCCTGCACCAATAGCGAATCGTTATCCATCAGGGCAAACCCATCCACACAGCCGATGCAGTTGCCGAAGGAGAGGCTGCCCAGGAGTTTCCGGCTACCGTCCGGCATGAGGGCAAAAACGCGGGCGCGGTCCACCTGTTGCCCTCCGAAGGCATTGATATCTATATAGTAGGCCCGAATAAGGGTATCTTCATCGAAATAGGTGGTATACATCAGGGTATCCTGCGACGGCTGAGTATGGCCGAGTTCATCCTGGGGGTCGATATAGGAAACGCCGCATTCCTCGAGCACCAGCACAGACTGGCCCGGCATACCGGTGGGCAGGCAACAGAGGGGTAGCCATAAAAAGGATAGCATCCAAATGCTCTTCATTCCGAGGGAAATTGGCTCATTTTCCGGGTAAAACACTCATTCATCTACTGGCTGATGGGCAATGGCCGGCTGGTTTCCTGTTGGAAGGAATATCCAATAACCGCCAAAACCTCAGGTATGCCCTGTTTAGGGCGCCTTGAAAATAAATACCAACATGGGGGTTCTCAGGTTCCTTCGGATCGCGCTACAGCCTTAAAAGGCATACATATCGCAAACAGGTCCCAAGTAAAAGGGTCAGGCTAATAGGAGATTATGACTTAGGGCGCGGTAAATGTAATACTTTTTGGCTTTATATTGTAATCGAATTGCCGGCCTTAACGTGATAAATTTGGTTTTTCGTAATGAATGATAAGCTCAAAAACGAGAATCGCCGGGCTGAAAGTAAGGCGATCTCTTTTTTCTTTTAAAGATTTTCCGGATTTTCGGAATCCGGAAAATCTGATGTCCATGAGCCCCTTTCGTTCCGCTACCGATGGCACTTCACAACTGGCGCGAGGCTTTTTCACCGGCCTCTTCGTGCTGGCCATGATAATGGCGGGCCTCTACCTGTATCAGAACAAGTGGGAAGACATCGGAAAGCAGTTGCCCATCATTTATGAACTGAGCGATACTTACCGGTCGGGGCTGGAAGCCATGGGCGGCATCTCTGCGCAGGCCCTGCAGCGGTTTTACGCGTTGGATACATCTACCGATATCTTCAGTGAAAGGGAAAGTGGCCGGATCGGCCTTCGTTCCACCTGGAAAAAGGAGGACATCGTAGCCAAACTGGAGAAGGCGGGGTTTTCCAAAGGCAGGCTGCGCGCGGCCAACCAGTTTCTCGACTATATCGAAGCCAACAAGGAGGCGGCGCTCTGGGAGATGCACGAGCACAAGGTGCCGGCCAGCATCAAGCTGGCGCAGGCGCTCCTGGAGTCCAGCGCCGGCCGGTCTCAGCTGGCCCGGAAGGCCAACAACCACTTCGGCATCAAGGCGCGGCTGAGTTCCCGCGCCCGCGAGAAGATCAGCAGCCGCCGAAACCACGAACTACGGGATGAGGATTTCCTTTTCATTTCCCCGGCCGTTGGCGTCTTCAATTTCCACGACGACCACGCCTATGACCGCTTCGAAACCTACCGCTCCGTCCGCGACAGCTACACCCGCCATACTCAACTGCTCACCCGCCCCTGCACCCCCGGCCAGAAAGGTTGCTACAGCTGGATCTGGACGGCCTTCCCCGTCGGCCGAGACCATGACATCACCGAGGCGGCGCGCACCTTCCAGCGCGCTTCCGGCATCGCCCCTCAGGAGTTCTTCAACGGCCAGACCACCGTGCCCTACTACGCCGCCTGCGCCGCGGGCCTGAAGATGGCGGGGTACGCTACCAGCAAGACTTATCACCAGAAATTGTGGTACCTCATCGATACCTATGAATTGTGGCGGCTTGACCTGGCGCTGCTGAAGGGGATGGAGGGGTAGTGTTCTGGAAGATCATTGCTTCTTTCCGGAAGGCTTCGGCGCTTTTCGGGGCTTGCTCTTTCCTCCTTTCTCCAGCCGGAAAATAAAATACAACCCCACCAGAAAGAACGGAATACTCAGCAGCTGCCCCGTGCTCAGCGTACCGCCGAAAGCCGTCTCAAACCCGCCCTGGCTCGTCTTGAAAAACTCCAGCGCAAAGCGGATGACGCCCAGCACCAGCACGAGGAACAAGCCGAACAGACGGCCCAGCTTCTCTTTGGCGGAAGTCTTCCAGTAGGCCCAGTACAGCAGGAAAAAGGTGAGCAGGTAGCTGATGGACTCGTACAGCTGCACCGGGTGGCGCGGCTCATCGGCCAGTTCAGGCGGGTAGGCCCGGACGAAGAGAAAAGCCCAGGGCGCGTCGGAGGGAGTGCCCACGATCTCGGAGTTCATCAGGTTGCCCAGGCGGATGAAGCAGCCGGCCAGGGCGGTGGGCACTACCACGCGGTCCAGGATCCAGAGCACCGAGCGTTTGGCGGTGCGCGCCGAGAAGATCCACAGGGCGATGATGATGCCGATGGCGCCCCCGTGGCTGGCCAGGCCGCCCTTCCAGACGGCCGGGATCTCCGAAAGGTGCTGGGAATAATACTCCCAGTCGTAGAAAAAAACATGCCCCAGGCGGGCGCCCAGTACTGCCCCCACCACCATATAGATGAAGATCTTATCGAGCCATTCTTCCGGTTCGTTCTCGGCCCGGAACATGGCGCGGACGATGTACAGGCCCAGAAGAAAGCCCAGGGCGAACAGCAGGCCGTACCAACGCAGCGTCAGCGGGCCGATCGAAACGATCTCAGGAGAAGCATCCCAGGTAATGTAAGCGAGTAGGGTTTCCATAGTTCAGGATTTTCCGGCATCAACAGCCCCAATATTAGGGATTGTTTTCGGTAATCCTGGTTTGGATGGGCTACTTTTTCTGGTTTTGGGTTTCGGAAGGTTGCCGGCCGTCAGATCTCCGCCTTCAGCGGGCCGGCCTTTTTATCCCCGCCATTCTGGTTATTTGGCGCCGGGTTGCCGCCCCGGGAATACAGCACGGCAACAGCATAGCTCTCCTTGGATTTCCGGCTTTCCTTGATGATGTATTTCTGGAAATCCGCCAGGGTTTCTTCGGGAAGGATGAGGTAGCGGCCGCGGCTGGAGGAGGGGATATAATCCTGGAGGAAACCCGGGTTGAGGCGGGACAGCCGCCGCCGGGATATGCTGCAGTGCCGGGCAATATCGTTGAGGTCCAGGGCATGTTGTACCCGGAAGACCTGGAAGGGTTGATTGAATTGCTTGGGGGAGCGGGGCTGTAAGCCGTGCCGGGCATAGTGCCGGGCGACGTAGACGGTGGCGATCAGCGCCGGCAGGTAACGCCGGGTTTGTTGGGGCAGGAGGTGCTGAATGTCCCAGAAGTTATGGCAGCCTGTTTTGTCGACAGCGGCTTTTACCCGCCCCGGGCCGCAATTGTAAGCGGCCAGCGCCAGGGACCAGTCGCCAAAATCCTCATATAAACGGGATAACATCTGCAGGGCAGCCTCTGTGGCCTGGTAGGGGTCCATGCGTTCGTCAACGTATTCATCGATGTGCAGGCGATAATGCTCGGCAGTGGCGGGCATAAACTGCCACAGGCCGGCGGCGCCCACCGGTGAGACGGCGGTCGGGACGAGCCGGGATTCAAGCAATGGAATATACTTCAGTACATCCGGCAGGCCGTACTTTTGAAGGTAGTATTCAAAGATCGGGAAATAAAGGGCCGAACGGGCCATCATCTTTTCCGTTTCCCGGCGCCCCTGTCGCAGGTAGTCGGTGACCTGCCTTCTGACTTCGGCATTATATTCCACCGAAAAAGGCAGCGGCATTTGCAACAGGCGCAACGGGATTTCGTAGGATATCTGCTCGGGCCAGGAGGCCGTTGCCTGGGCTTTGAATTTTTGGGGGGCGGCGTTCGCCGTCAGAAGGGGGGTGAGAAAGATCGTCAGGGCCAGGGCCAAAGCTCTCATGAGTATTCTATTTTGCTGAGGTTTAGTTTAGTAACGGAATCTATTACTATCACCCCTTTTCTCTTTTCCGTTACTGATTTGTTTTACGAGGCCCGGGCCGTTTTGTTAACCTTTTTGGGGTATTTTTTGGGAAGAGAGGAGAATTCGAAATACAGCTGCGGATTATCTGAATATATAAAGCACTGCTTTTACGTGCGTAACATTGTCGAGCCGCAAAACCGATGAGGGAAATAAAAATATGAAAGGGGGGGGAGAAAAAGGAGCGCTCTCCGGGGCGCTTCGAGCCCAGGAGAGCGCAGTTCAGCAACCAGAGTGGTATTTTCTTTACGGCTTGGCTACATATCCCTGCCCGGGCAGGAACAGCAATAGTTCCTGGTTGACGAAGATCTCCGGGGTCGGCAAGGCGTTCCACCGCATGATCTCATCGGCGGTGCAGTTGAATTTACGAGCGAGGCTGTAGAGGTCTTCTCCCGGTTTTACCACATAGGCAGACTTGTGGAAGTTGGGATAGAGCAAAGCCGGGTCGATGTATTCTGCACTTTTGAGTGCCAGCAGGTGTTCGCGGAGCTTGGCCATGGCCCGGGACGGCAGCAGGAGGAAGTTGCCTCTCTGGCTCTTGGGGATGACGCTTTTCTTGTAGCTCGGGTTGAACTCACGGATGGTCTGCTCATCCACGCCGGCCACATAAGCGATCTCTCCAAACGTCATGTCATTATAGATCTTAATGGCGCGGCCCTGTTCGGAGCTGTTCACCGGGAAGCGCGGCTGCAGGCCGTGGTGGTTATAGAAGTTGGCCACATAGGCTGCAGCAATAAAGCGCGGTACGTAGTTCTGGGTTTCCTGCGGCAGGTAAGCGCGCAGTTCCCAGAAATCATAGCATCCGGCAGCGCGGATGGCGCTTCTTACCCGGCCCGGCCCGCAGTTGTAAGCTGCCAGCACCAGGCTCCAGTCGTTGAACTGTTTGTGCAGGTTGGAAAGCATCTTGACGGCAGCTTCCGTAGAACGATAGGGGTCGAAACGTTCATCGACATATTCGTTCATACGCAGGCGGTATTCGCGGGCGGTGGCCGGGATAAACTGCCACAGGCCGGCGGCGCCGGCGCCGGAGCGGGCTACCGGTTCGAGGGATGTCTCTACGATTGGAAGGTACTTGAGTTCCTTCGGCAGGCCGTAGAGGCTGAGGTAGTGTTCAAAGATCGGGAAGTAAAAGGAAGTGCGCCCCAGCATGGTCTCCGTATCCCGCAGGCCGTTGGTGACGTAATCCTTAATAATATCTCGTATCTGATTGTCGTACCTGGCTTCGAAAGGAATGTTGAGTTGCGCCAGTCGATCTTTGATGTCCCCATTCATTTCAGCAGGCCAGTGGTATTCCACAGTGGCGCTGGCGTCGAGGGGAAACGCCGCTTTTTTACTTGTTGCAAACAGGCAGCTGGCTGCCAGCATGGCAACAATTGTCCATGGGATTTTCATCGCATAATTAGTTTTGCATTTCACTAAATTGTGCAGGGCGTAAGGCCTTACACTTAATGTAATGCAGTTCTACTAGGGCTATTTGATTCTCTCTTTTTCTCTCTAACTGACAATGAGTCAGTTATGTTTTGTACATGTTTTGACTTCGGGGCAAAGCTATGCCCTTTTGCCAAAAAAGTCAATGATTTTCAAACGTACTACCCATTTATACGATTCTCATGAAACATTGTTACCTTTCAGAGGCCTTAAAAAAATTTGGCTGCTGAAAAAGGAGTAAACCGAATGGTAAAGGCTGGCCTTATTGGGAAATTTTATTGTTTCCCGCCGGACAGCTAGCCGAATATTTGTCGGTTTGTCATTTAAGACGGCAGGGCGGGGATGAAGGTGTTAAAATTTTGTTAAGATTTTGTTAAAATATCACCTGAGGAGGATAACATTTTCTCTCCTCCAGCTGTTGATGGTAAAAAAAATAAGCCCGTAGTTAAGATTATGGAGGTGAAAATACTCGCATTCGGCATAGCAAAAGACATCCTGGGGGGCTCTTCACTTTCGGTGGAATTGCCTGAAAAGCCTACCGTCGGCCAGTTGAAGGCTCATTTATGCCAGGCTTATCCGGATTTTGAGAAGCTGGCATCTTTTGCCATTGCCCTCAATACTGAATATGCTGAAGACCAGCAGGCCATACGCCCCGGGGATGAGGTGGTGATCATACCTCCGGTTAGCGGGGGGTGACCCAGTTTAATCAAACATTTATTGCGTAACTTTAAGGAGTTTAATCAATGCTTCCTATGCTTATTTCAGTCCCATGAACTGAAAACAGCAAGCATTACTATGAGAACAATTGTTACTTCTGCACTGCTATTCTCTGTTACTGCCGCATTATGGTGCCAGCCTTCAGGCTTACAGGAGGCGGCACAGTATCAGAACCGGGCTGCATCTCTGCTGCTGAATGGTGATTTTGAGGGCGCCATCCAGGAGTTGGAAGCTGCCGCCCATATATACAAGACAGCTGAGGAATGGGAGTATTATTTCTCCTGCCTCAACCAATCGACCAATGCCTATCTTAGTATTGGAAAGCTGGATGAAGCCAAGCGCAATGCTAAAAAGGCACTTTGGGAGAGTATCCAGCGGCTTGGCCGCGATAACGACGAGGCCGCCAAAGCTGCCCACCGGCTGGCAGAGGTATACAGCCGGGCGGGGCGCCACGGTAAGGCCATCGAAGTGCACAAAATGGGGCTGATGATCCGGGAGAGTATATACGGAGAACGCCATACCCGCCTGGCCGATTCCTATGACTGGCTTGCCAAAGCCCGGGCTGCCGCTGCGGATTACGAGCAGGCCGCTGATTACTACGAACGCGCGATGAGCCTGCGCAAAGAACTACTGGGCCCCCAACATCCGGACGTTGCCATTTCCTATTCCAACCTGGCCAACCTGGAGGTGGCCCGTGAAAATTACCCTAAGGCACTTTCCCATTTTCAAACAGCATACAGTATCAGCACGAACCGGCTGGGGGAGAAACACCCCGACGTGGCTGCCGCCCTGGCTTCCATGGCGCGCCTCAACCGCCGGCTCGGTGAAGAGGGCCTTGCCGAAGAGCAATACCGGAAAGCAGCTATTATTTATCGGCAAAGCCCCGATGTCAAAGGGGAACTGGCGGCGGAGGCTTTTTACGAACTGGCCAATCAGTATTTTGAAAAAGGGCGGCTCAGCGCTGCCCGGCCCTTTGCCAAGGCTGCCGTGCAGGCTTTTCCGCCGGGCACTGCCGCCAATTCGGAGGCCCGGTTTCGCTATCATCACCTGCTCGGAGCTATTCTTATGGAAATGGGCGGCTATGAGGCCGCTGCCGGCAGTTTTTATCGGGCTCTGGAGGGGAAACAAGCTGCCCTTTCGGCTATCTGTTACGAGCAATGGGCAGAGGCCCTGCGCCTTTCGGGAGATTATCCCGCAGCGCTCCAAGCAGCAACTGCATTTTTAGAGTGGGCAGAAAAAGAAGGGACACCCTACTCTACCCTCAAGGCGTCGGCTCAGCTGGGCCGGCTCCTCATCGAAAACGGGCAGGTAGAAGCAGGTGTTCAGCAACTGGCCAAAGTACTCAATACAAAGGACATTCCTTTCTGGCTGTTTCAGGAGGCCGCTTACAGCCTGGGAGATGCCTACAGAATGGAGGGAGAGTACGAGCAGGCCATATACCAATTCAAACAACTTGCCGAAGAATGGGAGAGAAGCCGGCAGGCCGGAGCGCGGTTCTTTCGCTTCCGGGCATTGCTGGCACTGGGCGCCGCCCACAGCGAACTGGCGGGGCAGGACCGGAACGCGCTCTACAACCTGGAGGCGGCATTGGATGCCTTCCAGGCCTGTGATAAATTATTATCGGCGCTTATCCGCCAACCTTTGCCGGCGGAGCAACTCGTTTTTCTGGCCGAAGGGCAGTCCCGGCTGTACGGAAACGCCATTGGAGCCTGCTACAGCCTGTATCAGCAAAATCAGGAAGAGCAATACCTGAAGGAAGCCTTTTATTTTTCAGAGCGCAGTAAACAAATGGAAATCAGCCTTCCCCTGCTCCTGTTGCCTCCCACCGGCTTCTCCCGGGCCCCCCGGCCTCTGCTGGAAAAGGAGGCAACTTATAAAAGGGAAGTTCAGTTTCTGTTCCGCACGCTAAAGAACAACCGGTTTCAGGAGGAACTTGCCGATTCCATTCAAAGTGAAATCGAAAAGAGGGAAGAGGCCTATCGTTCCTTATTGGCTGAACTGGAGCAGGATGCCCCTGAATATTACCGCCTGAAATTCGGAGGGCCCGTTGCGGATCAGTCGGCAGCCGAGAGCCTGACAAAGCAATGGGCGGCCGTTTTGTATTCCTACTATCTCGATAAAGAAAACCTCTACATATTCCATCTTTCCGGCGCCGGCATTCAGTTATTCCGCCGGCCGCTGAATGAGGAACTGCGCACCGGCCTTCGCAGTTTCCTCCAAATGGCCCATAATATGCCGGAGGCAGGCGGCGCCGAAGGCCGGGAAGCAATCTATCGGCAGACTACATCCCTGGCGGCCCGGTTGTATGACGAACTGCTGCCCGGTAGCCTCGGGCCGGAGGGGGGGCTGGTGTTTCTGTTGCCACATGGCATATTGCAATGGCTCCCTTATGAAGCCTTGCTGCCTGAAGCAGCGGACGGGAATAATTTTGCTACCCTTCCATATCTGGGATCGGCCTATGTCCTGTCTTACCATTACTCTGCAACGGCCCTGATGGATGCGGTGCAGAAAAACTCTCTTCCGGGCTATGAGTCGCCTTTTGAAGCCTTTGCATTTGAACGGGAAGATAAACAAGTGGCGATGAACGGAGACTACAACCTGAAGAGCACTCCCGGATCGTTGGGTTCTTTCGTTGAATTGGCGCGGAGCTGGGCCGAGGATCATGGGGGCAGAGTATGGGAGGGGGGGGCAGCGAATGAGGATATTTACCGGGAGCTTCCCTCCGTAAGGGTATTGCTTCTTGCGCTGCATGCAAGCGCCGGCCCTGTACCAGAGGATACTTTCATCATCTTCGCCGATAAAGCCGACAGCCTCTCCGGCAACCGGTTGAACCTGAAAGAAGCCTACGGGCTTGAGAAGCCGGCCGAACTGGCAATCCTGGTTTCCATTCTGGCCCGTGCTCCTGAAAGTGCCGGCTGGGAGCAGTTGGCAGAAGCCCTGCGGTATAGCGGCAGCCGTTCCTTACTGCTCCACCGTTGGCGGCCGGCCGGAGAGCCTTCCTCCGAGCTGTTGGCGCTTTTTATGGACAGCTGGCGGCTTACCGGTAATGTGCCCTTAAGCATACAGAAAGCCCGGCGCGGTTACCTCGCCCGGCAGGCGGGCAAGCCCGAAAAGGCTCATCCATATTATTGGGCAGGATATGCGGCCTACGGAACGCCGGGAGAGGGGCGGCCGGCAACCGGTATTCCCCGCTTTCTGATCATTGCCGCTGTGGCCGGCCTGATCCTCATAGGATGGTTGGTGCGGCTGAATTGACGCGGATTAATTTTCCAAAGTACCGGAAAAACAAGGAGCTCCCAAACGCCAGGCGCGCCCCAGAAATTCATTCACTCACTCATTCCTTATTATCAGTCGTACTGATGCAGGCCCAGGTCCTCGATCAGGTTGATCAGCTTCTGTCCGTATTGTTTATCGGTGGCATAGCCGGCGCGTGTCAGGCCGTGCGCCCATCCGCGGTAGTCCTTTCGGGAGAGTTGAAACAAACTGCTGTAGCGGCCCGAATTTTTTAGCAGCAGGCTATGGGCGCGATAGCTTTCCCAACTGCTCTTAAAGATCCGGAAAAAATCTTTGTGGCTGTCATCGGTGTAATTGCTGCAGTGCCCTTTTTTACAGCTGCGGGAAAAACACTTGATGCCGAAGTGGTTCTTGTTCCGGGACGCCAATTTGCTTTCTCCCACATTGCTCTCCAGAAGGCCCTGCGCCAGGGTGATGCTGGCCGGGATACCATATTTTTCCATCTCTGACCGGGCGACTTTGGCAAAGCGTTTTACATACTGGAGCTGCTTGCGTCGCTTTTCCGCCCTGAGGGCGGCGTCTTCGCTGCCGGATAACCCTTTCTGGCTGTTGCTCAGGTTGGAGTAGGAGTTCGCCAGGTTACTGACATTTACAGGCTGGTTGTCGTAGTTTTGGGGAATGGCCTCAGCCGCCGGCCGGCTTTCCTCCTCCGGCGCAGTTTCCGGCGGCGGCATCCGAAGGCTGGCCGGCCGGGCGTTTGCCGTAACCGGCGCCTGCATGGCCTCCCCCAATTGAAAGGCGGCCGCTGGTATATTACTCAGCTGAAGGTCGATGGCCAGGTCTTTTTCATGAACCAGATAAACGGCAATGCCAATTAAAACGAACCGGAGCCAGTATTTCTGTATTTTCTGGTTGATCTGTTGGCTTGCCTGGAATGCCCTGGCTTTAACATTTTGTATCGGAGTAAGGTCCATATTGTAATTTTTTGTATCAGGGATAGGGTTATGGATTCAAATATAAAACTTTTTGTTTTTAAATAAAACTATTAAAATATTTTGTTTTAAATATTTTTCCGCCAGCGCTGAGAAGAAGTTTCAGGCGGATGTTGGACTGGCTGTAAATCAGATGGTTATAACACTATTTAACAGGGCGGTAAGAGGAAATTAAGAACAAAAAATTGGCAAACCCGGCAGGGGGGGCTACCTTTGCGTGATTGAAAAACAAGTAAGCCGTTTTTGACAAATTCAAATCAATGATGAAAAAGATCTTATTGTTGTCTGCCTTTATAGTTTTGGGTAGTATGGTGTCTGCCGCTCAGGATAAGTACGGGCACCTCAATTTTGGAAGCCTGATATCTTCCATGGAAGAAACCAAGGCGGCCGACAGCGAGTTGGAGGCCTACCGGAAGCAACTGGTAACCAAGGGGGAAGACATGGCCAAAAAGTTCAGGCAGGATTTCGAGGCCGTCTTCAAGGATGCACAGGCCGGAAACCTCACGCCGGTACAGCAACAGGAAAAAGAACAGGAATTGAGTAAGAGGAGGGATGAAATTATTGCTTACGAGCAGGAGGTCATTGAAAAGGTGGAGGCCAAACGCCAGGAACTGCTCTCGCCTATCATTCAGAGGGCGGAGAATGCCCTAAGGGAAGTGGCTGCGGAAAACGGCTACGTCATGATCTTCGACACCAGCGTTTTCAACGCGGTGTTGTTCGCCGAGGATTCCGATGACGTCCTGCCGTTGCTTAAAGCCAAACTAGGCATCGAGGAAAAAGCGGGCGAGTAGGTTGGTCAGTTATTTTCCAGCCTTCTTCGGCGGTGAAACAGCCCTTGCCAGAAACGGAAAGGGCTGTTTTTCTTTTCCAGCCTAGCCTGAAGGGAGATAAAGTTGTTCAGCGCATTCCTGTCCACCACGCCGACCAGTTTACCTTTATCGTAGACCGGCAGTATCCGCTGGCTTTTCCACTGCATTTTCGGGAAGAGGGATTTCAGGGAATCCGTAGCCAGTATGGCTTCAAACCCGTTGTTCGCCAACTGCCCGGCCAGTATGGCTCCCTGTTCTCCTGCTTTCTCTTTTTTTGCCGCTTCGAGGATGCGTTCTTCCTCCAGTATGCCCACCAGGTTTTGCCATTCATCAAAAACGAGGAAGTTGCGTTCTACTCCCTGGTTGAGGGGCCCCATGGCCAGGCTGAGGGGGTCTTTAGCGTAAAGCTTGGTATACTGCGTGCGGAGTATATCGCGGGCGAGGTGGCCTTCCAGCACGCCGTCGAGCTTTACCATCCGGTACTCATTGGCGGCAGTGATGAATACGAACAGGCCGATCAGAGCGGTGATGAAATGCAGATACCACAGGCCGATGGCCATCAGGGCCACGGCAAAAAACTGCCCTACGTAGACGGCGACCTGGGTAGCCCGAAGGCGGCCTAGCCGAAGAGAAAGTAATGCCCGCAGCACCCGGCCGCCATCCATCGGAAAGGCCGGAAGCAGGTTGAAGACGGCCAGGACAATATTGAGGGCCACCATTCCAAAGAGGAAATACTGAAAAGGGGTGGGGTCGGAAACGAAAAAATTGCTCTGCGGGTAGAGGACCTGCATAAAGAAGTTCACAAAATTGCGGCGGCTCTCTTCAGAGGAGAGCAGGGGAATGAAGGAAAGCACCACCCCAATGGCGATGTTGACCATCGGCCCGGCAATGGCGACCAGGAACTCGTGCATGGGCTGTTCCGGAAGGCGGTCCAGCCGGGCCACTCCTCCAATGGGAGAGAGGATAATGTCGCGGGTGTCTACTCCAAAACGCCGGGCGGTCAGGGCGTGCCCAAATTCGTGCAGGACCACACAGGCAAACAGGGCCAGGACAAAGGCCATCATCCACCCCATCTCCGTCCAGCTCAACGATTTGCCCATCCCTTCATAGAATACATAGACGAAAATGAGGGTAAAGGTCCAGTGCACCTGTACCGGTATTCCGAAAAACTTGGCTATCTGAAAGGCTCCTTTCATTCTTGTTTCTTGCTATAGTAAATACAAACGTCAAAAAGCGCGATGTAGTTGGCGGGATCGAAAAAAAAGCATCCGTTGATATTCATTCCTTCCTTCCCTCCAAACGCCTCACCATCTCCATCAATTGCCCGGTTCTCTCCTCATTTACCGGCCGGGCCCAGTGGCCTTCGTCTTTGAGCCAGGACCCAACGATCACCCCGTCGCAATGCGGCCAGTACGATGCAATGTTCTCCGGGCGAATGCCGGAACCTATCAGGATGGGAAGGCCGGAGGACTCCTTTGCGGCGCGCACTTCTTCCACCGAGGCGGCCTCCCCCGTAGCGGCGCCGCTGACGATGAGTCCGTCGCTGCGGAAAAACTCGGCGGCTTTGGCCGTTTCGGCCAGGCTCACATCGGAGGTGATCGCATGGGCGCTGTGCTTTTTTTTGATGTCTGTCATCACCAGTATGTCACCGGCCCCAATGGCGCGCCGGTAGCGAAGGAGTTCTCCGGCATCACTCTGTATTAGCCCTTCATCCGCAACATGGGCAAAGGTGAAACCCTCCGCGCGGATGAATTCCAGCCCGGCGGCCAGAGCGGCGGCCAATGCCTCCCTGTTGGCGCCCGCGAGTATCTGAATACCGCAAGGCAATGCGCAGGCCTGTTTGACGGCAAGAGCCACCGCCGTCATCGCCGCCGTAATTTCCGGGCCCACCTGCCGCCGCAGATAGGGGGCATCGTGCATATTTTCTATCATAACAGCAGACAAGCCCAGGCGATGGAGGAGGCGAGCCTCATTTACTGCCTGTTCAATAATGGCGCCCATATTACCTCCGTAAGCGGGGGCGCCCGGCAGGGCCTGGACGTGGATCATTCCGATTACCGGCTTTCGAGGGCCAAAGACATCCTTAAAAGTTGGCATGAGCAGTTCTGTTTTATCCATATGCCAAAACCATCACATTCGATTATTTGCAAATCAATTGAACTTGAATATAAAATAATCCAACTTGATTTTTAACTTGTATCCGATCCTGGATGGAAAACATACTCCCAAAATACAATGATCAATCATTATCTGGACATTGCCCCCGAAGTGATGGACGCGCTTAAGGAAGGCCAACCCGTTGTTGCTTTGGAATCTACCATTATTTCTCACGGGATGCCTTATCCGCAGAATGCAGAGACGGCCCTACGGGTAGAACAGCAGGTCAGGGCAGGAGGGGCCGTTCCGGCTACCGCCGCCATTCTCGGCGGCCGCCTCAAGGCCGGCCTCAGCCCCAAAGAGATCGACTACCTGGGGGAGATGGGGCCGAAAATTGCCAAAGCTAGCCGCCGCGACATTCCCGTCCTGCTGGCCCGCGGCCAGGACGGGGCCACGACGGTGGCCTCCACGATGATCATTGCCCGCCTGGCCGGGATTTCCGTCTTCGCCACCGGCGGCATCGGAGGAGTGCACCGGGGCGCCGCCCAGACTATGGACATCTCAGCCGACCTGCAGGAGCTGGCGCGCACCAACGTGGCCGTCGTCTGCGCCGGCGCCAAGTCCATCCTCGACCTGGAGCTGACCCTGGAATATCTCGAAACCCACGGCGTGCCGGTGCTGGGATACCAGACCGATGAATTTCCCGCCTTCTACAGCCGGCACAGCGGCCTGCCGGTAGACTTCCAGGTGGAGGAAACCGGAGAAATCGCCAGAATGATGAAGGCGAAGTGGAGCCTGGGGCTGGACGGCGGCCTGATCGTGGCCAATCCCATTCCGGAGGCCTTTGCTATACGCTCCGAAAGCATCAACATCACCATCAGCCGGGCCATTGCGGAAGCGGAAGCCAAAGGAGTAAAAGGCAAAAACCTGACTCCGTTCCTGCTGGCGAAGATCGAAGCGCTCACCGAAGGAAAAAGCCTGGAATCCAATATACAACTGGTGCTCAATAATGCGGGGCTGGCCGCCAGGCTGGCCGCCGATTTCGCCGCGCTGGGGAGCAGGGTTGGCCCTCCGGTGGAAAAAAGGGGCTGATGCCTTAATTCGATCCAAGGTTGTGGGGGGGGGCCTGGCATGGCAAGGAGAGCGTAAGCCGGCATTTTGCCCCCGTATTCATTTTGCCCCGTATCCGAAGCGTGAAATTTTCACGCCCCATATGAACTAAACCCTAAATTTTTCTCGTTCTACCTTTAACATTGCAGCCTTAAAAAAAAGGACAGTACACGAGAAAACTACCACAACGTACCGGAGAAGACATACTGGAGAGATACCGCACCGCTTTCACTTCCGTACCCGTTTCGAATAACGCTACCCTCTGTGCTCGGACCCCGAGCCCTGATCGAACACCAGTTTCCCGTTAATAAAAAACCCCGCCCCATGTCAACCGCTTTGATCCTCCTGCTAAGCCTGCTGGCTACCATCGCGATGGGCTACTTCTTTGCCCGGATAACCGATCCATTCAACCGGGAACAGCAGCAACCTTCCCCTCCTCCGAACTATCCGCCTTACAATCCGGTGCTGTTTCAGCCCCCGCCCCCGGTACCGGAGCGGCAGCATTCCGCCCCTTCCGCCTGGCCCTTGATCATTCTCACGGGGGCCGCCATACTGATTTACCTGGCCAGCGAAGTTGTTCCGGCTCAAAATGCCAACCGCCGTGCTCTTCGGAGTACGTCGGCTGTAGCATCACAAAAAGAGCCGGTGCAAATCGATTATCCTCCTCCCACCGGCCCGGTATACCACCTTCCGGAAACGAAAGACAGGGCATATACCCCTCCAAAACAATTCGTTCCGCGCACCAGCGCGCCTGCTCCTTTAGAAGACGACAAGGCCGTAGACACCTACCAGGATTCTTCCGGGAAAATTGACGGGGCAGTTTCCGGAAATACTGCTGTTCCCGACTATAACAAGGGATACGGCGTTCAGCTGTTTGCCCAGGAGAAGAGGGGGTGGGAAGAGGCCCATGCCCGCCGGGTACTCGATGAAAACCCGGGGCGCCTGTTGCTGGCCGCTACCGGTTATACTGCCGGCCGGACACCGGTAAGGAAGTTCATACTCGGCGCCTTTGATTCCAAAGCGGAAGCGGAAAGGGCCGCCCTCCGCCTGAGGAAAGAATTCCCCGGCGTGTTCCCGGTTGAACTTTCAAAGCTGGGTAAGGTGGAAAGGTACTGGCTTTATCCGTAGGGTGCCAGGAACGAAGTTCCTGCGCAGTTATTGGTTGCTGGTTCCCGTCTCTTCGAGCCGGGTAAAATCGTTATGGTTCGGAGTCTAACCTATTGGGTGTCAGTAATAACCAATAACAGCAGGAGGCCCCGGGCAGGCATAATAACTGCCCCGGAACTTCATTCCAAGGGCACTAGATTTCTAAAATTCGCTCTTAAAGTGAAACTCCACCCTGGGGTGGTTTTCCCGGGCCATTTTCAGGCTCCAGGCGGATTCGGCGAGGTAGACCAGTTGGCCGTGCTTATCGCGGGCGATGTCTTTGCGGCGGCGGTCCAGGAATTCTTTCAGGGCCTTGCCGTCCTCGCAGGTGATCCAGCAGGCTTTGTAGAGGTTCAGGGGCTCATAAGAGCATCGCGCCCCGTATTCGTGTTCCAGGCGGTATTGAATGACGTCGAACTGCAGAGCGCCTACCGTTCCAATGATCTTTCTGCCGTTATCTTCCTTGATGAACAATTGAGCGACCCCTTCGTCCATCAGTTGTTCCAGCCCTTTGTCCAGCTGCTTGTATTTCATCGGGTCGGCATTATTGACGTACCGGAACTGCTCGGGGGAGAAGCTGGGAATGCCTTTAAAATGTAGGACTTCCCCTTCCGTAACGGTATCCCCGATCTTGAAATTACCGGAATCATACAGGCCGATGACGTCGCCGGGAAAGGCCTCGTCAATCACCATTTTCTTATCGGCCATGAAGCTGGTAGGGTTGGCGAATTTCATCTTTCGGTTCTGGCGGACGTGCAGGTAGTTGGTATTGCGCTGAAACTTGCCCGAACACACCCGAAGGAAGGCGATGCGGTCCCGGTGTTTGGGGTCCATATTGGCGTGGATCTTGAAGACGAAGCCGGCAAACTGATCCTCCCCGGGGTTGACCAGCCGCTCCTCGGTAATGCGCGGCAGGGGCGCCGGAGCGATCTCGACGAAGCAATCAAGGAGTTCGCGGACGCCGAAGTTGTTGATGGCGCTACCGAAGAATACCGGAGACAGTTCGCCTTCGAGGTAGGCCTGCCGGTCGAGGGGAGGATAGACCTCTTCGACCATGCGGACTTCTTCGCGCAACTCCTCAGCGGCGGCCTTTCCGACGTGCTTTTCCAGTTCTTCGCTCTTGAGGCCCGTGATCTCGATGGTATCTTCTTCCTTCTGTTTGCCGTGGGGCCGGAAAAGCACCAGTTTCTGTTCATACAGGCTGTAAACGCCTTTAAAGCGCTGCCCCATGCCGATAGGCCAGCTCAGCGGGCGGACGGTGAGGCCCAGTTTTTGCTCCAGTTCGTCGAGCAGGTCGAAGGCGTCGAGCCCTTCGCGGTCCAGTTTATTGATGAAAACCATGATGGGGGTTTTCCGCATCCGGCATACTTCCACCAGTTTTTCCGTCTGCGCCTCCACCCCCTTGGCCACGTCGATGACGACGATGACGCTGTCTACGGCGGTGAGCGTGCGGTAGGTATCCTCTGCGAAGTCCTGGTGTCCGGGAGTATCGAGGATATTGATCTTCAACCCGCGGTATTCGAAGGCCATGACCGAGGTGGCCACCGAGATGCCCCGCTGGCGTTCGATCTCCATAAAGTCAGAGGTAGCGCTGCGCTTGATCTTGTTGGATTTTACGGCGCCGGCAACCTGGATAGCGCCTCCGAACAGCAGGAGTTTTTCGGTAAGGGTGGTCTTACCGGCGTCCGGGTGGCTGATAATGCCGAAAGTGCGCCGCTTTTGTATTTCCTTGAGGACTTTCATCTATTCTTTTTGGTTCTTTTTTTTCAGCCTGCAAAGGTAAGGAATTCAGGCAAATGTGAATAATGATTGTTAATTGCCGGAGGCCGGGCTGGCGGCAATGCCTGCTTTTCGGGTAAACTATGTTTTGAAACAGCCGTTACCGTTAAAAAGGTTCCTGTTGTCAATGGGTGTACAAAGCACTGAAAGATATTGGTTATATTGTGTAGGCTTTACTTGTGCTTTCAATAGCGGGTATATCATTGGCCACATTGGCCCGGATTAACCAACTAAACTAGATGTTCGAACTTGCTGGAATAATCATTCTGGGTATCCTTTCGCAGTGGGCCGCCTGGCGGATTCGCGTGCCGGCCATCCTGCCGCTGATCCTTACCGGCCTGGCGGTAGGGCCTCTGTCTACCTTTTTCACAGCAGATGGGGAAAAGCTGATAGAGCCCATCTACCGGGCGAAAGTGGATGGCCTGGGGATCTTTCCGGACAAGTACCTGTTTTCCTTTGTTTCCCTGGCCATCGGGGTCATCCTGTTTGAAGGGGGGCTGACGCTGAAACGGCGGGAGATCTCGGGTGTGGGGCCGGCGATACTCAAGCTGATCACCCTCGGGCCCATCGCCACTTTTATCGGGGGAGGCCTGGCCGCCCATTTTATCCTTGGTTTGAACTGGCCGATCTCTTTTTTGTTCGGCGCTCTGGTTATCGTTACCGGGCCGACGGTTATTGCTCCGATCCTGCAGAACATCCCCCTCAACCGCAATGTGTCGACGGTGCTCAAATGGGAAGGCATTCTTATAGACCCTATAGGGGCGCTGGCCGCCGTACTGGTTTTCGAATTCATCCGCTCCGCCCAGGGCGGGGGAGAGTTTACCGCTCACGCGTTTATTACCTTCTTCCAGATCATTATGACCGGTTTGTCTTTGGGAGCCCTGGCGGCGGTCGCCCTGTATCAGCTGATCAAAGCCGAACTAGTTCCCAATTATCTGCTCAATGTGTTCACTCTGGCGTTTGTGCTGGGCTTATTCATCTTTTCGGACCTGCTGGCCCATGAGTCCGGCCTGTTGTCCGTAGTGGTGATGGGGATGGTAATGGGGAACCTCGACGTGCCGAGGTTGAAGGAGATCCTCTCCTTTAAGGAATCGCTGAGCGTATTGCTGATCTCCATCCTGTTCATCATCCTCGCTGCCAATATTGATATGGAGGACATCAACATCATCCTCAACGACTGGCGGGCCCTCGCCCTGTTCGGCGTCGTGGTGTTTTTCCTGCGGCCGCTGGGCGTGTTCATCAGTACCTGGAAGTCTGAGTTGAGATTAACCGAAAAGATCTTCATTTCCTGGGTCGGGCCCCGGGGGATCGTCGCCGCCGGTATCGCTTCCCTGTTCGGAATAACATTGACCTCGGAAACCCCGCCGGTACCGGATGCCGAGTTCCTGGTGCCTCTGGTATTTATGATCGTACTGGGCACTGTCCTGCTCAATGCTACGACGGCAAGAGCGGTCGCCAAGGCACTGAAGGTCACTCAGGATGCATCGGAAGGCATCCTCATCATCGGGGCCAACGGAGCAGCACGGATCATCGGGAAGTACCTGCAGAATAATAACCGCCACGTCGTGCTGATCGACAATAATGAAAGCAGCATCAGAAAGGCCAAAGATGCCGGCCTGGAAGCCTTCATGGTCAACATTTATACCGATGACCTGGGAGAACAATTCGAACTGCTGGATATGGGATATATGGTTGCCATGACCAGTAGCGCAGATGTCAATCAATATGCCGTGCGTAAGTATCAGAAAATATTCGGAGAGAACGGCACTTTCCGCCTTGTGACCCCGGAAGAACTGAAAAAGAGCCGGCGCGAATTGCCGCAACAGGGCATTTTTTCCTATACCGATGATTTCCTCAACCTCAACGAGGTAGCGCGGGATTACCCCCTTGTCCATGAGGTGAATGTTGCGGATAAGGAAGAACTGAAGGCCCTGGCCGGAGAGACGGCAAAAAATTCAGATACCGTCCCGCTCTTTATCAAAACCGATACCGGCTCACTGGAGGTCATCCCTCCCAACCTGGATGACATTGATGTTGCCGAGAATTTCCAGCTGGTATATCTCGGGAAAAAACTGGAAGAAACCCCGGTGTCCTGAACTTCCCGCCGCCTTTTTCACAGTATGCAAAAAAAAGGCTTCGTTAAGAACAATTTTTTTTGGACGCTGTTTCTTTGTAAGCTTTACTATTATTTAACTGGCCATTACTACTATTAAAGAGAATATCGCCATTGTACGTATAAAGAGGTTTTAAAATTGCGATTCTTTTATTAACCGGGCATTTTCAACCCGGTTAGAATTCGCATGGTGACTGAGGCTTTTTCAGGAGAGGTTATTCAAAGCCTCTCCTTTTTTTTGGGATCAGGCGGGGGTTTATTTCTGATTTTTTTGAAGAAAACTTTTCTAATCCAGAGTAAACCTCTTATTTTAAAAGGCTGTTACCTTAAATAGCCTTCATTATTTCATAAAATCACCTCCTCCTCACCATGCTGAACATCCTGAAATTTGACTTTTCCAACTTAAAAGGCGATTTTTTCGGCGGCCTCACGGCGGGTATTGTAGCCCTTCCACTTGCCCTTGCATTTGGTGAGCAGACCGAAATGGGCGCTATTGCCGGCTTGTACGGTGCGATCGCCATCGGTGTGCTGGCGGCCATTTTTGGTGGGACACCAACGCAGATCAGCGGCCCGACCGCTCCGATGACGGTCGTTTCGGCGGTGGTCATTGCCGATGCCATTGCCTATGCCGGCAGCCTGGAGACTGCTTTCCCGATCATTATCGCCACTTTTTTTCTGGCCGGTGCTCTGGAATCCCTGCTAGGCATATTCCGCCTGGGGAAATACGTGAAGTACATACCATACCCTGTAGTTTCGGGCTTTATGAGCGGGATCGGGGTCATTATTGTGATCACCCAGATCTTTCCCTTTTTCGGGATGTCTGCCCCGGAAGGCGGGCCGATGGGTACACTTCGTGCCATACATGAAATTCCGGAGATCGTCAACATCTATTCTGTTGGCGCCGCTATTATCACAATCGCAGTGATCTACCTGTTGCCCCGCGTCACGAGGGTGGTGCCCAGCACCCTGGCCGCACTTATCGTGGTTTCCCTAATAGCATTTTTCCTTCTGCCCTCCGGGAGTGTGCTGCGGCTCAACTCCGGCGGGCCGATACCGACCGGCCTTCCTGAATTGCATCTGGGGTTCCTCGGCGTGTTTGCAGATATCAACCATATCGTGGTCATTTTCGAATATGCAGTAACCCTGGCTTTCCTCGGCGCCATTGATTCCCTGCTGACCTCCATTGTTGCCGATAATATAACCAAGACGAAACACGACAGCGACCAGGAACTCATTGGGCAGGGGATCGGGAACATGGGGGCTGCGGTTATCGGCGGCCTGCCCGGCGCCGGCGCTACGATGCGGACGGTGATCAATGCCAATGCCGGTGGCAAGACCAAGATCTCCGGGATCATCGCCGGCCTTTTCCTTCTGGTCGTGCTTCTGGGTATCGGTTCCCTGGTAGGGCATATCCCCAACGCAGTCCTGGCAGGTATTCTGATCACAGTTGGCATCGGGATCATCGATTATAAGGGCCTTCGCCACATTCGCTCGGTGCCCCGCTCCGATGCATTTGTCATGGTTGCCGTGATGCTGCTTACGGTTTTCGTCGACCTGCTGGTAGCAGTGGGCGCCGGTATGGTGCTCTCGGCCCTGTTGTTCATGAAGAAGATCTCCGATGTGGTGGAACACAAAACCAAATCGGCTCCCCTCAAGGATTTTGCCCGGGAGGTGCCCTGGAGAGATGAGGGCAGTATTATTGATGAAGTGGGCGACCGCGTTTTCATCAAACACCTGGATGGGCCGCTGTTCTTTGGTTTTGCCTCCCGCTTCCAGGATATGGTCAAAGCACTGCCTAAAATCCGGACAGTGGTGATCCGTATGGACCTGGTGCCCTACGTCGACCAGTCTGGCCTGTACGCTATGGAAGAAGCGGTTCAGGAGTTACAGGAGCAAGGTATCCTGGTGGTATTTACCGGCCTGCAAGGCCAGCCTCTGGATATGTTTCGGGGAATCAATCTCGTTCCCGGACTGGTATCGGACGAATACCTCTTTGAAACTTTCGAAGAATGCGTCAACTGGCTGAAGCCATTTATTAAAGATGAAAGCCTGCAGCGCCTGGCCGCAGAACAGTCTGACGGCAACGGAAGAAGAAAAGCGGAAAGGGAAGCGGCCAAGAGGAAACTCAAAGATCCGGGAGAATTTCGGGAAATGTAGCAATGCCAGTATTCACACCTGTTTTTTGATAGTAGTCCTCTCTGTTTTCAGATAAATACTTACATTTGAAAATAGTATAAATTCTGAGCGAGCTATGGCTATTACAATTCAGATGAAGCTGAATGAGAAGTTGTACCTGAGAGATCCGCAGGAGACTAAGCTCGGCCGCAAGATCATTCAACATAGTATTCTGCTTATTGATGAAATTGGGTTTGAGGCATTTACGTTCAAAAAGCTGGCGGATCAGATCGGGTCAACGGAAGCCTCAGTTTACCGGTATTTCGAGAATAAACACCTCTTGCTGGTCTACCTGCTTTGCTGGTATTGGGAGTGGATGAAATTTCGAATCGACTACAATACCATGAATATCGAAGATCCCTGGAAGAAGTTGCAGATCGCTATCTCTTCTATTGTTGACACCTCCCGGCGCAACACTTCCATTGATTTTGTTGATGAAGACGTACTTCACCGCATCGTCGTTGCTGAAGCCACCAAGGCCTATCACACCAAAGAGGTGGACAAAGAGAATAAACACGGTTTTTTCCTTACCTATAAAGCATTGGCCAAAAAGATCTCAGGCATCATCAAACAGATCGACCCTTCCTACCCTTATCCGCGGGCACTGGCCAGCACGCTGCTGGAAATGGCCAATAACCATATCTATTTCGCTCTTCACCTGCCTTCTCTGACCGATATTTCCGTGGAGGGCGGAGACCTGAGCCAGGTGGAGAAGCTGCTGGAGGATTTTGCCTTTGGGTTGTTGAGCACCGGAGCGGAAGCAGAGGTAGGAGAAGAGGAAGAGGAAGAGGAAGGGCTGGATTGACTTCTCTTCTATTCCTCCGGCCCACAGGCCAGGGAGCCGGAGGAATTTGCGATAAAAGCAGGCTCGTCAAGAAATAGTAACGCTTAAGAAAATTAATCAAAAAGCTTGCCCTGTCCGTTCTTGTCAATGTCAAACTCAATGCTGTCCCCGGCCTTGAGTTTGCTTTGTGAGGGGGGGGCCTTTTCCGGCTTTTCTTTCTTTTCCGGTTTCTCTTCCGGCTCGCCATTGATCTCCCTGACCCCTGTCAGCTTTTGGTCGCTGACCTTATTGCCGATGGCTTTCCAGCCTTTGACGTCAACGAAGTCGGCCAGGCTGAGTTCGTCTTCCACCTTTTTGGAATTGACTTTCATGGTGTACTTCACCTTCGGTTCATCATCGAGGGAGGCGTAGAGCAGTTTCGTTTTGCGGTCTTCGGTAAGGAAGGGGAAGCGTTGGCCGGTAGTGGTTGTTTCGACCAGGAATCGCTTGGCCATAGTCCAGCCCCGTTCGCCCTCGTAGTAGAGAACGTTGATGGGCTGATCGGGGTTGAATTTCCCGATCTGAACAACCTCGTTGGGGTCGAAGCGCTTGTTGAGGTCCAGGTCCAGCACTTCGTAGGAGCCATCCTTGTAAACGGCCAGGATGGTGTCGCCTGTATCGAAGGCCCCAAGGAACTTGCCGCGCTCATCCGTGTTGAGGCGCCCGCTGACCTCGTCCATCCAGACCTCGAGGGCGCCGAGGGTCGACTTGCCAACTTCCTTCAGGGACACCTTCCTCACCGGGTATTTCGTCAGCGTATTGCCTTTAGAGCTACGCCCCTTGATGTCGAGGTCGCCGAAGTCATAATCGAAGGTTTTGATGCGGGCCCGGCAGCCCTGCGTCAGCTGAACGGTAACGACCTCGGCCTCCCCGTTGGGGTTTGCGCTGAAATACAGTACTTTCGAGCCTTTATCGCCGGTAGTCAGGTCGTACTCCCGGTCCCGGGTGATTGCCTTGACGTTGAAGCGCTTGGCAAAGCTGCGGCCGGTCTTGCCGTCCGTATAGATCATATTATAGGTCGTGCGGTCGTCGGCTTTTTTCCAGACATCTACATGGATGATGTCCTTACCGACAAACACCTTATCCGCAATGTGGGAAACCTGGAACTTGCCATCCTGCCGGAAGACGATGATGTCATCGATGTCCGAACAATCGCAGACGAACTCGTCCTTTTTCAGGGCGGTGCCGATGAAGCCTTCCTTGCGGTTGACGTATAGCTTGGCGTTATTGGCCACTACTTCGGTCGCCTGAATGGTGTCGAAGGTAGTGATTTTCGTCCGGCGCTCTCTGCCTTTGCCATGTTTGGCCAGCAGGTCTTCGAAGTAAGCGATGGCGTAGTCCACCAGGTTGTTGAGGTGGTGTTGTACTTCTTTGAGCTCTTCCTCCAGTTTGGCGATGGCCTCATCCGCTTTGAAGGAGTTGTATTTGGAGATGCGCTTGATCTTGATCTCGGTGAGGCGGATCAGGTCTTCCTCCGTGATATCGCGCAGCAGTTTCAGGCGTTTGTCCCCTTTCTGAGGCTTCTCGCCGGGTGTGGCAACGTATTTGCGCAGGCCCGTATCGATGGTTTCCAGGACGGCTTCCCAGGTCTCGCACTCCTCGATGTCGCGGTAGATGCGTTTTTCGATGAAGATCTTTTCCAGGCTGGCGAAGTGCAGTTTTTCCAGCAATTCCCCCTTACGGATCTCCAACTCCTGGCGGAGCAGCTCTTTGGTATGTTCAGTGGAGATATCGAGGATCTCCTCTACCGTCAGGAAGTGCGGCTTTTCATCGATGATGACACAGGCATTGGGAGAGATCGGTACTTCGCAATGCGTGAATGCGTAAAGGGCGTCGATGGTCAGGTCGGGGGAAGTGCCGGGGGCCAGTTCCACCAGGATCTCGACCTCCTGGGCCGTATTGTCCGTTACTTTTTTGATCTTGATCTTACCCTTATCGTTGGCCTTGATGATGCTCTCGATCAGGCTCGTGGTGGTTACGCCGTAGGGCAGCTCCCGAATGGCCAGGGTAGACTTGTCAACGCGGTCGATCATGGCGCGGACTTTCACCCGCCCCCCGCGCTTGCCGCCGTTATAGTCGCTGACATCGATCATGCCGCCGGTCTGAAAGTCGGGATAGATCTTCACTTTCTTTCCCTGCAGCAACTTAACGGAGGCCTTGATGAGCTCCACGAAGTTATGGGGCAGGATCTTGGTGGAAAGGCCGACGGCAATACCATCGGCGCCCTGTGCCAGGAGGAGGGGGAACTTCATCGGCAGGTCGATCGGCTCCCGTTTGCGGCCGTCATAGCTGAGCTGCCATTCAGTAGTCTGGGGGTTGAAGGCAATGTCAAGGGCCAGCTTGGTCAGGCGCGCCTCGATGTACCTCGAGGCGGCGGCGCTGTCGCCGGTCCGCACATCGCCCCAGTTGCCCTGGGGGTCAATGAGGAGCTCCTTCTGGCCGAGGTTGACCAGGGCATCGCCGATAGCGGCATCACCGTGCGGGTGGTATTGCATAGTCTGGCCTATGATGTTGGCCACCTTGTGGTAGCGCCCGTCGTGCATTTCGCGCATGGCATGCAGGATACGACGCTGTACCGGCTTCAGCCCGTCCCAGATGGAGGGCACGGCGCGTTCCAGTATTACATAAGAGGCATAATCCAGAAAGTAGTCCTGGTACATGCCTTTCAGGGTGATGATGTTGTCCTCGCCGCTCTGTTCTTCTGTTCTTGTGTTGTCACTCATTTTGATCTCCTGGCTGTAAACTTTCCGGCAAATTTACAAATTTAGCTGCAATTACGAAAACAAAACATTTTATCTTTTTTAGTTTGAAATAATTTGTTTTTCATAAAAATTCATGTCCCGGGCAGCACAATTCACCCGGCTTCCGTTGTATTCTTGAAGTCAAAAGCGATCGAACCGGTTGTAAATCTTTGGCAATTGGGCTAACTTGTGCAACTTGAAACGTACATGACTATCGCTTTGCCCTTAGAATACGATGAAAAAAGCCTGATCACGGCCTGCGCCCGACAGGAGCGCTGGGCCCAAAAGGTGCTGTATGAGGAGTACTACAGCCGGATGATGGGCGTTTGCCTGCGCTATTCCAACGATGAGGAGGAAGCGCTGGATATCTTGCACGAGGGCTTCATCAAAGTGTTTAAACACATTAATAAATATCAGCCGGGAACGTCACTTTCGGCCTGGATCCGCCGTATAATGGTAAATACGGCCATTGATTATTACAGAAAGAGCATCCGCAGGCGCACGGAGGACATTGAACAAGCATACGAACTGAGCACCAATGATGCCGATGCCGTCAGCCAGTGCACGGAAAGGGAGATCCTGGACGCCGTCCAGCAATTATCCCCCGCTTACCGTGCCGTATTCAACCTCTATGTCATCGAAGGCTATTCCCATCGGGAAATTGCCGAGATGCTGGACATTACCGAGAGCACTTCCCGGTCCAACCTGGTGAAGGCGCGCTCAAAACTGCAGGCTCTACTGAGCTCGAGATCACACGGATATGGAGAAGAAGATGAATCCGATAGACCGAATCATTAAGGAAAAGCTGGAGGGCCTCGAAGCGCCCTTCGACGCCGGATCCTGGCAGCTTATGGAACAGAGGCTGAATGAGGAAGCTATGGGAATAGGGGGGGAAGGCCAGCCGGCAGCGGATACGAAACACATCGACGAGGCCGTCTTTGAAAAGCTTCACCGTTACCAGGCTGCCTATCAGCCCGGCCACTGGAAGCGGATGGAGGCTCTTCTGGAAGAGGCCTTTGCCTGGCCGCGCAAAGTCCTGCGTTACAAATTGACGGAACTGGCACTGATGCTGTTGCTTTTCCTATTCCTGTGGCAATACATTCCCGGCGGCCCTGCTGCCGGCCCTGGTTTACCCCAGGCTCTGGAAAATACGCCTCAGTATACTCCTGCCGATGGCAAGGAAGAAGCGCTTCCTGCCGAACCCAGGCAGTCCGGATCCACCACGCCCGATGCGCCTCATGGCCAAAATCCCGATGGACGGGATAACCTTTCCCCGGAAAGCGCCTCCGCTGGTTCGGCCCCGGCCACAGCAGCAATTGCCGGCGGTGGTTCCGCGGTTGGCAGCGTTAGAAATGCCTCCCCGGGTTTGCCTTCATCTCAGCGGGCGATAATTGCCGGCAATGAGCGCCGGGAAGCCTCATCCCGCTACCTTCTTCCGTTGGCATCCCCGGAACTGCAGGGCCTTCAGCTAAAGGCTCCTGCTTATCCTCTTCCGGCCCGGCCGTCCTTCAACGCCAGCCTGATTGCCGAATTGAACCGGCTGGATGCCTTGTCCCCGGAGCTGTCTTATGAGACAGACAAGTCTATCGGCGATGTTTCTCTGATTAAAAATAAAACTGGCGCTGCCCTCCGCGTAGGGATGTTCGGCAGCGCCGAATACAACCACATCACCGTTCCTTCCAGTGAGGAGAAAAAGCTGGAAGAAGAATTGCAGCGTTACGCCATAGGTTACGGCGGCGGCCTGTCCGTAGGCCTGGAAATGGGCCGTTTTGAGATAGAGACGGGCGTTATCTATGCAGCGCGCCAGTATCCGGTGGGGCTGGTCTATGTCAACGGCAGTGTGGGTTCCGGCTTGCAGGGGCAACGCCTGGAGGCCAGCGAACTCAACATCATCAACCTGCCGCTGCATTTCCGGTACAGCTTCCTCCGCCGTGGCGGCTGGCGGGCCTACGCCCTGGCAGGGGCATCCCTGCAGGTGGCCTTCCAGCGCAACTACTACGTCAGCGAGGAGCCCAAGTTCAACTTCCGGCCCATGCAGCCGCCGGCGCCGGCGCCTCCTCCTCCTTCCAACGAGGAAGCTACAATCGACCGTATCCGCAAGTCAGGCCTGGGCTGGTTTGAAGGAGGTACGTTCGAAGAGAACGCCTATCTGACCGGCAACCTGGGTTTCGGGCTGGAGCGCTATCTCAGCTCCCGCTGGTGCCTGTTCGTGCAGCCTACCTATCAGCATTCCCTGCAGTATTTCCGTGTCGGGCTGGGGCCCAATGCGGACCGGATCAATTCGCTGTCTGTCCTGTTCGGGGCTAAGGTGCGGTTGAAGTAGAAGTAGAGGTTGTAGGGGGGGCAGGTCTTCCGGGCCACTTTACAGGGGATCCCAAACGCCAGGACGTCACCGGGGATGTTTTTGATGACTACCGATCCGGCGCCCGCTCCTTCCTTCCGACGGCGCCATCCCATATTCCTCCTTCCACACCCTCCTGAACTGGCGGGCGGAGGCGTAACCGCACTTCCGGGCGACTTCCTCGATGCCGAGCTGGCCGTTCTGCAGCAGTTGGCGGCCCAGTTCGAGGCGGATCTCCTGTTTGAATTCCTGTATGGTCCTGCCGGTGTATTTTCGGAACAGGCGTGTAAGGTGGCGTGGGCTCAGGCAGGCGATCCTGGCCAGTTCTTCAATGCTGTGGTTGGCCTCCGGGTCGTTGAGCAGCGCTTCCTGTACCCGGTAAATGGCCAGATGAAAGGGCTTTTGCAGGTTGGTGTATATATTGCGCTGTGGCCTGTCAGCTTCCCGGCGGAAACTTACCACCATTTCCTGAGCCACGCGGGCTGCTACAAAAGCGCCATACCATTGCTCCAGAAGGTAGAGAGCCAGGTCTATGCCTGTTGACATGCCCGCGGAAGTGTACACCCGCTTATCTTCTGTGTAAAGTTTTTCTTTCTGCAACAGGGCTCTGGGATAACGCTGCTGCATATAATCGAGGCACTTCCAGTGGCAGGTGTACTTCCGGTGGTCCAGAAGGCCCGCTTCCGCCAGGAGGAGGGCGCCGGAACAAATGGAGCACAGGCCGGCGCCGTTTTCGTAGGCCTGCCTCAACCAGGGCGCAGCGCGGTGTACAGCCGCGGCGAGTTCTCCTTTTTTAAAACTGTTGAAGTCGATACCGGGAATGCAGATGAGGCTGCCTTCACCAGGGTTAAGCGAGGCCGGGGCAGTGAGGCTGGCCAGCTCCAGTCCTTGTTCGGACCGGAGGTTCTCCTCGAAACTAGTGAACTGTATACGGATGGGGCGCCGGCAGAGGTTCCCGGCTTCGTAGAAGACCTGGAGCGGCCCGGCCAGGTCCATCAGGTGGGTTTTGGGAAAAAGCAGGAAGATGATGTTTTGTGGGGCCATAATGTAGTGTTTACAGACAAAGATCGGACATTTTGAGCCATCAGGGCCGGGTATTTATTGCTAAAGGGTAAATTAGGAGGCTATTAGAGTTTGTTCAAAATTCAATCAATGGGCTCCAAGCGGCAAATTTTATCCTGCACTGCGTTAAAAAGCCTCGTCATACCTTCCAGGTATGCCTACGTTTTTTGCCTTGTTCAGAACAAAATTTCCTCGCTTTCGCCTCATCAGCGAATTTTGAACAAACTCTTAGCTGCTAGCCCTGTGGAATTTGCACGGCGACTATTCCACAGGGTGGACAGCCAGGATCACCAATACTTTCATTAAAAACCCGACTACAATGAAAAAAGTATTCTTCTTCGCTACTTGCTACCTATTGGCAGGGGCCCATACTTTCGCACAACCTCAACAGAATGGCAGGGTGTACAAAGTTGCCCTCTTCGTTCCCAGCGGCGCCGAGCTGCTCGATTTTGCCGGCCCCGGCGAGGCCTTCACCCAGGCGCCCGGCTTTGAAGTGTATCTGGTAAGCCTCAGCGAGGAGCCCATCCGAAGCCAGGGCTTTATGAACATTACTCCCAATTACTCCTACAAAAACTGCCCCCGGCCGGACATTATCCTGATACCGGGCGGCGGCACCGGAAGGATCATCAACGACCCGGAGGCCATTCAATGGGTAAAACAGCATTATGAAAACGGAGGAACGGTGCTCACCGTGTGTACCGGCGCATCCGTGGCCGCCAAAGCCGGCCTGCTGGAGGGCAAAAAAGCAACGACCTACCACAGCGCCTTTGATTATGTCCGGAACTTCTGCCAGGATTGTGAGCTGCTGGAGGGAACCCGCTACGTCGACAACGGCCGCATCATCACTACCGCCGGCATTTCCGCCGGCATCGACGGCGCCCTGCACCTCATCTCCCGCATCAAGGGGCAGGATGTGGCCGAAGAGGCCGCCCGCAACATGGAATACGATAAGTGGGCGCCCAATGAAGGCCTTATGAATTACGAAAACGAGTTCATCCGGTACGTAAAACAGCATGGCCCGGATAAGGCCGGGCAAAAATATCGGAACGAGCTGGCTGCCGGCGCCAGCTCCTTGTTCTTTGTGGGAGAGATGAAAAACCTGGCGGCGGAAATGAGCGCAGCCGGCGAATACGAAAAAGCAGTACAGGTACTGGAGTTTTGCGCGGATCACTACCCCGGCGAGGCCATCATTTATAACCAACTCAGAGCGGTTTATGCTCAGGCAGGCAAACCTGTCCCTCCTTCCCCCGAGGACTTCATGGAAGCGGCCCTGCAAGGCAAGGCCGAAGAGGTAAGCACTATGTATGAAAAAGCCAAAGAGGTGTTTCCGGGATGGATACTCTTCGAAGAGTCCCGCATGAACTGGGTGGGATACCAGCTACTGAATAAAGGAGAGGCGGAAAAGGCCATCCGTATATTCAAGGTCAATGCCGATGCCTATCCATCGTCCTGGAACGTATACGACAGCCTGGCCGAAGGGTATATGAACAATGAACAGTGGGACAAGGCGCGGAAATATTACCAAAGATCTCTGGAACTGAACCCGGATAATGACAATGCCCGGAAGATGATGGCGAAGATTGAGGAAAGATGACTAGTGTGACTAGAACGAAATAACCGGGCAGTTTCGGCAGCCCATATAGCTGAGTTTCCAGGGCTTTTAACTGCCCCGTTAATTCGTGCGGCTTTCACTGGTTTACACTTTCACACTTTTACACCTTCAACCGAAACCGCACATACTTGATCTTCTTCCCTTCCTCCAGATGCATCTTTTCATAATACGTCTTCAGCTGCAGCTCGGGCATGGGCAGTGGTTTGGTATAGATGTCATCATCCTGGTAGAGGATCTCGGCTCCGGGATATTCCGCCAGAACCTCCAGAGTGAACTCGTAGAGCTGCGGCTCGTCGGTCTTGAGGTGGATGAGGCCGCCGGGTTGGAGCACCTTTTTGTATTCGTTCAGAAAACGGGGAGCGGTCAGGCGCCGGTTGGCCTTGCTTTTGCGGAGAAAAGGGTCGGGGAATGTGATCCATATCTCGCTGGCCTCGCCCGGCGCCAGGAAGGTGGCGATCTGTTCTATGCGGATGCGGAGGAAAGCGGCGTTGTTCAGGTTTTCTTCGAGGGCGATGCGGGCCCCTTTCCAGATGCGGGCGCCTTTCACATCCACACCGATGAAGTTGCGGTGGGGGTTCTGCCGGGCCAGCCCCAGAGTGTATTCCCCCCGGCCGCAGGCCAGCTCCAGCGTGATGGGTTTGTCATTGCCAAAATGTTTGGCGCCCCACTCCCCCTTCAGGCTTACCGGCTCGCCGTTGAGGCCGTAGAGATGCGGCTCCAACGGGTTGAAGTTCTCGTAGACGTTGGGGAAAGTTAGAAGTTCGGCAAATTTCTGCAGTTTGTTTCTCTTGCTCATAATGGGGGGCAAATATAAGGGTTTTGTGTTTGAATTTTGGGAAAGCTTGTTGTAAGGCGCCTTGCTATCGGGGAAAGGGTATTGGTTATTGCCGGCTGGCAGGCGTGGGGCTGGCTATTGTTTATTAACGCTACCATGGCACGGTGGAGCCCGATAACCAGCCCCGCCAGATCCCCGAAATAACCAATCAACTAATAACCGGCCCCCGCCCCGCTTATTCAAACCGCCCAAGCACCCGTTCCAGCTCATAATGGTACTTGGGGAAAGTGTCCAGGTTGCGGTGCCCGGCGCCGTCGATGGTGATGAAGGCCTCCGGGCTGTTAAGAAAAGGGCGAAGGCGCTGAGAAAGCCGGTATTCTACGATCCGGTCGCGGGTGCCGGCAAAGATAAAGGCGGGGCAGTTGGCCTCCGGCAGGTAGCGGTCATTGGGAAACTGAAGGCGGAAGAGGGCGTCCGGGACAGGCAGGCGGGAAATGGCGCGGATGACGTTGGGCATGTTGTCAAAGGGCGTCTCCAGGATGACCAACCGCGGGCGGCGGCACATGGCCAGCCGGGAGGCTACCGCTGAGCCCAGAGAACGCCCGTAGACGACGATGTCCTCTTCCGGGTAACGCTTCAGCAGCCATTGGTAGGCCGCTTCGCCGTCGGCATATAATCCTTGCTCCGATGGCCGGCCGCTACTCTTGCCGTAACCCCGGTAGTCGATGGCAAAAAAGTCGTACCCCAGGCGGGTGAAAGCGCCCTGATGCTGTGCCCAGCGTTGCAGGTTGCCCTGGTTGCCATGGAGATAGAGGATGGCCCCTTTGCTTTTCTGTTCGAGGGGCGCCCTGAATAGCAGGGCATTCAGCAGCGCGCCATCCTCCGTTTCCACCCAGATTTCCCGCCACCCTTTGGCATTGAAAAAGAAGCGGTAAGCCTGCGGCAGGCGAAAGGGTTGAAAAACCAGGCGTTCCTGCAGCAAAAACACCAGTAGCAGCAATAACCCGTAAAGTAAAGCCCCGCCTGTAAGGAAATAGATGATGTTGGCCATTGGTTCAGTTCGATCGCTCTGGAGAGTTTATTTTCGGTGTTCAGGATTCAGGGTTTTGGATTGCCAATTTAGCAAGCTGCCGGCATTGCCACTGCCTGGAGGGTAAAATAATTGTGCCGGTAATTCGTAATAAGACAAACGTCCACTCGAACATAATTGGAGAATTAGTTATTTTTATTGTACACGAGATGTGAGATGCGCCCCCTTCAAGTTGAAAATCAAAAGAGCTATGAAATTCTTCCATATACTGTTCCTCCTCCAGGCCCCTCTTTTTCTCTTTGCTCAGAAAATAACGGTTTCGGAGCCGATTGTACTCCGCAGTGATATTGCCTATGAACTCATCGGAGACCTCGGGGGCAACACCCTCGTTTTCCGGGACAAGGGGACGTCGTTTGAAGTGGTGGCTTTCAATCAGCAGCTGAAGGAATCCTGGTCAAAAGATATTGAACTTGATAACCGCCAGCCCAAGATCATTGGCCTGGTGGCAGGCAAGGCCCATTTCACCATCGTTTATCAGTTTCGGGAAAAATCCCATACCATCATCAAGGCCCACAAATACGGCCCGGGCGCCAACCTGCTCGATTCGGTGAGCCTTGCCGACCTCGGGTACATGTTCTACAACCCCGGCTTTGAGTTCGTCCGCTCGGATGACCGCAGTAAAGGCCTGGTTTATTTCCTCGAAAAACAGGAGCTGGTCAAGGCCTATTCCATCGACCTGGAAAACCTCCACCTCAAATGGCAGGCCGTATTTCAGCCGGATGATTTTAGCTATTTCCAGAATTTCCGGGAGATCATGGTCGATAACTACGGCAATATGACCCTCATCATGGAGAAAAACAACTTTCGCTCCAAACGCGAAGGCCACCATTTTGAGATCAACACTTACTATGGCGCCTCCGCCAAGCTGGTGAAATATACCGTCCCGATGCCCGATAAGCTGACCTACGACGCCTATTTCACCTACGACCACCTCAACGACAGGCTGATCGCCGCCGGCCTGTATTCGGATAAGAACCTGGGGCGTGCCGACGGCTACTTTTTCCTCACCATCCCGCCGCAGAACCACGAACAGTACCAACTCACTCTGCAGGAGTTCGACGAAGAATTTATAAGTACCTTGGTGGGTAAGGATGGCGACAAAGCCAAAGGCCTGGCAGAGGCGAGCATTCAGGAGGCTGTCCTGCGCCTCGACGGCGGCATCCTGCTCATCGGCGAACGCAACCGCACCTACGAACGGCGGGCTGCCGGCGTAAACCGCACTTTCTACGACGTCAGCGGCCGCTTCGCCGTGGATTACTACTACGACGAGGTGTTCGTCATTTCCATCCACCCCAACGGCGAAACCCACTGGAAGACGGTGCTCCATAAAAAACAATATTCCCAGGACGATGATGGAATGTACTCCTCTTATTTCCTTTTCAAGACCCCCAGCAACCTGCGCTTCCTCTTCAACGACGAGATCAAATACGAAAATACGGTCAGCGAGTACGTCCTCAAGGGCAATGGCGTGGCCGAACGCAACAGCCTCCTGAGCACCGAGAACCTCAAGCTGCGCCTCCGCTTCCGCGACGCCGTGCAGGTCAACGCCGGCGAGCTGATCATCCCGAGCGAGCGGCGGAACAGGCTGAAATTGGTGCGGTTGGAGTATTATTAGGGGGTAAACGTGCTGGCGTGTAATACTACTTTGTTACTTTAAAAAGCCGCGCCTGCCTGCTCGCCAGGCAAGACGACTGTCGGCCTGGCAGGCAGGTAGCGGCGATAGCCCCTAGCCCGGAGCGTAAGCTCCATGTTTGGGCCCCAAAGTACAGATAAGCTCCGTAGGAGCGATTAAGAACTCCATTATTGCGGTTGTGCCGCTCCTACGGAGCTAAATGCCCCCAATTCTTTACCATGGGCTAACGCCCCTGGCGAAGATCTTTCGCCGCTGTGCGGCTAAAATTTAAGAAAGTAGTAGAAAGTACCCGGACTGAAATAGGGGAATATATGGAAATACGTCTAAATGCCTTGGATACTACCGCCCGCCTTGGGTTTAAAAGAGAAATTTGCATCTTGTAATAAAAAGCATGCAATTCCTCACCCCCTCCGAGCTGGAATCCCTGCTGCCCTTTTCTGTAATGATCGACGAACTCGAACGTGCCTTTGCCGGCCGGCACCACACCCCGCTGCGCCACCACCACGATTACATTATACCTGGTGAAGAAGAGCAGGGCGCCCTCCTTCTCATGCCCTCCTGGGATGAAGGGGCGTTTTTCGGCGTCAAGCTCGTGGCGGTAAGCCCTCACAACCGCCGGCAGGGGCTGCCCACCATACAGGGCATTTATACCCTCTTTGAGACAAAAACCGGCACGCCTATCCTGCAAATGGACGCCAAAGCCCTGACCAACCTGCGCACGGCGGCCGCTTCCGCCCTGGCCTCCCGCTTCCTCTCCCGTCCGGAGAGCCAAACCCTGCTCATGGTGGGGACCGGAGCCCTGGCGCCTTATCTCATCCGGGCTCACGCCAGCGTGCGGCCGATCACGAAAGTACTGATCTGGGGAAGAAGCCCCGAAAAAGCGGAAACACTGGCCAAGAGACTGGAAAAAACGCCGTTATCTCTTCACCCCGTACGCGATCTCTCAGCGGTTGTTCCCGACGCCGATATCATCAGCTGCGCCACATCCAGCCCGGAGCCTCTGATCCTGGGCAGATGGCTGCAGCCCGGCCAGCACCTGGGCCTGGTGGGCTCGTTCAAACCCACCATGCGGGAGGCCGACGACGAGGCCATTCGCCGCGCCACCGTCTACGTAGATACCATGGAAGGAGCAATCAAAGAAACGGGAGACATTGCAGAACCCATTCGAAACGGAACGCTCCTCCCGGAAGACATCCCCGGGGATCTTTTTCGCCTGTGCCGGCAAGAGGCCCCCGGCCGCCGACACCCGAATGAGATCACACTGTTCAAATCCGTAGGCCATGCCCTGGAGGACCTGGCCGCCGCCAGGCTGGCCTGGCAGATATGGAATGATGGAATGATGGAATGATGGAATGATGGAATGATGGAATGATGGAATGAATATGGCGGCGCCTAATCGTTCCTTCGTTCCTTCATTCCTTTCCACTACAATAAAGGCGCCCAGCCAGAGAGGGGTCAATTACAAAGGGATTCGGCCGGTTGCTCTGATAGCGGGCGATGCGCCGGCTGCGCCGGTATTCCTTCTCATCGACGGGATCCTGTTGGTGCCAGCGGCAGAGGGTTGCCCGCTGCTTGATGAAAAACATGGGGTCGGCAGCCATGGCTTCCTCCCGGTACATGGTGAAAAAGTAGAACATGGCGCGGGCGGCATCACCCTTGAAATCCTCCCGGGGCTCGAACAGGCCTGCCTTCACTTCGCTGTAGGTATCGATCACTGCATCGGGGGGGATGGAGGTTTGCGTATCGGATTGGCCGAACCACCGTTCCGCTTGACGATCGTCCACTTCCCCCAGGAGATAGTTGCTGCGGCTCTGATTAACCTCTACCCGGGTGGGAAAGAGGTGGTGCATGTCGCTGCCTGCATTGCCGTCGCGGGCGCCCTTGCTGCGGGGCCACAGGTGTTCGCAGTTGATGCCGTCGGGGCTGCCGTCCTGGTAGAGGTACTGGGAGGGGTCCTGCTCGGGGGCGAGGTACAGGCTGTAACCGGTATAGGCGCAGTAAACGCTATCGCGGTGGTTGTCGACCTCGCTGTACAGAATGTCCTTGGCCTGAGCATAGCTCAGTACATTCCTGGGTTTATAGTTGTTGCGAAGAGCGCCGGCAAGCCGTTCCCCCCGAAGCATGGGGAATAGGGTTTCATGAGGTTGCGCATGAGCGAAACCCGCAAGTAGTATCAAACCAAATGCGGGTAAAATAGTCCTGAAGCAGAGCATCGTTTTGTGATTTTGAGGCTTTTCCGGCTGGGACGATGGTAGGATTACAGAAAATCAGAAGAAAGGTTTAAATATAATTAATTTTTTATTTTCAATATTTTCAAGATAAAATGAAAATCAAGCGTAGTTTTGCACTGTACCATTATCATAACAAAGATGGCCTTCAGCCGTAAAATACCTGGCCCTGCCTTTCTGAGCCAGTACAAGGAAGCAAAGCAAAAAATGCCATTCTCCTATGAACCGGAGCACATCGGCGCCACCACCCGCCCCGGATCGCCCCCCGGCTACGACCATGACCTCAACGAGGTGAAGCTGGGCCGGGGAACAGCCTGTTTTGAGGCGGCCCGTGCAGCTATGGCGGACTGGGCCATGTTCCCATCCGGATGGACGCGCATCTTTCCCCGGCCGGCGCCCATAGAAGAAGGCGAGGTTGTCCTCGTCCTTTTCCGCCTCTTCGGCCTGTGGTGGATCAATTCCTGCCGCATAGTTTATACTTTTGAGGAAAACCACCGTTTCGGATTTGCCTACGGAACCCTTCCCGGCCATGTGGAGAAAGGCGAGGAGTGTTTCCGGGTGGAAATGGAGGAGGACGGCACGGTATGGTACCGCATCCGGGCCTTTTCCCGCCCGGCGGTTTGGTTGACGAAGATTGGCTATCCCTTTGCCCGCCGTTATCAGCGGCGCTTTGTGCGGGATTCTTTCGCCGCCATGCAGGAATTTGTACAAAACCAGGGATTATGAGTGCAACAGAAAGCAAAGGCTTACAAATGACGATCACTTTCGGCATCCTGGCGCTGGGTGGTGTCATTGGTTGGTTATGGCCGGTTTCCCTAAAGTCTTTGGACTGGGTGCGGATCATCCTGATCTCCGTACCTTTGTTGTGGGCGCCTCTGGCCGTGGCGGCTACCGGGGTACTGGTTCCCATCCCTTCACGGCAGCTACGTTTTTTCTTTCCGGCGGCCATTCTGTTCGCTTTTGCATTCCTGCTGCCGCCGACGCGGGCGGCGGCCTTTTGCACGCTGTCCTGGCTGCTGCTGTCCCTCTGGTTGGCCTATCGGGCGGCTATGAAATTATTGGCCTCAGAGCCATTTCGCCTTCCCTTACTTTGCGCCGCTGCCGCCTACTTCTACCTGATTGTGGGCGCCGCCTGGGTTGTTGCCGACAGGCTGGGCGTTCAGCCCTTCGGCTTTGACCCGGTGACCGGTTTGCTGACGGCCGTGCATTTTCACTACGCCGGTTTTCTGTTCCTGCTGGCCGCAGGGCTGGCATTGCGGAGCTGGAATTCCCCCCTTGCCCCGGTAGTGGGCTGGCTGGCTGTATTGGGGCCCCTGCTGGTGGCTACCGGCATTCTCATCACGCATTATGACGGTCCGCAAGTGATAGAGCTTCTGGCTGCCACTGTTATGGCGCTGGGCGGGGCGGGTGTGGCCGTTCGGCACGTTCAGCTGGGCATTAGTCCTTCAAAAGGAATAGGAGGAAAGTTGTATTGGCTGCTGGGCGGAATGTTGCTACTGGCAGGCATGGCGCTGGCGTTGTTGTACGGCTGGCGATCGGTTTATCCTATACCCTTGCTCACCATTCCCTGGATGTACGCGGTGCACGGGAGTGTGAATGCGGCGGCGGCGGCATTGCTGGTGGTGGGGTGGTTGGGAAACAGGGCGGGGTAGTTGCCGGTTATCGGCGAGAACACCAACAACCGGCAACCGGAAACTTATTCAACTCTCACGAAGTACTCCTCCAACTCAAAAGGCCCGTCCGTAAACTCCAGGATGCCCTTCTGGCTGAAGTTGTCCCCGGTGTACTCATACTCATAGGGGATCATCTTATCGATGAGCTCGATGCTCCGGGTTGTGGCCTTGACCGTTTCCACGTATTTGCCGTCCTTCATCTCGTAGGTGCCGAAGACCATGCCGTCCATCTTGCCGTTATTCTTATTGTACACAACTACATAAAAGTGGGTAGGGGTAATGAGCTTGTGCACCATTAAACTATCGGCGGGAGGAACCGCCTCTTCCTGGTCGCCGTATAGCGATCTGGTCATTTTCCAGAGCCCTACCGGCGCTTTTTCGGCAACCTCCGCCTCAATGGTGGGCCCCACTCTGACGTAATCTTCGGCCAGGTCGAAATCCGGCTCGCCCTCTATATTTGACTCCATGACGCCCCGCTGTTTGAAGGTCTCGCCATTATCGCCCGTCATATAGTCGAACGTATAGGAAACGCCCACGTTAGGCGAATCCCAGGTAGCATAGGCAATGGTTTCGGTAAAGGTGCTGTCGTTGATGGTATAGGCGCCGCCGCCGGCCTGCACTACAGTGTCCGCCACATCGTCATACCCCACGAAATAGAAATGATCATCAGTGTAGAACTTATATTGGACGACTGCCGGTTCTACCTGTTCGGTGGCGTCAGCGGGTTTCCAGAGGGTCATCTTCCAGGCGCCCTTCAGAGGGTTGACAAAAGCTTCCTCCTGCTCTTCGGTGGTGTCGGCAGGGGCATTCTGTTTGCAGGTGAAGAATGAGACAGACAGGAGAATGGCAAGCAACAATGTTGGCTTTCTCATAACGAATGGGTTTAAGGTGAAAAATGGGTTTTCCGGGCCCAACTGAGCGGACTACCAGGAGGCAGCCGTCTCAGTTGCGTCCGGAATGCATGATAAAAATAGGAAATCGCTTTTGAAAACGATATATCATTACGGATAAATCTACCCTGAGGCTATGCCTTAGCAGCAAATACGGGCTCCATCCACCCGTAGGTGCGGGCCCCTTCCCGCACGCCTTTTTCGCGGCAGACCTCCTTCAGGTAGAATTCTCCCTGTACGGGCAACGCGCTCTCTGCCGCCTGCCCGCGGTGGAGTTGCTCATAGGTGTAGTAGTCGATGGCGGTGCGCCGGCTGAGCCGTTCCATCAGGCCGAATTTGCCCACGGTTTCTTTCCAGCCGGCCTGCACTTTACCTTCAAATACTTTAGACTTGGAGCCGCTGCCATAGGCGAAAAAGCCGAAACGGCTGCCCTCCAGCTCATTGCTTTCTTCCAGGGCGGCCTCGAGGCTGCTCATTAGGGACAGGAAGATGGAAGAAGTATACAGGTTGCCGACGAGGGAAGAGGCGCGCTCTCCGGCGGCTATCTTTTCCGCTACGAATACGCGGTAGGCGTCCGTCTTACTGATGGCGCGGAGGAAGTGGGCGTTGGCCTTTTCGAAGGCCTCATCGTCCGGGAAGTTTTCCCGGATGGGCTCCTCCAGGCCGTATTCTTCCGCCAGGGCCGGCCAGGCGCCGGTGGCTTTGGCCTCCATCAGGTACACTTCCGGGAACATACGCCGCGCCTGGAAGGCATACGGCAGGTGGAAGACCAGGTTGGCCCAGTTGCTGGAAACCGCCTCGGTTTTTACATCGTATCCGGCCTGGGGAGCGAAGTGCTCCAGCGCTTCCCGGATGCGTTCCTGGTAGCAGGCATTGGAGTAAGGGCCGTCGAAGACCGGCGTTTCCTTGTGCAGCATGATGCTGGCCTCGCTGCTGGTCAGTATGCCTCCGTTGGGCGCCATGTTGGCCAGCCGGGCAAGGGCTTCCCGGGCGGCTTCGGTATCTTTGCCCGCCAGCTTCAGGGCTTCGCGGAGGAGGTTCTCCTTGGTGGCGATGCGGACCGGCTTGAAGAAGTCGTGGACCGGGCGGGTGGCCACGCCCCAGGCCTCGCCGAAGGCGATCAGGCGGGGGTTCTGCCGTACCAGCAAGGCAATGGCGCCGGCGCCCTGGGTGTATTCGCCGCCCGAGCCGAGCTCATATTTAGCGTTATCGGAACCTACTACGATACCGGTGCGCTGCTCGCCCCCTTTCACCCAGTCCAGCGTATTCTGCAGGGCGTCGACGGCGCCGATGCAGGCGAAGGTGAGGTCTACCACGTCGCAGTTGAGAAAACAGTCCGGGCCGTACTTGGGCGCGTAGTACTGGGTGAGCATCTCCAGCACGTAGGTGGCCATCGGTTTGGAGCCGTCGACCGAGCTTTCCGTGCCCATGTATATGCGGCCGACCTCCTGCGGGCGGAGGCTATTCTTTTCCATCAGTTCCAGAACGGCATTGGCGGCCATGGTGGCCACATCCTCGTGGGCATCGGCAACCGACATGGCTTCCAGCCCCAGGCCTTTATTCAGTTTTGCGTATTCCAGGTTGCGCTCTGCCGCCAGCGTTTCTATCGGCAGGTAGATCTTCGGAATGTAAGCCGCCATATCGTCGATACCGACAGGCATTAACTGGGATTTTACTGATCTCATGACAGTAGGTTGTGTTAAAAAAACAGCAAAAATGCACCATTTCATCGGCAAAACCGCCAAACGGGGCAAAAATGATTAGGGAAGAAACAAAGGGAAGGGATTATGGTTCATGGAGCAGGTTGTTAGTGGGCCGTTTTCAGTTGTTTGTTGCCGGCCCTCTACATCAAAAATCCCAAATCAAAAATCCTCGATCCCCCCTCCCACCTCCTCCCCGATCAGCCGCAGGCCGTCCAGCGTCAGGTTGGGCTCGATGGCGAAGAACTCATCCTTCAGCGGATGCAGGATGGAAGAAAGGCCGCCGGTAGCGATGGCGATGTACTGCTGGCCCAGTTCTGCGCGGATGGCCTGAAGCATGTGGCGCACCAGCCCCACATAGCCGATGAGGATGCCGCTCTGAATGGCGTGGACGGTATTTTTGCCGACCGCTGAAGCCGGCAGTTCGAGCGGCACCTCCGGCAACTGGGCCGTTTTCTGGAAGAGGGAGGAAATGGCGGTCTTCAGGCCGGGGGCGATAGACACGCCGAGGAGCTCTCCGGCTGCGTTGACGGTCGTGAAGGTGAGGGCCGTTCCGAAATCGGTGATGATGCAATCCTGCTGAAAAAGGTAGTGGGCGGCCACGGCGTTGGCGTACAAGTCGGCGCCCAGTTCTTCCGGGCGGGATATCTGCAGGCGCAGGCGCGGATAGATGTCCGGGCCGACCAGGATGGGGCGGGTGCGGAACAGGTGGAAGGCCAGTTCCTCGAACGTGGCGCGCAAGGCGGGCACGACTGTGCTGACCACCGTCTGCCGGATCTGATCGGCGGGAATATCGAATTCAAGCAGAAAGTTGGTGATCTGCACTTCGTAGTACAGGAGGGCCTCCCCGTCGGCCATGGTCGGCAGCCGCCAGGTGTGTTCCCAACGGCCGCCGTTTGCCAGGCCGAAGGTAACGTTAGAGTTTCCGATGTCAATCGCCAGTAGCATGAGGCGAAAATAGTGTTTTCCTGATTTTTCTTACCGCCTGCGAATGATTACCTTGTAAACTGAACCTCAACAAAAACGATATGGATACTCCGGATACCGAAATTTTCAACCTCCAGCGCAAAGTTGACCAGTATAAGGAAGTGCTGCAAAATACCGAAAAATACCGGGAGGAGTGGAAGACAGGCCTGCGCGAAAAGATCAAAAGCATCCTCCAGCACCTGGTCACCGCCACCAAACTGGACGCAGAAGTCGTCACCCGCGAAGAGATCGAGAACCTGGGCGCCGTGGTTCTTACCCTGGGCACCTCCAAGAGCGGCATGTTCCAGAAAGTCAATGAGGACATCCGCCGCGACCTGATCAAACACAACGGCTCCCTGGTCTACCAGCAACTGTTCAACGGCAAGATCATCGTGCTGATCAACTACCCCTTTATCGAGAATTACGGACAGCCCCGCCCGCCGAAGACCATCGCCATCTACCGCCCCGAAGAACTCAAAGAACCCTACTTCGTCCGCCATCTGGAAGACCTCATTCAGGAGATCACCAACTGGGAGGATTACGACGATGACGAACCTAACAAGAGGATCGGCTTCCAGCTCAACTTCAACCCGGACGGGCTGGAGAGCGGGCAGCCGGAGTGAGTGTGGTTCTTGTGGGCAGTGCTTTTGCGGTAAGGCTTTTTACTGCTCCGGGCGCTGCGGTTTTGCCCCTGGCAATTGTTGAATGGTTATATTGTTTCATTGTTTTTCGCCCTGGGAGCTAGAAGGTAATTGGGGAGCCGGCGGCCCGGCCTTTACCGCTCAAAGCATGCCGCTGCCTGCGGAGGCAGGCTGATCGCGCCCATGAGGTTTATTCTTCCTCTTCCCCATTCTTTCCCTGCGCCACCCCGCGCGCGAACTCCAGAAAATACTTATGCCCCGGCGTAAATCGGAACACCTCGTCGTCGATCTTGTCGATCAGGCGGCGGCGGGCCAGCAGGTGGTAGAAATTGCGGCGGGAGGAGCCGTCGCGGAGGCTTTTGGTAGCTTCCAGCACTTCGCGGAAGGACGACAGCTCCAGCAGGCGCTCCACATCCTCGTAGGCGAAGGTGCTGAAGCTCAGCTCTTCCATGATGTTCTTGCCTTCGCGGTCCATCTCGTAGCAGAGCACGCCCAGGAAGATGCAGATGTCGCGGGAGAGCGTGTCATTGTCGCGGGCGCTCTGCAGGAAGGCATAGTCGCTCTGGCAAAGCAAAGACAAGCCGAAGGAGGCCTCGAAGAACTGCTGGTAGAAGTCCAGGTTCTCCCGCAGGCAGGTGAACTCGGGTTCGCCCTCCACCAGGAAGCGGGCGTCCATCAGTAAGGCTTCGGTGATCTCGCGGTGGTATTCTGGATATGTCATTCTTTTCTGTTGATACCAGCTGTTTTCTGAAAAGGTTGATGTTATTTGCTTCAAAACCAACAGGGGGCGAAGGCGGAAGTGCGAAGTCGGAACGTGTCCTGGGTGGGAGCCCTCCCCCGGCATCTTCCGCCTTCCGCCTTCCGATTTCCGACTTAAGGCGCCACTGGAACCTAAAGGCCTTCCGCCTTCACCCTCACCTTCACTTCCGGCACCTGAAAAACAAAATCCTCCAGCTCTATTTCAATCCGCCGGCCGGTAAACTCCGCTTCGTACCGCTCGCTGTCCTCGAAAACGATGCTGCAGATCTTCAGGAAGCGCTCGGTGGAGGGCAGCTGCTCGTTCTGGTAAAGGCGCTCGCGGCACCACCCGAAAAAATCGTCGACCGGCAACTGCTTCTGCAAAGATTCTACATAGAGCTGCCGGTCGAAGAGCACCTCATGGCGGTCGACGGCGGCGATCTCTTCCTCCTGCAGGATGACGGCCTCCGCCCGTTGCACGAACTGCTCCATAAAGAGCGCCACGTTGGCGCCCATACTGCTGCCGAAGAAATTGCGGTAGCTGCGGGTGGTGAAGGAAGGCACGTCGTGGCGGAAGGGCCGTTCCAGAAAGAAGAGCCACCCGCTGAGGATCTCGGATTCGGTCTGCAGCCGTTCGATCAGGGGCAGCAGCTCCCGGGAAAGGATGCGCGACTGCCGAAGGATGCGCTCGTTGCCGCCCCGCAGCAGCTCGTGCAGCTGCCCGAAGCGGTCGCGCGCCAGCTGATAGCCGTGCACCAGGCGCTCCCGGTTGGCGTAGGCCGAGATCTGGCCGAGCAGGCTGGCGATCGACTCGGAGTGCTGCAGGTCCAGGATGCTGTTGAGGGGGGCGATGTAGTACTCGATGAGGTGGCGGGCGCGGCGGATGCGCTCTCCGTATTCCATCTTGTCTTTGTTGGCCTTCAGGTGCTGCGTCTCGCGCAGGAGCTGGCCGGTGTTGTTCTCCACGTTCTCCAGGAAGCGCTGCACCTCGTCGTAAAGGGCTTCCAGTTGTTCCAGCAGGATGGGCTGCGCTCCTTCTTCCGGGATTTCCTGCACGGCGGTGAACAGCTCGCTGAAAGAGGTGCGGTACTTCTCCAGCTCGGACGGCAGCAGCGGCTTGAACTCGCTGATGAGAAAGGCCAGAAAGGCCCGCACCGGCTCGTTGAGACGGATGTCGTCATACTGCTCCGTCAGCAGCTTGTACTCGAAGAGGCGGTTGATGGAAATATCGCCCGTATGCTTTGTCAGGGCGTTGAACTGCTCCCGCGAAATGACATTGCCCTCCAACTGCGCCAGGTAGAGCGAGCGGACGAGCTCGAAGTTCTCCACAATGAAGCGGAGCACCTTGTCGGGATCAGCTTTTAATATCATACAACAGTATTTCCTGTTCCAGAAACCGCCCTGTCTTCTCCAGCAGGCTGCGCACCCTCGCCACTTCCGGAAGCTGGGAAGTAAGGGTCCGCTTCTTCATGCGGGAGCCCGCCTTCATGGGCTTCGAAAAACGGCGGTGCAGGGCTTCCAGGTTGTCCGGCAGGTACAGCCGGGCGTGGGGATGCACCTCCTTGATGCGCAGGTATTCCTCCAGTCCGGTGTAGTCGTAGTCCGGAAAGTGCAGCCACTCTTCGGCCTGAATGCCGCGTATCGGCTGGCTGCCGATGCGTCCGTAGGGGTGGAGGAATGTCCAGGAATCGCCCAATACTTCCTCAGCGGCCATGAAGGCGTCCAGGTTCTCCACGCTGCACACCTTGCCGAGGCCCGCCTTGCGGATGCCGGCGGCGAAGAAGCCGAAGTTGGCCGTATGTTCTTCCAGGCTGACGGTGAAATCGTTGACGATCACCTCCCGCCAGCCCCTCAGCAGGAAGATGCGCTTGCCGGGGCGCTGCCGGGCCTTCGAATCCCGGTAGTGGGCCACATTGGCTACGCCCTCCGCCACCGGTTCCTCAGCCTCATCCACCGGAAAGATGGATTCCAGGAAGGCGGCGAAGGCCTCTTCGTCAGCCACCCGGTAAACATAGCCCCGCCCCCGCTTTTCCCGGCGGATGATGCGGCTGTCCAGCAGTTGCTTGAACTCCGTACTGTCCCTCATCCCGGCGGGCAGGGAGCGCGCCGTCACGGGGGCTTCCCTAATTTTCAGATAGAACCTTTTCCTCGGGGTCATGTTTGGCTTGCCTTTCGATGAGATGGATCTTTTCGTCGATAACGATGCGTTCGCCCTTGCCGCGCCGTATGATGGCGTAGCGGTCGAAGCCGTCGACCATATCGGGGGCGGCGAATATGGGGTAGTAGTGGTTGTCCTGGCAGTACTGCACCAGCTGCGGCCGGTTCTTGCCGTCGATGGTGGCGATCTCGTCGATAAATAGGACGATCCGGTTCTCCGGGCTGCGCACCGTCAGGCGGTTGATCACCGTCATAATGATGATAAGGCGCAGCATGCGGTCGGTGCCGTCCGACTCCACCTGCCGCGCCAGGTTGACCGAGCGGGCCTTGCCGTTGACGGTCAGGCGCAGCCGCAGGTCGAACAGCTCGCTGAAAGGGATCACCTGCCCGCGCTCCAGGTATTCGCGCAGGGTCTCGAAGTGGTCGTTGGCGGCCTCCCCCTGCCCGAAGAGGGTATTGGCGTTGAGGGTCAGCCCGGCGATCTTCTGGAGGTCTTTCTGCAGGCGCTCGTTGGGCTCCAGCTCCACCTTGAGCGATTCGATGTTGGAAATGCTCACCCGCCCCAGCTGGTAGTTGAACTCGTTGACGATGAAAGTGCGGAATTCTTCGTATCCGTCGAGGAACTTCTGGGCAGGGTTGGCGAATTGCACGGCGATGTTGTTGAGCAGGGTCTCGATGCTCTGCTCTTTGTCCTGCAGAGACCTCAGCTCCTGTTCCAGCGCATTGATGAAGCGCTTTTCATCGGCCAGGTCATGCTGGGCTTTGTTCTTGAGCTGATGGAAGAGGCGGTTTTTCTGTTCGATCAGCTTCAGATACCGCTCATGGCCCTGCCGGATGCTTTCGTACAGGCTGTGGGCGTCTTTGGTGGTGCCTTCCACATCCTTTTCCAGGACGAAATGTTCGAGGTGGAGCCCTTCCAGCTCCCGCTGGTCGCGGCGCAGTTCATTTTCCCGCTGGCGGAGGGCGGCAACCTGCTCGGCGACGGCCTGCCGGCCGTTGTCCAGCCGCTCGATGGCCTCGCCGAGCTGGCGCAGTTTCTTTTCGGTTTTCTCTTTGGAGGCCGCCAGTTTGTCCCGGTCTTTTTTCAGCCCTTTGATGTTTTGTTCCACCTGTTCCAGGCGGCTGGCCAGCTGTAGGCCGTGCTCCAGCCGTTTCTGTTGTTCCAGGGCTTCGGCGCGTTGCTTTTCCAGGGCTTCCCGGTTGCGGATGGTTTCCAGCAGCTGGGAGATGCGGTTCCGTTCGCTTTCCAGTTCGGCGATCTCGGCGGCGAGTTCTTCCGGGGTGGCCAGGGGTTGCAGTTTGAAGTCTTCGGGAAGCTGGATCTCGCCGTCGAACAGGGAAACCCGGCGCCCTGTTCGGGTGGCCTTTTTGAGGAGGGCCGATTTCGGCAGGTGGCCCAGTTCCGGGCGCAGGACGCTGTTGAGCAGCTTGATGTCGTCGGGGTTGTCCGCCAGGTGGTTGATGAGCCAGTTCTCGCTATTGGCCAGTTCTTTCTGTTTGGCCTCGATGCTGTTCTGCAGGCGTTGCCGGCGCCGCTCCAGGTCCTCCGGCGAACGGCCGGATACTTTGATCTCCTGCAGCTTGTAATTGAGTTTTTCCAGGGTTTCTCTCGTGCTCTGCAGTTGTTGCTCCAGGAGGGGCAGGGGCGGAAGGGCCTGTATTGTTTTCAGCACCTGCTCCTCCTGCTGCAACTGTTCCCGAATGCCCTGCACGCGGTGGCGCAGGACGCCTACTTCCTGGTGCAGCTCGCCCTTTTGGTTCTCCAGTTCCCGGCTCTGAAGTTTGAGTTCTTCGGCTTCCTTTTCTTTCCGGTAGAGCTTGTCGGCCAGCTCGGCGGCCAGGGCGGTGGCGGCCTGCCGGTACAGGCGGAACAGGCGGGCGAGGTTGTCGTACACCTCCTGCACTTCCCCGGTGAGGAGGCGAAACTGCCGGAATTCCTCCCTGATACTTTTCAGGATGGCCACCTTCTGGCTCTCCTTGCGCAGGCGGTCGATATCCTGCATATTCTGGCGGCTGTAGCTGAGCTGGTCCTGGTCGCGGTTGTCGGCGATGAGCAGGATGTCTTTCAGCGCCCGGTTGGTCACCAGTTTGGAGTTGATGAGGTAGCGGTATACCTTGGTGAAGCTGTTGGTGGTGCCGCTGCTCTTGCACTTGTCGGTCAGCCAGACGGCGGCGTTGTTGCCCTTTCCGGTGTGGTAGATCTGGCGCAGTACATCGGTAGCCTGCGGCAGTTCCCTGAGGCGCACCTGCCGCTCGCTGACGAGGTGGCGGGCCAGCTCCCGGTAGTTGCGCAGCTTCTGGCCTTTGGGCGTATGCTCGAAGAAGAAGTCCTTGCTGTATGCCGCATCCATCTTGGAATAGTGCAGCTCCGCCTCTCCGTCGCGCCGCACCAGCACGCAATAGCGGCGCCCCCGCTTGCTCACTTCAAAGACGATGTAACTGCGCTCCGCGTCCGGGAAATAGTGCGCGATGGTATCCTTATCGGCCGGCCGCTGGCCGCTGAAGTTCATCAGTTTCTTGTTGACCAGAAAGACGAAGTTGAGGGCGTAGATGAGCGAGCTCTTGCCCACGTTGTTGGGCCCTACCAGTTGCAGCGAGCGGCTCCCCTCGAAGTTGAGCTCGGCGATCTTATAGGATGAAGAATTGATCAGCACCAGTTTGGTCAGCATTCGGCAGTTTTGTATTGGCCTTCGGAAAAGGCCCCAAAATAGCAATCTTTTCAGAGAGTTAATAGTGCAGGCCATTAGCCAGGGACGGGAAGGGCCTTGCTCCTCTCTCTGTGGAAGAGGAAAAAGCAGCTTACTAAGGCAAAAACCCCCGAAATGCTGATTTTAGTCATTTACAGAAGGGGAAGGATGACTTAAATTATTCACTGCCCGCCCTGTTAACTACCTCATCTTTAGGACAGCAACTTTTGTAACTCCTTCAACACATTAAAACCAGAAGGCCCACTCATGAGCAAATCACGCAACAACTTCTACCTCGCCAAATGGTACCTGGACTGCACGGATGATCACGGTAATACGGCCATTGGCCAGGCAGCTAATATGCGCTGGCATAACCGGGAAGTGCCTTATACCGGCCTGCTGATGTACGAAGAAGGCAAAGGCGCTGCGGAACGCAGCCGCTTCGAAGACCTCAACTGGCCCAACCAGATGGGCGACCAGATCATCTGGGAAGACAGCTCTTTCGGCATTTCCGGTTGGTGGGAGGCCGATTCCCCTCCTCTTACCGCCCGCCTGTATCATTCCGAAAAAGGGTACGTCGACTGGCAATGCTTCCAACCCCGTTCTCGTGCCTTGTTTGACATTGCCGACGGGCCCATTATCAAGGGCCTGGGGTATGCCGAACGGCTGGTATTGACGGTAGAACCCTGGAAAATCCCAGTGGAACAGATCCGCTGGGGGCGTTACCTGTCGGAAGAGGACTACCTAATCTGGATAGAACTCCGCGGAGCGCCGCCCCGGCAGTGGGTATGGTACAACGGGGTGCCCGTTGAAGGGCCCGTTATTGAGGATGAGGCGGTCCACCTTCCGCAACTCGGCCTGCATCTGGAGCTGGGCAGTAGCAGCACCCTGGAAGAGGAGAAAAAAATACTGCATATCGTCCAGTCGCTGGTCGAGTATGTGCCGGGGTTCAACCGCACCGTTCCCCGTTTTTTCCTCCATGCCGGCGAACACAAGTGGCGCAGCAGAGGGAAACTCATGGAACGCGGGCAGGTGAAAAACGAAGGCTGGGCCATCCATCAGCTGGTGGATTTCACCCGGGCGGAAGGAAGCTAAGGCCGTTTTTAGAGCTTTTTTGGAAATGTGTGTCTTAAAAAGCAAAAATCCTTTGTTTTAACCGAACAGCGAACAGCGAACAGCGAACATCGAACAGCGCCTCTTTAGACAGGCTCTCCCCATCCCCCGCCTCCCGGCGTCTTAATAACGATCCTGTCTCCGGCCTCCGCTTCTGCCGAATCGACGCCCTGCAGCGGTACTCTTTCTCCGTTTTTCCGTATGAGATACTGCTCTCCCGCCTGTCCCGCTTCTCCCCCCACCATCCCATACGGCTCCTCCACCCGGTGCTGGCTGAGGAGGGTCACTTCCATGGGCTCCAGGAATTCCACCTCCCGGATTATTCCATCGCCCCCGCAGTACAATCCCTTTCCGCCGGAGCCTTCCCGCCGCGCGAAGCGGTGCAGGCGCACCGGATATCGGAATTCCAGCTCTTCCGGATCGGTGATCCTGGTGTTGGTCATGTGCTGGTGGACGGCGGAGCGCCCGTGGAAGCCCGGCCCGGCGCCGGCGCCCCCGCCGATGGTCTCGTAGTAGCCGAAGCGGGCGTTGCCGAAGAGGAAGTTGTTCATGGTTCCCTGGCTGCAGGACGCCAACCCGAAGGCTTTGAGCAGGGTGTCCACCAGGCGCTGGCTCACTTCGGTATTTCCGCCGGCCACCGCCGGGCAAAGGCGGGCGTCGTCCTCAAAAAGAGGATTGAGGAAGGTCTCCGGCAATTCGATCTTTACCTGCTCCATCAACCCCTCGTTGAGAGGGATCTCCTTTTGGCAGAGCAGGCGAAGGACATAGATCACGGCGCTATAGACGATGGAGATGTTGGCGTTCAGGTTGTGCGGATGAGGCGTTCCTGTTCCGGTAAAGTCGATCAATATCCCCGGCCCTTCAATGGCGATCTTTACCCGGATGGGGCGCCCGTCATCCATATGTTCCTCGGCTTCGAACACGCTGCCCTGCCAGGGCCGAAGGGCGTCTCGCAGGCTGTCGGCCGCCAGGGCCTTGAGCTGGCCCATATAGTGGCGTACTTTTCCCAGGCCATGGGTATTTACCAACCGTTGCAAGGCAGCCTCGCCGGTGCGCAGGGCCGCCAGGGCGGCGTTAATATCCGCCAGGTTCTCTTCCAGGGAACGAGTGGGGTAAGGGGCTTCCGTAAGGAGAGCCCTTATCCCGTCCCAATCCACCTTTCCTCTTCTCGCCAGGTAGGTTGGTGGAATGGCCACGCCTTCTTCCGCCAGGGCAGTGGCATCAGGGGGCATGGAGCCGGGCCGCTTGCCGCCGATCTCGGCATGGTGGGCGCGGTTGACGGCATAGCCGATGAGCTGGCCCGCTTCAGTGAAGATGCCGCTGAGCAGGGTCACATCCGGCAGGTGGGAGCCGCCGTATTTGGGGTGGTTGGTGATGATGACGTCGCCGGGCCGCAATTCCAGCTTTTCCAGCACCAGGCGGGCACAGATGCCCAGGCTGCCCAGGTGGACCGGAATGTGGGGGGCGTTGACGAGCAGCTCCGCATCGGCGTCGAGCAGGGCACAGGAGAAATCGAGCCGCTCCTTGATGTTGACGGAAAAGGCGGTACGCTGCAACTGGGCGCCCATCTCTTCGGCGATGGCGGAGAAGCGGTTGGTAAACAGCTCCAGCTCGACGGACTCCTTGAGCTGCTGTCCCTGTCGCCCTTTTTTCTGTTGCAACTCCAGGACGGCATTTTTCCCTTTATACATCAGCAGGCGCCAGCCCGGCTCGATGAAGGCAGTGGAGGAAGGGTTGAGCAGCAGGGCGGGGCCTTCAATCACGGCGCCCTCCAGCAGTTGATTCCAGTAAAATATGGGGAAGGCAGTGTCTGTGTTCTGCCTTTGTGGTTCGGGCTGGTGAGTTCGGTGTGGAGGCTCCGTACGGCGGCTTTCCTGCGCTTTGCTGGCAGCCACTACCTTCAGGCTTTCCACTTCGATGGCCCTGCCTTCGGGAAAGTGGCCGAAGAGGCGCTTGTAGTGTTGCCGGAAATCTTTTTTCAGCTGCTGCGGATCGTGGTATTCCACTTCCAGGGTACTGTCCTGTCCTTTGAAGCGCAGGTAGGCCCAGGTGTGGCGGATGGCGATGTCTTCCGGGGGGAAGCCTTCGGCCTGCAATTGCCGGACGGCCTGATGGTTTAATTGTTGGCGGAGGGCGGGCAGCTCGTTCTGTACCTCTTCCAGAGTTTGCAGTATTTGTCGTTCCGCCAGGCGTTCTACCTGTGCCTGCCCCATGCCATAGGCGCTGAGCAGGCCGCCGTCGTAGGGCAGGATGATGGTGTCGATGCCTAACAGCTCCGCGATTTTACAGGCGTGAAGGCCGCCGGCGCCGCCAAATGCCAGCAAGGCGTAATCGGCGGGGTCAAACCCTTTGGCTACCGAAATGCGGCGGATGGCCTCCGCCATTTTTTCGTTTGCGATCTGTTCGAAGCCTCGCAATAGTTCTTCTTCGGTATGCGGCTCACCGGTAGCGGCCTCTATGGCGGCCTTCACCTCCAGCAGGGCCTGCCGGGCCTTTTCCCGGCTGATGGGGATGCCCATTTCCGAGGGGTCCAGTTTACCGAGCAACAGGTTGATGTCGGTAATGGCGAGAGGGCCGCCGGCGCCGTAACAGGCCGGGCCGGGGTCGGCGCCGGCGCTTTCCGGGCCTACTGTCAGCTTCTGCCCGTCGAAAGAGCAGATGGAGCCGCCGCCGGCAGCGACGGTCTCGATGGCCAGGCAGGGGCTAAGCATACTGATCTCGCCTACCCGTGTGGTGTATTCGTAATCGTACTGGCCGTCATAGCGGGCGGCGTCGGTGCTGGTGCCCCCCATATCGAGGGTGAGCACTTTGCCGTAACCCAGTTGCCGGGCGATGGCGGCAGAGCCCACCACGCCGCCTGCCGGGCCGCTGAGCAGGCTGTCTTTGGGGTGGAACAGATCGGCGCCCACCAGTCCGCCGGCACTCGTCATGATGCGAAGCTGCTGGCCCTCTCCCAACCGTTCCCGGATATGGGAGAGGTATTCGTGGATAACAGGCGACAGGTAGGCGTTGGCCAGAGCGGCCTGCGCCCTCGGCAGCAACTTGATGGAGGATGTCAGGTGTTGGGACAGAGACAGAAAGGGGATGCCTGCCTGCCGGAGGGCCTCGCCGAGTTGCTGTTCATGGGCTGGGTTGCGGTAGGCATGCAACAGGGCAATGGCCACCGAGCGGCAGCCGCTCTGATGTACGTTCTGCACAATACGCCTGACCTCTTGTCCTGTCAAAGGTTCGATCACTTTACCCCGTGCATCCAGCCGTTCGGCCACCTCGATCACCGTTCGGTAGAGACGGGGCGGTTCGGGAATATCCAGTTGGAAGAGGTGGGGGCGTTGCTGGGTGCCGATGTAAGGCAGGTCACCAAAGCCCCTGGTAATGAGCAGGGCGACGGCGGCCCCCTTGCGCTCCAACAGGGCGTTGGTGCCCTTGGTGGAGCCCAGGCGCATGCGGACGGGGGGCAGGGGCTTGTCCAGTGGTGTGGCGGTGGCCAGGCGGGCGGCGAGGATGGGCGCTTCCTCTCCGGCGGTAATCTCAAAGGGAACCGGGCCGGAAAGCGAAATGTTTTTGGAGAGGCGCATCCGGTTTTGCCCGAGGCGGGTTTCCAATACCTTCAACGACTTCGCCGGATTATCGAGCAGGCAGAGAGAATATCCATTAAAAATATCTGCCTCTACCGGCCAGTTGTGTTCCACCCTGAACCATCCACCCTCCATTTTTTCTGCAATTCTTCCACGGAGCCGGCTGTTGCTCAGCACTTTGATACGCCGGATGCGGCCATCCGGGCCGGTAGCGATACAATCGGTAAAGGTGCCGCCGGTGTCGATGTGCAGGCGCCAGGGTGGTAAAGAAGTACTCATGGGGTAAAAATAAGGATATGCTGGTTGCCACGCTATGGGCAGCTGAATAAAAGAGTTGGAGGCGGCTTACAAGAGCCAATTTGCAAAAAAGCAAATACCCAAAACATTGTAAATTAGTTTTATATGCACTTTGTAGTGGCGAAGCCACAATTGGCAGAAAGTAGCTTATTTACTTGCATTCTACTTTCCGGCTTAGTTATATTTGTTGAATAAGTATTAAAATAGAAAGCGTTATGCAAGAACCGTCCCAGGAGCTAAGAGTGCTGTACGAGGAGGCCCGCCAATACGAGGCAGCCCGGGACCATTACAATGCCGTGAAGTTGTACAAGCGCATTGTAAAGGAGGCCCGCCATTGGGCGGAGCCCGTGATCCGGCTGGGAGAGATCTACAAATACCGACAGGAGTGGAAGCCGGCGCTGTACTACAATAAAAAAGCCGTTTCTCTGGATGCCGGCAACCAATCTGCCTGGTGGAACGTGGGCATAGCCGCCACTGCTATGAAAAAAGGGCGCCTGGCCCGGAATGTATGGGCGAAATTCGGCATGACGGCCGACGAGCCGACACTGGGCCCGGTGTCGGTGCGCCTGCATTGCCAGGGACAGTTCGAGATCCTGTGGGCGAGCCGTCTGGGGCCGGCGCGGGCCGTCATTCGCAACATTCCGCACCCGCGGTCGGGGCGCCGGTATGGCGATATTGTCCTTTTCGATAATGCGGTTCGGGGGTATCATACGTCCGATGCTTATCGCCTGCCGGTATTCGACGAACTGGGCCTGCTCAAGCGGTCTCACTATAAGACGTTCTCCTGTGTCCTGCAGTCGCCGGATAGCAAGGATATAAGGAGCCTTCAGAGCCTGTGCCGGGAGGAGCGCCTGGGGTTTGAGGTCTGGGCCAATGCCTCCCGTGCTTTTGCCTCCCAGTATTTTGGCGATACTCCTGAATATTATTTTCATAATTTTGAGGCGCAAACAGAACTGCTGGTTGCCGTCGCTGCCCCCGATCAGAAATTGGCCCTGGAAGTGCTGGATTCGTGGAAGGTGATCAGCCTGAAGGGCTATACGAATTTTGAGGTGCACCGGGTGTGAGGTTGAAAATGGGTATAGTGCTATATTGCTGAGGAGCTTTATTGTAATGCTGTTGTGAGCGCGGCCTGCGGTTGAGAGCATGTTTGGAGGCCACCCTTTGGACTAAAAAAGGCCACTTTTTCGGTGACACTTCGTTCCTTTCCTTGGCCGTACCTCCGGGTACGCCCTTCGAAAAGCGCCTCGTTTCACCGAAAAATTGACACTTTTCGTCTCCAAAAGCGGCCTCCAAACATGCTCTGAATACCAGATGTATATCACCATATCGAAGGGATGAAAATGAGAAAACCTGCTAAAAACCCGTGGCTGTTCCTGGCCATCCTAGTGTTATCCATTGGCGGATGTAATTCCGATGATAAAAAGGCAGACGGAAGCTCAGCCAACGCTACAGAGAATACAGAACAACCGCCTGCTCCCTCTGCGGATTTTACCATCGTGCCCGGGCAGCGGGTAGGAGGGATAAAGGCCACTTCTACGGAGGCCGACATCAAGGCGCTTTACGGAGATGATAATGTGGAATACCGTTCCGTATACATCGGCGAGGGGGAATCCCAGCCCGGCATCGCCGTTTTTCCGAACACCGACAATGAACTGGAGATCGTCTGGGATATCGCCGCTGCGACCGGGAACCCCGAGTTCATCCGCATCAGCAAGGAGCATACCGAATGGCATACCGTTGAGGGCGTCACAGTGGGCACTGCGCTGGAAGAACTGGAAAAGATCAACGGTAAGCCTTTCCAGCTTTATGGTTTCGGCTGGGACTACGGCGGCCTGGTCAGTGACTGGATGGGCGGCCGGCTGAACAGCCACCTCATCATTGCCCTGGAACCGGCAGATTGGGAGAAGGTAGGGCCGGAAGTATCGGGGGACGTAACCTTTTCCTCGAACGGCACGGAGGTGAGGGAACTGGGGGCGAAAGTGGCCTCGATGGTGGTGACGTTCGGGAATTAGACTCTTTTTCAGCAGTCTCCTGACAATAGCTTTTTTGCGACACCTACGGCCGGGCAGATTTTTTACATTACAGGATAAAAAATTTTGCATATCATGAACCGGCTCATCACCATCCTTTTTGTCTTATCTTTAAATGATGGGTTCTCCCAGGCGCCCCAGGTAACTACCCATTTCCCTTCCAATCTGGAAAATTCCGCTGCTGCTCAGGAAAAGATCACCATTGACTTCGATTTGCCGCTAGACGAAACCACTATCCATTCCGGGACGGTGAAAGTGTTCGGCCGCTGGTCGGGCCCTCTGGCAGCCTCGTTACAGCTGGCCAACGGCGGGCAACGCATCGAGATTCTTCCCGACGAACCCTTCATCGCCGGGGAGTGGGTAACTGTGAACCTAACCCGGGATATCCAAAGTGCCGGCGGAGTGGCGATGGGCCGGGGTTACAGATGGAACTTCTGGGTGGCCACCGCCGAAAGCAGCCTTCAGCAATACCCTGTTGATACTATCGTATTGCGCCAGCCTGGTGAAGAGTACCTCCAAACCTACGGCGCCTACGCCGGCGATGTGAACAACGACGGCTTTTCCGACCTGGTGGTGGTCAATGAATTTGTGGATGACCTCCGGATACTGTTGAACGACGGCGCAGGCAACTACACCGATTTCACCATAATTCCGATGGGCAACCTCCTGCCCAGCCCGAATGAAGGGGCCGATTTCGACGGCGACGGAGAGATCGACCTGGCGGTCAGCACCGCTCACCAGAATGAAGTTCGGGTTCTGTTCGGCGACGGCCAGGGCGGATTCACTCCGCCCGAAGTCTATTACACCGATGAGGGCGCCCGGGGCCTGGTGGTCCTCGATTGCAACGGCGATGGCCACGACGATATCTTTATTACCAACCGTATTGCCGGCAACCTGTCGCTGCTGGTCAATGACGGAACCGGGCAGTTTACGGTAGAATCCATGGATACCGACGGAAGCGGCGAGACTTCCTGTGCCGTGGCCGACGCCAATAACGACGGCTTTCCCGATATCTTCATCGGCATGTTCACCAACCCCGAGCTTGCGCTGCTTTTAGGTGATGGCCAGGGCGGCTTCACCCTTTCCGACAGGGCGCCTGTCACCGGAAGCCCCTGGATGATCGCTACCGCCGACCTCAATGGCGACGGCTTTGCCGATGTGGCTTCCGCCAACTCCAACGGCAACCGCCTGGCGGTCGCTTTCGGTGATGGCGCCGGGCAACTCTCTGCACCCACTCATTATACCCATTCCACCTTGCGCTTCCCCCTCGCCATCGACCTGGGCGACCTGGACGGAGACGGGGATATTGACATCGTGACCAGCAACTATTCCGGCCCTACTTTTGCCGTTTTCGAGAACGACGGCGCCGGTAATTTTTCGGTAGCCTCCATCCTTCCTTCCCCGGACCTGGCCTCCTGCGCCATCATCCATGACCGCGATAACGACGGCGACCTCGACATCAGCGGTACGGATGAAGGGGTGGATGAGATCGTGCTATTTGAAAACCCCGGTATTGTAAATACTGTCCGGGAAGGCGCTGAAGCGGCGCTTTCCGCGGTGCTTTTATCCAATCCCTGCCGGGGGGACTGCGGGCTGGGCCTGGATCTTGAGGAAATGGGGGAGGTGAGGCTGAGTATGTTTAATGCTCGGGGCCAGGCCGTCTATCGCCGCAGTTTTGGCCGCCTGCCGGCAGGAAAGCACCGTTTAAGCTGGCCGGTGGAAGGCCTGGCAGCGGGGGCGTATTTCCTGAAGCTGGAGGCCGGGGAGAAGCAATGGGCCGGCCGCCTGGTGGTTGACGATTAGTTTGGCTTCTTTAGTTTTATGCGAATAAAAAACCTTCAAATCCACTGATTATCTTATTTTTAAAGCCCATCTGAAAACCTCAAAAATCACAGTCATGAACGAGAACCAGCAAAGAAAGCTTGAAGAAGTACTCGAGTACGGATACGAATTTCATTTTGGCAGCTACCTCAGCAAAGGGCTGGAGCTCTTTCAGAAGAATGCAGGCGAGTTTATCGGGTTTGCTTTCGTGGCGGGGATCATCATTACGGTTGCCAGCCTGATCCCCTTTATCGGGTCGGTTGCCAGCGGATTTTTCCTGTCGCCGGCGCTGACGGTGGGAGCCTATCTGGTGGCACACAAACTGAACAAGGGAGAAAGAACGGAGTTCGGCGACTTTTTCAAAGGTTTTGATTTCATCGGGCCGCTGGCAGCAGCCACCTTCCTGGTTACCCTCATCGTAATGGCGAGCCTCATTCCGCTGTTCCTGGCCATGGGCGCTTCGGAGCTTTGGGCCTGGATATCGGAATTTCAGCCGGGGCCATTCGGTATGGACGATCCGCCGGAGTTTCCGGCATGGGGCGTATTATTCCTGCTTCCTGCCCTCTATCTGGGCGTTGCCTACAACTGGGCCACCCTATTCATCGCTTTTTACCGCATGGGCCCCTGGGAAGCGATGGAAATGAGCCGGAAACTGATCACCAAACAGTGGGCAATCATCTTTCTGTATATTCTGGCCTTGGGCCTTTTAGCCGCCTCCGGTATCATCCTTTTGTTTATCGGGATCTTTGTGACCTACCCGATCATGCTGTGCGCGCAGTATGCGGCCTTTGCCGATGTTACGCGCCTGATGGAAGAGAGTGAGAGTGACATCACGGAGCACCTGGTCGACTGATCGCCCCTGGGGTCAGTTCTTTGCGGCTACGCCTGCTCTTGCCATCCAGCTGTGCAGGTTCTCACGCTTGATGGCGGCCGCCATAAGCTCCGGGAACTGATCGGGCGTACAGGCGAAAGCGGGGATATCCAGAGCAGCCAGTTGTTGTGCCAGCTGTTTATTGTAGGAAGGGGCCCCCTGGTCGTTAAGTGCCAGCAGAGCAATAAACTGGGCTCCGGAGGCTTTGATGGCGGCGGTTCTTTTAAGCATGTCCTCTTCTGTTCCCCCTTCGTAGAGGTCGCTGATGAGGATGAAAATGGTATCGTTGGGGCGCCGGATGAGGGGCTGGGCGTAGGCAAGCGCTTTGGCAATGTCGGTACCGCCTCCAAGTTGAGTGGCGAAAAGCAGCTCAACAGGGTCGTCCAGGTATCCGGTGAGGTCGGCCACGCTGGTATCGAAAGTAATGAGGTGGGTATGCAGGGCGCGCAGGGAAGCCATGATACAACCCAGGATACCGGCGTACACTACAGAGGTGGCCATAGAACCGCTCTGGTCAACCAGCAGGATGACATCTTTGAGCTGGGCTCTTTTCCTTCCGAAGCCGAATATCTGTTCGGGTATGATGGTTCCCAGGCCCGGCTGGTAATGTTTCAGGTTGGCGCGTATGGTTCGGCGCCAGTCGACCTCGTTGAGGCGGGGCCGGCGGTTGCGGGCGGAGCGGTCGAGGCTGCCGCGAATGGCCTGCCGCATTGGGTTTTCCAGCCGTTTTTCCAGCTGTTCGACGATGCGCCGGATGACCAGGCGTGCCGATTCTCTTGTCTGGTCCGGCATTGCCTTGTTGAGGGAAAGGATGGTGCCAACGAGCTCGACGTCCGGCTCGATGGCCTCCAGGAGCTCCGGTTCCAGGAGCATGCGTTTTAGCCCCAGGCGGTGCAGGGCGTCCCGTTGTAACAATTGGACGACGGGAGTGGGGAAGTAACGGCGGATATCTCCCAGCCACCGGTTTACATTGGGTGAGGAACTGCCCAGTCCCGCCTTTCGCCCGGAATCGTAAAGGGCTTCCAGGACGCGATCGACCCCCTGCGCCTGCCCCCGGAGGCTGACCTCTCCTTCGGGGTCGGCCTGTTTTCCCAGTATCAGGCGCCAGCGCTCGATGCGTTCGTCGTTCATCAAAAAAACAATTATTTTTTGAGCAGCCCGGCAATCCACAGGAGCACAACAGCCCCGGCAGCAGCAGTAATGACGGACCCGATCAGGCCCCCACCGGTGCTGATCCCCAGTAAACCGAACAACCATCCACCAATGATGCCGCCAATGATGCCAATTACAATATTACCCAGGATGCCGAACCCGGAACCACGCATGATCAGCCCGCCCAACCAACCGGCAATGCCGCCTACGATAAGGAAGTAAAGAAGTTCCATTTTATTAGAATTTGGTTAGTGTTCAGAAAGGTAGCTAAAATTGGATGCTTTTCCGCAACTTTGCGGGAATTAACAAAAATTACAGAACTCCGCATCATAAGATTTGTTGCCAATAAATGTCCGTAAAAACAAACTTTTTTGTGAAGCAAGATACGCTGAAGCATTTTGATGAAGAACACCATGAGGCGCTCCGGCAGATACGCGTGTCCCGCATCGTACTGCCTGTCCTCCTGGGTATTGTGGCGGTAGGGTATCTGCTTTGGCGGCAGTTCGACCCCGAAGAATTTGCCAAAATAGACTGGACGGCGCACACGCTGTTCTGGATCGGCGCCTGCGTGCTTATCCTCATGGCCCGTCATTTGGCTTACGCCACTCGCCTCCACATCCTATCAGAAAAGGAGTTTAGCTGGCGTAAATGTATCGAGCTCATCTTCATATGGGAATTCAGCTCCGCCGTTTCCCCTACTGCCGTCGGCGGTTCGGCGGTAGCCTTCTTTGTACTCGCGCAGGAAAAGCTGTCTACAGCGAAAACCGCCACCATCGTCTTGTACACCATCGTGCTCGACAGCTTTTTCTTTATCGGTTCGCTGCCCATCCTGTTCCTCTTTTTCGGAACAAATATGATCCGTCCGGAAGTGAAGGCCATCGAAGATATCGGGGCCTGGGGCTTTTATTTCCTTTTCGCCTATTCTTTAATGGCATTGTACAGCAGCATTTTCTACTATGGCCTGTTCATCAACCCCGAACAGATGAAGCGGGTGCTGGTGGGCTTTACCCGGATCGGCTTTCTGAAGCGCTACCGGCGCCGGGCAGTCGAGCTGGGCAATGAGATGATCATGGCGTCTACCCATCTGAAACGGCAGAACTGGCGGTTTCACCTCGGCGCCTTCCTGGCTACCGCCACGGCCTGGTCCTGCCGCTTTCTGCTCCTCAACTGCCTGATCATTGCCTTCATCACTGCTTTGCCGGTGGATTTCTGGACGCAATTCGAGCTTTACGCCCGCCTGGAGACGATGTTCGTCATTATTGCCTTCAGCCCCACGCCGGGAGGCGCCGGCTTCGTGGAGATCCTCTTTGGCGGTTTCCTTAGCGATTATGTAACCAACCCCACCTACGCTACACTCATCTCTACCATCTGGAGGCTGCTTTCCTATTACACTTATTTGCTGGCAGGCGCCATCGTCATCCCCAACTGGATCCGGGAGGTTCTCAATGAAAGGAGGCGGCAACGGCAGGAGGCCATGGAGGAAGTGGCAGATTAGGGATTGCGCAATCCCTTAAATCAAGCCCAGAATTCTCTTGTCTCTCTTCAGCTTGTAGAAAGCATTGGGCTGAGCGCCGAACTGCCCGGCCAGCTCGTCTTCGCCCTGCACGTTAAAGTCCAGGATGAGAGGGCGCCCGGCATGGCTTCTTATAAGGGCGTTAAAGAGGTAGGGCAAGGCGCCGATCTCCCTGCCCTGGGGCGATTCAACCGGCGCCAGGCTGAGTACTTTACTATGGCTGTAAATGAAAAAGTTTACGGCGTAAAAGTTCTGGTTGCGGTCCATGGCGCCAGAGGCAAAGCCCCAGCCGCGGTGCAGTACATTGTACATGATTCGGTGGAGAGCGTGGTAGTTGCGCTCCCGTTCGCGGTTTCGGGGAGTGTGCTTGCGGTAAAAATCGGCTACGGTTTCCGGCTTGAGGCTGGAGGTAAGGATAAGGCCCTCGTCCTCCGCCCGCTGCAGTTGGGAAGCCAGTTCACTGGAGAAACCGTCAAACAGTTTTTCGTAGGGTTGGCCCAGGTAAAGCTGAAAGTTCGTTTTTTCTTCGACCTGAAAAGAGCTGCCCGCCGGCGGGGTATTCTGTTCGTTGATGGCGATATCGATAGTTTTGAATTCAGCGGGGATAGCATCTAGAAAAGCGTTGATGCGGGCCTGGGAAAGCAGGTGGATGGAATAAATGCCCATTTCCCGCATCAAACCGGGCTGATAGAGCTCCTTTCTCCCAAACAGCCCCTCTCTCCATACCAGGGGAAAAACGGATTCATAATCCCCTTCCACCAGCGCATCCCAGTCTTTGGCCACAAAGTCGAGATACCACATATAGCCAAAGATGTTTCCGTTGTTGGCGTAGTGTACACAACTGTTCCACTTGACCTTATCAATGTCTGCCCCTTTGATGTATCGGATATCCATTTTATATTTTTGGGTTTTTCAAACCGGACAGCATTCTTAATGCTTTTGCCGTGAGCATTGTTCACCGCATGGGATGGAAACCGGGGGCTTGCCTGCCGGGGCAGGTTGGAGATGGAGAAAAATTGAAGCAGAGAACGCTTGTTAAAACATAGGGGGAGTGGTAACTTGCACTTCGGCTGATAGCGAAAAATGCCCCTTTTTCCAATAGAACTGTTGCCGGAATAAAGCGTTTTCCTGAAAAGATCTTTCAAAGAGGTTAAAAATGAAAACACTGCAATTCAAGACCAATATCAACTGCGGTAATTGTGTGCGCGCCGTTACCGGTTTTCTCAATGATGTGCCAACGATAAGCGAATGGTCGGTGGATACCGACAGCCCCGATAAGATACTGACCGTGAAGGGGGATGAGGTGACGGTGGAAGCGGTTGTCGAAGCTGTGGAAGATGCCGGCTTCGACGTGAAGGAAGTAGTTGCCGGGTAAGAGGCTGCCGGTAGGCCCGTGGATCAGAAGCTTCCCGCGATAAATGCAATTTTTCAGGGGGTGGGGCGCGGTTTCTGTTTTCTTTTATTTGGGCCCGTTCGAAAAAAAACGAGGGGGCAATATGCCCCCCTGTCAAGACAAACAAAGCTCCCAATTACCTGATCTTATGGTTTTCGCGGCCCGCTTACGGCCGTTATTTTTCCCGTATTCAGTAAGTTCTCGGGGTGGCCGGCGAAGTCTTGCCTGCCTGCCTCGCTTATCCGGATCTCTCCGCGGTTGTATATCGTGCCGACCAGCAGGATGGCGTCTTCGTAATTCCCGATCCCATCGATGGAAAGGCTGCCGCTTGGCGCGATCGTCAGTGTTGCACCGCCATGTACTTCCAGGTAGTAAATAGGGCCGGCATCTTTACTGATGACAGGGTAGAACCCTCCCCGGGATTCCGTATTCGGAATGAGGACAATATCGTTTATATCCGGCACCCGGTTCTGGCTCCAGTTTCGGGGGTTATTCCATTCCTGCTCCTGGCCAGGTGTTCCACCTTTCCATACATTCTGGGCGCCGAGCGTGGTAGTGGAAACTGCCAGAATAATTCCAACAATTGCAAAAAGGCTAATCAGGGTTTTCATGATCTTCAGTTTTGGTGTTCAAATTCAAAGGATGTATTTTGGTGGGGAAAGAAAGGTTACCCGCCTGCAAAAAAAATTTAATCTGCGAAAGCCATTATATTGCGAGAGCGCAAACTTTATCCCAGATGAATAAAGAAAGCCAGGACCTGTTGCACGCATTGCTATCCGGAGATAACGACGGGATCCGGGAGATATACAGGCTTTATCTTCCCCGTGCTTCCAACCTTATTACCCGTAATGGCGGCAATGCAGATGATGCCAAAGACATTTTCCAGGAGGCGCTGATTATCGTGTATGAAAAGGCGGGAAAGCCTGATTTTCAGCTCAAAAGTTCTCTTTACACACTCATCTATGGCATCTGTCGTAACCTGTGGGGCAACCGCCTGCAAAAAAAGTCCAGCAGCAACGTAACCTTTTCTGAAGATGACAAATACAAATTCGATGAAGACATTGAAAAGTCTATCGAAGAAGCGGAGGAAAACAAGATCTTCTGGGAAGCTTTCGACCAGCTCGGTGACGATTGCCGGAAACTGATGCGGCTTTTCTTTGATAAGGTCAGGATGGAAAAAATCGCAGAACTCATGGGCTTCGGCAGTGTGAGTTATGCCAAAAAGCGCAAGTATCAGTGTAAAGAGCGCCTGGTTAGCCTGATCAAGGATGACCTTCGCTTTAAGGAATTAAAGCTGTAGCCTTTTATTAACCATAGATCATGAACAAAGAGCAACTATATGAAACCATAGAAGCTTACCTGGATGGAAAGCTGACGGAAGAAGCCCGCCGTGCTTTTGAAAAAGAGATGGCCGCCGAGCCGGAGCTCCGCAAAGAGGTAGCGCTTCACCAACGGATGCAGGAGGAACTGGGAAAATCCGAAAAAGCTGCCCTCAGGGAACAGCTACGGCAGGTCGCCCGGGAGTTCCCATTGGAAAAAAAGGGCCGTAAAACAGTATTCAGGCTCCGGCCGTGGGCCATAGCGGTGGCAGCGGCCATCATTGGAGCGGTCATCTGGTGGGCCTGGCCCCGCTTTACCCAGCCCTCCTGGCAGGACGAACCCGGCATTGCGGCCGATAGCCTTCCCGGTGAACCTACCGATGCTCCTGATTCCCAGATAGCTGCCCAGCCGGAACCCGGGCCGAAACCGGAAGAGACAGCTCCTTCTGAGCCGCAGAGAAAACCCTCAACGACCCAACCACCGGCTGACCCCTTCCGCCCGAACCCCAAACTGGAAGGCCTGATGGCCAGTGACGGGCGCGGCTCCAACTTTCTCATTTCCGCTGAAGCCGATGCAGTCCCAACACCCTCCAATAAATTCCGGGCGGTTGTGGCCGGCACATTGCGCTCCGGCAAGCCTGCTGAAGGGGACAGCATCGAGCTGTATATATACGACAACCAGCTGGCCTCTTACCAGAAAGATCAGCCTGCCGCCAGCCTCCCTTTGGAACTGAACCGCCTGGAAGATGACGAGGTTCAGGGCTTTGCCAGTATGAACAACTACACTTTCGAGAAAGAGGTGGAAAAAGACCTGCCGCCCGGGCTTTATTATTACGTCATCAAACGCAAGGGGGAAGAAACACCATTGTTCGTTGGTAAAGTGGAAGTGGGGAAGAAAGACAGATAGATGTTCCGCAGCAGGAGGCGCCTGGCTGAACAGGCGGGGGTGGGGCGCTTTCAGAGAGCGGCCCGGCCGGCAGCAACGGGAACACTGGGCATGACGGGGAGGGCTCGGGCCATTTATTACCGGCTTTCTTTCCGGCTGCCATCCAGGCTCACCACTTCTCCCATCTCTTCTTCTATATTCAGGAAGTAAGTGCCTTCATATATGAAATTGAAGTGGAGCTGTTCTCTCAACACTTCAAACTGTCCTTCATTTTCTACGTAATCCGCGATCCATTCTACTGCTTCGAGCCGGTCCTTGAATCTGATTTTCATAGCTGGTGATTTTAAAGTCAATAGCTAAACAAAGCTTTTTCTTATTTGATGTCAGTAAGGGGTAAAAGATTACACGCCCGGGCTCTAATTAACATTTATTTAAACTATTTATGCCCCGGGGTAATATCTTTCTATTTCGAGGTTTTGGGATCGGGAGTCAAAATTATTCGGCCGAAATGGAAGGATTTGGGGATGAGCATGTATAAATTAACGGCAAAAAAATTTCCGTATCATGACCATATCAAAAACGCTGGCCTTTTGGGGCCCTGCCGCCCTCTCCACAATTTTTCTTTACAGTTGCGCCTCCGCGCCACGTGGCGCCTATTCGCCCGATGCCGCCCCCCTAGCTCCTGATTACAGCCAGGATGAATACTGGGCGGCCCTGCCCTGGAGGGAGGACGAGGCTGACCTTACACCCGATGGGTTGACGGACCGGCAGGCGGAAGCGGAGGTTGACGTCTTTTTCCTCCATCCCACTACCTATACCGGTAAAAAAGGAGACACCAACTGGAACGGCCCGGTGCAGGACCCGGAAGTCAACAGCCGCACGTTGGAAAAACCTATAAAATTCCAGGCTTCCATATTCAATGGCGTAGGGCGTGTTTTTGCGCCATTCTACCGGCAGGCGCACCTGAAGGCATATTTCACCCGGGATACCAGCAGTGCCCGGCAGGCTTTTGAACTGGCCTACAGCGATGTGCGTGCCGCTTTTCAATACTATCTCGACAACTACAATGAAGGCCGCCCCATTATCATCGCTACCCACAGCCAGGGCACTACACACGGCAAGCGCCTGCTGCAGGAGTTTTTTGACGGCCAATCCCTGCAGGAACAACTGGTGGCCGCCTACCTCATCGGCATCCGCGTCGAAAATGATGATTTTCAGCATATCACTCCCTGCAGCGATTCCCTGGATACCGGTTGCTTTACCGCCTGGCGGACTTTCAAACGCGGTTATGAACCGAAGGAAAACTATCCCAAAGAAGTCGTGATCAACCCCTTGCTCTGGACTGCTGAAGAAACTTATGCTCCAAAGAGCCTGAACCTGGGAACCGTTCTCGTTCCCTTTGAAAAAGTCCGGCCGGAAAATACCGACGCTCAGGTTCACGGTTCTGTACTTTGGGCCAGCAAGCCGAAATTCCCGGGCAGCTTCCTGTTGCTCAGAAAGAACTACCACGCCGGAGATTTCAACCTGTTCTACGTCAACGTCAGGAAAAATGCACAGGACAGGGTGAGGGTGTTTGGAGGGGAGTAGGGGGCGCGGGGCCATTGTTCGATGCCACTGTTCCACAGTTTCATTGGGGTAAGCGGGTACGGACATAAATTTCTATATTGTAGAAAAAAGAAAGCAATATGGACCAACTGAACCGCAGACAGTGGCTGCGCCGCGCCGGGCTGGCCGGGGCCGCTACCCTGGCCGGAAACTGGGCAGCTATAGCGGGGCCTGCTCCCGGAAAAAGAAGGGGGAACCTCGGAAATGGGGATTCTCTCATTCGCCTCAATGCCAATGAGAACCCTTACGGCCCTTCGCAGAAGGTGAAGGAGGCGATGATGGAGGCTTTCGAAGTAGCCTGCCGCTACCCTTTTCCCTGGCAGCAGGAGTTGACGGAAAAGCTGGCGAAAAAGGAGGGGGTAACCCCGGAGCATATTGTCGTTACCGCCGGCTCGGTAGAAGGGCTGCGCATCAGCGGCCTGGTATTCAACTGGCAGGGAGGTGAGGTAGTTGCTGCCGACCCTACTTTTCAGGCGCTGCTGAACTACGCCGAGCAGTTTGGCGCCTATGTCCACCGGGTACCTCTCGATGACCTGGTTCATGACCTGGATGCGATGGAGCGGCGCATCACTTCCAATACCCGCCTGGTTTTTATCTGCAATCCGAACAACCCGACGGGTACCATACTGTCAGCGAATCAACTGCGGGACTTCTGCTCTTCCGTTTCCCGCCGAACGGTTACTTTTGTGGATGAGGCCTATTATGACTACATCGGGGAACCAGGCTACCCTTCAATGGTGGAATTGGTAAAAGACAATATGAATGTCATTGTGAGCCGTACTTTTTCCAAGGCCTACGGGCTGGCGGGCATGCGTATCGGTTACCTCATTACCCGGCCGGATATCGCCCGCCGCCTGCAAAGCGCCAGAGCTGCCTTCAATAATGTGGCCGGGCTCTTCGGCGCAATGGCAGCCCTGGAAGACGAGGCCTTCTATCGGGAAAGCCTGAAGAGAAATGAGGAATCCCAGCAGGTTATTTACCAGTCGTTAAAGCGGCTGAACCTGTTGCACGCCAGATCCTATGGCAATTTCGTTTTCTTTCAAACCGGCAGGGACATCAACGTGCTGGCCGAAGAGATGAGGAAGGAGAACGTACTTATCGGACGCCCGTTTCCGCCCCTGGACAAGTGGTGCCGCCTGAGTACCGGCACACGGGAGGATACGGAGCAGGCCTGTCGGGCTTTGGAAAAGGTACTCGGAGGATGATCTTCCGGAACAGAGGGCACAGAAGTAATGGAAGAAAAGCCTTTTCAGAGATCGTACAACTTATACTTTTCGATCGCTTCCATCAGCTTCTCGGCATAATTCGGGTCCGTAGCATATCCCCCGGCTTGCAGGCCCACTGCCCATGACCAGTTGTCCCAGTCCGGGTAATATCGCAGGTTCTGATAATTGGGGCGGGTAAGCAGGAATTTGCCGAAATCCTCATAACTTTTCCGGATCAGGGTGTATTTCCGGAAACATTCCCAGGATTGTACCGGGAACCCATCCATGTATTCGGTGCTGCTCTTGCAGTAGGCCGGCCCGGGCCAGTCATCATTCGCTTTGATACCAAAATGATTGTTGGCATTACGGGCAAGGTCGCTCGTACCCCAGTTGCTCTCCAGGCCGGCAACCGCAAGGATGATCGTGGTAGGTATGCCGGTCATTTGGTTCAACTCCACAGACAGATAGCGGTATTTTTCTATGTATCGCTGGACTTTAGCTGGCCTTGAGTTTTCCTTTCCGGAAGAAGGGCTGTTGGTAAAGGCAAAAAGGATGAATACGATGAGCAATGCCAAAAAAACTGGGGTAGTTTTTCCTTTCATTTTAATCCACATGTATTTGGGTTAGGAATAAAAGTGAATATAGCAAATAAAGGTTTATATGAATCCAAAAATTGGATGTTAACATAGCATCTCTTAGATGATGGCGCCTGTAAACCCGTGGAAGTTCCTGCACAGGATAAAATGCTGAAACACGATTTCACCGCACGCGATTCCGGCCGTCGTTTCCAACGGTCGGAATCGCGTGCAGCTGAAAGAGGGGAAAACAGCAGGTATCATGGGATGGGAAGTCAGGTGAATGGCAGAAGGGAAATATGTGGAAATGTATTGAAACAGGGAAATATCCCCGTGGCTTCGGGGCCCGGATGGATATTTCCATCATGTTTTCCATGTGTTTCCACATTCAAGCCCGGATATATTTTGTTTCCTTAAAAGTGCTTGTTTGGAGGTGGTGCTTTGAAGGCGAAAATGTCAGATTTCAGGTTCTCGCAAGGCTTCCCGCCATTCGGCGGGACAAGCTGTTTTTGGTTCATAGTGGCGCTACGGGCCAAAAAATAGCCGAAGCGAGGTTCAAAAAGCTGGCATTTGCCGCCCAAGTGATTACCTCCAAACAAGCACTTAAAGGCATGCCCCAAGATTGTAGTTCACAAAACCTCATTTTATGTACTCTCCCTACCTCGACACCGCCCTGCTCATCTGGATCTACATGACCCTCCTTTTCTTCATCTCCTGGTGGAAACGGGACAACAGTATCGCAGACGTTGGCTGGGGCCTAGGCTTTGTAGTAGCGGCATGGTATCTGCACGTTCAGTATCCTCACTCCTGGAGCTGGCTGCCGGCCCTGTTCGTCAGCATCTGGGGCGGGCGACTGGCCTGGCATATCGGCCGGCGAAAGGTGAAACAGGGCAAAGAAGACTGGCGCTATGCGAAGTGGCGGGAAGAGTGGGGCCAATGGGTAGTGCTGCGATCCTATCCCCAGGTGTTCCTGCTGCAGGGCTTTTTCATGTGGATGATCGCGCTTCCGCTAATGCAGCGGCCGGCGCCGGATGGGCTGGCGTGGTATCAATGGATCGGAATAATGTTGTGGTTGACAGGCTTTTTGTGGGAAGCGGTTGCCGACTGGCAATTGCAGCGCTTCAAGGCCCGGCCGGGCAGCAAGGGCAGGATCATGACGGAAGGGCTGTGGCGCCTTTCCCGCCATCCCAATTACTTCGGAGAGATCGTCCTCTGGTGGGGGCTGTGGCTACTGATTCTTCCCTGCGGACACTGGTACATCAGCCTCGCCAGCCCGATCGTGCTCACCTGGCTGCTCACCCGGGTGTCGGGCGTGCCCATGCTGGAAAAGAAATATGAGGGCAGGGCGGATTTTGAGGCGTACAAAAAAGAGACGCCGGCTTTGGTGCCTGACCTGAGGAAGCTGGCGGGGGGCGGTTCATAGGTTTCTGTTGACTGTTAAAAAACAAACAACAGTCAAATACTTCATATCCCCCCAAAACACAGGTATTTTATTTCCATAAACTCTTCCAGCCCATACTTCGAACCTTCCCTGCCGATGCCGCTTTCCTTCACTCCTCCGAAGGGGGCCACTGGCGTGGAGATCATGCCCGTATTGATGCCGACCATGCCATATTCCAGCGCTTCGGCAACGCGCCAGATGCGGCCCACGTCGCGGCCGTAGAAATAGGAGGCCAGGCCATACTGAGTGGAGTTGGCGGCGGCGATCACTTCCAGTTCATCCTTAAAGCGGTAGACCGGAGCGACCGGCCCGAAGATCTCTTCATTGGACATCCGCATACTGGCGTCCACACCAGCCAGCACAGTAGGCTGGTAGAAGGTGCCGCCCAGTTCGTGCCGCTGCCCGCCGGTAATGACGGAAGCGCCTTTTTCCAAAGCATCCGCCACCAGGGTTTCCACCTTTTCCAGGCCGGCCTGGTTGATGAGGGGGCCGATGACGACGCCTTCCTCATCGCCGGGGCCCACCTTTTGTTCCTTTACCGCTTTGGCGAGTTTGTCCACGAACTCGTCGTAGATAGTATCCTGGGCGTAGATTCGGTTGGCGCACACGCAGGTTTGCCCGGCGTTGCGGTATTTGGAGGCGATGGCGCCCTCCACCGCCGCGTCGATGTCGGCATCGTCGAAGACGATAAAGGGGGCGTTGCCGCCCAGCTCGAGGCCTACCTTTTTGACGGTGCCGGCGCATTGCTCCATCAGCAGCTTGCCCACTTTGGTGGAGCCGGTGAAGGAGAGCTTCCGCACAATGGGGTTGGAAGTAAGCTCACCGCCCACTTCCGCCGGTGAATTGGTGGTGACGACGTTGAAAACCCCGGGCGGAAAGCCCGCCTGGCTCGCCAGTTCGGCCAGGGCCAGGGCGGAAAGGGGGGTGTCCTGCGCCGGTTTCACGACCACGGTGCAGCCCGCCGCCAGAGCCGGCGCCACCTTGCGGGTGATCATGGCGTTCGGGAAGTTCCAGGGGGTGATGGCCGCCACCACCCCGATAGGCTGCTTGATCACGACGATGCGCTTGTCGGCCGCGTGGCCGGGGATAACATCGCCATAGGCGCGCCGCGCCTCTTCAGAAAACCACTCCACGAAGGAAGCGCCGTATTTGATCTCCCCCTTGGCTTCCGCCAGCGGCTTGCCCTGCTCGGTGGTGAGGATGAGGCCGAGGTCGTTTACATTGGCCATCTGCAGCTCGTACCATCGGCGCAGGATGGCCGCTCGCTCGCCGGCCGTTTTGGCCTTCCAGGCCGGCAGGGCGGCATTGGCCGCTTCGATGGCGCGCCTGGTTTCGATGGCGCCCATGTCGGGCGCCTCGGCGATGAGGGCGCCGTTGGCGGGGTTTTTTACGGGATAGATTTTGCCGTTTTCGGCTTTTACCCAGCGGCCGTTGATGAAGGCTTTGTTTTGAAAGAGGGTGGGGTTTTGTAGGGAGATCATAGGCTTTTTTATTTGTGATGAACACGATCTTTTTTGGAAACGAAAGGGGGGAAGGGAATGTTTGGGCAGGACAACTAAAGGCATTTAAAAATTAACGCTCCGGGAGTAACATTGTGGGGAGAGTTTTCATAAGAGATGCTATGTTTGGATACCACCTGCTGTTCTTCCCTGCCACTTCCGGTTTCCGGCTTCCGATCACCTTGTGATGACAATATAATCCCTTATCAGCGTTCTCAAAAATCCGATCTTATCCCGCGGCTCCTCTCCCAGGCCGAGGATGCCGGTGAGGCGGGTGACGAGCTCGTCCACTACCTTCTGGTGGGCGCTGTTGCGGTAGGTGCGGTAGCGGGTGACGATGTTCTTGATGGCCAGCATATCTTCTTCCGACAGCTGGCGCACCATCGGATACTGGGGCTCGTAATTTTCCAGCGTATTGATATTGAGGATGTCTTCCAGGCGGAAGCGCAGGTTGTGTCGCACCCGGATGACGGTGGTGTTGGCCGTCATATCTCCCAGCCGCTGGTTCTTTTCCGAAGAGCTGATGAGCAGCGACCCCAGGATGCCGATGGAGAACAGCGTGTCGACGACGTGGAAAACGGCGCGCAGCAGGTAATCGCTCAGCCCCGGCTCCTGCCCGTCGAGCCGCACCACCTTGATCCCCATGGCCTTCTTGCCCCACGACTGCCCGTCGGCCAGCACCTCCGACAGCAGGTGATATACCATAAACCCGCAGATCATCATAAAGGACAGGGCCACTCCCAGAAAGGGCGACTGCTCGAAGCCGCGCGCCAGGGCGTTGAGCAGCGTCAGGAACAGAAAGAAGTACAGCGCCCCCAGGATGACGAGGTCGATGAAAAAGGCGAAGATGCGCTCGCGCAAGGGCGCCAGCTCGTATTCGATGACAACATTCTGGGTGGTTCGGATGTCAATGGTCTTCATGCAGTTTTTTTTGCCTGCTGACCATACCGGGCCTGATAGTGGGCGGGGTATGGCCGGCAGGGGTTCCGGTTTTTTTTTCGTTCGGTGCGGTGCCCTTTGCTCATAGTAACGTTTTGCGCAGATTGCCTGCTGCTGGCACAAAAATAAGGGAGCGGGAGGCGATTTTCAAAATCATCTCCGCTACGGATTGATCAACACCCCGTCGAAGGTGATCTGGCCTTGTGCGATTGTGTTATTGGCCGATCCGTAGTAGGTTCCGCCGCCGGTAGCACCTTCAAACCGGCCGGTGCCATCCATGGGTACGCCTCCAAGCCACTCACCAAACACAAAATTACCGACAAAGTCGGTGCAATCCTCTACTTCATTGCAGACATAGGGGTTCGCATTGCCAATAAAAGAAGCGTACAATTTGTCCCCATTGGCGGCAGTGAACGTAATGTTCCCGGTCTGGGGAAACGGAAGAGGTGTGGTTATATTAACCCATGAATCGGATTGAAATGTGCTCTTTCCCAGGCGGGTGGCATTGCCCTCGGCCGTAATATCCAGCACCAAATTTGGCGGCACCACCGTGTAGGAAAGTTCAGTTGTGTAAAACGCCTTGAAAGGCGTTTCGGCATGCCGGCCATCCCTGGTGGCGATCATTTCCTGGTTCTCATCTACACCGGTGGCCGGTTCAGCCTGGTCCTTTTCGCAACTTACCATAGCTGCAAAAAAAAGTGCCAGGATAGGAAGCAAAAATAGTTTTTTCATGATTTTTGGATTTTGTTTCACATTTTTCATGCACAGTACGCCGGGTGAGGGCCTAAAATTTATTCTCTGCTTCGTTGAGGGGTATGATATGGTTGAGGATAACCATGCTGCTTTCCCGGCTTGGCCCAAGGTGTTTTTCTACAATTTACAATAGAAAGCCAGTAAGTGGGCAGCTTATTTGTGCCAAAGAATGGCCTGAAGGTTGCATGAAAGGCTTTAGGAGAAATGAGGTGGGGCGGGGACAGCACATTAGAATACCTCAACCCGCAACAATAATTTTCAGCACTCGTTTGAAGTTGGTATATTACGGCGAAACGGCGGATTTTTAACTACCCCAAATGCGCGAAACGAACTTCATCGAGCAGAACAAGGACAAATGGCGGGAGTTTGAGCACATTCTGGACAGCCCCCGGAAAGACCCCGACAAGCTGAACGACCTCTTCGTGCAGATCACGGACGACCTTTCCTACAGCCGCACCTTCTACCCCAACCGCTCGGTGCGCGTCTACCTCAACGGGCTGGCGCAGCGCATCTTTTTCCACATCTACAAGAACCGCCGCTCGCGCGCCCGCCGCCTGCTGACCTTCTGGACGGACGAGCTGCCCCAGCTCATCCACGAGTCGAGGGCGGAGTTCCGGACCTCCTTTCTGATCTTTCTGCTGGCCTGCCTGATCGGTGTGGTGTCGAGCGCCATGGACAGCCAGTTCGCCAATGTCATTCTGGGGGATACCTATGTGGAGATGACGGTGGAGAACATCGAATCGGGCGACCCCATGAAGGTGTACAAGGAAAAGGGCGCCTTCGGCATGTCGCTGGGCATCACCCTGAACAACCTCTTCGTGGCCTTCCTGACCTTTGTGATGGGCGTGTTCTTTACCGTAGGCACGGTGGCCATCCTCATCCGCAATGGCATCATGCTGGGTGCGTTCCAGTACTTTTTCATCGAGCGGGGCCTGTTCTGGGATTCCTTCCTGACCATCTGGATACACGGCACGCTGGAGATATCGGCCATCATCATCGCCGGGGCGGCGGGCATCACCATGGGCAAGGGGCTGGTCTTTCCGGGCACCTATACCCGCATGCAGTCTTTCCAGCGCTCCGCCCGGCGCGGCATCAAGATCATGATCGGCATAGCGCCCGTCATCGTGATGGCGGGCTTCATCGAAGGGTATTTCACCCGGCATACCGACGCCTCCCCTTTTATCAGGGGCGGGTTCATCCTGGCCTGCCTGGCCTTTGTGCTGCTGTACTTCGTCTGGTATCCGCGCAGGAAGGCCAGGGTAGGCTTTAAAGAACCGATACGGGATACGTACATCAATGCCGATTCGGGGCAGTGGATCAATTTTTCCCAGATCAAGTCTTCGGGAGAGATCTTTTCCGAGGTCTTTGTCTTCTTCCGGAAAAATGCCGGGCGTATCGTCCTTACCTCCCTGGCCACGGCCCTTCTGTATTCCGCGGCGGTATTCCTTACCGGAACGGCGCCGCCGGCCGAGCAGTTCGTCTTTGTGGACCGGGCTTTCGGTATGGCCACAGCCCTGAGCCAGTTTTTTGTCAATGAAACGGCCCCCCTGCTGCCGCTGATCAATACTGTTTGTTTTTCCATCGTTGGATACGCCATTTTTCGGAAACTCATCCTGGAAGAACAAGGGAAGGTGAGGGATAATATTTTTACGGGCTTTCTGAAAATGCTGCTCCCCATGGGGGCGCTGCAGTTACTGATACTGACCAACGACTGGTATACTCTTTTCCTGGCGCTGGGCCTGTTGCCGGCGCCGTTACTGTGGGCGTATTCCGGCCTGCGGGAGGGCATCAACCCCGTTTCTGCCCTGGGTAGGGGGCTGGCCCTTATCAGCCAGTCCTACAGCAAGTCTTTCGGGTTGTTCCTCATCCTGATGCTGGTGGGGCTGCTGGCCTTTTCGCTGGCCGACAGCACTCTGGCGTGGTTCTATTTCGATCTGATTACCTGGGTAGTCCTGCTGGAAGAATCGGCCATGCAACAGTTCAGTGCGGTATTTCTGGCTTTTATTACCGTTTTTATCCTGTATCTTGTTTCTTCCATAATCCTTATCGGCGGAGGGTTGTTGTATTATTCCCTGCTGGAGATCAAGGAAGCGCCGGCTCTGATGGAGCGTATACAGCAGATCGGGCGCCGGCGTAGTATCAAGGGGTTGGAGCAGGAGTGAAAAATATGTTTCACGGTTTTATGGTTAAATTGTTCCATTGCCATGAACCAGTGAACCAATGAACTAATGTCACCATGAACCAGTGAACCCATGAAACCCCACTTTTTATACACTGCTCTTCTTCTCTTCATCCTCCCCTCCTTCCCGACGGCGCAGGGACAGGACCCCTATGGGCAATACCTGGAAGAGCGCCTGGACGGACGGCAGTTCGAAAAAGAAGAGTGGGAAAAAGCCAAGGAAGGGCTCGATTTTTCGGAAGCGGCGGTGAAGAAGAAAACGCAGGAAAAGGTAGAAAGGCAGGAGGGAGGTGCGGAAGGGCAATACGAGCGGCCGCCGCGGGAAAGGAACAGTGTGCAGGTCAACCCGGAGTTGGCTGCCGGCATTCTGAAATTCCTTTCTATTCTCATCCTGGCCATTGTACTGGCATTGATCTTGCGAGGAGTGCTGGGCCTGGAGAGCGCCCCCCGCAACAAAAAGATAAAGCAGGAGAGCGAAGAAAGCGTGATCAGCCTGGAAAAGATAGAAGAGAATATCCACGAGTCCAACCTGGATGCCTATCTACGCCGGGCGCTGGACCAGGAGGAATATGCATTGGCCCTTCGCCTCTACTACCTGTCTATTTTAAAGGAATTATCCATCCGCAAAAAGATCCGGTGGAGGAGGGAGAAGACCAACCGGCATTATATCCTGGAAATGAAAGAGACTCCTTTATCGGAGGCATTCGAAGAGGTGACCCGCATCTTTGAGCGGGCCTGGTACGGGAGCCGCGGCCTGGGCAGGAGCGAGTATAAGGCGCTGGAGCCGAAATTCCGGGCCCTGGCCGGCCGGGTGAAAGGAGGGTGACAAATATGGTGAAGAGAAAATACATATTGGCACTTATTCTGGCAGTAATACTGGCCACCGTCACCCTCATGTTCTTGTTCAGGGACCCGCCCCGAAAGTTCGACTGGCGGGAAACGTATGATGAGGCCAGCCGGCAGCCTTATGGCGCCTATGTGATCTTCGAACTACTGCAGGGGCTTTATCCCGGCCATTCGGTAGAGGTGCTTAGGGATAGCCTCCAGGGCGTACTGCCCGAAGAAGACGAATCGGCCAACTACATTTTTGTCGGCCAGGCCCTTTATATGGATTCTTCGGACGTCAATGCCCTGCTGAGCTTCGTGGAATCCGGCAACCTGGCCTTCATTTCCAGTAAGACGATTCCCTACGACCTGATGTTCCACCTCTATTATGAAGAATGTGACGACATCTACTGGGAGGATTACAACATTTTTTACGATACGGCCGTGGCGCTCAATTTCGAGCACGCCGAACTCCGGGCGCCTGAGCCATACCACTATGAGTATGTTACCAGGCAGAAGGCGCAGCCTTATTCCTGGAGCTACATCGAGTCTTTTTACTTTTGCGGGCAGGAGGAAGGGCTGGTCCCGATCGGCATGATGAATGACAGCCTGGCCAATTTTGCGCGGGTGAGGTACGGCGACGGGTTTTTCTATCTCCATACCACTCCCCTGGCCTTCTCGAACATACATCTCCTGGAAGAACGGGGGTTGGAATACGCCAACCGCGCCTTTTCCCACCTCCAGGCCGGCCCCATCTACTGGGACCGCTACAGCCGGGCCCCGGAATGGATGGGCCGCCGGATGAACAACAGGGGCAATGCGCTGGCCAACCGGCAGCTTTCCGAAGAAAGCCCTCTGCAATACATCCTTAGCCAGCCGCCCCTGGCCTGGGCGTGGTATACTCTCCTGGGGTTGGGCCTGTTGTTCCTGGCCTTCCGCGCTAAGCGCAAGCAACGGATCATTCCGGTTTTGGAGCCCAATACCAATACCTCCCTGGCATTCCTGTCTACCATCGGCCGGTTGTACTTCATTCAGAACAACCACAAAAAACTGGCCCTCCAGCAGATGAAATTGTTTCGGGCTTTCCTCTGGGAGCATTACGCTATACAGTCGCGCGACCTGGATGAAGACTTCGTAGAGCGCCTGGCTCATAAATCGGAAATTTCTAAGGAAACCGTCAGGAAGATCATACTTTTGTATAAGAATATCCGGAACTCGTCTTTCGTATCAGAGAATACCCTGATCGATTTCCACCGTTTGCTGGACGGGTTTTATAAGAATTGCAAGTAAGGAACATAAACCATTGTTATGTCTATTGACGAGATCAATGAAAATGAGGAGACAGGGCCCGAAGCCGGGAAGGAAGAAGAGCAAAGCGCTCCGCCTCCTCTTCCCGGTGAGCAGGAACCCCACGAGGGCGAAGAACCGGAAGAATGGCATCGCAACCGGCTGAACCTGGCCAGGGTGAACATTGCCGCCAACCGTATCCGGGAAGAACTTGGCAAGGTCATCATCGGGCAGGGGGAGCTAATGGAACTGTTGCTGGCCGGCCTGTTGTGCGGCGGCCATGTCCTGCTGGAAGGAGTACCCGGCATCGCCAAAACCCTGTCCGCCAAACTGATGGCCCGGACGCTGGACGTCGGCTTTTCCCGCATACAGTTTACTCCCGACCTCATGCCCAGTGATGTGCTGGGTACAACGGTCTTCAATATGAAGACTTCGGAGTTTTCCTTCAATGCCGGCCCCATTTTTTCCAATATCATCCTGATCGATGAGATCAACCGGGCGCCGGCCAAGACGCAGGCGGCCCTCTTCGAGGTGATGGAAGAATACCAGGTTACCGTCGATGGCGATACCTACCCCATGGGTTTCCCCTTCTTCGTGATCGCCACCCAGAACCCCATCGAACAGGAGGGAACCTACAAGCTGCCGGAGGCGCAACTCGACCGCTTCCTGATCAAGATCAAACTGCAGTACCCCAGCCTGGATGAGGAAAAGGCCATACTGCGCCGCTTCCGGAGCGATTTCAAAATGGCGCAGCGCACGGAGGTGAAAGCCGTCTTTACCGCCCAGGAGATCCAGGAATGCCAGGCCCTGATCGAGCAGGTCCTCATCCGGGAGGAATTGCTGGACTACATCGCACACATCGTCCACGATACCCGCAACAACGGCGACCTCTTCCTGGGGGCTTCTCCCCGGGCTTCCCTGGCCATCATGAAAATGGCAAAGGCAGTGGCCGCTATGAACGGCCGCGATTTCGTTACCCCCGATGATATTCAGTACGTCGCCTATCCCGTCCTCAACCACCGCATCATCCTGACCCCTGAACGGGAAATGGAGGGCTATACGACGGAGGATGTGATCCGGAGTATCATTCAGAAGATCGAAGTACCGAGGTAAATCGGGATTCGTGAACCGTGAACCGATATTCGGTATTCGGGACTCGGTATTCGCCGGCGTCCGGCTTACGAATAACGAATCAACGAATCACGAATCACGAATCAACGAATCACGAATCACGAATCACGAATCACGAATCAACGACATTGAAAAACCTCTATCTCACCAACCGTTTTTTCTGGCTGTTCGGAGGCCTTGCGGTACTCTTTATGGCCAGCTTCTGGGCGCCGCTCCTCTTTCCGGTGGCGCAGGGGGTATTCGTGTTGGCCCTGGCGCTTGTCTTGCTCGACCTGGTACTGCTCTTCAACCGAAGGGTAGCCTTAGGGGGGGTGCGCCGGCTGCCCCGGATCTTCAACCTGGCAGATACCAATACAGTAAAGGTGGAGATAGAGAACCGCTCACGACTGCCCTTGTTCATTACCATTATTGATGAATTGCCGTATCAGTTCCAGATCCGGGACTTTGAAAAGCGGCTTTACCTGAAACCCGGGGAACAGCATCGCATCAGCTATGAGCTGCGGCCGGTGGAGCGGGGAGAATACGTTTTCGGAGACATTAACGCTTTTCTGGCGTCCATCATCGGGCTGGTGGAACGGCGCTACATCATACCTCAGGAGATGAGCGTACCGGTTTACCCTTCCATCCTGCAGATGAAGCAGTTCGAACTGCGCGCATTCGACCGAACCACTCACCACAAGGGCATCAAGAAGATCCGCCGCATCGGGCACAGCTACGAGTTTGAGCAGATCAAGAATTACGTGCGCGGCGACGACTACCGCAGCATCAACTGGAAGGCCAGCAGCCGCCGCAACAGCCTCATGGTCAACCAGTACGAGGACGAACGTGCCCAGCAGGTGTACTGTGTCATCGACAAGAGCCGCGCCATGCGCATGCCCTTCGAAGGGCTCAGCCTGATGGATTACGCCATCAACACCAGCCTGGTGATCTCCAACATCGCCCTGCAGAAGTACGACCGCGCCGGCCTGGTCACCTTCTCCGACAAGATCGGCGCCACCATCAAGGCCGATAGCAAGCCCACCCAGCTCAATAAGATACTCATGGCCCTCTACAAAGAGGAGGAACGCCCCCTGGAGGCCAACTACGAACTGCTCTACTACGCTGCCCGCAAGCTCATAACCGGCCGCAGCCTCGTCATGCTGTACACTAATTTCGAGAGTTCCTACGCCCTGGAGCGCGTGCTGCCTATCCTGCGCCGCATCAATACCTTCCACCTCCTGGTGGTGGTCTTTTTCGAAAATACCGAGATCCGCGACTTTGTGGAAGAACGGGTAGAGACCCTGGAGGACATCTACCATCAGACCATCGCCCGCAAATTCCTCACCGAAAAGTCGCAGATGGTCCAGAAGCTGCAGCAGTACGGCATACAGGCCATCCTCACCCGCCCGGAGGATTTGTCGATCAATACGGTGAATAAGTATCTGGAACTGAAGTCGAGGGGATTGATCTGAGGAGGGCCGGATGGTTGGATTGCTATATTGTTAGGCGGCTGAAGGGCTGGGAAGATTGTTGGATTGCTGGATGGTTATCCCGGATTATTCATGGGTTCTTCGTCACGAGAAGCCAAAATGCTTGTCAGGCCTGGGCTCCCGCAGGAAGGAGACGCGCAGCCGTATCCCCAGATACGGTGAGCATCGACTGACGAGGACGCCCGGGAATGGCGGGCAGTTTGGCTTTGCAGTAGATTAACTCATGAATAATCCGGGTTGAATTGGTGTCATGCCCCCCTCGCTACCGGCAAGGTAGCAATCAAACCATCCAACAATTCCCCCCGAACTCCAGGAGTATTTCCCCAAACGCCATACAGTCGAAAACAGGTTATGCTTCGAGGGGCTATTCTCATTCCCGCACCGCCTCAAACTCCGTCCTCCGGTTCATCTGCCTTCCTTCTGCCGTTTCATTCGTAGCGATAGGCTCGCTTTCCCCGAATCCCTTGTATTGCAGGCGCTCTTCGCTGATACCCTGGCGGACGAGGTAATTGTAGACGGCTTTTGCCCGGTTTTCGGAAAGGATCTGATTGTCCTTTTCCGAACCTACATCATCCGTATGGCCGTTGATACGGATCTTCAGGCCGGGGTTTTCTTCCAGGAGTTCCTTCAGCCGGTTGAGTTCGGCGGTGGATTCCGGGCGGAGCTCGGCGGAGCCCGTTTCGAAGAAGACGTTTTTCAGGATGACCGGTTTGGCGGCGGGGATCTCAGCCATGGGTTCGGGGATGGGCGACAGCTCGATCTCCAGAAGGAAGGGTTCGGTGAGGCTGCCGGCCTCCGAGAGGGCAAAATTTTCGGAGTGGAAAAGGTAGCCGGGTTTGGAGACGTTGAGGGCGTAGTCTTCACCGATCGGCAATACGGCCAGGAATTCGCCCTCCTCGTCGGTTTGGGCCTTGAGGTGGATCTGTCCGCTTTTCAGTTTGATGAACTCCACATTGGCGGAAAGGGAGCGGCCGGTTACAGCTTCCCGGACGATGGCTTTTACATAAGTTGCCGGCTGCGGCCTGGCCTCCGGATACAGTTCGAAACGGTAAATGTCCGAAGAGCGGCGCAACAGCTTTCTGTCTTCAGGCATCAGGCTGTCGACAACGCCGGCCCGGTCGGTGGAGAAGTAGGCAGTGCTGCCGTCGAGGCTGACGATGAGGGCGCCCTCGTTGGCCTCGGTATTGATGGGGTAGCCCAGGTTCCGGGGCGTGTTCCAGCTTCCGTCGGGCTGTCGGCGGGAAAGGTAGAGGTCGAATCCGCCCAGGCTGGGGTGGCCGTCCGACATGAAGTACAGCGTCTGGCCGTCGGGGTGGATGAAGGGCGCCTGTTCCCGCTCCGCCGTATTGATAACGGGGCCCAGGTTTTGAGGCTCCTGCCAGTTTCCGGCAGCATCCCTTTGGCTGTACCAGATATCGATCAGCCCTTCGCCCCCCGGGCGGTCGCTGACGAAGTAGAGCGTCTGGCCGTCGGCCGACAGGGAGGGTTGAGATTCCCAGCCCCTGGTGTTTACGGGAGCACCCAGGTTGCGGGCGGGTTGCCACCGGCCGTTTTTCATCTCGGTGATATACAGGTCGCAGCGGCCGAGGCCTCCCTTGCGCTCGCATGCGGTGAACACGATGGCCTTCCCGTTGGCGGCGATGCTCTGTGCCCCTTCGCTGAGTTGGGGGTGGTTGATGTTATCCAGGGGTACGGCTTTCTGCCATTGGCCGTTCTGCTTCCAGCTGAGAAAGAAATCTTCCTGCCTGTCCACCACCCGCACAAAGACGAGCCTTTCTCCATCGGCGGTAAGGGAGGGCAGGTATTCGGGCATTTCCGTGTTGACGCCCGGCCCCAGGCTTTCCGGGCCGAAAGGCACAGGGCGGTTGCGGGCATCGGCAGCCAGGCGGGCGCTGGCCAGCAGGCGCTCCGCTTCGGCCTTTCTGTCCTCTTTTACTTTTCCGGACTCCAGGTACTGATCCAGGTGGGCGGCAGCTTCCTCGTATTTGTGTTGCTCAAATTCTGCCTGGGCGCACAGAAAATAGGCCAAAGGCGCATAATCTGGCCCCAGCGCCAAAGCTTCTTCAAACTCTTCTTCGGCCTTACGGTAGCGCTTCAGCTGCAGGTTGAGATCGGCGTACATCAGGCGGGCGTCGATGAAGGTGGGTTCCTTCTGCAGGGCCTTTTCCAGGACTTCCAGCGCCTCGGCATTGCGGACGGCATTGAGGTGCTGCCGCGCTTCGTCATACAGCTTGAGGGTTTTGCCCGGCACGTCGCGAACGGTGAGGTACTGCTGGGAGAAGGCACTGAGGCCAGCACCGAGTAAGAATGCCAGTGCAATGAGAAAACGGTAAGGCATAGTTTGCGAATTGGTTTTTTCTTATAACGCCTGGAGGGGGGAGAAGTTATGGGGAATTGGGAAACCGTAAACCGGAAGTTTACCCGGCCGAGGGATGAGGGCGGGCTTGCCCGTACAAATGGCGGGAGCCGCCGGGGAGAAAACTCCGGGGCGGCTCCCGCAACAAGTATCTGTTTCCCGGAAGGGAATTTTATTTTAGGCAGCAACCTGTTCCAGCAGTTCGGCAGCACGCTTAGAACCCCGGTTGGCGGCCTCCTCCCAATCTTTTCTGAAGCCGGCCTTGCCTGCTTTTTTCAGAGCTATACCCCGGTAGAGAAGCGGTTCGGCATCCTGAATGTCATCGTCTACCCCTTCGATGCTTAGAGAGTTGTCGAAGGCGGCGATGGCGTCGGCGTATTTGCCGGTTTCCATGAGGGCGCGGCCGTAGTTGAAGAAGGCCCGTTTGCGCCAGCGGTAGTTGGGGTCATCGGGGGAGAATTCCCGCCTGGTGAAAAACTTCAGCTCGGTAGCAGCTTTGTCGTATTCATCGAGTTTGAAGTGGCAGTCGGCTTTCATCCGGCGGGCCTGCCAGTACATCGGTTGTAAGGGGATCGAACCTTTGATAGCGGAGGCAAGGTCCTGCACGGCGTCCTCGTAATCTTCCAGGGTTATTTTAACAGCTGCCCTGCCCAGGTAGGGCTCGGCGGCATCGGGGTTGATGTCGATGCTTTTGGAATAATCATAGAGGGCATCCTGGAAATTGTGCAACTGATAGTTGACAAAACCGCGGCGTTCGTATGCCTTGGCATGGCGCGCGAACTTGTCGATAGCACGGCTGAGGGCTTTCATTGCTTCTTGTTCCCTGCCCGATTCCTTGATCAGCTCCCGGCCTCTCAGGAAGGCCTGTACAGCTGCTTTATCTCCTTTGGGTTCGACGTGGCGGTGGTCAATTACTTTGCCTTCTTCCACCATCCAGGCGCTCAGGCCGCCGGCAATGGCGTACTGAACGATAAACTCCAGCATATTGATGGTATTGCGCCATTCTTTTTCGGTGGCGTGGGCAATGAGGCGGGGAATTTCAAGGGTTAGGCTCTCTTCCTTGAATATCTCTTCCTGCTTGACGAGTATTACCTGCCGGTAATAGTTCTCGGCCCGGTGCTCGAACATCTGCTGGACACGTTCAAAGCTTCGCTCGGTACCGAACTCGAGCTGTCCGGAAAAAATTGTTTTGTAAGTCATCGTGCTGCCTTTTTAGATTGTATGTAGTTCATTTCATAGCCTGTCAAAAAACCCGTTTCCCGGGCAGTTGTTCAAAAACAGGGCCGTAAAACCTTTCATTCCGGGCTCCCTCCGGAAAGGTAACAGCAGGCTTTTGCCTGGCGATTTCTGGATATGGCCAATGGGTGTGGGTATATGTCAGGTGCAAAGTGTTTTCTCAGTAGCTGCCGTCCGCAAGGATAGCGGTAGGTGCTTTCGGGTATACTACAGTATTATCACTGGCACAGCAGGGTTTTCAGGACCAACATTTTTGGCGCTTGCTCCAATGGCAGGCCCCTAATGCCGTCCTATTACCAGGGAGAAACAATCCCTGTTGCTACTACTCTGCAAGCTGGGATGGCTAACTGCTTCTGTACCGGTTGTGAAAGCAGGGGTAAGAAGCTGGCTAGTCGATGGTTTTCTCTCGCGTCGCTCAACGCTGATACACAGCGAAGTACTACTTTCTGTAAAGTTGGGTTGGAAATATCTAACCTGAGCCCGTTTTACCGTCTAACATACAAAGGTGCGAACTTTAGGGCGAAAAGGCAAGAAATCAAAGGCAAAAGTTGGGTTGCAGCCAGGAAAAATATCCACATGAATCGGGTACAAACTGGTGAAAACCCCGCCTGGCGGGTGGAAAAAATGTTAATTACTATGTGGAAAAAATAAAAATCCTGTATGCGCCTTGTTAGGCGTATTTTCTTCGAGCACTTACCCGTATTTAACACATACATTTTTCGGCTCGGTAAAAAAGCGCAGAGCCTCGGTTCCTCCTTCCCGTCCCACGCCGGAATTTTTCACACCTCCGAAAGGCGTACGCAGGTCGCGCACCATCCAGCAGTTGACCCACACGATACCGGCCTGCAGCTGCTCTGCAACCCGGTTGGCACGTGAGATATCCTGAGTCCAGACAGTAGCCGAAAGCCCGTACTGGGTGCCATTGGCCAGGGCGACGGCTTCCGCTTCGGTATCGAAGGGGGCAATGGTTACTACCGGGCCGAAGATCTCCTCCTGGTTGGTGCGGCATTCAAGGGGCAGCCCCTCGATGACCGCCGGGCGCAGGAAGTAGCCGCCCTCGAACTCGCCCTGCATCTCCAGGCGGTTGCCGCCGCAGAGGATCGTCCCGCCTTCCACCTCTGCCAGAGACAGGTAGCTCTGCACTTTTTCCAGGTGTTGTTTGGAAACCAGCGCGCCCAGGTCGGCCACTGTGGAAAAAGGGTCGCCTACTTTGAGGAACTGGGTGCGTTTGACCAGCTCATCGCGGAACTTTTCGTACAGGGGGCGTTCCACGTAAATGCGGGAGCCGCACAGGCAGATCTGGCCGTTATTGGAAAAGGAGGACCGTAGAGTGGCCACCATCATTTCATCAAAATTGCAGTCGGCGAAGATGATGTTCGGGTTTTTCCCGCCCAGTTCGAGAGACAGCTTCTTGAATACCGGCGCCGCCGTCCGGGCGATCTGTTGCCCGGTGGCCGTCCCACCGGTAAAGGAGATGGCCTTCACTTTGGGGTGCTCGACGATGGCCTGGCCGGCCTTCGGCCCCAGCCCGTGGACGATATTGAGCACTCCCGGGGGAAGGCCGGCCTCGATACAGGCCTTGGAGAGCAGGTAGGCCGTCATGGGCGTCAGTTCGGAAGGCTTGGCCACCACGCAGTTGCCGGTGGCCAGGGCAGGAGCGATCTTCCAGGTGAAGAGGTACAGCGGCAGGTTCCAGGGAGAAATGCAACCTACTACCCCCAGCGGCTGGCGAAGCGTATAATTGATGGCCTCTCCCGCCATGTGGTGCGACTCGGAACCGAACTGCAGGACAGAGGTGGCAAAAAAACGAAAGTTGGCCTGCGCCCGCGGAATGTCGACACTCATTGACATGGACAAAGGCTTGCCGGAATCCATCGTTTCGGCGCGGGCAAAGGTTTCCATGTTCTGCTCGATGATGTCGGCAATGCGCATCAGCAACCGGAAACGGGTGCGCGGCTCCGCAACAGACCACTCCCGAAAGGCGCGCCCGGCAGCCTCCACGGCGCGCTGCACGTCGTTCTCATCCGAATCGGGCAGGTGGGAATACACCTTGCCGGTAGCCGGGTTGTAATTGTCGAGGTATTGGCCGGAAACGGCGGGCGCCAGGGCGCCGTCGATGTAATTCTTGATGTACTTGTCGGTTGTCATGGCTGGGAAGGGGAGGTTCGTTAATCGTTAATCTGGATTCGTGATTCGGGGTTTGGGATTTTTACCCGGACTTCGGCGTGAACTCAGTCGAACGCTGAGGCACGAAGACGGGCGTTACTCGTTGATTCGTTGCCTGGCTCCTTTGGAGCCGGGTGAAATTCGTGACTCGTGAAAAATGGCTTATCGGGGAGATTATAAATGTAAACCGGAAATCTGAAAAATCAAAACCAGCCCGAAGATGGTTTTGGCCTCCCCTCTCCCTCAAAACTCCCCATTCGCCTCCCGGTACACCACGGCCAGCACCACCTGCCCGACTGCCCGGAGGGTTCTCGGGTCGATGATGTCCATATCGTCATCGTGGGTGTGCCAGTGCTCCCCGAAACCGGTCTGGGTGCCTGGTTGCCGGTTGATGATGTCGATCATGGGAATTTTGGCGATGGTGTTGACGAAGTAGTGGTCGTCGGTGATGCCGCCGCCGGTGTCGTTGACGAAGTAATTGCCGTAGCCCATATTCTGGGCCAGCGTCCATACTTTCCGGACGAGCTGGGGGGCAAACTGCATCGAATAATACTCCCGGGGGAAGCGGGCGCCCCTGGCGCCGACCATGTCCAACAGGATGCCGTACCGGGGCCGTTGCTTGCCGCTGACGTGCAGGTTGCGCGACCAGTACTGGGAGCCGAGGGCGTAGGTTTCCGCCCGCTCTCCCCCGCTCTCCCCGTAATCTTCGGCATCGAAAAGGACGATGTCCACGCCTATATCGATGGGGTGGGCCTGCAGCTGGCGGGCCACTTCCAGCAAGACGGCCACGCCGCTGCCTCCGTCATCCGCCCCGAGGATGGGCTCGTCCTTCCGTTCTTCATTGATGGGAGAATCGGCGAAGGGCCGGCTGTCCCAGTGGGCCGCCAGTACGATGCGTTTAGTGGCCTCCGGGTTGAACTGGGCAATTATATTGGTGGCGTTCAGCGTCTCGCCGGTATAGGCGCCGGCCCGGAAGTCCTGCTCGATGACCCTGGCGCCGTAGCTGTTGAACATCTCTACCAGCCATTCTTTGCACTCCCGGTGACCTTCGGTATTCGGCACCCGCGGGCCGAACGCCAGCTGGCGTTCCACAAAAACATAGGCCGAATCCCGCTCAAATCTGGGGACAGGCGCCTTTTCCTTCGGCGGCGCCTCTTCGGCGCTGCTGTGTCCGCTGCCGTCAGACTGGCAGCCGGAAAGGCCGGCAAGCAAAAGGCCGGCAAGGGCGAAAGGGAATATGATCTTTTTCAGTTGCATGGAATGGAATTGGCTTATCTTTTACAATTATTCAGCAAAGGGCTGAAATATGCCTGACGCAAAATTCTTAGGCTGTTTCATTGTAACTATCAGCATAATGGTGATTTGGCTCCTGGTACGAAATTTTGCAGGTTTTTTTCTGCCGGAACCCCTTCTCATTTCCCTTGAAAGGGGAAGGATGGCTTACAAAATTTCGCGCCAGGAGCATCTTAGACTGAATGGTTACGTTTCATTTATGTATAAAAAACAAAACATTGAATCCTACATTCTGGCTCTCTTCAAATGCTTTGCTGCGAACCATGTGGAATTCGCTATCCCTGAGATGCCCCGGACAAGGCTGCTATTCCAAAGGGCCAAACGCCAACAGCCAACTGCTAACCGCCCACCGCCCGTACTCTGCACCCCTCACCTCCCCGGGTCAAAATGCTGCCACCCCTGTGCTTTGAGGGCATGAATATTCCCCCCCTTGGTGTGCAGGTTAACGCCGTCCTCTTGGGGCACGATCTCGCCCGCAATATAAATGTCTGGAAGGTATTTTACCTTATCGACGTCCTTGGGATCGATGGTGAAGAGCAGTTCGTAATCCTCGCCGCCGCTCAGGGCGCAGGTGATGGGGTCGAGCTTGAACTCCAGGGCCTGCAGCTGGGCGTCGGGGTGGATGGGCACGCCGCTCTCTTCCAAAAAGACGCCCACGCCGGATTGCTTGCTGATGTGGAACAGCTCGGAGGCCACGCCGTCAGAAATGTCGATCATAGCGGTGGGCACCAACCCGTTCTCTTCGAAACGGCCGATCATATCCCGGCGGGCTTCCGGCTTGAGCTGCCGTCCGATGAGGTAATCGTGGCCCTCCAGCTCGGGCTGCACGCCGGGGTTTTCCAGATATACCTGCTTCTCGCGCTCCAGGATCTGGAGGCCCAGGTAGGCGGCGCCCACGTTGCCGGTAATGCAGATCAGGTCGCCCACTTTGGCGCCGGAGCGGTAAGTGAGCTTGTCCTTTTCTCCCTGCCCGATGGCCGTCACGCTGATGATCAGGCCGCGGGGGGAGGAGGTGGTGTCGCCGCCCACCATATCGACATTATAGATGTTGCAGGCGGTGCGGATGCCGTCGTAGATCTCTTCCAGCGCTTCCACGGAAAAGCGGTTGGACAGGGCGATGGAGACCGTCACCTGCTTCGGCCGGGCGTTCATGGCATAGATATCCGACAGGTTGACAATGACGGACTTGTACCCAAGGTGCTTCAGGGGCGTATACATCAGGTCGAAGTGGATGCCCTCGACCAACATGTCGGTAGACACGACGGTCAGGTATTGGCCATTGTCGATCACGGCGGCATCGTCGCCCACGCCCTTGATGGAAGAGGGGTTTCGCAGGGGAAAGTTCTGCGTCAGGTGGCCGATCAGGCCGAACTCGCCGAGCTCGTTGACGTCGGTGCGTTTGGGTTGTTGCGGTTTATCTTGTGGCATGGCTCGTTGTCTGTTGAGTATTTTTGTTTGGCGGTTGCCGGTGGCAGCTCGCTGAATGAGCAGCTCACAACCAACAACGGCTAAGGGGGCGCCGGGGTTGTGCAAAGGTAGGGAAATTGAGGAGATAGGCGATGTGAAATAGCGGGCGGGTACTAGGCCAGAATGAAAAGGTACAGAAGTTGGCGGCAACTGTACTGCCACCTACGCAATTTAAGCAAGTCTCCGCTAAACAAAAATGTTAATTAAGAAACCCTAGGTGAAAAACACCGCCGCCGCTATCCCGTCCGCCAGGAACTTGCCGGCGTCCGTCAGGCGCACGGTATCCCCTTCCCGCTCCGCCTGGCCGTTGTCCACGAAGGGTTGGATGTGCTGCAGGAAATGGCGCTCGATGTCCGCGCCCATTTGCCGCAGGCGCCCAAGCTCTACGCCCCAGGTGGTGCGCAGGCCGGTCATGACGTATTCGTTGTAGCGGTCGGAGGGGGAGAGGCGCTCGATCTCGAAAAGCAGGCTTGGCCGGTTTTCAAAGCCTGGAAAGTCATGCAACGCGCGCAGGTACTTCGCATTGTTCGCCACATTCCACTGCCGGCTTTCCCCGTTGTAGCTATGGGCGGAAGGCCCGAGGCCCAGGTAGGGTTCGCCCTTCCAGTAGCTGGAGTTGTGCACGGCGAAATGGCCGGGTTGGGCGAAGTTGGAGATCTCGTACTGGATGTATCCTTCGGATCGCATAGCGGCCACCAGCATGTCAAACTGGCGGGCGGCATGTTCCTCCTCCACCGGCCTGGCTTTTCCGGTTTTTATAAAATGGGCCAGGGCGGTGCGCTCCTCCACCGTCAGGGCATAGCAGGAAACATGGGGAATATTATAACGAAAAGTGGTTTTCAGGTTTTCCTCCCAGTGGCCGTCGCTGGTGGTGGGCGAGCCGTAGATGAGGTCGATGGCCAGGTTGTCGAAGCCGGCGCCCAGGGCTTCCTCCAGGCAGGCGCGCGCCTCGCGGGCGTTGTGGGCGCGGTTGAAAAAACGGAGGTCCTCTTCGAAGAAGGACTGGATGCCGATGCTCAGGCGGTTGACGGGCGTGCGGCGCAGGGCTGCGATCTTTTCTTTCGTCAGGTCGTCGGGGTTGGCCTCCAGGGTGATCTCGGCGCCCGGGTTGAGGGTAAAGTATTTTCCGATCTCCTCGAAAAAGCACATGAGTTCATCTTCCGTCAGCAGGCTGGGGGTGCCGCCGCCGAAGTAGATGCTGTCGAGCGTTTTGTCTTCCAGGTAGTTGTGGCGCAACTCCAACTCCCGCAGCATGGCGTCCATCATCTCCGCCTTGTACTTCAGCGAGGTGGAGAAGTGGAAGTTGCAGTAGTGGCAGGCCTGCTTGCAGAAGGGGATATGGAGGTAGATGCCGGGCATGTGGTTGATTTGGTTGATTGAGTTGATTTGGTTGGAAATCAGGGGTTTATTGGTTTTTTCATCGAATTTTGAACAAACTCTAAGCTATGAAAAGAGTCGCTCTACTGTCCTGGAACATTTTTGGCCTGATCGGTAAATTTGCAAATAAAAATGCATTATGGCATGGGGAAGTTTTGAAGAACTTGAAGTTTATAAGGAGTGCCGAAAATTTCGGCAAGAGGTTTCCAGAATTGCCAAGGAATATTTCCCTTCCTCAGAAAAGTATTTGCTTACTGCTCAGGTACTCGATTCATCGAGATCGGTTACATCCAATATTGCGGAGGGGCATGGCCGGTTTCATTATCAGGAAAACATACAGTTCTGTCGGGTATCCAGAGGTTCATTGATGGAAACACTGGAGCACATGATCTGCGCTAATGATGAAGGATACATTTCGAAGGCTATTCTGGCTGAAATCAGAACACAATATTTGAGATGCTTAAAGTTGCTCAATGGGTATATTGCTTATCTTTTGAGACGGAAGGGGGGGAAGTAGTTGATTGGGTTGATTCAGGACCTCCCAACCAGAGAGTGTTCAGAAATGTGTGTCTGCCAGCAAGTTTTGAAACACAGAGACCACAGAGAGACACAGAGTATTCGCTTGACAGCGAATACTCTGCGTCGCCTGCGGTTAGAGATAAAAGCACACTATTTTGAACAGTCCCCCCAACCAGGGAACGAACCAAGAGCCTGCCCAGAGGAGCCAATCAACCCAATCAACCCAATCAACGAACCAAGCTCGTCCAGAGCCAATCAACCCAATCAACCTACTCAACGAACCCCCGGATCAACTCCAGCAATCGCTCCCCCGCGTCCACATGCACCCAGTGGCCGGCCTCTTCGATGGTTTCTACACGGGCGTTGGGGAACCAGTCGCGGATCAGGCCGATATCTTCATCCTGGACGTAGGGAGAATCGCCGCCGCGAATGAATAGCGCCTCGCCTTCGTAGGGATCGTCCATCTCCGGAGGAGCGAGCAGGTTATCGTAGTTTTGATAAAGGCTTTCCAGGTTCATCTTCCAGCGGTAGTGTCCCTTTTTATCGCGGGCCAGCCCTTTGAGGAGGAATTGCCGGATGGCGTAATCGGGGATTTTCTCCTTGAGCTGTTCATCGGCCTCGCTGCGATCGTCGATCGAATGGAGGTCCAGGCTGCGCAGGGCGTCGAATATCTGCTGGTGCCCCGGCGGGTACTTTTTGGGCGCGATGTCGATGACCACCAGCTTGTCGACCATATCCGGGTGCCGGAGGGCGAACTGCATGGCTGTCTTACCGCCCATGGAGTGGCCGATTAGGTGTGTTTTGAACATCCAGTTGGACTCCAGGAAGTACAGCAGGTCTTCCGCCATACAGGGGTAGTCGATGTCATCGTGGTGGGGCGACCGGCCGTGATTGCGCTGGTCGACGAGATAGACGGTATGATTTTCCGCCAGCTGCTTTCCCAGGGTTTGCCAGTTGTCCAGCGTGCCGAACAGGCCGTGCAGGAGGACGATGGGGTCTCCCTGGCCGAAGGTTTTGTGGTTGAGTTTGATCATGATGTTCGGTTGTTCGCAGTTTGGTGTTCGGTGTTCGCAGCCTGCAGGCGAACTGGGAACGCCGAATAACCGGATTACAAAGGTAGGGCTATTCCTTCAAATACCCATCCAGCGGGGTGCCTCCTCCTTCCCACTCTCCTTCGGCCCGATAGGGATGGAAACGGGCGAACAATTCTTCCCGGTACCAGCCCAGCTGCCGCGTGCGGCGGATCACTTCCTTGTGCTCTTTACTGCGGTAGGCGTAGGCCATCATGGCGCGGCTGTTTTCCCAGAGGCTGAAGGTGGCCTGTTGCACCAGGGGCAGTTCTCCGATGCCAATGGAAAAGATGCGCCCGGCTTTATCGTCCATCGAGCGGCTGACGGAAGGGACGAAGCGCCAGAAGCGCCACAGGTGCCGGGTATGGATGGTGGCCCGGGTGATGACGGCCAGCAGGCGCTGTTCATCGTAAGCCTCAGTGAGGGGGAAAGGCTGCTGGCCGTCCCATTCTCCATGGGCCTTGGCGGCCTGCATATAGGTGGTCCACCAACCGGCGCAGTGCTCCCGAAACTCCTGAAACAGAGGGTGTTCACCGAAAAACCGCCGGGCGGCCGCTTCCGTATCCCATACTGCCAGCAGCCCATAGGCGCCGAAATCAGGCCAGATGCTGAAGCCATTGCCTGCTCCGCTGCCCAGCATCTTGGAAAAGCGGAGGCCTTCCACCGCTCCGAGCTGAGGGCCGGCCAGGCCCATCTGGCGGAAGCCGTACCAACGGGTGGGGAGGGTGTTGTAACGGAAGAAAGATATTGTTGTTGTTGGATTCATTATGATGTTGGTTCATGGGTGCAGGGCGATGGTACAATGAGCCCATGATACAATGAAACCATGAACCCGTGATTTTGTTGCCTTTTCGTTAAAATGAGGGCAGCGGCCGTTAAATGAACGTTAAACAGGTGGACAGATTCTTACTTCCTTTGTATTATAAGGCGTTAATTCATAGAAAGTTGCAGGCTGACGGGCGTCAGGTTGGAGCGTATGCCGATGGTGGCCGTTCGCTTTAGCACGCGTCGAAGAAAGCAAAAGATAGACAGAAAATTGTACTTTTGAAGATTGATAACCAAAGGCTTAAAACACAAAATGGAAAATACGTTTTACCAAACCAAATTCAAAGCAAGGCATATGATTAACGCAAGCATGAAAAAGATCCTGGTGGTGCTCTCAATGGCCCTTTTTGCGGCCGTATCAGCCAACGCGCAACGCATCGCCTATGTGGATGTCAATACCATCCTGGAGAGCATTCCCGAGTACCAGGCAGCTCAGCAGGAGCTCGACAAGCTGGCCTCCACCTGGCGCCAGGAAATTGCCCAGGAATACGATAAGATCAAAGGGCTATACAACCGTTATCAGGCAGAACAGGTCCTTCTTAGTGATGATGCGCGCAAGCAGCGGGAGGAAGAGATCATGGAAAAGGAAAAGCAGGTGCGCGACCTGCAAAAGGACAAGTTCGGCCCGGAAGGAGAGCTTTTCAAGCGCCGGCAGGAACTCGTCCGGCCGATACAGGACCGGGTCTATGCGGCTATCGAAGAGTACGCCAATGAACGCGGCTACGATTTCATCTTCGATAAGTCGGGATCTACGGGCATGATCTTTACCAACCCGCAGTATGACAAGACCTCGGACATTATGGATAAGTTGAAGTAAATCAAAACTTTGGTTTTTACTTCGCCGCAAAACCGCTATTTTTGCAGCCGTTTTGCATCATTCGATAACCAAAAACAAAAATAGGGACACAAAATGAAGCGTATTGTGAAGATAACCGCCCTTCTGCTGATGGTGTTCGGCGCTATGAACGCCGTCCAGGCACAGAAGTTCGGATACGTCAACTCCTCAGCTATCCTGGCAGAGATGCCGGAGGTGAAGCAGATGGAAGCCAACCTGGAAGCCCTGCAGAAGCAGTTGCAGAAGAAAGGCCAGAGCATGGTCGAGCAACTGCAGCAGGACTATGCCGTTGTACAGCAGAAAGCCGCCAGCGGCGACCTGTCGCCCAAGCAGCAGGAAGAAGAGGCCAAGAAGCTCGAAGATCAGCAGGCCGAGATCGCCAAGTTCGAACAGGATATGATGAAGCAGCTCCAGGACAAGCGCAATAAGGAACTGCAGCCTATCCTGGAAAAGGTCAACCAGGCCATTACCGATGTGGCCAAAGAGAACGGCTTCCAGTTCATCTTCGATGAAGGGGTCATCCTCTATGCGGAGGAATCCCAGAACGTAGAAAGCCTCGTCAAAGCTAAACTGGGTTTGTAATTTGAATGCCAAAGGCCAACCTGTTGGCATCTTCGATTCTGGCATAGGCGGCCTGACCGCCGCCTATGCCATTATCCGGCAACTCCCCCATGAGCAGATCGTCTATTTCGGCGATACGGCTCACCTGCCCTACGGCCCCCAACCTGCCGAGGCCGTACGTACTTACAGTGCCGACATCACTGCATTTCTTCTGGAACAAGGGTGCAAAGCCATCGTAGTGGCCTGCAATACGGCTACCGCCGCCGCCCTCAACTACCTGCGCGAACGATGGCCCGATATTCCGTTCATCGGTATGGAGCCGGCCGTCAAGCCCGGCGCCAACGCCACCCGAACCGGCAAGGTGGGCGTCCTGGCCACCGCCGGCACCTTCAAGAGCCAGCGCTACGCCAGCCTCATGCACCGCTACGCCAGGGATGTCGAACTCCTGGAAAACCCCTGTACCGGACTGGTGCAACGGATCGAGAGCGGCCAGTTGAACGGGCCGGAAACCGAGGCCTTCCTGCGTAACATCCTCGAGCCCATGCTGGCCGCCGGGGCCGACACCTTCGTGCTGGGCTGCACCCACTACCCCTTTGTCCAGCCGCTCATCGAAAAGATCGCCGGCCCTGATGCGACCGTCATCGACCCCGCGCCCGCCATTGCCCGCCAACTGCAGCGCGTGCTGGAAAACAGGCAGTTGCTCAGCCCGGAATTGCCGGGGCCGCACCGGTTTTATGTATCTGGAGAGAAGGGGAACTTTGAAAGGCTGGCTTCCGAATTGCTCGGTTTTGATGTGTTCGTAAAAGACGAAATGGCCTTGTAGAAGCTTAGAAATGGAAAACCGCGGCGGACCAGGCGCAGAGGTGCAAAGAATTCATGGGCAAGGATTTACCCCTCCCGCGCCTCCACGTCTCTGCGAGAAGCTCACCCCTCCGGATATACAATTTGTATTTACAGCAAAAAATTAAGGTAATGAGAAATTGACGGGGCGCTGCACATCGTTAGCAGGCTCATAAGCCCGGGCAGGGCCCGGGAAGTGGCCAATAACATGGAATACAACTGGCAGCCCGAAGGAGAATATGTCCGTACCCGGCTGGCGGACTTTCCGGCCTCCGGGATGCTGGACTTCAATCCGCCTCTCGGCGGCAGGCAAACCCTTCAGTATTCCGGTGGAGAGGACAACTGGACAGCGCAATTCCGGGGGCAGCGGCCGGAGGCCCTGGCAGCTTTTTATCAACAGTTTATTACATTGGCGCGGCAAAGCGGCTGGCAGATGGAGCCGGAGGAACCCGAATATGGGCCTGCCCGGTCGGAATGGCGGAAAACGGATTTTGCCGGCCGCCGGTGGCGTTGCGTTGCCCGCTTTGAACAGCAGGAGTGGAGCTGGATACACTTTAGCCTGGAGAAAGAGGTCTTTAATGGCAGATAATCAGGTTTTTATGAGCCTGTTGGTTGCTTGCTGTCTTCTCATCACTACCTTATACCCTTCAAACCAGAACACTGCTGTGAATGCAATGGCGGCGCAGGTGAGCCAGAGTTGCGGAGAAAGGCGGGAGAGGTGGAACGTCTCGCGCACCACAGGCACGAACTGAAGGGCTATGAGCAGCAGTACGGACGCGCCCAGCATCAGCGGCAGCAGATTGTTCCGGTAACGGATGGTAGTGAATATCGCCTCGCGGAAGGAACGGTTGACTAAGGTCAGGAAGATGTTGCTGATGATGAGGGTGATGAAGGCCATCGTCCGGGTGTAGGTTTCACTCATGCCGGAGGCCATGGCCCAGTAGTAAGCGCCCAGTACGCCGGCGGCTATGATAAGCCCCTGCAGGATGCTGCCCGAGAGTTCCCGCCAGGAAAACAGGCTGGCGGAAGGGTCGCGCGGCGGCTGGCTCATCACCCCTTGTTCCATGGGTTCGTTCTCGAAGAAAATAGAGCAGGTCGGCCCCATGATCATCTCCAGGAAGATGATGTGCACGGGGGAGAAGAGGTTGCGGTAGTCCCAGCCAAGCACCAGTGGCATGAGGACGACGAGTATGATCGGAATATGGATGGAGATGATATAGCGGATGGCCTTTTTCAGGTTGTGGTAGATCTTGCGGCCGTTGGCGATGGCTTCGGCCATCTTCTCCAGTTTGTCATCGGTGATTACGAGGGCGGCGGCCTTTTTGGCAATATCGGCGCCGCGGTTGCCCATGGCCACGCCAATGTGGGC
>CAYQKY010000011.1:0-2949 GCA_964418125.1 uncultured Phaeodactylibacter sp.
TTGCCCAATCATTCCATCAATCCATCAATCCATTAAAAAAGGAGCAACCACCGAAGCGGTTACCCCTCACACTATGAAACACTATATGTTTATCTCTGTATAGAGAAATGATGACAATGCCACAGAAAACGGGCTGCGCCCTGTCAGGATATAGCCATGGGAAAAAGCAGGAATGAAAGGTACAGGTTATACTGTATAAAAAGATAGATATAAAGGTAGAAAGTAATTTTATAAATTACAAGAATAACTTGCCATTCCACCACTCTTTTTCAATAACAGCATTGTACTTCCGGTAAAAATTCAGGGCAGGCTCGTTCCAGTCGAGGACCTGCCACTTCACGAGGCGGCAAGCTTTCTTTCTGGCTTGTTCCAGAAAAGCGTCGAAGAGGGCGCGCCCGATGCCGCGGCCGCGGTAGGCCTCTTTCACCACAAAATCCTCCAGGTACATCATGCGGCCCTTCCAGGTGGAATAGGAAGTGTAATACAGGGCCATGCCCACGGCCTGCCCGTCGGCCTCCACCATCAGCACTTCGAAAAAGCCGGCGTCGAAATCCCGGCGGTAATCATCGGCCGTTGCGGTAAATTCGTGCTCTGCCCGTTCGTACATGGCCAGTTCGCGGACCAGGGCGTGCACGGCAGGCAGGTCTTCCCGGCTGCCGGGGCGAATCGTGAAGTTCTTTTCTTGCATAGCGGAGAGGTGGCTTTACCGTTGAATTTCAAAACCTCTGAAGCCCTGCAGGTTCCCTTCTTTAACATCCACTTGTTCTACCCGCGCCTGCTCCGGCCCTTCTTCACACCATCGGACGAAGGCCTGCAGGCTGGCTTCTTCGCCCTCGGCCTCGGCGTACACGGTTCCGTCGGGCTCATTGCGCACATAACCTCGCAGCCCCAGTTCTTCAGCTTTGCGGCGGGCGGAGGCCCGGTACCATACGCCCTGGACTTTCCCTTTGATGTGGAGCTTGTAGTGTTTCATCTTTTTTTGGGGAGAAGATATAAAATTATAAGGCTTTCGGCAGGATACCGAAAAAAGAAAAAATGAGCCATCCCGAATTTTGAAATGGAACGCGGATGGGCACAGATCTGCCGGGTTTCCGCAGGCCTTGTCCGGGGTATCCGTAAAGATCCGCGGTTTTTCACCGTGAGATCCGTGGAATCCGCCTAATCGGCGTTAATCCGCGTTCCATTTTTCTGCCTTACGCCGGCTTTTTTCAGGTTACCCCTTTTCCGGCAGAATGTTCTGGTTGACCCGGAAGAAGTTTTCCGGGTCATATTCGGCCTTGATTTGTGAGAGGCGCTCGTAGTTTGCCTGATAGGTGGCTTTAATGCGGCTCGGCCCTTCTTCCATCATGAAGTTTACATAGGCGCCCCCGGCAGAGTAGGGGTGAAGCGCCGCCCAGTAGTCTTTGGCCCATTGGCTGATGCTTTCCCTGCTGTCGGGGGTTTCTCCTATGCCGGTGATCACCAGAGACCATTTGGCGTCGCGAAAACCGAAAGCTGTTTCTTTCTGGGCTACCCGGTGGACGGCCCCGTCTATGGGGTAAAGGTGCATGGCCGACAGGGTTGTGGGAATGCGCTTGCCGAACTCCAGGTGTTGTTCAATAGCCTCATCAGGCAGTTCTTTAACGAAGTCGCCTTTCCAGTACCATTGCAGGCCGGAGGGCAGCAGCGGAGTGAACATACTCTGCAAGGCAGGAAATGGCATGGGGCCAACAGCATCCAGTATTGGCGGGTATTGCTGCCGTACTTCGCGGAAGGCCTCCTCTGCTTTTTCCATGTCGCCGGAATAACACCAGACAATACCGCAGGCCGGCTGAAGGTGCAACGCCTCCGGGAAGGGCGGCGCCGGCGGCACTTTCATGATGGCCACAAAGCCGTAGAGGCCTTCCGGAGCATTGGGTTGGAAATCGCGGTACCAGGACAACACCTCCTTAGTCTGCTCTAACGGCCAGAACATGGGGCCGGCGTATACCGTGTGTACCGGATGGGCCCGGAACAAGAAGGAAGTGACGATGCCAAAGTTGCCGCCGCCGCCCCGGATGGCCCAGAACAGGCCCGGATTCTCATTCTCGCTGGCCTTCACTTTCTCTCCGCTGGCCAACACCAGCTCGGCTTCGATCAGGTTATCGATAGTGAGGCCGTATTTGCGGGAGAGGTAACCGTGTCCGCCGCCCAGTGTCAGCCCGGCAATACCGGTTGAGGAAATGATGCCTGCCGGAACGGCCAGGCCGTGGGGATGGGTGGCGGCGTCTACCTCACCCTGGGTGCAGCCGGCCTGGACGCGCACCTGTTGCTTTTCGGCATCCACCCGAATGCCTTTCATGAGGCGCAGGTCGATCACCAGGCCGCCGTCGCAACTGCCCAGGCCGGCGCCGTTGTGCCCTCCGCTCCGTACGGCAACCAGGATATCGTGTTTCCGGGCATAGTTGATTGCGGTGATGACGTCGTGCTCGTCGAGGCATTGGGCGATCAGGGCAGGGAAACGTTCTATCATCCCGTTGTACAGGGCGCGGGCTTCATCGTAGCCTTCGTCGAAGGGGCGGATGAGCGGCCCTTTGAATTCAGCCCGAAGGCTTTCAAAAGCTTTGCCTTCGAGCGGGCTTTGGGAAATGCTTTGTGTTTTCATCAGGATCTTGGTTTTTATTTGAATGAAAGAATTGTCCGATAGGGAGAGCGCAGAGGCCGGAGACAAAAGTAACGGGTTGCCGGACGGGTTGCCGTTGCAGATGAGTTGACTGGGGCATCCCCTTATCCCCCCGTGCTTATTTTTAGTAAACGGTAGGCCGGACAGGCTCCAAACCAGGAAGTTATTCTTCTCCGGGCCCTTAGTGATTGTTTGGAGGTGGTGCTTTTGCAGCCCAAATGACTACCTCCAACAAGCACTTATTCTATTATCATTCCTTAGCTTTGCTGAAAATCAAAAGAAGATAGAAATGAAAAAGTCTGTTTTTG
>CAYQKY010000011.1:3049-64832 GCA_964418125.1 uncultured Phaeodactylibacter sp.
TTCCTTAGCTTTGCTGAAAATCAAAAGAAGATAGAAATGAAAAAGTCTGTTTTTGCTCTTTTGCTGGCAGTAGTTTTCCTGGTTTCCTGCCGGCAGGCAGCCGAAACAACCATTGCCGACACCATCATGGTCAATGGCAATATTTATACTGTGGATGATAATAACCCAACTGCCGAAGCCATCGCTATTCGTGACGGCCGCATCCTTTCGGTAGGGAGCAATGAGGAAGTCCGGAAATTTCAGGGCGACAGCACCGCAGTGGTTGACCTGGAGGAAAAGTTTGCCATGCCCGGCTTTATCGAAGGGCACGGCCATTTCTCCGGCCTGGGCCAGAGCCTGATCCATTTGAACTTCCTGAAGTCCCGGAGCTGGGATGAGATCGTTCAGCTGGTTGCCGAGGCGGCCGAGAAGGCCGAGCCGGGAGAATGGATCACCGGCAGGGGCTGGCACCAGGAGAAATGGGAAGAACCCCTGGAGCGCTCGGTGTTGGGCTATCCCTATCACGACAAGCTCAGCCAGGTGTCTCCTGATAATCCGGTCATGCTGCGGCATGCCAGCGGACACAGCCTGATGGCCAACGCCAGGGCCATGGAGATCGCCGGTATTACAGCGGAGACGCCCGACCCTTTCGGCGGGGAGATCGTTCGCGATTCCCGGGGAGAAGCCATTGGGGTATTTGACGAAACGGCGATGGGCCTGATCGGCGACGCCTATCAGGAATACCGGGCTACATTAAGCCCCGAGCTGAAAAAAAAGGAATGGCTCAAAGGCATCGCCCTGGCCGAAGAGGAGTGCCTGAAAAAAGGAGTCACTTCTTTTCAGGATGCCGGTTCCTCCTTCCAGGAGATCAGCTGGTATACCGGGCTGGCCGAAAATGGCGAATTGGGCCTGCGCCTCTGGGTGATGATCAGCGGGCGGGAACCCGGGCTGGAAGAAAAAGCCGCCGGCTTCCCGCAAACCGGTATCGGCCATGATTTCCTCACCGTTCGGGCCATCAAAGGCTATATGGACGGCGCCCTGGGGGCCTATGGCGCCTGGCTGCTCGAACCCTACGCCGATAAACCCGGCTCCTACGGCAAGAACACCACCGATATCGATACCCTGAAGAAATGGGCGCAGATCGCTTTCGACAACGGCCTGCAATACTGCGTACATGCCATCGGCGACCGCGGGAACCGGGAGGTGCTGGATATTTTCGAAGAACAATTCCGGCCGGATCCTTCCAAAACCGGCCTGCGCTGGCGGGTGGAGCACGCCCAGCACCTGGATACAACCGACATTCCCCGGTTTAAGAAGATGGACGTGATCGCCTCCATGCAGGGCATCCACTGTACTTCCGATGCCCCCTTTGTCGTCAAGCGGCTGGGCGAAGAGCGCGCCCGCCTCGGCGCCTATCCCTGGCGCTCATTGCTGGACAACGGCGTCCTGATCGCCAACGGCACCGACGCCCCGGTGGAGGATGTCGACCCCATCGAGTGCTTCTACGCTTCCGTTACCCGAAAACGCGCCGATAACGGCATGGAATTCTACCCCGAACAGCGCATGACGCGGGCCGAGGCCATCTATTCCTACACCCTCGGTAATGCCTATGCTGCCTTCGAGGAAGAGCTCAAAGGCTCCCTGGAAACAGGTAAAGTTGCGGATATCGTCGTGCTGTCCAAAGACCTGTCTTCCTGCCCGGATGAGGAAATCCTTGAAACGGAAGTCCTGATGACGATTGTGGATGGAAAGGTGAAGTATGAGAGGAAATGATGTGCGATGCTCTGAAGACATCAAACATCGCACATCAAAAATCAAAAATCCCTACCTGTTCCCTCGCAGCAAGGTAATATAGCCACTCAATATTTCCGGGCCGGGCACAATCCCGGCTACCCGTCGCTCGAAATATCTGCAGCTGTAATAGTACGTCCCTTCCGCCAGTTCTTTGCCCTGCAGGTTGGTGCCGTCCCAGTTGAGGTTTGGGTCGGTGGTGGTGAAGACCAGTTCACCCCAGCGGTTGAAGACATTGAACTCTACCCGGTCGATGAAACAGAAGGGATAAGGCTTGAACAGGTCGTTCTGGCCGTCCCCGTTGGGAGTGAAAGTATTGGGCAGGAAGTAGGACGGACAGTTGTCCACGCATATGATATTGCTGGGGGCGCTTCGGTTCTCGAAGGTATCGAGGGCAATGACGTAGTAACAGCCGGCGATGCCGATATCGGGTTTGTGTTCGAACTCGGTGACCCTGGAATCATCGATGCTGGCTATTAGCTGGAACTCGGAATCTTCAAAGGGAGCGTAGAACACCTCATAGCCGACCACATCATCCGTTTCTTCGCACAAGTCCATGGGGTTCACCCATATAAGCGTATTGCGCAACAGTTCCTCATCGGTGCAGTTGACGGCTTCGTCACAAGCATTGAGGACTTCCAGGGTAGGAGGGCAGGGCGGGACATTATCGACCGGCGCCGCGCAGGCTTCCTGAGAATCATTCTTCAAAGAATCCATCACCCCCTCGACGCCATAAGAGCCCAGGCTTTGAATGACATAACAGTATTCCTTCCCGTTGATCAGCCCTGTATCGGAATAGGGCGGGGCGTTCACCACCGCCAGAGGGTCGAGGCCTCCCTGGGCGTTGGCCCGGAAGACGGTATATTCGAAATTCTCCCAGGGCACATTTTCCTCCCAGCTCAGCACGTTGGTGTTATCCGTAGGAGCGATGCTGAGGAAGACCGATGAAGCGGGGTTGGTGGCCCCCAGCAGGGTAGTGTTTTCGATATAGAAATTGACTTTGTAGCTGTAGGCCGTGCCCCGGGTATTGAGGCCCGAGTCGACAAAGCAGGTGTCGTTGGCGCCCTGCGGCCCGGAGAAGTACGGGCTGGTAAATTCCACACCGATCGGGCCGAAGTCGCTGTCGGCCGGGTTGATGCCCTCGGCGCGCAGCACTTCGTAGCGGTAGGGGCCGGGGTTCTCCAGCGTGTCCAGGTCCATAGCTATCGGTTTTGTCCAGCATACCTGCATTTCGCCGTCGCCGGACCCGGTCCTCAGCACGCTCACCTGGGTGATCAGCGGGATATCGCGGTCGAGCTGTATGCACACCTCATCGGAAGGCAGGCTCTCCACGACATTATAGGTATAATCGCCACCCGGGGTGGTTTTGGCAAACTGCGCAAGGATGCGGTAGCAGTAGGTGCGCCCCCGTTCGACGTTCGGGTCATTGAAAACATAACGCCCTCCGGCCTCATCCATGATGGGGACGTTATTGAGCTTGGTATAGCCTCTCCCTGCCAGGCCGGGCCGGCAGTCGTCGGGCGGAAAGTTATTGCTGCCCTGCCTGCGCCAGACAGTAAAGCCCCGGAAGTAATTGTCGGCTGCATCTTCACAGAAGTACGGCTTGGCCCAGGAAACGGTGACCACTCCGGAATTGGATTCCGCCTGCACGTCCTCCGGCGGTGGCCCCACCACTTTGATACGCACCGTTTTGAGGGTGGCAAGGCCTGAAGTGTCGCCAAAGAAATTATCCGTGGCCTTGAACACCACCGAATAGTATTGGTCGGAAATATGCTCGCAGGCTGTTTGCCACCGGAAAGTCTTTCGGACGGGGTCTTCCTCGAAAGCATTGGACTCAGGCGTGAAGGTGGCCGGGCTGAAGGTTACTTCAAATGGGCCGCCCAGGGCGGTGAGGCGTACCTGCTGGCTTGTTTCTTCCAGGGGAGCTGTACCGGTTACCTCAAATTCGAGGACTTCTCCGGCGACGACACAGATTTCGTCGAAGGGCGTTTCTACCTCCGGCGGCAGGTTCTCACATTCCTCGATCAGGATCTGCATGTCCCGGACGATGGTGTCGATGGCGATGCCGTCCCGGTACTCGATGATGATCATGGCCAGGTTGTATTCGCCGGGGCGCTGGGGGGCGTCCCAGACAATGTCTCCCGTCAATTCGTCGATAGTAAGCTTGTTGTTGATGGGGTCATCCCCGATAAGGTAGGGCCAGACGTAGTTGGGGACGTTCGTGCCCACATCCTGCAGCGGGACGATGAAATGGTACGAAAGGCTGTCGCCGTCGGGATCGTAAGCATTGGGGTTGTGGGTGAATACTTTGCCTACACAACCGATATCGATGGGCGGTTGCAGGAGTTCCGGCGTATTGTTGCAGCCCTGGAACTGGGGGTTGGGGAAGGTATAGGTGGTCTGAATATGGAATTTCACCTGGTCGGAGTTGGGGAAGTTGACGTTCAGGATGCCCCCGTTCCGGTTGGGGTCGGTCATGGAGAGGACATAAGTCCCGCGGGAGGGGTAAGTATGCGTGGCGATATAGAGGTTTTTCTTGGTATCGTTTTCCAGGATCTCGCCCTGGGGCGGGCTGCCGGGGCCGTTGAATCGGGCCACCCGTTCGCAGGTGCCGTCCCCCCAGCAGATGGTGAGGGTGTCGCGGTCGGCAGGCCGGCTGCTGGCCTTGGTGTAGGTCGTTATGGTGGCTCGGACGGTAAGGCTTTGAACGCAGTCGCCTACTTGTTCAACGGTGATCTCTCCGGCGCGGTTGTGAGTAGCCAGTGCCTGCCCGGCACTGCCTGCCACAAGAATGAAAACAAGAAGGAAACGGTATATCTTGGGCATATGCAATAGATTTGAAATATCGACGTTCGTTAGGGTGTGTCTGAAGAATGCCTTTGGAGGTACACCCAAGTACAAGTTAATAATTTATGCTGGAACGATGAACTGCTTTCTGTTTAACGACGGGGCAGAGAAAATAGTTTGTGGGAAATTATCGCCTGGAAGTCATTGGATGGGAATATGCCGCTCCCAAAAAGGGTGACGGCGTTTTTGTTTTTCCGGCTAAAGGCTTTAAAATTGTGGATTCCCAAACTGATAAAAGTATGAACAAAAATTACCCCCTGATCCTGTTTGTGGTAATGGTTGCCGGTTTTGTCCTGCGGGAATGGGCCCGCCCTAACCGCCTGGGCGCTGCCATGTTGAAGTACGAGGTGGAACAGAAAATTGCGCTCCTGGACCCGGCGTTCAGCCAGTTTATCAAAGATTATGAGTCCTTTCTCATCGGGCATTTACAGGAGGAGGGCGTGCCCGGAGCTGCCGTCGCCATCGTCAAGGACAGCACCGTCGCCCTGCTGAAGCCTTATGGCCTTTGTTCCGTAGCTGCCGGCGAACCCATTGATCTTCATACATCCTTTCGCGTTGCTTCCCTGTCTAAAGGGTTTACCGGCCTGCTTTCGGCAATGTTGGTGGAAGATGGCGCCCTGAGTTGGGAGGAGCCCGTTCATGAACACGTGCCCGCCCTTAAGCTGAAGACCGAGGAGCAGACCCGCGCCCTTCAGTTGCGCCATGTGCTGAGCCACACGACCGGCCTGCCGCGCCACACCTATTCCAACCTTCTGAATATGGGCATGGCCTATCCGGCAATTATGGAGATGCTGAAGGAAGTAGAGCCTTCCCATCCGGTTGGAGCCTTTCACAATTATCAGAATGTGGCTTTCAGCCTTTCGGGAGATGTATTGCAGTCCGTTACGGGAAAGCCATTCGGGCAACTCCTGCAGGAACGGCTGTTCCGGCCCCTGGGAATGAAGGATGCATCGGCTTCCTATGAAACGTTCCTTGCTGCCGAAAACCGGGCTCTGCCGCACCGCCGGGCCGTTGCCGGCTTCGAGACGGTAAATATAGAACCAAACTATTACGAAGTGGCGCCGGCGGCCGGCGTAAATGCCAGCATCAGCGATATGGCCGAGTGGCTGCAACTCCTGTTGGGCAACCGGCCGCACCTCGCCACCGAAGCCTTGCTGGACCAGGTGTTTCGGCCATTCGCAGAGATCCCCGTCAACGACCGGGTGCTCCGCAACTGGGACGGCCTGGAAAGCGCCCACTACGGCATGGGCTGGCGGATCCTGAATCTAAGAGGAGGCATGGAAGTCGTCCAACATAGTGGTTACGTCAATGGCTACCGGGCGGAGATCGCCTTCAACCGAAAGGAAAAGATCGGCATTGTGTTGCTTACCAATGCGCCCAACTACACGGTAGGGCACAGTATACCTGCATTTTTCGAGCAGTATCAGGCCCAATGTATGCACCAAAAAGAGGGCGGGGAACCGCTTCTTGTGAATTAAAAAACTATTGATTTTTCAGGTGCAAACGCCGAATCCCGAACAACGAATCCCGAATCCCGAACAACGAATCCCGAATCCCGAACAGCCCCCCAAACTACCGCCTCAGGTAATCCTCCTTTCTTATCCCCAGCTTATTCATCTTGGCGAACAGGGTTTTATCCTTCAGGCCCAGTATCCGGGCAGCTCCCTTTTTCCCGCTTACGCGCCATCCCGTCTCGAAGAGGGCTTTCACGATGTGTTCCCGCTGCATTTCTTCGAATGTCATTAATTTTTCCCGGATGGCGGCCCCGGGTTTGTTGGCCGGCATCCAGGCGCCGGGCGAAAGGGTAGGGCCCCTTTCCAGAATGACTGCCCGTTCTATGAGGTTTTCGAGTTCGCGGATATTTCCGGGAAAGTTGTATTGCAGGAGCGAATCCATGGCTTTCCGGGAAATGCGCCTGAAATCCTTACCGGCCTTGGCTGCGTATTTTTCCAGGAAGTACTGGGCCAGGAGCGGAATATCCTCCCTGCGTTCCCGTAGGGGTATACTGTGGACGGGGAATACATTGAGCCGGTAATACAGGTCTTCCCGGAAGGCGCCGTCTTTCACCATCAGCTCCAGGTCCCGGTTGGTGGCGGCAATGATGCGTACATCTACACGGGTGGTGGCCGTGTCGCCCAGGCGGTCGAATTCCCCTTCCTGCAACACCCGCAGCAGCTTGGGTTGGAGTTCGAGGGGAAGCTCGCCGATCTCATCCAGGAACAGGGTCCCCTTGTCCGCCAGTTCGAATTTTCCGGTCTTGTCGGCAATGGCCCCGGTGAAGGCGCCCTTCCTGTGCCCGAACAGTTCGCTTTCGATGAGCTCTTTGGGCAGAGCGGCGCAGTTGACCTTGATGAGCGGCCGTTCTTTGCGGTGGCTGGATTCATGAATGCCCCGGGCCAGCAGCTCTTTCCCGGTGCCCGATTCTCCGGTGATGAGAACGGTAGTATCGGTAGGAGCTACCTGCACGGCCTGCTGCAGAACTTTTGCGTATTCGGGGCTCTTGCAGATGATACTCTCGAAGTGATAGTCCCGGTTGATCTCTTCCTGGAGATACTCGTTTTCGGCTTCCACCTGCTGTTTCAGTTCCCTGATCTCGTTGAGGGCCTCCACCAGGGCCAGTTCCCTTTTTTTTCGTTCAGTGATGTCCCGGACAATGGCGCAGTTCAGGTCCTGGTTGTTGAACCTCAGGTGGTTTACCGTCACTTCGATCGGAATTTGGGTCCGGTCTTTACGCACAGAGGTTCGTTCAAAGGTAAAGGATCTCTTTTCCAGAATTTCGGCCCAGTGCCGGCGCCAGAGTTCCGGGGTCATGTTGACATCCAGGCCGAAAATGGTCATCCGGCTGAATTCTTCCCGGCTGTAGCCCAGTTCTCTGAGCACGGAGTCGTTGAAGCGGACAAAGCGCCCCTGCTCATCAATGAGGTAGATCAGGTCTTTGGCCCGGTTAATGATCTCGTCGGATAGTTGCAGCGACAATTCCTGTTCCTTTTGTTGGGTGATGTCCTGGTAGGTGCCCAGCAGTTTTTCGGTTTTGCCGTTTTTCATCACCGGTTTGCCTATACACCGCACCCACTTCAGCTGTTGGGCGGAGTCGCGTATCTGGAGGTTGAGGTCGTACGGCCTTCCTTCCTGCACTGCCCGCCGGATAACGTTCTTAGCCAGGGCCTGGTCTGCAAAATGGGAAATGATCCGGGAGGGCAGGAGGTTTTCCGCATCCTTCAACCCGAAAATGCGGAGAGCTTCCTCCGAGGCGATGATCGTCCCTTCCTCCAGGTGCCATTTCCAGCCGCCGACCTTAACGGCCTTTTCGGTTTCCTCCAGGATGGTTTTGTAGAAATTGGACTCGTTGATGTCCCGCACAATGGCGCAGATCAGGTTTTTTCCATTATTTGAGAAAAAAAGTGAAAAAACCTCCACCATGTAGGCCTCTCCCTTCTTTTTTCGGTGCATGGTCTGGAAGTGGTCCACTCCTTTGCTCCGGACGATTTCCCAGTGCCTTTCCCATTTTTCGGTAGTCAGGCCGGGGTTGATGTCGAACATCGTCAGCTTTCCCATCTCTTCCCGGGAGTAGCCCAGGCTGTTGCACAGGCTCTCGTTTGCAAAAACGATCTGCCCGGAGCGGTTGATGCAGACGACATCGTAGGGCAGTTTTTCGATGAACCAGCGGCTCAGTTCGCTGACGGTGGTTTTGGTTGGCATGGCTTGCTCGTATAGTGGATGGAAGGAGTATTTTTCCAAAATAACGGAAAATTCTATTTAATCAGAAAATTTATTTTTCGAATTATTTCATAAAATATTGATTGTCAGTTTTTTATGTTTTGGCATGTTGTTTGGCTAAACAGAATTGAAAATTCAGCCGTTTGCCGGGTTTTCAGGCCAGGCAGGGCGATCATTAAAAAATCAAAATCCGATAAAAAATGAGCACAGCAACGGAAGTTAAGACAAAATGGGCAATCGACCCGTCCCACTCCGAAATCCAGTTTAAGGTAAAGCACATGATGGTTTCCACCGTAACCGGAGCCTTCAATGAATTTGAGGGTACGGTGGAATCCGAAAATGAAGATTTTGAAGGGGCAAACATCCGGTTCTCCGCCGATGTTGCAAGTATAGACACCAATAACCAGCAGCGGGATGAGCACCTGAAGTCGGATGATTTCTTCAACGCCGTCCAGTTCCCGAAGATCTCCTTCCAGTCGAAGTCGTTCTCCAAAAAGTCCAGCGGGAACTACCGCCTTATCGGCGATCTGACGATCCGGGACAATACCCGTGAGGTGGAAATGGATGTGGAGTACTTCGGGACCGCAGTAGACCCCTACGGGCAGACCAAGGCCGGTTTCGAGATCAGCGGAAAGGTTAGCCGCAAGGATTTCGGCCTGAAGTGGAACGCCGTAACGGAAGCCGGCGGGGTCGTGGTCAGCGATGAGGTTCGGCTGGTGCTGAACGTGCAGTTGGTGCAGCAGTAAGGAATTAGACACAATTAATTTTAGTACGGCTTGCTACGCCAGGGTGCGGTTTTCTCCGGCTGCCGAAGCTTCGAGCGAAGGCATGCCCACCGTGCCCTGGCTGGCTCAAGCCGACAAAACACTCACATGTCCTACACCAGGCTATACACCGGCGACGACGGGCATTCCTACTTCGAGGAAGTCACGGTCACTTTAGAGGACAGGGGAACCATCGGCGCCATCTCGGAAGGTTTTGCCGTGGGCCGGCTGATGTTCCGCGAAAATGAACCCGGATACGATTACGATTTTCACAATGCTCCCGCCCGGCAGTTTATCATTCTGCTGGACGGAGAGATCGAGATCGAAACGAGCCTCGGGGAAAAGAGGATCTTTAAAGGAGGGGACATCCTGCTGGTGGAAGATACCCAAGGTAAAGGCCACCGGACCCGCCATACAAAGCATCAGAAGCGAAGATCTGTTTTCATTACGCTAAAATAGTTGACGTCATGAGAAACTTCGATAACCTGGTTGAAGCCATTCCAAAGGCCATGACTACCCAATTGATAAAAGGCATCCACCACGTCACCGCCACGGTGAACGATGCGCAGGAAGATTACGATTTCTATACCCGCCTGCTGGGGCAGCGGCTGGTCAAAAAGACCGTCAATTTCGACAACAACCGGGTATACCACTTTTATTATGGTGATGAGGTGGGCTCGCCCGGCGCCATCATGACCACTTTCCCCTACAAAGGGCAGGGAGTGCGGCGGGGGGCTGTCGGTACCGGCCAGGTGGCCATAACCGGGTTTTCCGTTCCCGCTGATGCCATCTCATTCTGGAAGAGAAGGCTGAAAGGCAATGGCCTGCAAGTAGTGGAAATGGTGAAGTTCGGCAACCCTGTGCTTCAGTTCGAAGACCCCTCCGGGCTGATCCTGGAGATCACCGGCAATGAAGAGGATGAACGCGAGCCCTGGGTTACCGATGAGATCGGCAGGGATGAGGCGATCAGAGGGTTTTACAGCGTCACCTTATCCGTAGCTGAGGCCGGATCAACCTTCGGCTTTCTCACTGGGGAGTTCGGCTTCAAAAAAGTCGGGGCGGAGGGCAACATTACCCGTTTCGCCGCTCACGGCGGCGGCCCCGGGCAATATGTAGATGTGGGGGAAGACAAAAATGCAGAGCGCGGCATTAACGGGATCGGCGCCGTCCACCACGTCGCCTGGCGGGTGGAGAATGACGATGCCCTCCTGGCCATGCGCCGCCGCCTGGCCGATGAACTGGGTTTTAAAGTGACGGAGGTTAAAGACCGGAAGTATTTCCACTCCATTTACTTTCGCATGCCGGGTGGAGTCCTGTTCGAGGTTGCGACCGTCCCTCCCGGTTTCGCCATTGACGAGCCCGTCGAAAAGCTGGGGCAGGTTCTGAAACTTCCGGATTGGGAAGAACCCAACCGCTCCCGGATAGAAAGCGGATTACCAGAGATAAAAATAGCAGATCATGTCTGATCAACTCATAAGAGGGCTGCACCACGTCACTGCCATGGCGGGCAGCCCGCAGCAGAATGTGGATTTTTACGCCGGCATTCTCGGCCTGCGGCTGGTCAAGAAGACCGTCAATTTCGACGCGCCGGATGTATACCACTTGTACTATGGCGACGAGACGGGCCTTCCCGGCAGCATCATGACCTTTTTCCCGTTCCGGAATATCCGCCCCGGAACCGCCGGCCTGGGGCAGGCGGCGGTCACTACCTTTTCCATTCCCAAAGAAAGCGTCGATTACTGGCTGAAGCGCTTCGCTCAGTTTGGCGTGAAGCACGAAGCTCCACAGGCCCGTTTCGATGAAACCGTGGTTTACTTCGAGGACATGGACGGCCTGGGGCTGGAGCTGGTGGCCAATGACAAGGATGAGCGGGCGCCCTTCACTTACGGCAATATTCCCCTCGAGCATGCCATCCGCGGATTCTACAGCGTGGAATTGTGGGAGAGCGCCTACGAACGCACCGAATCGCTCCTGGCCGGCCAGCTGGGCCACCGGTTCGTGGCCGAGAGTGGTGTGCGCCGCCGGTATTCCACCGATCCCAAAGGTAACCCCGGGCAGATCATCGATATCGTCTGGGGAGGCAACAAGCCCTATGGGTTCGGCGGCAGCGGCACCGTCCACCACATCGCTTTTGATACGCCTTCGGATGAAGATCAGCTGGCCGTGCGGGAGAAACTGCTCTCCGCAGGATATCAGGCCACTCCGGTGCTCGACCGGCAGTATTTTCACTCTATATATTTTCGTGAACCGGGAGGCGTGCTCTTTGAGGTAGCCACCACTCCTCCCGGCTTTTTGTACGATGAAGACAAGGAGCGCCTGGGCGAAAGCCTGAAATTGCCGCCCTGGGAAGAACACCGGCGGGAGTACATCGAAAAATTACTGGAACCGATCGCCCTCAACCCGGAAAAGTATGCATCGCCATCATAAAAATGTAGTAACCGCCGGCGCCCCTCTGGCGGAAGCAGAGAAAGCCATGGTTATGATCCACGGGCGGGGCGCCACTGCGGAGGGCATTCTCGATGTGGCCAACCACCTGGATGTGGAGGGGTTTGCGCTCCTGGCGCCTCAGGCCACCGGCAATACCTGGTATCCGTTCAGCTTTATGGCGCCGGTTGCTCAGAACGAACCCGGCCTTTCTACCGCCCTGGATGTCATCCGACAGATCGTGAAGGATATATTGGATACCGGCATTGCTCCGGAAGACATTTATTTCCTTGGCTTCTCCCAGGGCGCCTGCCTCACCTCCGAATACCTGGCGCGCAACGCACAGCGATATGGCGGCGCTTTCCTCTACAGCGGCGGCGTGATCGGGGAGAAGGTCAACCGCTCCAATTACGGGGGCGATTTCAACGGCACGCCTATCCTGCTCGGCTGCAGTGATGTGGATCCTCATGTGCCCCTGCACCGGGTAAAGGACACCATCGCCATCTTTTCGGAAATGGGCGCTGAGGTGACGGAGCGGATCTATCCTAATGCGCCACATACCATTTTTCAGGATGAGATCAAGATAACCAACCGCATTTTGTCCGGCGCATTGGCTTAGCAAGGTGACATCTTTCTCCGTGCCGTTTCCCACAAGAGGAGAAAGGTGTCATCTAGGCTGTTCATTCTGTGGAATTTGGTTCCCACAGGTTTTAGTCCCCTTCAAGCCAGGGCACGCTGGGACACGAGCGTAGCGACTGATGGAATAAAGCGCACCCTGGCAGCCACTCCAGGCGGCGCTTTTCCAGCGCCTCCTGGATTATGCAAAGGACCAAAAGTGGTGAGAACGAAACCTTCGTAAGCAACTTGTTAATAAACGGCCTAGGTGTCATCTTGCGGTGATTTAGCCTGTAGGCTTTCGCGTTTTTCGCCGCCTGCGAGACGACACCTTCCCGCAAAGGAGAGCCCGGAAGAGAAGATGTCGCCTCGCGGGCTTTCAGCAATTCCGGCAAGGTGACATCTTTTTCCGTGCCGTTTCCCACAGGAGGAGAAAGGTGACATCTAGGCTGTTCATTCTGTGGAATTTGGTTCCCACAGGTTTTAGTCCCCTTCAAGCCAGGGCACGCTGGGACACGAGCGTAGCGACTGATGGAATAAAGCGCACCCTGGCAGCCACTCCAGGCGGCGCTTTTCCAGCGCCTCCTGGATTATGCAAAGGACCAAAAGTGGTGAGAACGAAACCCTCGTAAGCAACTTGTTAATAAACAGCCTAGGTGACATCTTTCTCCGTGCCGTTTCCCACAAGAGGAGAAAGGTGTCATCTTGCGGTAGATAGCCCTTCCAGCTTTCGTTCTTTCTTCGCCTGCGAGACGACACCTTCCCGCAAAGGAGAGCCCGGAAGGGAAGATGTCGCCTCGCGGGCTTTCGAGAGATAATAATCGCGCAAAAAAAAATTAAAAAATTCGAGCTGTTGTTGTAACCTATCCTCTTCCTCTCCGTAAACTCTCTTCAAATTGCCAGTTAACTTTGTGCCACAAAGTACTCTATATGAAAAAAATGAACCCGGATCAGCATTTGGAAACCTTGAGTGAGATCCGCTCCATGATGGAACGTTCATCGCGGTTCATCTCGCTGAGCGGTTTGTCGGGAGTCGTAGCTGGAGTGGCGGCATTGCTGGGGGCGGCGTTGGTTTATGTGTACCTGGGCGTCAGCCCTTTCGATCAGAGGCGCCCTTATTATGCCATGGCGCCGGAGATAAACAAGTGGGGGATGGACTACATTACGTTCTTCCTTCTGGATGCGGTGGGCGTCATTGTGCTGGCGTTGGGTTTCGGCATCTTTTTCACGACCCGCAAGGCCCGGAGCAAGGGACAGAAAGCCTGGGATGCATTGACCCGGCGTTTACTGGCCAGCCTGGCCATTCCCCTGGTGGCGGGCGGTTTATTCTGCCTGGCATTACTCAAACACGGGTTGATCGGGCTGGTAGCGCCGGCGACGCTGGTCTTTTACGGCCTGGCCTTGATCAATGCCGCCAAATATACCTTACGCGATGTCCATTACCTGGGCCTTTGCGAGATCGTGTTGGGCCTGCTGGCCACTTTTCGCATGGGTTTCGGGCTGGAGGCCTGGGTTATAGGGTTTGGTTTTCTGCATATCATCTATGGCGTGTGGATGTATTATAAATACGAAGCTGGAGAGAACAAACCTCTCAGAAAATGAAAGGACTCATTACCAGGCTCAATAAAATTTTTGATAACCGGTTACGGCTTGGGATCATGTCCATCTTACTGGTCAATGACGAGGCTGATTTTAACCGCCTCAAAGAGATGCTGGACGCTACGGACGGCAACCTGGCCAGCCACCTTCGGGCGTTGGAAAAAGAGGGCTACATCAAGGTCCATAAACAGTTTGTCGACCGTAAACCGAATACCACCTACGAAGTGACGCCCTCCGGGCGCAAGGCCTTCAGCGAACATCTGGACGCCCTGGAAAAGATACTGAATACCAGCAGGCAGGAACTGTCTTTTGATGACGAATAATTCCGCCTGCGATCTTCCCCCCATCCCCCCCCTTTTTTACGGATACAAAAGTATCTGATATTCAAATTTTAACAGCATTGACACATGAAACTTTTTTTATACTGATTCTGAAACATGCCCCCTTCCCCCCGCGTAAGCGTCATTTAAAACTTTTAAATAATAATTATACCACCATGAAACTACGACTTCTTACATTAGGAGCCCTCCTCTTTTTTTGCTTTTCCCTTTTCGGCCAATCGTCGGAATTCGACGCTACCGGTTTTGACGCCATGCGGATCGAGAACGAGATCAAGCTGGCGGTGCCGAACGAGATCGTGGACTCTGTTTGGGAATACCTGAGAACGCGCTACGACAATGACAACCTTTTCCTGAAGAAATTCGACGACGGCTTCAGCACCAAGATCGCTGAGGACTTCTTCATCGACCAGTACTATGACAACGAAGAAATGCAGCTGTTGAAAAGGCAGTTCGGCGTACGGCACCGCACCCGCTACGTGCTCACCGACAGCACCGACCGCAAGCACGGCCGGCAGCTCCTGCAGGTCAAGGTCAACGACATCGATAATAATCAGCTCAACCGGGCGGAGTATAAGTATCCGATCAAATACTACGGCACGCCGGACACGCCGATCGACGGCCACCCCCTTTTCCGCAAGATACACCGGGACCAGCGCAAGCCGCTTGCCGACCGCCTGAATCAGCTTGGAATTGACGGCTTCAGCCTCTTCCCGACCATACTGATCGAACAGCTGCGCCAGCGGGTATACGTCTCCCTGAATGGCGCTTCTTTCGCCACTATGACCCTCGACGGCGTGACGGCCTCCTTCGCCGGCCAGTCAACCCACTACACGGAACTTGAGCTGGAGCTGAACGAGATCAATTACACGCTGGGCGATTCCACTACCCGGGCTAAAATGGAAGAGATCAACGAATCGATCAAGGGCGACCTGCTGGCGACCTTCCCCTCCATCAAGCAGGACCAGACTCCCAAATACAATAAAGGCTTTGAGGCGCTTGGCCTTGTTGATTTTTCCTCCCGGCCATTTCTCGGCATCCAGGAAGAGTACCTGTCCGTCGGCCTGATCTTTTTCCTTATCCTGGCCACTTTCCTGTTCGACCGGCTGGAGAAGAGGGCCTGGCAGGGGCAGGTGGAAGGGCAACCCCGGGAGGCATAAAATTATAGTCTACCAAGTCAGGATTCATCAATCTTGGGTTGGTAGGCTATAAAACAAATACTTACCCCCCCCACTCCCTATCCTGTAGCTTGCTAAGCAGGAGGAGGCCTCCTTTCAGGCATCCGCCTGATGTTGAACAGAGAAGATGCTTCCAGAATAGTGTTCCCAAATGAAGGAAGCGGGGATCTGTATCCCCGCTTCTCTGTCCAGCATTGGAGAGAGAGCCCCCTTATTTCTAAAAAAAAACGCATTCATTTCAAAAACGACACACATGAAACACTTTATTCGGCTACTTGCCTTATCTGCCCTTTTTCTCGGGTTGCACCCGGCTGCTTTTGCCCAGGAAAGCCAGACAACAAAGGAAGCCCAGGAAACTCAGGAAAGCCAGGAAGTTTCGGATAGCCTGCCGATCCGGGAAACTCAGGAAAACCAGGAAGCTCCGGAGAGCCAGGAAGCCGAGGCAGGCCCGGACGGCCCGGAAAAACCGAAAGCGGACCATTCCTATAAACCGCTGGTGCTGGAATTGTCGGAAGACGGCAGCAAATACCTCCGTTTTATACTCTGGCACCAGCATTGGGTGCAGACGAACAACCTGGCGAACGGGGGGGGCGGCCTCCATCTCAACCACAGCATCCGCCGTTCGCGGGTCATGGCCTATGCGCAGGTGTCGCCGCGCTTTCTGATCCTGACCCATTTCGGGCTGAACAACCTGACACCCAATAACATCACCTCCCTCGGGAATGACGGCGACGGGGCCCAGTTCTTCCTTCACGAGGCCTGGGCGGAGTATAAGCTCACCAACAATGATGCCTTGTATATCGGCGGCGGACTGCACTACTGGAGAGGGCTGACCCGCTTCGGCAGCCACGGCACCAGCACCTACATGACGCTGGACCAGCCCCGCCCTTTTGTCCAGTGGCATTCCCTGGCGGTCACCGACCAGTTCAACCGGCACCTGGGCATCTACGCCAAGGGGCAGTTCAAAGGGTTCGATTACCGCCTGGCCGTCAACAACCCCGGCAGGAACGGCCTGCAGGATCATTACGGAGATAAGGATACCGGCCTGTCCTACAGCGGTTTTGAGAACCCGGACAAGAACGGGAACCCCACCGGCAATACCATCCTGGAAGGCTACTTCCGTTACAACTTCTGGGACCAGGAATCAACGGTGATCCCCAATACGATGGGCACTTACCTGGGCAGCAAGAAGGTGCTGGCCATCGGCAGTGGTTTCTTCGCGCATCCCGACGGCATGTACAACACCAGCAACGGGGCCCATGAGGATGTCTTCCACTACGCCGTGGACGCCTACCTGGACATGCCGCTTTCGCAGGACGATTGCCTCAACGCCTACGCTTCCGTCATGAAGTTCGATTACGGCAAAGACTTCGTCAGCCGCTGGGCCGGCACCGGCATGGCCTTCTACGGGCAGGTGGGCTACAAGCTGCCCCGCTCCGGGTTCATGCCCTACATGGCCCTGCAATCGGCCAGCTACGACGGGCTGAATGAGGATATCCAGGCGGTGGACTTTGGCCTGAACTATTTCATCAACGGCCACCATGCCAAGCTTACCCTGGAGTACCACTCCGTGTTCAACGACCGCCGGGAAGGCGGCGGCGACCCGGTGACCGGCGCTCCGAATGACCTCAAATTAATCCGCTTTCAGGCCCAGGTTGCCCTGTAGGCACATGGGAAGGAAGCATTCTGACCACCAAAATCATTAACTAACAATCAGTTCTTAAAACTCTGAGTACTATGAATCAGAACCAAACTTTCGAACAGTTCCTGGCAAACCAGGTCCCGGAGATCTCTCCCTGGAATTTCCTCATCAACCTGTTGCTGACCGCCCTGCTGGCTCACCTGCTGGGACGCATCTACTCGCGCTTCGGCACGTCCTTGTCAAACAAGAAGATGTTTGCCGCCAACTTCGAGCTCATCGCCGTCACCACCATGATCATCATTACGATCGTGAAGTCCTCCCTGGCATTGTCGCTGGGTTTGGTGGGCGCTCTGTCTATCGTCCGTTTCCGCGCTGCCATCAAGGAGCCGCAGGAACTGGCCTATATCTTTCTGACCATCGCTCTCGGCCTGGGCTTCGGCGCGGACCAGCGCATCGTCACCACCATCGGCTTCTTCTTCGTAGTGGGCGTCATCTGGAGCAAGGATTTTCTCAAGCCTGCCGAGGCGCAGCGCAGCCTCAACTTCACCGTCCTGGCGGAGAATGCTCTGGGCGTTTCGCTGGATAGCATTGTCGAGGCTGTAATGCCGCATTGCAAAGAGCTGGAAATGAAGCGCCTCGATGAGAACAAAAACTTCATGGAAGCTGCTTTCGTGGCGGAATTCAACAATTTCAACGACATGAATAAGGCGCGGGCCGCCCTGCACGGCCTGGACGACTCCATTCAGGTCAGCTTCCTGGATCAAAACGGAATAATTTAGTAATCCTTAAAAAATAATTTCACGATCCGCCGTTGCCGCCTGGACGGCGCTACGTTGGGCCGGGCAGGCGGCAACGGCGGATCTCAAACGGTGAAGTTCTTTTTTAATCACTACTTAAGTATTATGAAAATTAAGCAGAACAACCGTTCGAGCGCGTACAAAGAGGTCCTCGACCTGTTCAGAGACAGACGGTCCATGAGGGCCTGGGCCTTGCGCCTGGTGGCCGCCGGGGCAGTGGTGGGGCTGTTCTTTGCCGCGCTGGGGTTCGGCGCCTACCTCAGAAAAACCGGAGATACCGGCTATTACCAGCACCCTCTGCTCCGGGCTGCCGGCCTCGACTTTTCCTTTATCGGGAAGTACCTCGGCGGCCAGGCGGCCGGACTGGAGAATGTGGATATTGACATCGAGCTGAAGCACCTGCTCGGCATGCAGCAACTCCGCGAACAGGCGCTGAAGAACGGCGCCCTCACCGAGGAGCAGAAAAAAGAGGAGTTTCCGGCAAAGCTAACCTACAAGGGCGTCGCCCACGATGTGAAGCTCTCCCTGGCCGGCGCGACGGCCATCCACCTCGGGGCCGATGACAGGTTTGCCTTCGGGGTCGAGGCGACAGGCGAGGCCGCCATCGACGGAATGAAGCGCTTCGGCATACTATTACCGGAAACCAGAGGGTACATTACGGACTGGCTGGGTATGGAACTCATGAAGGAGCGGGGGGTGATGAACCTGCGTGCCGATTTTGTGGAAGTGGCCATCAACGGCAAGCCCGGGGGCATCTTCTACCTGGAAGAACGCTTCGATAAAGGGCTGGCCCGGGACAGCCGCCTTGGGGAAGGCATTATTTTCAGGTTACAAGAGGGCGTCGACGCTTATCAGGAGAAAAAACTGATGGATGTCCCTCAGTCCCGGGAACAACTCCTGCTCGTCAAGCAAAAGTGGCAGGACGTGCTGGCCGGCCGCCTCGGGCTCGGTGAGTTTCTCGACCTGAAGAAAACGGCTCAGGCCTTCGCCGTTACCGACCTGATCAACAACCGGCATGCCTTCTACCGCTTCAACCTGCGCTTCTACTTCAACCCGGCCACAGGCCTGGCAGAGCCGCTTGTCGGCGAACTGGAAGCCCGGCACAAGAACGACCCCAGCCAGTGGTCGCTCCTCCTGGAGCAACCGGCAGAGCCCGGCGCTCGCCGCTACAACCCGAAACACTCCGAGGTGCTGGCGATGATCTTCGGCAACCTCGACTTCAAGCGCTATTACCTGCAGGAAGCCCAGGCTATCAGCCAGGAACAGTTCATGAACGAGTTCCTCGCCCAACGGGGCGAAAAACTATTCAAACTGGCCAATAAGGTTTATGCAGGATGGCCGGCCTTTGACCTGCCTACTTATTTCCTCTACGAAAACCAGAAATACATCCAGAATGCGCTGGCCCCGGACAAGGACCATATCACCGCCTATTTTGAAAAACAGGAGGACAACCGGCTCAGCATCCACATCCGCAATATGCAGGGCCTGCCGGTGAGGGTGAACCTGCTGAGCTGGCGCGAAACCACTTTCTTCTATCCTGCGGAACCTGTCGTACTCGACGGCAGCCATACCGCACTCCCGGAAAAGGTACAGGTGTTTGACTTTGAAATACCCCATACGGTGGCCTGGGCCGACAGCCTGCTGGAAGAGCTCAAGATCTCCTACAACCTGCTGGGGCTCGACAATACCGGCAAATCTGTCCTGGTATTTCCCTGGCCTTATGAAGATCGCCGGGCCCACGCCTGGAACCCCGTACAGCGGGATGCCAACCATACGTCCTTCGGCTTTATCGAAGAAGTTCCGGAAACTAATGTCATCACCATCCCAAAAGGCAACTGGAAACTGGACAGAGACCTGGTCATCCCTGCGGGCCGCCGCTTTGAAGTAGAGGCCGGCGCCCGCATCGACCTGGTCAACCACGCCAAGGTTATCTGTTATTCGCCGGTGTATTTCATGGGCACGGAACAGGACTCCATCCTGATGCTCTCCTCGGACAAAACCTCCGAAGGCATGCTCGTCATTCGCGGCGGAGAGCGGTCATCCGTAGAGTATACCACTTTCCTGAACCTCAACCGCCCCACCGAAAAGGGCTGGGCCCTGACCGGCGCGGTGATATTCTACGAAACGCCGGTGGATTTTACCGGCGTGGCCTTCATCGGCAACCTGGACGGCGACGATTTCCTGAACGTCATCCGCTCCGATTTTTCTATGGAGAAGAGCTTGTTCAAGGACATCAAGGCCGACGCCTTCGACTGCGACTTCTGCACCGGCACGGTGGCCAACTCCAGCTTCATCGACGTCGGCAACGACGGCATCGATGTTTCGGGAAGCGAGATCACGGTCAGCAATGTCTTCATGAACGGCATTGGCGATAAGGGCCTCAGCTCCGGCGAAGGCAGCAGTATGACGGCGAATTCCGTGGAGATCACCAACGCCGAGATCGCTTTGACCAGCAAGGACCGGTCGACCCTTAACGTTTCCGACTCCAAAGTCACCAACAGCCGGGTCGGGCTCACCACCTTCATGAAAAAACCGGAATTCGGGCCCGGCTTCGCCAGCCTCGACCGCGTGGTGATCGAAGGCGCCGAACGCCCCTTCCTGATCGAGGCCAATTCGGCCGTTACCGTGGACGGGCAGCCTTTTGCGCCCAATTTTGATGACGTGAAAGGGATACTGTACGGGGCGGAATACGGAAAGGCAAGTGTGAGGTAGAGGGAAGGTGATGGGGAGAAAGGGTGAGAGGGAGAGAGGGAGAGTGGGTGGAGGCGCCCCGTCCCCCTGTCTTGACCCGTCACCCCCTCTCCAAACCTCCCTCAAGCAATTCATTAGGCCACAATCAAGGGGTTACCTGATCATGAAAATCAAATATAGAAATAAAATATCCCGTTTTCCCGAACGCGCCCGCGATTTCCTGAGCGAGAGGAAGCTGCTTGCGGCCTGGGGGCTGCGCCTGGGGGCAATGGTGGTTGTCCTGGTAATGTTCTTTTCGGTGTTCCGCTATGGCATTCACCTTAAAGAACAGGGTTTCACCACCTACTTTAACACTGCCCTGCAAAACCTGGCGAAGTTCGATCTTTCCTTCGTGAGCAACTATGCCAGGGGTAGCCTGGCGGAGCTCGACGAGGTTGCCTTTGACATCAAGTTCAAGCACCTGCTGCGCCTGCAGTACCTGCGTGAGCGGTCCCTGGAGGAAGGCCTCATCCTTCCGGAGTTCAAGAACGAGGAATTTCCCGCCCGGCTCACGCACAACGGCAAGACGGTGAACGTCAAGATCGCCCTAACCGGGCTGGTGGCCCACTCCCACCTCCGCAACCCCTCGAAATGGTCTTTCGAGGTCAAAGTGAGAGGCGGCGACACCTTCATGGGCATGAAAAGCTTCGCCATGCTGCTGCCGTCCACACGGGGCTATCTGACCGACTGGCTGGGGTTCGAGCTGATGAAGGAAAAAGGGCTGATGGGCTTGCGCGTCGACTTTGTTAACGTCTCCATCAACGGCCAGTCCAGGGGCATCTTCTACATGGAAGAGCGCTTCGACAAGTACCTGGTGGAGAACAACCGCCTGCGGGAGGGCGTCATCTTCAAAATAGAGAATGGCGTGGAACCCTACGGGGAAAGCAAGCTGATGGAAAACCCGGCGACCCGGGAGCAGGTATTGCTGATCAAGCGGATGTACCAGCAGGTGATGGCCGGAGACCTGCCGCCCGGCAAATTTTTCGACCTCCGTAAAATGGCCCAGGTGTTCGTCATCTGCGATCTGATGAAAAATAAACACCCCCTGGCCGGGCAGAACCTGCGCTATTACTTCAACCCTGTTACCGGGCTGGCCGAGCCGATCGCCCGGGAATGGGAGGAACTGCACGACCACGATATGGAAGACCGCCCCTTGTTTCTGGAAGAGCCCCGGCCGGCCACGCGCCATTTCCGTTTTGAGCGCCGGCCCTTCATACGACTGGTCTACGACAACCTGGAATTCAAGCGCTACTACCTCCAGGAAGCGGCGGAGGCCTCCAGAGTGCAGTTCCTCGACCGGCTGCTGCTGCGCAATGAGGAAAAACTGAACGCCCTGATGAAGAAGGTCTACCGCGCCTGGCCCTATTACGATGATCCCACCTGGTACCTCTATGATAACCAGCGCTACATGCGCTCGGTGCTGTTCCCGGAAAAGGAGCAGCTCGGCGCTTTTTTCAGCCGCCGGGAAGGCCAAACGCTCCACATCTATCTTCAGAACCGGCAGGATATGCCCCTGCAGGTGGATTATCTGAGCTGGCAGGACTCTGTGCGCTTCTATCCGGCAGAGCCGGTGGCGCTCGACTCCAGGGCCAAGGCGCCCGGCGCCCGGGCCTTCGCTTTCCGCATGCCGGAAGGCTTCGTATGGACGGACGATATGGCCGGAGAGCTGCGTGCCCATTACAACCTGCTGGGGCTGGAGCCCGGCGGGCGTTCGACGGTAGTACAAGCTCAACCGGCGGAGGCACTTTCCGCGCCAACCGGGCAGGAAGCAGGGATGGAAGCGGGTTACCATTCCATCGCTCCAACAGGGGATAATGCCGCACACAGGGCCGGAGGCGTATCGGCGGATGCCGGGCAATGACCGGGGCGCTGCGGCCTTTAACTAAAAAAAGAAACTTAAACCAAATTCGAAATCGGAAGCCGGAACATTCATGTGGATGATAATCAGTGATTTGGAAAATGAGTTGTACGTCTTTCTATCTAAAAACTGGTGTTAAAATTATGGTACATAACAAAGAGAAAGCAATAAGCAATACCGCAGAAGCGCCGGCCAATGGAGCGCCCGGCAAGCGAGAGGCTAAGGTTGCTGATTTCAGGAAGGAGCGCAAGTTTGTTGTAGAGGGCTTCGGCCTGGCTCAGGTAGAAGCCGTAGTGAGGTCTCACCCGGCTTTGTTTTCCTGCCCATTCCCCGCCCGCCATATCAACAACATTTATTTCGACACCCGGGAGTTCCGGAATTACCGGGACAATGTGGCGGGGTCGATGAAGCGGGAAAAATTCAGGATACGCTGGTACGGCGAGCAATACGGCCAGCTTAAGAAGCCGGTGCTGGAGATCAAGATAAAAAGAGGCCTGGCGGGTACTAAAAAGTACGCCCCGCTCAAACCCATAACTCTGGAACGCGGCTTTTCCATGGAAGATATCAAATCCTGGCTCGAAGAGTCGAACCTCAGCCCGGAATATCAGGAGGCGCTCAGGTACCTGGAGCCTACCTTGCACAACCGGTACCGCCGCAAATACTTTCTTTCGGCGGACAAGCGGTTCCGCATCACGCTCGACGACCAGCTGAGCTATATGAATATTCCCAAACTGCCTGGTTTCTTCGTCCGCCAGGAAATGGAACACAGCAAGGTGGTCATCGAGCTTAAGTACGACACCGAACACGACGGGGACGCCAGCTGGATAACCGATCATTTCCCCTTCCGGCTCAGTAAGAATTCCAAATATGTCATAGGCGTGAAGAAGCTGGATATCTGGCAGGAACACGAATGGTAGGCGTTAAGTGAATACCATTTTTGAGGACGGCCCTCCAGTCATTCATTCCCTTGGAGAGACTTTCCGGCATCCGTCCGTCGTAGCCGGACTACTGTCGGCGGAGACGGAGCAGCCTCATTACTCCATCGCTCCATTGGACTTTCCGGAGTGCCTTCACCAATACACCGGATGAAACCTGACTCCCCCGTTCGTATTCACCTCCAGGGTGGGTGAGGGTATTTTGATCCAGTTCAGGGCGCCCAGCAGAAGGCGCAGGCCGCGCTTTCGGGTGGGGATGCGCCGCAGGTCAACATCAAAAGAAAAGTAGATCTGCCGATAGCGGGGGAAGGCTTTTTCATCCAGGGTGTAGGTAGTTTCGTTTTCCCCTTCCCAGGTGTTTTCAAAGCCGCCGAACATATTTTCGGCTCCGTAACCTACCGCCAGGTTGAGCCATCGGGGCAGCCATTGAGGTTTATGCTGTCCGGAAAAGGAAGCCAGGTTGAAGGATGCCCACAGCGTCATGCCGTTATAGTCCTTGAGGAAAGCTTCGGAATAAGAGCTGCCGTACAGCTCCCTGGCACGCTCGCTCAGGAGCATGGACGGCCCGCCGCCGTCCGGATACACGGGAAAGTCCGGATAGTCAGGCGGGGTATTGGAGAGTTTTAAGGATATCCGTTGTTCTCTCCATGCCGCTTCCTGCCCGACAAAGAGCCCAACGCCCAGGGTATTGAAAGCCATATCCGCCCAGGAAAAGCCCCACTTTGCGGAGAAACCGTCCATTACTTCGATGGTGCCCTGCAGCAAAGTGCCCACACCGGCTGCCAGAGCAATTGAATTATTGCGCTCCAGGCCCGTCCAGCGCGCTCCATAGTAGGCCAGGACGCATTCGTTATAGGCCGTGACGGTGTGGCCGATCTTGTCCATGTCGTTCCATTCCCCCAGGTCATCGAAGGTGTGGAAACCGGTAAGTTCATGATTTTTATACCAAAGGTGGTACAGGCCGTAGGACGCGCCGGCATAGATGGCCGTACCCGTAGCCACACAGGTATAAAAGCGGGCCCGGTCGAGGGTGTCGGCAGGCTCCAGGAAGGGGCGGGGCAGGGTAGGGGCTTGTCCCGGGAGTTTACCGGAAGACAGCAGGGAAAGAAAAATTATTGGGATCAGATTCCTCATGGTTATTGGTTGATAACGTTGACAGGTTTATTTGGTTGATTGGAGCAGCATGCAAACCAGTTTTTAAATCAACAAATCAACCTATCAACCAAATCAACGAATCAACGAATCAACGAATCAACGAATCATCCCCTCCGGCATCAATACAGTCACCACTTCCCCTTTGGCGCAGGCCTGCCCTTCGGCGTACAGCGTGATGTGTACCACTACCTTCCGCTCTTTCAGCTCAGCTACTATTCCGCGGAGTTCCAGCTCCGGCCCCAGTGGGGTAGGGCGAAGGTAGTCCACCTTCAGGGAGGCGGTGACGAAACGCAACAGGCCATCCTCCGGCTTTCTGCCCCGGGCCCGGGTGGCCGCCGCCGCTGCTGTGCCCGTGGCGTGGCAGTCGATCAGGGAAGCGATCAGGCCTCCGTAGACATAACCGGGGATGGCGGTGTGGTAAGGTTTGGGAGTGAAACGGGCTACCGTTTCTTCTCCGTCCCAGTAACTTTTCAAGTGGTGGCCATGCTCGTTGAGGCGGCCGCAGCCGTAGCAGTGGCTGACATCATCGGGGTAGTAATCCTGAAATGCTTTTTCCGGCATTTTTGGCGGAAAGATACGATTTATCGGGTATTCGCTGTTCGGGATTCGCAATTCGCGTCCACACCGAATCCGAATCAACGAATCACGAATCAACGAATCAACGAATCACGAATCAACGAATCACGAATCAACGAATCACGAATCAACGAATCACGAATCAACGAATCAACGAATCAACGACACTTACGGATCCTGCTTCGCAAACACCTTACGCAGCAATTCCGACGTCCGCGCCCCCACATTCTCCCTGATATCCTTTTCCTTGACTTCAATGAGGCTGAACAAGCCAACGAGCGCCTGTCGGGTGACGTAATCGTCCAGTTCCGGGTTGGCTTTGGAGGTGAGCGGGATCTTGTTGTAGGCCGTCACCGCATCCCGCCAGTAAGTGCGGGCGTTGAACTTGTCGAGGGACTCAATGATGACCGGCCTGAATTCGGCGTACAACTGGTCGTAAGTTGTTCTTTCAAGGTAGCGGGTGGCGGCGTCCTTGTTGCCCATCAGGAGGTTCATAGCATCCTGGAAGGTCATCTGCTTGATGGCGCTGACGAAGATAGGCTTGGCTTTCTTGGCCGCATCTTCGGCCGCCCGGTTGATCTTGAGCACGATCTCCTCCTCTACATTGGAAAAGCCGGGCACGGCGCGTAGCTTGCCGGCCACCGCCTGCGCTTCTTCCGGCAGGAGGACCTTGTAAACGCTTTTGTAGTAACCGTCTTCGGCGGAGAGGAAATCAACGGCTTCTGCCACGCCGAGGTCGAGGGCTTCCTTCAGTCCTTTGCCGGCCTCTTCCTGGCTCAGGCCGCCGCCCAGTAAGCCGTCTTTTGCCTTGTTTACCTTTTCCAGCCACTTCTGGGCCTGAAGGCCATTCAGCGCCAGGGCGCAAATCAGTAATAGTCCTAGTTTTCTGATCATTTTTTTGGATTTTTACTTCTCGTGGAGCGATCATCCTGATCGCCAACCTCAATGTAAAGTAAATTAAAAAGGGTGTGCGATCAAGATGATCGCCCCACCAAAGGGAAACGATAATTTGAGCGCTAAATTATGCACGCTTTGGCAGACAAAACGGCTTAGGCGCATAGCTTAACAAAAGCTAAACACTTGAAACGGCGCTTCGTTAATGGTTTTAACAAACGAGGCAGGTATAGACGGGAGGGCGCCGGCCTTTCCAGAACGCTAACCCGGTTCGCCAAAATTTTTTGGCGTCGAAGACGATAAACCAATTTACCTATCAGCAATTTACTATTCATTGGAACTAATCAAATTCCGTAAACCATGCGTTTGAAGATATTATTTGTCATTTTTTCATTCCTCCTCACCACCCCCCTCATGGCACAGCAAAAACGCGTTCGCGATCACGGCATAGAGCCCGGCATTCTTTCCCCCGGCCCCCTGAACGCCATCACTGATGTAGCCGGTGTAAAAGTAGGCCATCATACCCTCATCGAAGGCGACAACATCCGTACAGGAGTCACTGCCATTCTACCGCATGGAGGCAATATCTTCCAGCAAAAAGTACCCGCCGCCATCTACATCGGCAACGGCTTCGGGAAGCTCATGGGGTTTAGCCAGGTGGAGGAGCTGGGTAATATCGAGACGCCCATCATCCTCACCAATACCCTTAGCGTGCCCACTGCCGCCGATGCGCTGATCGATCACACGCTGGGGCAGGAAGAAAACGCCGATGTGCGCTCGGTCAACCCGGTGGTCGGCGAAACCAATGACGGCGGGCTGAATGACATACGAGGCCGGCACGTCAAAAAAGAGCACGTGCTGCAGGCCATCGCCTCAGCCGCCTCCGGCATGGTGGCGGAGGGCAATGTCGGCGCCGGTACAGGCACCATTTGCTTCGGCTTCAAAGGGGGCATCGGCACATCGTCGCGCAGGTTGCCGGAGGAAGACGGCGGCTACACCGTCGGCGTGCTGGTGCAAACCAATTTCGGCGGCGTCCTTCAGGTGGACGGCCTGCCGGCAGGAGAGGAGCTGCGGAAACAAAAAGCGGCCAAAGGCTCCGGCGACGGCTCCTGCATGATCGTCGTGGCCACCGACGCCCCGGCCGATGCCCGCAACCTGAAGCGAATGGCCAAACGGGCCATGCTGGGCCTGGCGCGAACCGGGGGTATTGCCTCCAATGGCAGCGGGGATTACGTTATTGCTTTCTCCACCGCTGAAGGGCTGCGCGTTCCCTATAATCCCGAAAGCCCTTTGCTGGAACAGAAAGTGCTGGACAACAGCGCTATGACGCCCCTCTTTCTGGCCACCATTGAAGCGACGGAGGAGGCTATACTGAATTCGCTCTTTATGGCGGAGCCGATGACGGGGAACGGGCGTACGGTGGAGGCGCTGCCGGTGGAGAAGGTGTTGGAGATGATGGATTCCAAAAGGGAAGGCGGCGGGAAAAATTAAACTATTTTGTTTAAAAAAACAAAATAATTTAATTAATACACTTTTTTGTTGTACATTCGGCAATTGAATGTCTTGTCAGGTTTGCGTAAATTACAGAAACTTACAGTGAAAACAATTGAATATATGCCGATCACTTACGATATTAAAACTGATTTTCTTTTTAAAAAGGGCAAGGAAGAAGGCTTGAAAGAAGGCTTGGAAAAAGGCCTGGAAGCCGGCAAGGAACGCAAAGAGCATATCTTCGTCGAGCGCGGCTGGAAAAAGGGCATGCCTCCCGAAGAGATCGCCGAGCTGGCGGATATGCCGGTGGAGCGGGTGAATGCCATTATTCGGGAGTTGGAGCGGAAAGAATAACGTATATTTACCCGCAAAACAGCCATGCCCAAGCTTTATTTTCCTACGATCCTCCGCCAGCCTGTTATCTTTCTGGCGCTGCTTCTCAGCGGCTACCTGCTCTCCTGCACCGCAAAAGCAGCTCAAAACGAAGCCCCGCCCCTCAACCCCAACGGCGACAGCGAGCTCGCCCTGCTGATGCGCGCCATGTTCGACGACGCCCTTCTGATGAAGGAGCAGATCGAACAAGGAAAGCAGCCCCGTCCGTCCCTCGACTATCAGAAAATACTCACCGCTGAGGCTACCGAGCCGGAAAAGGCCGCCTCCGATGCCTATAAGGTGCACGCCCTGTCTTACCTGCAAACGATCAAGGCCCTGCAGGAAGCCGATGCGCCTCAGGCCGCTTCCCTCTACAAAAATATGGTCAACAGCTGTATGGGCTGCCATCAGGCGCTCTGCCCCGGGCCGACGGTGAGGATTAAGAAGCTGTATTGAGCTATTTATGCCCGCAAACATTAACAAAACCGGCCTCATCCTCCTCGCCGCCGGCGCTTCCACCCGCATGGGGCGGCCCAAGCAGCTGTTGCGCTATCAGGGGGAAAGCCTGCTGAAGCATACCCTTGGCATTGCTCAGGAAACCCCTTTCCGCCCCATTGCCGTTGTCCTGGGCGCTGGAGCAGCGCAAATGGAAACTGAACTGGAAGGCGCCGATGCCCTGATCGTACACAACAGGGCCTGGGCCAGCGGCCTGGGCAGCTCCGTGGCTGCCGGGCTGGAAGCCCTGCTGCGCGTCGAACCGGAACTGGACGCCGCTTGCTTCATTCTCGTGGACCAACCCTTCCTTACCCCTGTTCACCTGCTGGAATTACACCGGCAACTGGAGAATGCTCCGGGAAAGCTGGGCGCCGCTTCCGCTTATGAACATACCCTCGGAGTGCCCGCCATTTTCCGCAAGGCCCTTTTTCCCGAACTGCTTAAACTCTACGGGCAAAAAGGCGCTAAACCGGTGATCGAAAAATACAAAGGCAGCCTGGTTTCGGTTCCTTTCCCGAAAGGGCGCATCGACCTGGATACGCCGGAAGATTGGAAAGAATTCCTCCGCAATGGAACAAACTGATCTTGAGGCAAGGTGGTTTTTCACTCCCCTTCCTGGAGCGATTCTGTCAATTCAAAACCTCTTTTTTCCCTGGGGGAGCTTTGCCTGTAATTGTTCGGAGATATGAAAAAGCACAGAGGTGTTTTTTGGCCGAAGCTTAGAATGCAGAATTTAATTTTGGCTTTTTCAGCTTCCTTTTTGCCGGTTAAACAATACAGCTCAGTATGGCTCTTCTTTCCAGCTGCCCCATAAATCCTGTGTTTTTGCCGATTGGCCGATAAAATCTGGCCATTGGCAAAAAAACTACGGAAACTTTTAAACCTGATATTGTTTCCCTTGTTTTTTGCCTGTACATTTGCACCGGACTGCGATAAGGGGCAATTCTGAAGCCTCCCAGGTAAGCCATTATCGGCTAACGGTTGGATACCCAACAATCCGAAACGGCTGGCCCAAACCACTCTGCAGTTCGCTAAGCCCAAACCAGACAGCGGGAATGGAATTGAAACAGCACATATTAAAGAAATCGTATGAGCTATTCATGCGGTATGGTATAAAGAGTGTCACGATGGATGATATAGCCAGGGAACTGGGGATGTCAAAAAAAACGCTTTATCAGTACGTCGACAATAAGTCCGATCTGATCGAGCAGATCTTTCACCAGCATACCGAGGAAGAGAAAACAGCGATCGAACGGATCCGAAGGAGTTCGGCCGACGCAGTAGATGAGATCCTGAAGATCGCCCGGTATGTAGTGGAACAACTGCGGGAGCTTTCCTCAACGACGGTATACGACCTGCAGAAATACTATCCTAATACCTGGAAGCAGATGGAAGCCTTGCATCAACGCCATGTATATACCATCATTAAGGAAAACCTGGAGCGGGGTATCCGGCAAGGGGTCTACCGCTCCAACCTGAACCCGGATATCATTGCCAAACTGTATGTTGGCAAGACCTCTCTGGTGGCGGACGAAGAGATGTTCCCGCTCCGGGAATACGATATCCGGGTATTATTCTGGGAATACATCAATTATCACATCCACGGTATCGCCTCTGGTGAAGGGCGCCACCTGCTGGAGAAGTATAAAGCAGCCGAAAAGCAACAAGTAAAATAAAAATTGAAAATATAAAACCAATGCGTAAGATCTTAGGCTCGATTGTTCTACTCCTGCTGGCCTGGCCAGCGCTGGCGCAACAGCAAGCCCGGCAAATGACGCTGGATGACGCCATTCAGTACGCGCTTACGGAAAGTATCAAGATAAAAAATGCTCAGATCGCCATCGCTGATGCTGAAGAACAGATCATCGAGCGCCGGGCGGCCGGTATTCCGCAGCTCAATGGAAGCGTGCAATATACCCACTACCTGCAGGTGCCCCGGCAGCCCCTCCCGGAGGGCTTCGATATTTTCAACATCTTCGGGCAGGCGCTGGCCGTAGACCTTTACGACCAGCTTTCCGAAGATACCCAGGCGGCGATCGACCAGGCCTTCCAGGGCTCCAACGGCGGCAGTGAAGACGGTATCGCCTTTTTCCTCAGGAACAACTTTACCGCCGGGCTCAACCTGGACGCCATGGTATTTGACGGCTCTTACTTCGTGGCCCTGCAGGCCGCCCGCGAATTCCGGAATTATACCCAGGTCGAATTCGCCACCCGGAAAAGGGAAGTGGAAAATGCCGTGATCGAAGCCTATCTGCCCGTCCTACTCATCCAGGAAAATGTAGAGTTGCTGGATAAGAACATTGCCAACCTCGAGAAGCTGCTCTTTGAAACAAAAGAACTATACAAAGCAGGTTTTGCCGAGCAGCTCGATATTGACCGGCAGGAATTATCCCTTTCCAACCTGCGGGTAGAGCGGGAGAACCTGGTGCGCCAAAAACAGGTGGCGATGGAGAACCTGAAGTTCAATATGGGCTATCCGCTGGATGAACCGCTGGTTATTGCCGATGACCTGGATAAGATGCTGATCGAGGCGAGCCCCGAATCCCTGGCCGAGCAGGTAGATGTCGGCCGCCGGCCGGAATATAAACTCCTCAACCAGGCCATTACCATGAACGAACTCAACATAAAACTCAACAGGGCCGGCTACCTGCCTTCCCTTCGGGCATTCGGTACCTACCAGCAACAATATCAGGGCGACGATTTCCAAAGCGGATTCTGGGCGCCCTCAGCCTTCGTCGGCCTGAGCTTGAATGTGCCCATTTTTGACGGCCTCGACAAAAAGGCCAAAGTTCAAAGAGCCCGGCTTGACCTGGAATTGGCCAAAAACCAGAAGGAAGACCTGGAAAGGGCCATCACCCTGGAAGTCAAAAACGCCCGGACCAACTACCTCAATGCCGATCAGCGCCTGCAAAGCCAGAAGAAAAACCTGGAACTGGCGGAACGCATCTACAAAACCACACAGGTGAAATACCGCGAAGGGGTGGGCTCCAGCCTGGAAGTCACCCAGGCCGAACAAAGCCTGTATTCCTCGCAGAGCAACTACATGCAGGCGCTCTACGACCTGCTGCTGGCCAAGGCCCGCCTCGAAATGGCATTGGGTAATAACTAATTCCACTAATCAGAAAAAAAACAACCATGAAATACCTCATTCCTTTATTTGTCCTTGTCACTTTTCTGGGGGCCTGCAGCCAGAGCCCCGCTTCCGAGACTCCGGAAACCCTGGAGGGAAAACGCGCCCTGCTTAAAGAAAAGCAGATGGAACTGAAAGAGGTCAGTAACCAGATCGCCCAGTTGGAAAAGGAGATCGCCGAACTGGACCCCCAGGCTACCGCCAAGGCCCGCCGCCTGGTGACTACCGGAACGGTTCAGCGAACGGACTTCAGGCACTTTGTCGAGATACAGGGCTCGGTACAGGCCGATGACTATGTCGAAGTCACCAGTGAAACGGCTGGCCGCATCCTGCGCCTGACGGCAAAAGAGGGAGATTATGTCCGTGCCGGCCAACTTATTGGCGAGCTGGACCTGGAACAGCTCAGGAAGCAGATCGCAGAGGTGGAAAAATCACTGGAACTGGCTAAAACCGTCTACGAACGCCAGAAGCGCCTCTGGGAACAAAACATCGGCTCCGAGATCCAGTACCTGGAAGCCAAAAACGGAAAGGAACGGCTGGAAAAAAGCCTGGAAACCCTGCGACACCAGCTTACCAAATCCAAAGTTTATGCACCGGCCTCCGGAGTAGTGGAGCGCGAGCTGTTACAGGCGGGAGAACTGGCCATGCCCGGCGCGCCCATCCTGCAGATCCTCAACCCCAATAAGCTGAAGGTCGTGGCTTCTGTTCCTGAAACTTATCTCCGGGCCGTCAAACGCGGAGAAACGGTGAAGGTGAATTTTCCCGCTCTCGGCCTGGAGCAGGAAGCAAGGGTCTCCCTTATTGGAACTTCCATAGACCCGGCCAACCGCACATTCGAAGTAGAGGCTGATATACAAAACCAGAACGGCCTGCTGAAGCCGAACCTCCTGGCAGTCATGCTCATAAAGGATGAGGAGCAGAAAGACGTTGTATCCATCCCCCAGGAAATGGTCCAGCAGGAGGTGAGCGGGAAGGATTTCGTCTATATCAAAGGAGAAGCGGAAGATGGCCCTGTCGCTCAGAAGGTGTATGTCAAAACGGGAAAAAGCTACAACGGTAATGTCGTCATTGAGAAAGGCCTCGAAGGCGGCGAAGAGCTTATCCTGGAAGGCGCCCGGGGCCTGGCAGAGAATGAACCTATCAAAATCCAGAATGATGACCAGCGCCTGGGGCAGAATGGTTAAATGGTTGATTGAGTTACCTCTCGACAAGCTCAGGGTAAAATTGGGTTGATTATGCCGGCGCCAGAAAAGCGCTTCCCAATAGTCACCCCTTTCGCCTGAATCAACCAATCACACCAATCAACCAATCACACCAATCAACCAATCACACCAATCAACTAATCACCCATACCAATGGCTGAAGAAAAGAAAAAGAAAAAAGGGCTCAGAGAGTTCGGCCTGTCCTCTCTGGCCGTCGATAACGGGACCAGCGTTTTTATCCTTACGCTGATGATCTTCATTTTCGGTATCCAGGCCTATCAGAACATGCCGAAGGAGCAGTTCCCGGAAGTAGACTGGCCAACAGTTTATGTCAATACGCCCTACTTCGGCAACTCCGCCGCCGACATTGAGAACCTGGTCACCCGGCCTATCGAGAAGGAGTTGCAGTCGATCACCGGTATTAAAAATATACGGTCGACTTCCATTCAGGACTTCTCGGTGATCACTGCTGAATTCGAGGCCGATATGGACCTGGATGAATCGGTACGCAAAGTGAAGGACGCTGTAGATAAGGCAAAGAGCGAGCTGCCCTCCGACCTCGACCAGGATCCGCAGGTCCTGGACATCAACCTGTCGGAGATCCCTATCGTGACCATCAACATTTCCGGCGAGTATTCCAATGACGAGCTGCGCCATTTCGCAGAGTACCTGGAAGACGAGATCGAACAGCTGGACGAGATCTCCAGCGTGGAGATCCGCGGCGCTTTGGAACGGGAAGTCAAGGTCGATGTGGACCTGCTCAAAATGGAGGCCCGGCAGGTGAGTTACGGAGATATTGAGAACGCCATCGCCACGGAAAACATCACCATGTCGGGAGGAGAGTTGCTCAACGATGAGTTCCGCCGCGCCATCCGTGTGAAAGGGGAATTCCAGGACGTCAGCGAGTTGGAAAATATGATCGTCAAAAGTGAAAACCAGCAGCCGATCTACCTCAAGGATATCGCTTCGGTCATTTACGGATATAAGGACCCGACCAGCATCGCCCGTTCGGATGGTTTGCCGGTGATCTCCCTGGATGTCATCAAGCGGCAGGGAGAAAACCTGCTCGATGCCGCCGATAAGATCAAGGTGATCGTCGACGAAGCCCGGCAGGAATTGCCGGACGACCTCAAGATCAGCCTGTTCAATGACCAGTCGGTCAATACCCGCAACGAGGTGAACAACCTGGAGAACAGCATCATCTCCGGGGTGATCCTGGTCGTCCTGGTCCTGCTCTTCTTCCTGGGCCTGCGCAATGCCTTGTTCGTCGGCCTGGCCATTCCGCTGTCTATGCTGATGGGGATCCTTTTCCTGTCGCTGACCGGAGTGACAATGAACATCGTGGTGCTGTTCTCCCTCATTCTTGCCCTCGGCCTTCTGGTGGATAATGCCATCGTTCTGGTGGAGAATATTTACCGGTACATGCAGGAGGGGTACAATGGGTGGGAGGCGGCCAAATACGGCGCCGGCGAGATCGCCATGCCGATCATCGCTTCCACGGCCACTACCCTGGCGGCCTTCCTGCCGCTGGCCTTCTGGCCGGGCATCATGGGCGAGTTCATGAAATACATGCCCATAACGCTGATCATCGTTCTGACCTCCTCGCTTTTTGTAGCGCTGGTCATCAATACGGTCTTCACCTCCCGTTTCATGAAGGTGGACGAGCGAGCCAATGAGGCCGCTGTACGCCGCCGCCGCCGGAATACCGTCCTGATATCTTCTGCCGTAATGGCCGGCCTGGCCGTGATCCTTCACTTCGCCGGGATGCTGGCCGGGCGCAACTTTCTGGCCATTGGCGTCGGGATCATTCTGCTCAACTGGTTCGTCCTCAGGCCGTCGGCATTCGCCTTCCAGAACCGTTTCCTGCCCGTACTGGAAAACGTATACGACCGTTTTGTCCGTGGGGCCCTGGCCATGCCCGGCACGATCTTCGGCGGTACTTTTGTATTGCTTTTTGCCGCTATTGCCCTGCTGGCCGTCAACTCGCCCAAGGTGATCTTTTTCCCCTCGGCAGACCCTCTTTATATCAATGTTTTCGTGGAGCTTCCCCTGGGTAAAGACATCGAGGCGACCAATCGGATCACACGCGAACTGGAGCAGAGGGTTCAGAAAGTAGTGGAACCCTATTCCGGGATCGTAGAGGCCGTCCTGACCCAGATCGGGGAGAACACCTCCGACCCGAATACGCCGCCTGAGCCGGGAGCTTCCCCGCATAAGGCCCGCCTGACGGTCTCCTTCGTTCCCGCTAACGAGCGCGGAGATATTTCTACCTTCGATATCATGGAGCAGATCCGGGAAGCCGTCCGTGGCATTCCGGGCGTAAAGATCACGGTGGATAAAAATGCTGACGGCCCTTCTGCCGGAAAACCGATCAACCTTGAAATCCAGGGAGAGGATATTGACCGGCTGGCGCTTCTTTCTGAAGACCTTATCAAGTTCTTCAACAGCAAGAATATCCCGGGGGTCGAAGAGCTGCAGGCGGATGTGAAGATCGGGAAACCGGAACTCATTGTCAATGTCGACCGGGAAGCGGCGCGCCGGTATGAGGTGTCAACTTATGATATCGCCAATTCCATCCGGACTTCCGTCTACGGCAGGGAAGTCTCCAAATTCAAGGAGGGCGAAGATGAATATCCCATTTTTGTCCGCCTCGATGAATCCTACCGCAATGATATTGACAACCTGCTGAACCAGAAGATCACCTTCCGAAGCCCGGCTACCGGCCGGATCTCTCAGGTGCCCATTTCGGCAGTGGCCGATGTTAAGTTCACATCTACCTACAGCTCGATCAAGCGCAAGGACCTGGACCGGGTGATCACCATCTACTCCAATGTCCTGGAAGGTTACAATGCCAATGAGATCATCGAGGAAATGAAAAGCTGGATGGAACAGTACCCCTTACCTCAGGGGTATACCTATGAGTTTACCGGCGAACAGCAACAACAGGCGGAAGATATGGGCTTTCTCAACCTGGCATTCCTCATCGCCCTGTTCTCTATCTTTCTCATTATCGTTGCCCAGTTCAACTCAGTGACCTCCCCCTTCATCATCATCCTGTCGGTGCTCTTCAGTACCATTGGCGTATTCCTTGGATATGCCTTTACCGGCCGGGATATCTCGGTGATCTTTACCGGAGTGGGGATTATTTCCCTGGCTGGTGTGGTGGTGAACAATGCCATTGTGCTGATCGATTACGCCAACCTGCTGATCAAACGCCGAAAAGAGGAGTTGGGGTATGATGGGAACCAGGAGTTGTCTTTCGATGAGATGAAGGAGGCTATCGTCCGGGCCGGAGCAACACGCCTGCGGCCGGTACTGCTCACGGCAATTACCACTGTCCTCGGCCTGATCCCGCTGGCCGTTGGCTTCAACTTCAACTTCTTTACCCTGATCACCGACCTGGACCCGCAGATATTTATCGGCGGAGATAATACCGCGATCTGGGGGCCAATGGCCTGGACCGTCATCTACGGCCTGATCTTCGCCACCTTCCTGACCCTGATCGTAGTGCCGGTGATGTACTGGCTGGCCTACCGCCTGAAGCAGGGGGTACTAAAACTTTTCCGGGGCGGAGAGCAACAAGAAGATACTGCCGTATCTACCCTGTAAGATGTGGAAACCTGGAGCCTCCCGAATTAAAAAAACGCGCAAGGCTCCAGGTTACTATGTCACAAATTTTAATTTATTGGCCGGAAAAGTTCGAATGCATTTTTTTGCTTTGTAGATGCCCGGTAAATTGATGATGGGCCAACAACGCCCGGCGCGTTGAAACAACCAATAATGCCCGGATTGTGGGAGCATTGGAAAACAAGAGGTGAATTCGTTTACAGCTCTCAGGAAATGCTCCCCAATCCTTAAGAACTTAGTGTTGTTCATAGTGTTTGTTTATCGTTAGGCCCCTGTTGTGCACACATAACAGGGCCTTTTCTTTTCGGACGGGTTACATTTATGTGGCCCGTAATAATGAAAAGAATGGCCGGAACAGCCTGCAAAAAAAGCTTTAAACCGCAAGGCGCCCTCCTCTGTTGTGAGACTAAACAATTCACATGTTACAGGATATAGGTAATCTGAGAAAGGACTATGGGGCCGATACGCTTGAACTGGGCGACGTCAAAAAGGACCCCCTCCAGCAGTTCAGCAGTTGGTTCGAAGAAGCGCTGGCGGCTCAGGTGCCGGAACCGAATGCCATGACACTGGCAACCGCCACTTCTGATGGATTGCCTTCCGCCCGTATCGTTCTGCTGAAAGGGGTGGATGAGCAGCAGGGGTTCGTCTTTTTCACCAACTATGACAGCCGCAAGGGTAAAGTGCTGGCCCGAAACCCCCGGGCAGCCCTCGTTTTTCTGTGGCACGGATTGCAGCGGCAGGTGCGGGTAGAAGGACAGGTGGAAAAAGTGAGCAGAAAAGAGTCAGAAGAATATTTCCAGTCGCGCCCTAAGGGGAGCCAGATCGGCGCCTGGGCCTCCCCGCAGAGCCGGGCCATCACAGAACGGGAAGAACTCGAGAGAAAAGTAGCCGAATTGGAAAAACAGTACGCGGAAGCTGAATACCTGCCCTTGCCACCGAACTGGGGCGGCTTTCGGGTGCGTCCCACGCTCATCGAGTTCTGGCAGGGTCGTTCCAACCGCCTGCACGACCGCATTCAGTATACGCTGCAGGCAGAAGGCAGCTGGAAGATAGAAAGATTGGCGCCCTGAGACGCCTCGAAGGCCCGCGTAGCCGTTGGTTAATTCCTGAGGGCAATCTCAGGGCTTGTTTCCCTGACACAGATAGGGCCAGGCTCAACAGAGCCTGCGGGCAAATACCCGGCAAAAATGAAACCGTTGCGGCCAGGGGCTGGAGCTGTCCGTTTTTTGTTGCAGGGCCGCCACCCTGAGGCGCAACAAAAAACGGACAAAAATTCAACAATACCGGTCGAATGCCATTTTCAGGTTGGCGGCGATGATCTCCGCCGAACGGCCTTCAATGTGGTGGCGCTCCAGGAAGTGCACCAGCTTGCCGTCCTTGAAAAGGGCAATAGAGGGAGAAGAAGGCGGGTACGGCAGCATGTATTCGCGCGCACGGCTCGTGGCGGCCTGGTCTACGCCGGCGAATACCGTCACCAAACGGTTCGGCTTCTTTTCGTGCTGTATGGCCAGCTTGGCGCCCGGGCGGGCATTGGCCGCGGCGCATCCACAGACGGAATTGACCACTACCATAACGGTGCCTTCGCTGTTGTCGAGCGTCTCATCTACTTGTTCGGCCGTTTTCAGGCTTTCAAAACCATGGTTGGTCAGGTCCTCGGCCATCGGCGTCGTCAGTTCAACTGGGTACATATCGTCGTTCGTTTATTTTTTACAAAATTAAAGTTTTCAGACTTTTCTTATACACCTGGGCGCCCGTCTTGGTTCAAAGATTTTACCAACATCTCTAATTAGTCTGAGTATAAATAAGGAAAAAAATGCCTTTCTCCTGGTAACAATGGGACGGAACACTTCGTACCCAATGAACGCTTTTCCTTTTCAGGAACAATGCTTTGCCATAACAAATTGGCCAATGGAACAAAGGTATTGGCCAGAGAACTACAATGCTGAATGATGAGTAAACGGATACTTCCCTGGCTCCTTTGCACGGGGTTGGTTTTCGGGTTTTTTTTTCCGGCCTGCGTAAGCGACCAACTGCCGGAGCCCATGCTGCCGGAGTCTTGCATGGATTCTATTCCTACCTACGAGGGGTCCATAAAGGCGATCATCGATAATTCCTGCGCCTATAGCGGTTGCCACCTCGACGGATCGGCTCCGGGCGTGTATACTACTTATAGCGGGCTGGAAAGTGTGGTGGAATCGGGGATTTTCAGGGAAAAAGTGGTCAACCTGCGCGATGACCCCTATCTGGGAATGCCCCCGGACCTTGTACCGGAAGGGCGCCCCCGGGACCTTACCCAGCAGGAACTGGAGCTCATACAGTGCTGGCTGGAAAACGATCATCCGGAAAAATAAAGCTGTTCGCCCCTTCAAAAAACACCTTTCATGAAAAGACTAATACTTTACTTTGCGGCTCTGGCCTTTTGTCACAATATCGGGGCCCAGGATGCTGTATATCAGACTTTCAAAGACTCCAGGGTCGTCAATGTTCAGAGCGTGGAGACCTTGCCCAAACGGCGGCTCGACGTCCGCATCGGGCATCGCTTCGGCGATGTGCTGGGCGATAACGGCGGCTGGCCTACCTTTTACGGGCTGGAGAATGCTACGGACGTCATGATCGGGGCGGAATACGGTTTTTCCGATAATTTCACCGCCGGTTTGTACCGTACCAAGGGTGCTGGGGCCATACCTCAGGGGCAGGCGGGGCTCCGCCAGTTGATAAACGGCGTTTTCAAATACCGCCTGTTGAGGCAGAAGGAGGTAAAGGGAAGCCCCTTTACCATCACTCTCCTGGGCGTCAGCTCCATGTCTACATCGCAGCGCATCGAAGGCAACCCGGATGTGCTGCGCAGCTTTCCGAATTTTTCCCACCGCATGGCTTTTACGGGGCAGTTGCTCATCGCCCGGAAATTTTCCGACGGGTTTTCATTGCAGGTTGTGCCGGGCTATACCCACCGCAACCTCGTTCCCTTTGAGGATGAGAACGGCCTGTTCAGCCTGGGCGCCGCTGCCCGCTTACAGTTGAGCCGGGTTTTCGGCCTCATCGCCGATGTCACGGTTCCCTTTTCTGAGCGCCGGACTACCGACAACGGCTTCTACCCGGCAATAGGCCTGGGGCTGGAGATCGATACCGGGGGGCACCTCTTCCAGGTGAATTTTACCAATGCTACCGGGATAATGGAAACCGATTACATCCCCTACACCACCAGCAACTGGCTGGAGGGCGAGTTCCGCCTCGGGTTTACGATCTCCCGCGTGTTTAATTTGTGAAGATTGGGATCATGACGTCCTTTTTTGCCACGAACCTGCCTGCCAAGCTGGCGTTTGCCAGGTAGGCAGGGACACCAAAACCCGAAGAATCACAAAGGGTTTTCCATACTCCTTCGTATGTACTTAGTGTCTTGGAGCCCTTATGGCGAAATAAGCTCCTTAGAAAAATGGCCAACTAACATGAAAAAAGCAATTATACTTACGGCGCTGATATTTGCGGCCGCCCTTCTGATAAGCCTGCGGCCGCCGCTCTACCTGGCGGATGCAGACAAGCCGGTGGCGGAAGTCCTGGAAATGCTGGGCGACGAACCGGTAAAGCACAAAGTAGACACTACCGTGGAAGGGGTGTCTGTGGAAGCCGGGCGGGCGTTGGTGCTCACCGGCTTTGCCGACAGGCCCGGCGGCGGGCGCACCGGCAAACAGAGCAAGCACTTTGTCTGCACGAGCTGCCACAATGTGCAACGGGACGAACCGGACTTGTCGGCCGCCGATCCGCAGGCGCGCCTGGAATACGCCCGGGAGATGGGACTGCCTTACCTTCCTGGCACTGCCCTGTACGGGATCGTCAACCGCACCAGCTTTTACAACGGAGATTACGAGAAGAAGTACGGCAGCCTGGTGGCCAAAGCCAGGAACGGCCTGCGCGAGGCCATTCAGCTGTGCGCGGTGGAATGTTCTCAGGGGCGGGCGCTGGAGCCCTGGGAAATGGAATCCGTCCTGGCCTACCTCTGGACGATCAGCCTGAAAATGAAGGACCTGGGACTGAGTGCGGAGGAGTACAAGAAGGTCAATACGGCCCTGGCTGAAGGCAGGGGAAAAGCGGCCGCCATCGAGCTGGTCAAATCCAGCTACCTGCAGGGGGCGCCGGCTACTTTCACCGAGCCGCCCAAAGACCGCCGTGAAGGCTACGAAAACATCGAAGGCGACCCTGCCAACGGGAAGCTGGTTTACGAATCTAGCTGCCTCCACTGCCACGAAAAAGAACGCTATTCCTTCTTCAAACTGGACCATGCCAAAAGCACTTTCCAGTACCTGAAAAAGCACTTTCCCCGCTATACCCGTTATTCCGTCTATCAGGTGGCCCGCTACGGCACTTCGCCCATTCCGGGCAAGCAGGCCTACATGCCCAATTATACCCTGGAAAAGATGAACCACCAGCAGTTGGAGGACCTGCGGGCGTATGTGGAACAGATGGCGGAGTGATTGTTATATGTTTAAATGGTTTCTATTGTTGCTACGCCTTCGATGTTGGTGGGGTTGGCCAGGGTATATATTAATTTTCAAAGTGGCCATTTCAAACAACCTGGCCCGGCAGATTTTTCTGAGCTGCAAATACACCAATCCAAACGGATCAAACTCCGGATCCCAGCCGGGTAAAAACCCCAAATCCCGAATAACGAATAACGAATAACGAATCCCGAATCCCGAATCCCGAATAACGAATAACGAATCCCGAATAACAAACCCAGAACCCCCACCGGCCCGCCATCTTCCCCACCCCACATAACGGCAAACACCGTTACCAACTTTTTCCTTATCTTCGGCAAAAAGAATACCCAAGATGAAAACTGTCCTCGCCGCCGCTCTCGCCGCCGTACTGTTTTTACCACCGCTCCATGCCCAGAAAGGCCTTGCCGGCCTGTGGGAAGGAATCATTACCGAAGGAGGGATACACACCACAAAAGGCCACCGCTTCCAGCTGTACCTGGAGGTGAACGAAAAATACATCAAGGGCCGGTCTTATATCTATATCGGGAAGGACAGCATCGTGCAGATGGAGCTGCGCGGCCAGCTGTATCAAGACAATTCCGTTTACCTGGAAGAAGTGAACCCCGAATGGACGGCGGAAGAGGAGGCGGCCATCGAAGAAGGCGCTTCCCCCGATCAATTTTCCCGCAAGTACCAGTTCATCTACAAGCGCAGCCTCTGGGACCCCAGCCTGGAAGGGTACTGGCAGGAGGTAACGCCCATGCCGTTCAATTTTAAGCGGGAGCGGGGAAGGATCTTTCTGGAGAAGAAGAGAACGAAGGCCTGACAATTTCATTTCAATTCCCATCCATACCGCTCCCAATCCTCCGCACGGTCAATATCCGAAAGCTCCGGCGCCAGGGCGTAGCTTTTGCCCATCCCTTCAATGATGGCCACCGTCTCCGCAAAAACAGTAGGCGTGCTCCACTCGATACCCTGGAAAAGGGTAGGAGTGGGTTCTTTCATCCCCAGCAGGTAATACCCACCGTCCTTTGCCGGGCCGATCACGAAATCGTGGGTTTGCAACTGCCGGAAGGCATCTTCGATGATCCGGGTGGTAAGCCGGGCAATGTCGCTGCCGACGATCAGGGCGGAACGCGCCTGCCGCAGGGCCACTTCGAAGGTGTGGTGCATCCGTCCGCCCAGCCCTTCTCCTTCCTGACGGTACTTATGGAATTCGGGCTCGGGCCACTCGTCATCCCGGTTGATGAAATCGGCGTAGAACAGCAAACGCAGGGCGTCAACGCCAAGAGCCTGCCGGCGCGTGTGCTCCAGCAGGCTCTTGTAGATGCGCAGGGCTTTTTCCTCCCCCACGCCTTTGGCCAGGCGGGTCTTAACCTTGCCCTTCTCCGGGTTGCGGATGAAAATGATCAGCGCTTTGTCTTCGATGGCTTAGTACAATTTTTCTGATGATAACGGTGGGCAGGATTTATAATCCGCGATTTTTGATTTGCGCGCGCCTGTGGCGGAGCCCACCGCGGACACATCAAACATCGCAAATCAAAAATCCCAAATCCTAATCCGTCTTATACAACTCCTCCTCCTTGACCACCTGCACTTCATCTCCCTGCTCCAGCTTGCGGGCGATGGCGGCGTAAGGAGCTACAATCACCTCATCGCCTTCCTCCAACCCGGAGAGGACCTGGATGTAGGTGTCGTCCTGTATGCCGGTTTTGACTTCGGCCATGCGGACGGTGTCGGCGCTGACCACAAAGACAACCTCAATGAGGTCTTTTTCCAGGCCTTCTTCCTCTTCTTTGTCTGACACCTGCCGGGCTCTGGCCTCTTTCTTTTCCCCATCCTTCTCCCGGGTGGTCACCGCCTGAATGGCTACGGACAGGGCGCCGGTGGCTTTTTCCGTTTTAATGTCGACTGAAGCGGACATGCCGGGGCGGAAGGGATACGGCTTCTGGGGGGTTATCAGGTCCTCATAAGAACCCGGGTCGATATTGATCCGCACTTCGAAATTGGTTACCTGGTCGCTGGTCAGGCTGGCGGTGGCGCCGGTGGTGGTGGAAGAATGGGCGATCTGCGTTACCTTGCCTTTGAAAATGCGGTCCAGGTAAGCGTCGACCTCGATTTCCACTTCATCGCCGAAGGTGACGCGGGGGATGTCGTTCTCGCTGACTTCCACCCGTACTTCCATGGCGTTGAGGTTGGCGATGCGCATCATTTCCGTACCCGCCATCTGAATGGTACCGACCACGCGTTCTCCCTCTTCTACGTTGAGTTGGGAGACGATGCCGCTCATCGGGGCGAAGATGTCGGTGCGGCGCAGGCTGGTGCGCAGCTCTTTCAGGGTGGCCTCTGAACTTTCCACCTGGAATTTGGCGGCGCGGGCGCTTTCCTCTGCTGCTTTAATATTGGCTTCGGCGGCCGCCAGGTTGGCCTCCAGTGCCCGCAGGTTGGAAAGCGACTGCTGGAAGTCCGCCTCGGAAATGACACCCTCCTTGTTGAGCTTTACATTGCGCTCGTGGATCTCCCGGGCGTTGACCAGCTGGGCCTCTATCTGGTTTTGCTGGGCCTTGAACTGTTCGATCTGGGAGCGGGCGTTGGCCATTTGCGCTTTAGCCGTATTGACGCCGGCCACGCCCCGCTCTACCTGCGACTGGTAGGCGTCGGGGTCTATGCGGGCCAGGAGCTGGCCGCTGATGACCGAGTCTCCCTCCTCGACCAGCAATTCGACGATCTCTCCGGAGACGTCTGAGCTGATCTTGACCTCCGTTTGGGGGAATACTTTGCCACTGGCAGACACCTTCTCAATGATGGTGCGCTTTTCCGCCTTTTCTACGGCGACCTTCTCACCTTTGGGTTTGTTCTGGTTCCGCCAGATCAGGAATGCCACCAGCGCAACGATGATGGCGAGCAGAACGAAGATGAGGGTGTTGTTGCGTTTCGATTTTGCCATTGCTTTGAGAGCTTTTCTGAGTTTACCGTGAAGTGAAGCGAGCTTCCACTTCACGGGGAGTTTTTCGTTATTCTAATGTGATCGGCCGGCCCAGGTAGAAATCTACGGTTTTCAGGTTGAAAATGAACTGATATTTTGACCGGATGAGGTCTACCTGAGCGCGGTCCAGGTTATTGCGTGCTGTGGTATACTCGAGGGAATTGATGGCGCCCAGTTGGAAGCGCTTCTCGGCATTGTCGAAGGCGGCCTGGGCAGCGTCGACGGATTTTTGGGCGGCGATGTAGCTTTCGCGGGCGGCGCGGGCGTCGGCGATGGATCGTTGCACATCCGTTTTCAGTTGCTGCCGCTGCTGCCGGTTGATGACTTCCGTGTTGAGGGCGTTGAGGCGGGCGCGCTCCATCTGAATGCGGTTCGTATGGTTGTTGTAGAGGGGTATCCTGAGGCTGGCGCCTACGGTCTGTCCGAAGTTCTGGTTGATCTGGTCTGAGTAGGAAACCTGTTCGAAATCAACCGGAGCCTGGTTCTCGAATTCGATCTCAACCGGCATGTCGTCAATAAATACCGTTTGCTTGGTCCGTACCGTGCCGAATATCGGTTCCTGAAAAGCGCTGGAATAGTTGGTGTTCATACTGGCAAAGATGCTCAGGACCGGCAGCATGCCGGCGCGGGCAATGTCTTCCGAAAGCTGGGCGCTTTCCAGGCGGATGTCGGCGGCGCGGATCTGGGGTTGCGTCTGCAGGGCGGCGGTATATACTTCATCGAGGCGGTAAACGCGGGGGTCGGCGCCGGCCGGAACATCGATGGTTCCCGGGCGTACGATCCGGATGTCTTCATTGGGGTCGACCTCCATCAGCTGTTTGAGGTTGAGGTAGCCGATGGCCACCTGGTTCTGGGCATCGACGATGGCCTGTTCATCCAAGGCGATCTGGGCCAGAAAATCCAGCCGGTCATTGGGCGGCAGGGAGCCGGCCTGGATGAGCTTATCGGTTTGCTGGAGTTGTTCTTGGGAGAGTTCCAGGCGCTTTTGGGCATTGGCCAGTTGTTCTTCGGCCAGCAGGATACTCAGGTAGGCCGAAGCGATGTTCAGGGAAATGTCGTTGGAGGTGGCCTGGGCCTCCAGGCGGGCGGCTTCCAGGTCCAGCTTGCTCTGCTTTATGGAGTTGTTGATCTGGTTGCCGCCATAGACCGTCATGCCGGCATCGATGCCAAAGCTGTTGAAACCGATGCGTTCGTTGTTGAACGTGTTGGTTGTCGGGTCGATGGTGCGGCCAAACTGATAACCGACGCTGGTGCGGGCATTGAGGTTGGGCAGGCGGCTGAACTGGTTGAGCTTTTCCAACAGCTGGGCGTCCTGAATGTTGTACTGGGCCTGTTTGGTGCTCAGGTTGTTTTGCTGTGCATATTTAATGCATTCTTCCAGAGACCAGGTGTTTTGCGCAATAACAGCCTGCGCAGCGATCAGCAGCAGGCCGGATAACAGCAGGGTAATTCTGTTTAACATAACCGATCTTTTTTTTGTACCTGCAATAGTAGTAAAAGGCAGCCTTTTCCCGGAAATTTTTATATCAAGAGGGAATTCTATCGGATGAATGGCGTGTTTCGTTGTCTGTTGTCCCGAATCCAGAACACCCTCACAAGTTCGACGTAAAAGAAATAGAGCCGATCACCTGATCATAACGGCTGCCGAAGGGGCGGTAGTAGATCAGGATGGTATACTGGTTCTCGGTTTCGTGCCAGGAACCCTCGACCTCCGTCATATCCGGTTGGGGCGCCTGCCCTTTTTTATCAGTGGTGGGCAGAGTAGCATAGGCGTAATCGTAATATCCCTGCTTGAGCAGGGCCTGGCCGACATAGGCTTTCAGCCCTTCGTCGTACTCCATGCGGTATTCGGGCAGGATCGTCCAGTCGGTTAGCCCGCCGAAAAGGTACACTTCACTGCCGTAATAGGGCGTGTCTTTTTTCAGGTAAAAGACCACGTCGGCGTATTCGGCGGAGAGTTCGTTGTCGGGCTGGTCGGTAGTCTCAATAACAAAATTGCCGTTCAGGTCTTCAAAAGTGGTATAGGCCATGCCGGAGCGGGGCTCGTCGAACTTGAGCTGTATCACGAACCCGTCATTCGTCCTTTCGACGGAATAGATGTTAAAGGAGACCAGCCTGAGGCTTCGCAGGTCGAGAAACCGGAACTCCTTCCCTCCGGGGAAGACGACCTTGTCCTGATGGTCGAACAACATGGCATTGCTGCGGATGAATTTCGGCGGAATATCCGTAATGGCATTGCCCCACCGGCCATTTTGCAGGACAGTGGCCCGCACCTCCGCCATGGGATTCTGGATCTTGAACTGTTCGTGGTTCACGACAAAGTCGATCTCCTGATGAGTGCGGAACTTGGAAACCTGGCTGGCGCGCAATACCCTGGGGTCGATGGAAACCTTGGAGTCGACAACCACGAACCGGCGCGAAAGCACCAACTGCCGGTCATAGGTGTCATCATAGACAAAGAGCATGTAATTGCCCGATTTGGTGATGCGGGTATCCTGGTTGGGCAGGGTGAGTTGGTAGTGGGTGTAGGGCCACAATGTTTTGAAGGAAAACTGGAAATTCTGAATGCGTTCTTCCGTGTAGCCTTCTACGTACTCGAGCTCGGCAAGCTGGGAGGGCTTCCAGTCGCGGTCGCAGTGTACTACCTTGTAGAAATAGTCCTTTGTGTCGCCATCGAGGTCGTCGAAAGAGAGGGTGACCCGGGCGGCCCCTCCCAGTTCGATGATGGGGTAGGAGAGGTATATACCCTCAATATGGAACTTTACCGAGCGGATGTAGTCAACATAGATGAATTCCTCACCTGGGAAATCATCCTGGGCAGAAAGGAAAAAAGGCTGGAACAAAAAGAACAGAACCAGGCAAAAAAAGCTGTGCGTTTTCTTCTTCATATTTTTTGTCTGTGAGTTTTTAACGATCATTTTGGTTAACGCATTGCCCATTCACTCCTTCACTCCTTCATTTCCTCATTTACTCACCCACCGATTCCCCCGCACATAAAATCTCCATTCCCAGTCCGCGCATTCTTCGGCGTACGCCACCCCGATGCGTGGGCTGGCGATGATGTCCTTTTCCTCTACGGTTTCGCCCCGGCTTTCGATCCAGACCGGGCTTTCAGGGTTGAGCATATCCGTACCGGTATACTTTCGGGTAATACCCAGGGCCTGTGATAATACGCCCGGTCCGGCGGTGAGCCGGGCTTCTACCCTGGCCATACGGCGGCGGCGCATCATCAGTTCGATGTTCTCGGCCGGCTCCAGCGCCCGGATCAGTACGGCATGGGCGACGCCTTCTTCTGCAGTCACTACATTGAAAAGGTGATGGATGCCATAGCAGAGGTAAATATAAGCATGCCCTCCCCGGCTGAACATCACCCGGGTGCGCTCAGTGCGGCGGTTGCCGTAAGCGTGGCTTGCTTTATCCTCCGGGGCCCGGTAGGCTTCCACCTCCACGATGCGCCCGGCGGTGCGCCCCTCGCCGAAGTCCGTCACCAGGTATTTGCCCAACAGGCTGCGGCTCACCTGAAGTACGTCGTCCCGGGTGAAAAAAGAGCGGCTTAACCGGTTGTTTTGCTGAGGCATTAAAGTTTGTTTTTTAGAATACCGCTTTTGGGAGAAAACTACCTGGATCGGAGCGTAGATATGCATTGAAATAGGAAAGCCTTGCTCCGTTTCAAGTTTGATAAGCCCTGTAGGATAAATAAACTTTGCCAATCCACAGGGCAGGGGTTTTCACACGTTTCCAGATGGTTCGCTATTTGTGTAGGTAAGGGTGCGATCAAGATGATCGCCCCACGAACCAGGAGGCTGCCGCGCCTCAGAACCTATTCTGTGCGGCAGGCTTCTGGTTCAGAAAACCTACCGCCGGCTGTAGTTCGGGGATTCCTTGGTGATGGTGATATTGTGCGGGTGGCTTTCCAGGATACCCGAGCCGGTGATCTTGACAAAGCGGGCGTGTTGCAGGCCGGGGATGTCGGCGGCGCCGCAATAGCCCATACCGGCGCGCAGGCCGCCGAGGTATTGCACCATTACTTCCGCGACGGTGCCTTTGTAGGGCACCCGCCCTTCGATCCCTTCCGGGACCAGTTTCTTGATGTCGTCTTCCACATCCTGGAAGTAGCGGTCTTTGGACCCCTGCTGCATGGCGCCCAGGGAACCCATGCCGCGGTATACCTTGAACTTTCGGCCCTCGTAAATGATCGTTTCGCCCGGGGCTTCCTCCACGCCGGCGAACAGGCTGCCCGCCATGATGGTGCTGGCGCCGGCGGCCAGGGCTTTGACAATATCACCGGTATAACGGATGCCGCCATCCCCGATGACCGGGATATTCCTGTCCTTGACTGCCCGTGAGGCGTTGAATATGGCGGAAAGCTGCGGTACGCCCACGCCGGCTACCACCCGTGTAGTACAGATCGAGCCGGGGCCGACCCCTACCTTGATGCCGTCGGCGCCGGCGTCGGCCAGGGCCAGGGCCCCTTCGCCGGTGGCTACGTTGCCGCCGATGACCTGAAGGTGGGGGAAATGCCCTTTTACATCTTTGATCGCCTGCAAAACGCCCCGGGAATGGCCATGAGCCGTATCCACAATGACCACATCGACATCGACACGGACCAGGGCTTCCACTCGTGCCAGCATATCGCTGGTGACGCCGACGGCGGCCCCTACCACCAGGCGCCCCAGGGAATCCTTGCAGGAATGTGGGTAATCCTGGACCTTCATGATGTCCTTGTACGTAATGAGGCCTACCAGCTTTTTATGCTCGTCGACGACGGGCAGTTTTTCGATCTTGTGGGCCTGCAGGATCTCCCGGGCCTGCTCCAGGGTAGTACCCACCGGAGCGGTCACCAGGTTGCGGCTGGTCATCAGTTCTTTCACCGGGCGGTCGAGCTGGGTTTCAAAGCGCAGGTCCCGGTTGGTGAGTATGCCCGTGAGCCTGTTCTGTGCATCGATGATGGGAATGCCTCCGATCTTGAAGCGCCGCATCAGGCTGAGGGCGTCGCCGACGATGGCATCCTCGGTAAGCGTAACCGGGTCGACGATCATGCCGCTCTCCGACCGCTTGACGCTGCGCACCTGCTCGGCCTGCTCTTCAATGGCCATGTTCTTGTGAATGATACCGATACCACCCTGTCGGGCAATGGCTATGGCCAGCTTGTTTTCCGTGACGGTATCCATGGCGGCAGAAACGATCGGGGCGTTCAGCTTTAGGCCGCGGGTGAGGTAGGTTGAAACGTCAACTTCGCGGGGCAGTACTTCTGAATAGGCAGGCACCAGAAGTACATCATCGAAGGTTAAACTTTCTTCTAAAACCTTATTTTGAGCTATTTTCTGTGTTTCCATGCGCAAAGGTATACAAAATGAGGCCAAAAAGAAAAGGGAGCTTTGGATTTTCCACCCCTTGGCTGGGCAGGAAATTCTGGCTTTCTTTGTTGTTGACGGTCGACAGTTGGGATTAACCAATCAACCAGTTTTACCCGGCCGAGGAAACGAGGACGGGCAACCAATCAACCAATCAACCAATCAACCAATCAACGAATCAACCAACGCCTATGCTTACCATACACAGCGACGAACATTTCATGAGGCAGGCCCTGCTGGAAGCGGAGGCGGCCTTTGAACAGGGTGAGGTGCCGGTCGGAGCGGTAGTGGTATGCCAGAATCAGGTCATTGCCCGGGCGCACAACCAGACGGAACAATTGAACGACGTCACGGCGCATGCTGAAATACTGGCTCTTACCGCCGCGGCCAATTATCTCGGCAGCAAATACCTGCCGGATTGCACCCTGTATGTTACCCTGGAACCCTGTGTGATGTGCGCCGGCGCCCTGTACTGGGCCCAGCTGGGCAGGCTTGTGTATGGCGCGCCGGACGACAAGCGGGGCTTTATGCAATACGGTAAGCGCCTGCTTCATCCCCGCGCCCAGGTAGAGTACGGAGTATTGCTTGGAGAATGCAGCGGCCTGATGAAGCGGTTTTTCGCCCGGCGCCGCGGCTGATAGGCGGAAAGCTCAATGGAGCGCCCGTGTTAAAATCAGTTAACAGGGGTTAAACTCTCTTAACCTCGGCCTCCGTTTAGCGTCAAAGTGTTTACTTTATAGGGGGTAATTCCCAAGTTTGCAAAAAAATGATCTACAATGAATGCTGTGAAACTATCCCTGCTTGCCGGCTTTCTGATGCTGGCCTTTAGTTCCTGCGGGCCCACGCTCAGCCCTTTCACCGAACAATTATACCGCCAGAACCGCTGGTCGGAAACTGAACTCAAGCGCATACAGTTCTACTTGTCTGAAGATATCGTCATGCGCCGGGAGTTGTCCGGCTCGAAGTCCGAGATCATTTCCGGGGAGATCAAAATGATCGACGGGCGGCAGGTGGAAGAGGTCGTTATCCGAAAAGGTACGCCGGGAGTACTCTTGTTCCTTCCGGAAAAAGGCCGTTTTGCCATCAGCTTTGAAGACGGCGGCCGGGAGCGCTTTCTCGTCTTCGGCCCCAACCCCAAGGTAGACGGGCGTTTTGTCCTGCTGGCTTCTGAATGGAAGCGCCGCTCCGGCGTGGTCACCTACGAGGGCAAAAAATGGAGGGTGGACAACCGAAGCGCCTATGCCAGCCTGATGGTCGACCTCAAAAAGGTCAACCGGGTCTCTGTGGACTCCAGGACTGCAACCGGACGGAGGATTGATTAGTATTCGCCGTAACCTTTTTATTGCCCTTAGCGTATAAAAAGCTAAATGCTGGCCGCCAGGTGCAACGGCCTTCAGTCATTCGGGTTCAGCCCTTTTAGCAGGGGGACGAATCGGAAGTTAGCCAGCAATTCATCGTCGTATTTGTCTTCCGAGAGGCGTGTGATCCGGTGCATCCGCTGGACGTGTTCGCCCACAGGGATGACCATGATGCCGCCGATGGCGAGTTGTTCCAGTAAAGGCCGCGGTATTTCGGGAGCGCCTGCTGTGACGATGATCTTATCAAAAGGTGCAAATTCCGGCAGCCCCTTGTATCCGTCGCGCAGGTAACACCGGATGTTGCCGAGCTTGAGCTCCGAGAGGAGGGCCTTGGCTTTTTCGTAGAGGGCTTCCTGGCGTTCGATAGTGTATACCCGGGCGCCGAGCATGCCCAGCAATGCCGCCTGATAGCCGGAGCCCGTTCCTATTTCAAGGATTTTATCCCGTTTTTTTACATTCAGGAGGCTGGTTTGATAGGCTACTGTATAGGGTTGAGAGATCGTTTGCTCTTTACCGATGGGGAAGGGTTTGTCCTTATATGCCCATTCTTCGAAGGCCTTGTCCAAAAAAAAATGCCGGGGCAGGGCTTCGATGGCAGCCAGGACACGCTCATCACTGATTCCTTTACGGCGCAATTCCTCGACCAGTTTTTTCCGCATCCCTTTGTGGCGGTAAGTATCTTTCACGGTGCTTCCGGAGTTATATTTCATTGAATTTACAGCAAATTACTAATTTAGGGCCACCCAATACACACTGCCCGCAAATAATAGAACCGCATGACTAAGATTAAGTTCGGTACGGATGGATGGAGAGCCATCATCGCAGAAGATTACACCATTGAAAACGTAAGGCGGGTCGCCGAGGGCACCGCCCGATGGATGAAAAAACAAGGCGCCGGCCAGGCGGTCATCGGCCATGACACCCGATTCGGGGGCGAACTTTTCGCCGAAACTACCGCCCGGGTATTCGGTGCATTCGGCTATAAAGTGAAACTGGCAAAGGGTTTCGTTTCTACTCCTATGGTTTCACTGGGGGTCGTGAAAACCGGCTCCGGCCTCGGAGTTGTCATTACCGCCAGCCATAACCCTCCCTCTTATAGCGGATACAAGCTGAAATCAAGGCTCGGCGGCCCCATGGTCCCTGCCCAGGTAGCCGAGGTGGAAGCGGAAGTTCCCGAAAAACCTACCGTTGAACTGGTTAGCCTGAAGGAAATGGAAGAAAAAGGCCTGCTCGAATATGTCGACCTGGAAACGATGTACATCGAGCACGTCAGGGCTGGTTTCGACCTGGAGGCCATTCGGCAATCAGGGATCAGAATAGGTTACGACGCCATGTACGGCGCCGGCCAGAACGCCATGCGACGGCTATTTCCCGGCGCCACTTTGCTTCACTGCGAGTACAACCCTTCCTTTATGGGCCAGGCGCCGGAGCCGATCCACCGTAACTTGCAGGAGTTCTCTCAGCTGATCAAAGACAAAGGCAATATCGACATCGGCCTGGCCAATGACGGCGATGCCGACCGCATCGGCATGTACGACGGGGATGGCAATTTCGTGGATTCTCACCACATCCTGCTGCTCCTGCTGCTCTACATGAGAGGTTACAAAAAAGAAAACGGCAAAGTGGTCATCACTTTCTCCGTAACGGAAAAGATGAAAGAACTGGCCGAGCATTACGGCCTGGATTATGAGGTGACCCCGATCGGTTTCAAATACATCGCTGAGATCATGGCTGAAGAAGATGTGATCGTTGGTGGGGAAGAATCCGGAGGGCTGGCGGTAAAAGGCCATATTCCGGAGCGGGACGGCATCTGGATCGGCCTGACGATCCTGGAATTCATGGCAAAAACCGGGAAGTCCCTCCGGGAACTCATCCAGGAAGTCTACCGCCTGGTCGGCCCGTTCTCCTACGACCGCGACGACCTTCACCTGTCCGAGGAAAAAAAGCAGGCCATTATCCGGAAATGTGATGAAAGGGCCTTTGCGGCATTCGGCAAATATCAGGTCGAAACCGTTGAAGACATCGATGGCTATAAGTTTAACTTCGGCGGCGGCCGCTGGGTAATGATCCGCCCGTCCGGAACGGAGCCGGTGCTGCGGGTATACGCTCAGGGCCCGGATGCGGAGGAAGTACGGGCGATCCTGGATGCAACGCATGAGACGCTGCTTGGATAAAAGCTAGGGCTTTACCATGCCAATATGTGGGATATCGTCTTCCAGGTACTCTTGTCCGACAGAGTGGAAACCCAAAGATTCATAAAAGGGAATGAGGTAGCGCTGAGCTGATATCTTTATGGCCTGTCGCCCGAATAACCGTTCCATCCATTCCAGGGTTCTTTCCATCAGTATCCGCCCCTGCCCGCCGCCTCGGATGGATGGGGCGGTAACCACCCTGCCGAAAGAAGGGTAAGTCCGGTAGGATATACCTTTGGGCAGCAGGCGGCTGTAGGCCAGTAAATCCCCGGACTGCCCGTAGCCCAGGAGGTGGTGGGCCTTGATGTCTTTGCCGTCGGCATCGAGGTAAGGGCAATTCTGTTCCACCACGAAAACCTCCTGGCGCAGGGCCATCAGGCCGTATAATTCTTTGTGCGAAAGCTGATGGAAAGGCAGGCAGAAGTAATGAAGGTTCAGATTAGTAGGCATAGGCCTTTTGGACAAAGATAGACAGAATGCCAGGAACCGTCAATTGCTAGTGCGGCTAGGGCGAAATAACCGGGCAGTTTAGGCAGCCCATATAGCTAGTGCGCGCCGGGAACGAAATGCCTACAAAATTCTCACTAGAAATTATAACATCTGACCTTCCCTCTTTTATTGTTTTTGAACCTGCCATCTCCCCGGCTGAAGCCGCTGTCCCTGCTGCCGAACAACTGGAAGGGGCTGATCTTGATGGCAAAATAAAAGTCAGTGGCGCTGAGGTCCGAACGGCTGACGAAACTTCCCAGGTGGCTGGTTCCGATGGTGAAAAAGGCCAGGCGGAGGGCCAGTCCCACTCGTACCTCTTCCCAATCGTAGACGGATACAGGAAGGGCGGCTTCCACCCACCTGCTTTCCATGCGGGGGGCGAGAGCGAGGTGGCTGCCGCGTTGCAAGGCGCCCGGGCCGAGCGGGAACCCCTGGATGAAGGCCCCCCCGACAAAAAAGGGCCCGCCCAGTGATTTGTCCACCTGAATACTGATCGCACTGGGCAGCCAGATCGCAAAGGATCCCCCTTCAAAGGAGGCCTCCGGGCTGCCCAGGGCCTGCCCGCTGAAGAACTGTACGTAATCCTCCAGTTCGTGAAGCCCCTGAAAGGATTGGTATTCCAGGGTGCTGATAATCATCGGTTCGGTGGTCCGTACGGCATGGCCTGCGGCGTTACGGCGAAAGCTGAGCCTGCCGATATCGATCAGAGACACTCCAAACTTCCAGTCGTAGGGAGCATCTCCCCGGGAATAAGTGGTATAGACGAAGCCCAGGTCGGCAGCCAGCCCGCCGCCATTGCGTTCGGCCTGACGGTTTCCCTCCGGCAGGTTGCCGGTGGTGTACCCGAAGCGGAAGTCGATCGGCGTGCCTCCCAGGGAGTCATTAGGCACCTTTTGCAACTGAAAAGTGGATGCATTGCGCCAGTAGCTCCCCTCGTAGGCCTGCAGGGCTTTGAGGGTAATGCCGAAGGCCATCATGCCATCGCCGGCCTCCGCCTGAAAAAGGTAATTGAGCCCCACCTCCGTCCAGCCGGCAACGGCGCCCCGCAGGGGAGGCACTTCGAAGGGGTCGTAGAAGGGGCGGCTGTCGTAATCATAATAGTTGAAGGGGTCAGCAATGCCCCTGCCGGATAACATGGCCCGGCCACGGGTGAGCAGCCCTACCCGGTGGTTTTCATTCAACTGTATATAAAAGGAAGGGCCCAGCACACTGCCCAGCGCCAGGGCATTCCGGCGGTTGCCTTCCCGGAAGAAGTCGACGGCGATGCTCCCCTCCTTTTCCGGGGTTCCCGGAGGAAGGTCGGGGCCGAATTCGAATTCCAGCTCCTCCGGGTTTTTCATCAGGTCCGGTATCCGGGTATTGCGCAGGTAGGCATAATCATTGGAAATGTGGCCGGCGCCCTCCACCAGGTTAACCTCCCAGGTGAAAGGGGTGGTGGCGTGATAGGCGGGATTGAGCAGGGTGCTGTTGATGCCTCCGTAGTTGGACAGGCGAATGCCCAGTTGTTCCTGGGCGCTTAGTTTGCAGACGGACAAAAGAAAAAATGCCACAAGGAGATGCTTCTTCATGGTAGTAGATAGTTTGCGTTTTTACTGTGCTATCGGAAGGCCTTACCGGGTTTCAAAATCGAAAATAGGGATTATTTTCCTTCCTGGCTTATTATCAGATATCAAAAGTATACGTGAAATTCTGCCGGATTATTGCTGCCTGGCTGGCGAAAGAGGTATTATCCGGATGATGGCTCTGAGGCCCGGCCGCAGGTGGCAGTGGAAGTTGATTTTGTGGCCGGCCCTGGGCCGGAAAGTCAAATGGGGCGTTTAGGCCGTAAGCCTATCCCGCCAGAAGCTCCCAGAAGCGGGGCAGGAAAAGGATCAGCCCCACTGCCGCGGCCCCCATGGCTGAGAACAGGACGGCGGCGGCGGCCACGTCTTTGGCCCGTCCCGCCAGTTCATGGTACTCGGGCGATACCAGGTCGGTGAGGTGCTCCAGGGCAGTATTGAACGCTTCGGCGGCGAAAACGGCCCCCATAGCGAGTGCAAGCAGGCACCATTCGGTGGCCGGCAGAGAAAACACACTGCCGAGTATAATGGCCAGGACGGCCAGAAACAGGTGAATGCGGGCATTGGCCTGGGTGCGTAGCAGAGTGTTGATGCCCTGAAATGCGTATTGAAAGCTCTTGAGGCGGCTCCGTAACATATCTGATCGATTTTGGCTCCGTAATTTTAGTCCAGCCTTCCTGCCAGTACTACTGACTTTTTGTCCCGTTCAATCGTGCCATCGGGCATGAACAGCTCAAACCAGAGCACGTAGATACCCATGCGCGCCCGGCTTCCCTCATCGCTGACGCCATCCCATTTCAGGCTGCCCCGGCTGGCAATGGACTCGTTATTGGCAAGGCGCCGGACCAGGCGCCCGCTGCTGTCATAAATATGTAGATTAAGGGTGTAGCCGGGCTGCCCGGTTTCGTAGTCGATGAGGAGAACATCCTCGAAGCCGTCACCATCGGGAGAAAAGGTGGAGTTGAGGACCGTGAAAACTTCATCAACGGCGCTGGCCCGGTTGAAAAACTGTGAGTTCTGATAGGTAGGCGTAGCGAAACCGGCGGTGGATGCGGCGGAATGCCAGTTGCCGGCATCCTGAGTGGCTGCCGAAGGGGAAATGCGCTCCAGGGAAACGCCCTCCCGGCTGTCGAGCAGGGGATAATGCAGGGCCTCTGAATAATCGAAAGCATCAATGGCTTGTCCGTTATAGCGAAGGGTGACATTGCCGCTTTTATCCTCCAGAGTGGGCAGGGCCGCCTCGATCAGCGCCTGTGGAAAGCGGACGGAGTAGCGGGACAGGATGTCATCCGGCGCCTCAGTCAATACGGCGTATTCACCGGGGAAGAGCAGATAGTCTGAGCTTACCGTTCCCAGTGTGTCCCCACTTTCTTTCTGAGTGTTGGCGATGGCCAATCCCTTGAGGTTATATACTTTTTCACTTCGGTTGAATACTTCGATGAAGTCGCTGCCACCGGTTTCCGGATTGAAAAGGACTTCATTGATAATGAGGCCGGGCGGCTCGATGGGTTCGGCCAGCCCGATGGTGGCTTCGGCCCCTGTTGGCAGGGCATTGCCCATACAGTCTGTTAGGAGTCCGGGAAAAGTAAGCTGGTAGCGGGTTCCGGGCTGCAACGGGGTTTCCAGTAAAAGGATGGTTTCCCGTAGATTGGGCTGTATCAGGGAGGCGGATACAGAAATTGAGGGAGACAGGCTGAAACTGGCCGGATTGGAGAGGGCGGCGGTGTCCATCACTTCGCTGAAGGTAAGGCGCAGTTCGAATTCGCTGTCTGGAATGGCGCCGGCCAGGGATGGCGGTGTATCATCCGGGGCGGCGCCCAGCAGGCTGTTGGGCTGGCCGGGTGTTCCCCCGGCGTCTGCTGCCGAGGCCCGCCAGTTTCCCGGGCAGTCGTAAGGACCGGCAGGCCGGATCAGTTCCAGGCTGTATCCTCCATCGGCCCTGGCCTCGTCCTGGTACCAGCTTTCCTCATAGGCCTGTTCGAAAAGGAGCTCCCCGCCGGGCCCGTACAGGCGAATCACGTCTCCGGCATTGGTAAGGGCGGGAAAGCTGCTCACTGCTAAGGTGGGGCCGAAAACGGCATAGTCTTCTTCGAAGGCGTCATCACAAACCGTTACATAGCTGCCGGGCAGCAGCAGGTATTCGGGAAGGGCTGCCGGAGAGCCACCGGAACTAATGGACAGCCCAGAAAGTTGTATTACCTTGTCACTGCGGTTGTAGAGCTCGACGAATTCACCTTCCGGCAACCCCGCCGATGGGTTGGGGTCGGGGAATAGTTCGGAAAAAACGACATCTCCGAAAGCCGCCGGCCGGATGTCATAAAAAGTGAAGGCCAGGCTTTGAGCAGGAGCGGTATTGCCATTGGCATCGGTAATATTGGAGGCTGTAAGGGTGTACGTTTGTGTGTTTTGCAGAGGGGTGCTGAGCCGGAGGCGCACTTCGGTGGGAACCGCCGGGTTGAAGATCGCTTCCGAGGGTTGGCCGATGCCGCCGTCCAATACGTAATTCGCGGCCTCGGCGGCTGAGGCACTGTCCAGCGGTTCGTCAAAGCGGGCAATGGCCTCAGTTGCGCCGGCAGCTTCTGCTTCCAGCAAAGTGGGGGGCTGGGTATCCTCGAAGATCGGGCCGATACTGATGTCGTCGAAGAAAAAAGCTTCATTGCGGGTACTGGTATAGTGGCAATACAGGCCGAAGAAACTGCCCATGGGGTAGGTGTCGTCCGTGGCGGCGCCTTCCGGCTGAAGGTTGGAGCCCCCGGTATAGTCCGCCAGCATCTCCCAGTTGCCTTCGGAGCTGCGGGTGGCCCGTATGCGTACGGCGGCAGGGGCGGCGCTCACCGCGCCTGGCGTTCCGCTGATCAGCAGCGTGGAATTGTCGCCATCCTGGCGGTAGAGCTCGAGGGCGTCATCACCGCCGGAGATGCCGCCTACTTTGAGGTAATACCCTTCCTGGCTATTCGACAGGTTGGGGTTGGAAGCACTGAGATAGACCCGGGCAAAGTTGCTGGCCGAAGGGGCGAATTCCATGCGAATATAGGCTTCCCAGATGGTGTTTTCGCCGGTGGAAGTAGGTGCGGGCAGATAGAGGTAGGTGGTGTTTTCGGAAGCAGGGGTGCTGTCCGTCAGTTGCAATTCTCCACCGTTCACTGTGAATTTACCGGTATTGCCAAACCATTCCGGGTCGTTGGTGAAATCCCCGTCGGAAAAGTCGTCCGTCAATTGGGCGGATAGCCGGCCGGACAGCAGGGAGAAGGAAAGAGCGAGCAGGATGATATTTTTCATATTCTCAAAAATAGAGCTGAAAAAAAAAAATAGGGATATCCGGGGGTATTATTTTTTGTGAACTCCTTCCCGGGAGCCTTGTTTCCGGAAAATTTATGGTTGTGCCCGGCAAAAGGTGGCATTAAAAGGAGATTGCTGTTATCTTTGCCCCCTTAAACTACTGCCCTGGCTCATTGGTTAACAAAAAAACTGGAATAATGAGAATAGCTGTTGTAGGAGTAACCGGCCTGGTGGGTAACGTCATGTGCCGGTCTTTGGAAGAACGCAACTTTCCGGTAAGTGAGTTCTTGCCGGTGGCTTCTGCCCGTTCGGCCGGCAAGGAAGTCAGGTTTCGGGGGGAGATCTATAAAGTCATTGGAATGGAGGATGCTATAGCTGCCAAGCCGGATGTAGCTATATTTTCAGCCGGCGGAGGCGCCTCGCTGGAATGGGCGCCCCGTTTTGCCGAAGTGGGCACGGTGGTTATCGACAACTCCTCAGCCTGGCGGATGGACCCCGATAAGAAACTGGTGGTGCCGGAAGTCAATGCAGAAGTACTGACTAAGGAAGACCGCATCATTGCCAACCCGAACTGCTCGACCATTCAGATGGTTATGGCGCTGGCTCCCCTGCATAAAGCTTATAAAATACGCCGCCTGGTCGTTTCTACCTACCAGTCCTTTACCGGTACGGGAATGAAAGCGGTCAAGCAATACCAGCTGGAGCGGAAAGGATATGAGCCCAAGAGCGAGGAGATGGCCTATCATTATCCCATCTTTGAGAACTGCCTGCCCCATTGTGATGTCTTCCTGGACAATGCGTATACGAAAGAAGAGATGAAGCTGGTCAACGAAACGCGCAAGATCCTGGGAGATGATTCCATTGGCGTTACCGCCACAGCGGTAAGGGTGCCGGTGCACGGAGGGCATTCCGAAGCGGTGAATGTAGAGTTTGAACGGCCCTATGAGCTGGAGGGCGCCCGCCGCCTCCTGGAAGCCATGCCGGGCCTGGTTGTCCTCGACGATATAGCCAACAACAAATATCCCATGCCGCTCTTTGCCAAAGACAGGGACGAAGTTTTTGTCGGCCGTATCCGGCGGGATGAATCCATAGAGAACGGGTTGAACCTGTGGGTCGTGGCGGATAACCTGCGCAAGGGCGCCGCCACCAATGCCATACAGATCGCTGAGTACCTGCTGGAACATAAGATCATCAGTTCGCAGGAATTGACTGCTTGATAGAGCAGCACCGAACAGAGCGCGAACGGGAATCCGGCTGCTGTTCATAATTTGCTTAAAAAATTGCCGTAATCGGCGGCATTTTTGTTATTTTTGAACGGCAGGCCATGCGGGACGGCTACTGCAAGCCCGTATAGCCATGCATGCCCCGTGAGCCCACAGGGTTAAAGGAGGGGGGCCGGGCGCCTGGTTTTTGGCCCGGCAGCAGTGTCGGGCGTACCTTTGCTCCTCTCCCGTACCAATTGTTTGCTGATGTATGCCCCGGTTTTTTCTACAAAATACTTGCCAGCCCTTTACCGGCAGGCAGTTTGTGTTGGAGGTGAGGCTGAGGCCGCGTCAGAATAAATGAAAACCAGTTAATTACTGTTATGAAGACCAAGCTTGTACTTTGGGGGGCGAATGCCCAGGACGAACGCATTTTAGTGGCACTGGAGCTATTGGCAGATGAAAACAAGGTTAAAGTATTTACTTTTCCGGAAAGTGTTTCTACCGAGGAGTTCAGCCAGAAGATGATGAACGAGTGGAGGGATGACAAACCCACCGAGTTCCCGGAAGGCTATACCGAGCTTGAACGCAGCCTCAATGTTTCAGAAAGCATGCTGCCCGATGAGATCAAGGTGGAACGCTCTGACCTGATCTCCCGGGCGCAGACCGAATGGCAATTCATCATACTGTCTTCCAAACTCAGCCAGGCCTATCAGTCGGAACTGGAGGACCTCAAAGAGCGGATCAGCCGCCTCAGCCGCTTTGACGATAAGGCCTGGGAGGAACTAAAGGGGTTCTGGGATAAAGTACAGGGCCAGGTTCGGGAACGCAACCTGTTCCGCGACCATGCCGATTTCCTGCGCGACCGCACCAATGAACTATTCTCCCAGCTTAAGGAATTGAGAGCCAGGCTGGACGAGGAGTTCAAGGAAAGGTCCAAGGAAAATTACGATAAATTCATGGAGATCCTCGAAGAGGTCGAGGGCCGCGTGGCGGAAGGCGGGCGCCTGCAACCTCTTTTCGAAGAGCTGAAGAAAATCCAGCGCAAGTTCCGCGATGCCAAATTTACCCGCGACCACCGCTCCAAAATATGGGAACGCCTGGATGCAGCTTTCAAAGCGGTCAAGGAAAAACGCTTTGGTTCTTCCGGCGATGACCGCTCTCCCCTGGAACGCATCAGACGCCGCTATGACGGGCTGCTCTCCGCTATCGAAAAGATGGAGCGCTCCATCAAACGCGACCGCGATGACCTGGAGTTCCAGAACCGGAAGATCGCCAAAACGGATGGCCAGCTGGAAGCCCAGATCCGCCAGGCCAAGATCAAAATGATCGAAGAACGCATCCGTTCCAAAGAGGAAAAGCTGGGGGAAATGATGAAAACCAAGTCTGATCTCGAGCGCCGTATTGATGGCCTGAAAGCTAAAGAAGCCAAGCGCCAGGAACGGGAACGGATCGAGCAGGCCAAGAAAGAGGCAGAAGCCAAAATACAGGAACAAATAAAAGCAGAAGCAGCAGCCCGGGCGGAAAGTTCCGAAGGCCTGGAAAAGGCTGCCGAAGCTATCGCGGGGGAAGGCGGCAAACCCAAACCTGCAGATAAACCCGATGAATCCATTGCCGGGGCCCTGGCCAATACCCTGGGGGAATCGCTGGAGGATGTTGTAGATACTGTTCGGGCGATCGCAGAAGTGGCCGGCGATATGCTGGAAGATGCTCTGGAAAACCTGCAGAAGGAAGTACCCGCTTCAACCGAAGCTCCCCGGCCGGAAGAAACTGCCTCAGCTCCTGAAGGGCCGGCCGTAGCCGAAGAGGAAAAGGAAGAGCCTGCTGCTCCTGAAAAAAAAGAAGAGGAAACGCTTTCTTCTCCTGAAAGCTCCGCCGGCGGCGGGCAGCCGGAAGAGGAAGGGGTGGAAGCTGAGGCAGAAGCCGAGGAGAAGAAGGATTCCTGACCCGGTATCTCCAGATACAGGCATAACCAGTAAAAACGCTTTCGGGGCTCCTTGCTCCGAAGGCGTTTTTGTTTTGCGCCAACTCTCAGTATCCTGGAATAAAGGCCTCAAGTGGAAGGGAATGCTGTATTCTGGAAAAGCTCTGGTGAAAAAAAGCTGATTTTCTTCAAAAAAAATTGAAAAAAAAAGAGAAAAAAGAAATAAAAAAATTCACAAAAATCAGGCGGTTTAGTACTTAATATGCTGATTTTCAATAAGTGGACGGGCAGTTTTGGGAAAAAAGGACTTTCACAATGCTTTTATTTTGTCTTTGATTTCCCTATACTATGATTGCATATTTGTATTGTGATTGATAAGCAACGGAGGAAGAAAGTAATCAAGTTGATTGAAATAAGCTAAGTTGAATATGTTCATGGGATTATAATTTGTTGGTGGTATGCCGTCCCGAAATTCTGTTTCGGGACGCATTACACACTACGAGAACACCCAATCCCAATAAAAAATAAAAAAAAGGCGAACTAAAGTGTTCGCCTCAGAATTAGGTCATGTTCATGGGATTAAGTCGTCTCAGTTAAAATTTTCCATAAGATTACAATTTGTTATTAGCCAAGTAGAGTAGTATTCTCATTTCTCTTTCTTAGCTGAGGCGAAGTTAGTCCAAATGTTTGTCATATTCAAAAAAACGACAAATATTTTTACAAGACAAAACGATTAATTTTGGATATGTTCATGGGATTATAATTGAAAGGGTCGTACACGACAAGTGTGCGACTTTTTTTTTGCCCAC
>CAYQKY010000011.1:64932-96063 GCA_964418125.1 uncultured Phaeodactylibacter sp.
TTAAATATTTCAGAAGAACAGCTCCTGCGCCAGCCGGTAGGTATTGGCGTGCGCTTCGATGATATGCGCCAGCCGTTCGGAATAACCGCCTCCCATGCTGATGGCGATGGGCAGGCCGTTCTTTTTACAGGTTTCCAGGACGAAGCGGTCGCGTTCCCGGCAACCCTGCAGGCTGAGGCTGAGCCGGCCCAGCTTGTCCGACCAGATCACATCAACGCCAGATAGGTAGAAAACCTGTTGGGGCTGCACTTCATCGATGAGGCGGGGTAGCGTCTCGTATAGCGTTTTGAGGTATGGCCCGTCCTCCGTCCTGTCGGGCAGGCCGATATCGAGGTCGGAGGCTTCCTTGCGCAACGGATAGTTTCTTGCCCCGTGCATGCTGAAGGTAAATACGCGGGGATCATCCCGGAAGATCTGTGCCGTGCCATTTCCCTGGTGGACATCCAGGTCGACGATCAGGATCTTTTCGGCTATATTATGGTGCAAGAGATAGTTGGCGGCGATGGCAATGTCGTTGAGCAGGCAGAAGCCTTCACCTTTATAGGTAAAAGAATGGTGCGTCCCTCCCGCCACATTGAGGGCAATGCCGTATTTCCGGGAGTAAAGGGCGCACTGAACGGTACCGTTGGCGATGTGCCGCCCACGCTGCACCAGTTTTTCGGACATGGGGAACCCGATGGCGCGAACCTCCCGGCGGCTGAGCTGTTGCCCTTTGAGCTTCTCCCAGTATTTCCGTTCGTGAGTCAGCAGTATCGTCTCTTCGGGAAGGGCTTCGGGATGGAAAAAATTTTCTTCTTTAACCGTTCCCTCATAAAGCAGCTGTTCGGGCAGCAACTCGTATTTCACCATGGGGAAGCGGTGGTTTTCCGGCAGTTCGTATTTGTAAACAGGCGAATACGCGATCTTTAACATTCATTCATCCAATTGTAGTCGAATTACAGAACTGTAAAGCGGGATGGAAGGTTTAGCTATTACTTAGATTTCATCTTTGGTGCGTAAAAGCTTATTTTTGCCCTTCTTTTTCCGGACGGGCAACCTTTTGGTGGCCTGTTATAAAGGAAAAGAGCAGGTTGGACAAGGGCCGGCGCCGCCAACACCTATTATGTAAGGGCTGATGCCGCCGGCACTCATTCTAAAACAAAGAAAAACCCACAGACAGATATGCAACTCAGCGAACAGGAACTGATCCGCCGGGAAAACCTTCAGAAGATCCGTGATCTGGGCATTGACCCTTTTCCGGCCGGGGAATTCGAAGTCACTGCCTTTGCTAAAGAGATCAAGGATGAATTTAACGACGAAAGCGAGTCCCCGAATTTTCAGCACGTCAGCCTCGCCGGCCGCCTGATGAGCACCCGCGTTATGGGGAAGGCTTCTTTTGCTGAGCTTCAGGACAGCTCCGGCCGCATTCAGCTTTATGTGGCGCGTGACGAGATCTGCCCGGGAGAAGACAAGGAACTGTACAATACGGTATTCAAAAAGCTGCTCGATATCGGTGATTTTATCGGGGTGAAAGGCTTTGTGTTTCGCACCCGGATGGGAGAGATCACCGTCCATGTGAAAGAACTGACGGTACTTAGTAAGTCGCTTCGCCCCCTGCCTATCGTTAAGCGGGATGAGGAGGGCAACGTATACGATGCCTTTACCGACCCGGAACAACGCTACCGGCAACGGTACGTCGACCTGACCGTCAACCCGCACGTGCGGGAGATCTTCTTCAAGCGTTCGAAGCTGATCAGCGCGATGCGCCGCTTTTTCGACGACAGGGGCTGGCTGGAAGTGGAAACGCCCATCCTGCAGCCCATTCACGGAGGGGCTGCCGCCCGTCCTTTCCGCACCTACCACAATACGCTGGACATGCCTTTGTACCTGCGTATTGCCAATGAGCTGTATCTCAAGCGCCTGATCGTAGGCGGCTTCGAAGGGGTGTACGAGATCGGCAAGATGTTCCGCAACGAAGGGATGGACCGCACCCACAACCCGGAGTTCACCTCAATGGAGATCTACATCGCCTACAAAGATTACAACTGGATGATGGCAATGGTGGAGCAGTGCCTGGAATACGTGGCCATTGAGGTTACTGGCCATACCAAAGTGGAATACGAAGGAAAAGTGATCGACTACGCCGGGCCCTACAAGCGCCTGACCATGTTTGAGGCTATTGAGGAATATACCGGCATTGACATTTCCGATATGGGCGAAGCGGCCCTGCGCGATGTGTGTAAAAAACTGCATGTCGATGTAGACTCCACCATGGGCAAAGGCAAGCTCATCGATGAGATCTTCGGTGAAAAGGTGGAGGACAACCTCATACAACCTACCTATATTATCGATTATCCTGTAGAGATGACGCCTCTGGCAAAGAAGCACCGAAGCAGGGATGGGTTGGTGGAACGCTTCGAGCTCTTTGTCAACGGCAAGGAGATCGCCAACGCCTATTCCGAGCTCAACGACCCCATCGACCAGCGGGAGCGCTTTGAAGAGCAGCTTCGCCTGGCGGAAAGGGGCGACGAAGAAGCCATGGCCCTGGATGAAGATTTCCTTCGTTCTCTGGAGTACGGCATGCCGCCGACTTCCGGCCTGGGCATCGGCATCGACCGGCTGGCCATGCTGCTGGCCAACCAGCACAGCATCCAGGAGGTGCTCTTTTTTCCCCAGATGAAGCCAAAAAAGAATGTCCAGGAGGCTAAAGAGAGCCGGGAAGAGGAAGCGAGCGAGTAAGAGGTGACTTTCCGAAAACCAAAACCATATCATAATGACAAGCAGAAAACTGATCATTGCCTTTTTTGCATTCAGCACCCTGCTCTACCTGGGCTGTGGTAGTTCTTCGGGTGAAGGCAGCCAGAACGGCCAGGACCCGGCAGAGGAGGCCGGGGGAGTGTCTGCCGAGCCCGGGAGCATAGGCGAGGCTATGGACGAAATGCAGAAAGCCCTGCAGGGCGATGGAGAAAAGAAAGAGGTCGTCGACTTTCGGGAGTTAAAAAAGCTGCTTCCGGAAAAGCTCGCCGGAATGGAACGCACCGCACACAGTGGCGAAAAGGCAGGTGCCCTGGGCTTCAACATGTCTACTGCTACTGCGGAATACCGGGATGGCGATACGGAAATGGAAGCGGCCATCGTCGACTTCGCCGGAGTAGCTTCCGCCTTGATGGGAATAGCTGCATGGTCTACTGTTGAGATTGACCGGGAAGACGAGAATGGGTATGAACGCACCACTACCATTGACGGTTACAAAGCCTTCGAAAAATACAACGGTAATAGCCGGTCCGGCGAACTGAGTGTGATAGCCAGCGACCGTTTTATCATAACGGTAAAAGGGCGCAATATCGATGAAAAGGTTTTCAGAAAAGCCCTCGAGGAGCTGGATATCGATAAGCTGGTGAAAATGGAGTAGGTATATATGGTTCGATTGGTTCATGGTATCATTGTCTTATGGGGGATGGCGCCACTGGAGGCCACGAACAACGCAACAGTGGGACAGCGTGCCCGTGAAACCATGAGGCTGCTCCGGAAAGTCCTTTACTCCTTTAAGGGCCTTTCCGGAGCGCCCTCAACCATGAACCTATGAACCCGTGGCCCATTCTCCTAACTCACCCGCTCCAGCACCCGGTGAAACTTCAGCAGGTGCTGCGGGTCATTTTCATTATACACACAGAGAATGAGGGTGGCCCGCTTGCGGCGGTCCAGCGGAAAAAGGATCTTGACGGGGTTGTGAACGTAGCCGTTATCTTCGAAAAGAAGGATCTGTTTGTTGCGGGTGGGTAACCGGAAAAGTTTCAGTTCTTCGGCATTGCGGGGCAGCGGTACTTCGCCGTACCCCTCTTCTTTGAGGAACTGCCGCACCATCTCGTAGGTGGCCTCCAGGTTGGATCCGGCGAAGATGGTCCGGTACTCATACCCATCACTTTCGCCGCCCATGTAATCGGAGCCCGCCGGTGGGAATTCTTCGCGCAATGCCATGCTGTAATATTTCTCGTTTTTCTTTTCCGGTTACAAAGTTAGCCTCTTTACACTACTTTTTGCCAGAGAGGAGATGCTTTTTCACAAAAGCAAATAACTTTACCGAACGCCGCCAGTTGCCTGGCTTTTCTCTATATTAGCACTTCTTAATTACATTCCGGGCCGACACAAAACCGGGAAGAACGCTCATGCCTGCACCACTCTTCAAAATACGGGAAAACAGCAAGTACGGCTTTATGGATGCGCAGGGGCGCCTGGCCATAGAACCGCAATACCTCGAAGCCGAGGATTTCTACAATGGTTTTTCCAGAGTGCGCTTCAATGACAAACTGGTGCATCTCGACAGTATGGGGCGCCTTTTACTCAAGCACCTGTTCAATTTCGTCGGTTTCTTTGAACAGGGGTTGGCCCGCGCCCAGTTGGTTAATCGCTGGGGGTATATCGACACCCGGGGCAACCTGGCCGTTGATGTTCAGTACGAGGAAGCCGGCGACTTCAGCAACGGCCTGGCTCCGGTGAAGCACCAGGGGTACTGCGGTTTCATCCGGCAGGATGGCGAGTGGGCCATCCGCCCTGAATTTGAGGATGCCCGGGAATTTGCCGGCGGCCTGGCTCCGGCCTGCCTGGCGGAAAAGTGGGGCTACATCGATGAGGATGGCGGCCTGGCCATCGTTCCGCAGTTTGATGGCTGTCTTGGCTTTCAGGGTGAAGTAGCCTTTGCCCGGCAGGGAAAACTATGGGGCCTGATCAACCGTCCGGGAGAATTGCTGGTAGAGCCCCAGTTTGAGCTCATGGAAGGGTACGCCAACGGAGAGTTCTTCGACGGCATGGCCATCGTTATCCAGGACGGCCTGTTCGGTTTTATCGACCAGGTGGGAGAGTTGGCCGTGGAGCCGTCTTTTACTTTTGCCGGCGATTTTGGCGACGGGTTGGCGCCCGTCCAGTTCCACAACCGCTTTGGATACATTGATAAGGCCGGGCAAACCGCCATCCCTCCCCGTTTCGAGGACGCCGGCCTTTTTTCCGGAGGCCTGGCTCCCGTAAAGACCAATGGCCACTGGGGATATATCGACAGAGCGGGAGAGTGGCGCATACCGCCCAAATACCAGGGCGCTCTGCCTTTCCGGGACGGCCTGGCGCTGGTAGCGAAAGGGGGAAAATGGATGTATATCGGCCCGGATGGGGAGGCCGTCTGGAGGGAAACCTGAGGGGGGGCTAGATTGTTTGGTGGGTGGATGGCTATATTTTTAATTGCTTGATTGTTGGACGGCTGGGGGCAGGCCCCGGGAAAAGCAATCAAACCATTATTCCCCCAGCCTGGCGATCACCGTCTTATTGCCCTTTACCTTATCGCCGATCTTCACTTCCACCTGGGCGTCCAGGGGCAGGAATACGTCTACCCGCGACCCGAACTTGATGAAGCCCATTTCGCCTCCCTGTTCCACTTCCTGGCCGACCTGAAGGTAGGTCTTGATCCGTTTGGCCATAGCGCCGGCGATCTGCCGCAGCAGGATCTCCGCCTCTCCGTTGTCGATCACAACGGTCGTGCGTTCATTTTCGGTGGAGGACTTGGGGTGCCAGGCGACAAGATAGCGGCCCGGGTGGTACTTGAGGTAGTTCACCGTACCGCTTACCGGGCTGCGGTTAACGTGGACGTTCATCGGCGACATGAAGATCGAAACCTGCAGGCGCTTATCCTGGAAGTATTCGGTTTCTTCGGCTTCTTCGATCACCACTACCTTCCCGTCGGCGGGAGCGTAGATCAGGTTATTGTCCGGCAGGTAGATCTCCCGATGAGGATGGCGAAAGAAATGAATGACCCAGGCATAAAAAAGGATGGAGGCAAGCGTGGCGAAAGGAAAGGCCTTCGGCACCAGATAACTGAACAGAAGGTTTAGAATGATCAGGGCAATGCCAACGGCAAAGATAATAAGGCGTCCTTCCTTATGTATTTTCATCAGCTCTTTAAAATTTGTTAGATCCCTGCAAATTTACATACGGCACAGGATAAAATGTTAAATTGTAAAAGCTATTTTATTCTGCGCTACGGGCACATCCATAAAAATCGAGCACTGCAATTCCTTTACTAAAAGAGTACAAACCCGGTTTTAGTTCATTTTGCACCTCACCCACTCACCCCATCTCCCCCTCACCCCATCTCCCCCTCACCCTACACTCCCCCCATTCTCACCAGCAACAGATAAGCGGTGGCGAATGGCAGTAAAAAAATAAACGCATCAAAGCGGTCGAGCAGGCCGCCGTGGCCGGGTAGTAGCGTGCCTGAATCCTTGATCTGAACGCTGCGTTTGAGCATGGATTCTATAAGGTCGCCCAGGGTGCCGAACACCGTGACGATGGCGGCCAGTGCGAACCAGTCCAGCAGGCGGAGCTCCCGGAAAATGGTAAACACCAGGAAAGCGGCAAGGAAAGCCGCCGCCGCTCCGCCCGCCGAGCCTTCCCACGTCTTTTTGGGAGAGATACGGGGAAACAACGGCGATTTTCCAATACGTGACCCTACCATATAAGCCCCGGTATCATTGAACCAGGTGAGCACGAGCAACCCAAAAACGGTATTGGCGTAAAAAAATCCGTCTTCAAATGCAACGAACTCCAGAAGGGCAAAAGGCACACCGATATAAGCCATCCCCAGTACGATGTAAGCCACATTGACAAATGGTTGCTCGGATTTGGAGTATAGCTCGTAAACGAAAGCCGAAAAAATAAATGGGAAAAACAGCAGAGCGGATATGGCGATGAATAAGCTCTTATCATTGACGAGTTCCAGCTGCAGGACGGCAGCCAGCAGGAAGGGGGCCAGCCCCAGGCCCAGGCCCAGGAACCTCCGGATGAGGTCGGTCCGCTTGTTCTTGGCCAGGACGATCTCGAAGAATTCCCACAGGCAGAGGGCTGTGATCAGTGCGAAAAGCGAGACAAACGCATAGGGGCCCCCGTAGATCCCTCCCAGCATTACAACCCCGAAAATGAAAGCCGTAATGCCTCGCTTTATTAGTCCGTTCATGTTTTTACATATTTTTATTCGCTCAGGCCTTGTTCGCATTTTTGCGGTGCCGGTAAAGATAAGAACTCAACCCGGCAACCAAAAAGGCGGCAATAGCTATTGCCGGCCAGTTGACTTCCTCAATGGTAGTTTCCGGAAGGCTCTGTCGCCGGTAATACTGGCCGGCGACTTGTAGCCCGTTGACGACAAAATGAGCGGCCACCGGCGCCCACAGGCTTCGCGTCCAGTAGAAAAGATAGCCCAGGCCCGCTCCCAGAAGAAAGCGCGGCAGCAGCCCGGCAAACTGCAGGTGGAAAGCGCTGAAAATAAAAGCGCTGATCCAGACGGCCACAACGGGCTTCCCGCTGGCCTTTTCCAACTCCTGTTGCAAAACACCTCTGAATACCAACTCCTCACCGACAGCGGGCAGTATGGCTACGATCAGCACCGTAAAGCCCAGTTCCCACGGGCTTTCCATGACCAGCAACCCTTCGATCAGCCGGCCGGCGGAAGATTCCATGTCAGAAGCCCAGCTGGGCAGCGGGGCCTGCCGGTTGAGCCAGTAAGCGAACTGGGAGAAAACAAGGATACCGAGCAGAAAAAAAATGCCGGCAACCAGAACATTGGCGGAAGGCAGCCGGTTCAATTTTAGGAACTGCGCCCATCGGCGGCGGTACAGAAGAGCAGCAAGTAAAATGGCCGGAACGGTAAAGGTGAACAAGTGCGTGAACAGATTGGCTGCCCGCAGAAAATTTCGCTCTGCCGGAGGGCTCTCCTTTCCGAAATTCTGGATCACTTCCGTTAAAGACAAGCCCATTCCCTGGCCCAAAAGGAACGCCAGGCCATTGCCAATACCGCTGCCCAGGAGCATGAGCAATACCATTACCAGCAAGGCTGCGATGGGAGACAGTTCCGGACGGTTAAACGGGTTGTATTCTGTTTCTGTGTTCAATGATTAAATTTGCCGACAAGATAAAAAACTCCCAGGTTACAATTCCTGTCGGGCCGATTTGTTTACCGATACTCATCATTCTCTTATGACAAAGCTAAGTGTGAATATCAATAAGGTTGCCCTGATCCGCAATTCCAGGGAAGGCAACCTGCCGGACCTGGTGCAGGTGGCCAAAGATTGTGAAGCCTTCGGTGCAGAAGGCATTACCGTACACCCCCGGCCCGATGAGCGGCACATTCGTTACTCCGACATCCCTGCCCTGCACGCTGTGGTTACAACCGAGTTCAACATCGAGGGCAACCCCTCTGATCAGTTTATGGAGCTGGTATTGAAAAACCCTCCGGCACAGTGTACACTGGTACCTGACCCCCCGGGGGCGTTGACTTCCAGCCAGGGGTGGAATACCATCGCCCACAAAGCCTTCCTTAAGGATGTGGTCGCCCGCCTGCAGGAGCACGGTATCAGAGTGTCTGTTTTTATCGATGCTGAAGAAGCCCATGTCGAAGGGGCAAAGTTGGTTGGAGCGGACCGGGTAGAATTCTACACCGGCAATTATGCTCTTCAGTTTCCGGAAAACCCGGAAAAAGCCGTAGCTCCGCACGCCCGCTGCGCCCGGCTGGCCAATGATATCGGCATCGGCATTAACGCCGGGCATGACCTCAACCTCGATAACCTTCGTTATTATAAGGAGAGGGTAGAGGGGCTGCTGGAGGTTTCCATCGGCCATGCCCTCATCTCCGATGCGCTTTATTATGGCCTGCAGAATACCATTCAGATGTATCTCCGGAAGCTTAAATAACTTTTCGTTCCTACAAGGCCTGAAGATAAGGGCTGGGCATTGTCGGTAAGTAAGTAGTCGGACACATTTAAGTTACGTATCATCTTGAACGCCTTTTCGGCTTATCCTTCGTTGGAAATGCTCGCCGTAGCTTAGGCTATGCCTGCGCTTTCCGCCTCGGCTAAGCCGAAAATCCATTCCAATCTGATGGAAACCTAAATATGTCCGACTACTTATGCAATTTTGAAAAAATAAAATCAGGTTAGACCGTTGATTAAGTATTTGGTTTTCAATCAATTAAAGCCTTGATGACCTCATTATTCACCAGCGGGCAGCATTTCACCGATCCTGATCGTTAACATAAAGTTAATTGTTGAGTAGGACATTTTTCTTTAATGTCCTACCTTTGGCATAGGTTTAGAATTATCTAAATAAAACAGATTAGTATGAAAAAACTCTCACTAGTCCTAGGGCTAATGCTCTTTGCTATTGGCTCTATTCTTGCCCAACAGACAGTCTCCGGAAAGGTGACTGACCAATCTGGCGAACCACTCCTGGGCGCCAGCATTCTCGTAAAAGGCACTTCCACTGGTACGGTTACCGACATAGACGGTAACTACACGATCAAGGTCCCGGAAGGATCCAACACCCTGGTGGTGAGCTATACCGGCTTCAACACCCAGGAGATCGAAGTTGGCAGCCAGACCGAGATCAACATTACCATGGAAGAAGGGGTAACTCTTTCGGAAGCGGTGGTGACCGCCCTCGGTGTTCAGCGCGAGGAAAAAGCGCTGGGCTACGCCGTCCAGGAAATCGGAGGCGACCAGGTGACGTTGACCAACGACGTTAACTTTGTCTCCTCCCTTTCGGGTAAGGTGGCCGGCGTACAGGTCATCAGCTCTTCGGGCGCCAGCCTTGGCGGTAGCGCCAAGATCCGCGTCCGCGGGGTGAGCAACGTAACGACCAGCGCCGACCCGCTCTATGTCGTTGACGGTACGCCCATCGCCAACGATAACTTCTCCAGCGCTACCGGTGGCGCCGACTACGGTAACCTGGCCGCGGACATCCCGAGTAATGACATCGAGAAGATCTCCGTACTGAAAGGGCCGGCCGCTACGGCTCTCTACGGCGAGCGCGCCAAGAACGGCGTGGTGATGATCACCACCAAGAAGGGCAGCTTCGGTAAAAAAGGCCTGGGCGTAACGGTTTCCTCTACGGTGACCGCCGACCGCGTCTACGTCCTGCCGGAATACCAGAATGAGTATGCCGGCGGTTATTCTCAGGAATTCCCGGAATATGTCGACCCGGTTGACGGCCAGACCTACCGCGGCCTGAACTACTCGGCCGACGAAAGCTGGGGCCCGAAGATCGACGGTACGACCACTTACCGCCCCTGGTGGAGCTGGTACCCCGGCACGCCGGAGTACGGAACTACCATTCCGCTGACGGCCAACCCGGACAACGTCCGTAACTTCTTCGACACGGGTATCACCAACATCAACTCGGTAGCCATCGATGGCGGCTCAGAAACGACGGGCTTCCGCTTCGGATTTACCAACCTGAATCAGTCCGGCGTTATTCCCAACTCCGAACTGGACCGCAACAGCATCAACGTAAGCGTGCGTTCCAAACTGGCCGAGCGCCTGACCTTCGGCGTTAACGCCAACCTGGTCTTCACCGATGGATTGGGCCGCCCCGAATTCGGGTACAGCACCCGTGGCGGCAACCCGGTTAACTCCTTCAACCAGTGGTTCCAGCGCCAGCTGGATATGGACCGCCTGCGGGATTACAGAAACCCGGACGGAACGTTCCGCTCCTGGAATATCCGCTCGCCGAACGATCCTCGCCCGCTGTACTGGGACAGCCCCTACTTCTCCGTCTTTGAGAACCTCCGTACGGACGGCCGCGACCGTTACTTCGGCGACATCAACCTGAACTACGAGATTGCCGATGGATTCAACATCATGGGCGCACTGCGCCGGGACAACTTCACCCAGCGTATCGAAGAGCGCGTCGCTACCGGCGGACTGGAAGAACCCTGGTACCGCGAATTTATCGCCAACGGTACGGAAGACAACTACGAACTGATCGGTTCTTACCAGAAGACCTTCGGCCGCATCTCCATTGATGCTACCGCCGGCGGTAACATCCGTAAGAACAACTACCATGAGAATGCAACTTCCACGGTAGGCGGGCTTACCGCCCCCAACCTGTTCAATACCGGCGCTTCTGTCGACCGCCCGGCGGTGAGCAGCACGATCCGCGAAAAGACGGTGCGCAGCCTCTTCGGTTCTGCGAACATCGGCTTCAACTCTTTCGCCTTTGTCGGTTTCACGCTGCGTAACGACTGGTCTTCGGCCTTGCCGGCAGACAATAACAACTACCTCTATCCATCGGTGTCGGGTAGCTTTGTATTCTCTGAGCTGGTCCGCTCTTCCTGGCTGTCCTTCGGTAAGCTCTACGGCTCCGTCGCTCAGGTGGGCGCCGACCTCGACCCGTACCTGACCAACAGTGTTTATAATTTTGGTGTAGCTCCCTACGGAAGCTCTTCGACCTTCACCGTACCTAACCTGCTGCCCAATCAGGACCTGGAGCAGACGCTTTCTACCTCCTGGGAAGCCGGTATAGATATGCGGATGTTCAACAACCGCCTCGGCTTCAACCTGATCTACTATCAGGGTGTTACCGAGAATGACATCCTGCAGGTGCAGATCCCGTCCGCTTCCGGTTATGACCAGGCGCTGGTCAACGCCGGCCGCGTCGAAAGTAATGGCATTGAACTGGCCCTTTACGGTACGCCGGTACAGACCAGCGACTTCAGCTGGGATATTCAGGTCAACGGCGCCCGCAACCGCTCAAGGATCGAGGAACTCTATGGCGACCTGACCAACTACAAGCTTGCCGATGGTATCGGCGCTTCCCGTTGGGGTGGTTTCACCGTCAACGCCCGCCTGGGTGAAGAGTGGGGCCTGGCCAATGGCACCGGCTTTGTCTTTGATGAGCAGGGCCGTCACGTAATCACTTCGACCGGAAGCTACGTAACGGAATCCAATAAGAACCTGGGGTCCATCCTGCCCGATTTTACCGGCGGTGTAATGAATACGTTTAACTTCAAAGGCTTCACGTTGCGCGCCATGGTTGACTTCCAGGTTGGCGGCCAATTCTACTCCGTAACCCGGATGTTCAACGCATACTCCGGCCTGGGCATCGAAACGGTAGGCAATAACGCTTTGGGCAACCCGGTTCGCGACCCGATCGTCGACGGCAGCGGCAACGTCATTGTCGATGCTGACGGCGCTCCGGTGAGCAGCGCTCCGCTGAGCGAAGTGGGCCCTGCTTCCGGTGGCGTCCTGGTGGAAGGCGTATCCGAAACCGGTGAGGAACTATCCGTTGTAGTTGACCCGGTAACTTATTACGGCGGCTTGTTTGGCCTGAGCGAAAAGTGGTTGTACGACGCAACCTTCGTCAAACTGCGCGAAGTGAGCCTCGGCTACACCATCCCGAAGAAAGCGCTTGGCAGGTTGCCGGTTCAGAGCCTGAACGTGTCCATCATCGGCCGTAACCTGTGGCTGATCCACTCCAACGTCGATGGCATCGATCCGTCAGAGATCCTGCCGGGCGCCAGCAACCTCGCCTTTGAAGAGCGCGGAGGCCTGCCGGGCGTTCGCTCCATCGGCGCTAAGATCACTGTCGGTTTCTAAGCGGCCCGCAGCCAATTGCAATAAAGAAAAAGCGGCGACTGCCGGCCGGGTACAGCTTACCAGCGCTGGAAGTTGCCGCTGATTTTCGATCTCAAAATTTTGAACGATATGAAAAATATTCTCAATAAAGCGATTCTCGCACTATTAGTATTCGGCTTCACCGCCTGTGGGGACTTCGGCGACCTCAATGTCGACCCCAATAAGCCGGTGTCGGTGGATACGGAAACTTTGCTCACCCAATCGCTTCGCAGCATTGGCGGCGACAACTTCAACGCGTTCATCGGCGTGCTGGATAACGACCGGATCGGCCCGATCTACGCCCAGCATATTGCCAATATCACCTATACGGAAGACGACCGCTATCAGGCGGTACAGTCCGACTTCTCTGCCTGGTACAACGGCCCGCTGGCCGACCTGGAACGCATCATCCGCCTGAATACGGATGAAGAAACCCGGAACGCCGCTTCCAAGAGCGGTTCCAACGCGAATCAGATCGCGGCGGCCCGCATCCTGAAGGCTTATTTCTTCCAACTGCTGACCGACCTGTATGGCCCTATGCCCTACAGCGAAGCCCTGCAGGGAGATGACGGCTTGTTCACTCCTGGCTACGACTCTCAGGAAGCTATCTACTCTGCGCTGTTCACCGAACTGCAGGAAGCTGTTGCGCAGATGGATGGAGGCGAAGGTGTTGTCGGCGACTTCATTTTCGGTGGTGATATGGATGCCTGGGCCCGATTTGCCAACACCATCCGTATGAATATGGCCGTCCGCATTGCCGACGCCAACGAGACACTGGCTGAGCAGCAATTCCTGGATGCCATTGCCGACGGAGTGATCGAGGAAGACCTCATGTACCCTTATCTGGCGGAGGCCAACAATGAAAACCCCTGGTTCACGGCTTTCCGTACCCGTACCGACTTCGCGCTTACCGAAATGCTGGTGAATGACCTGAAAAACTATGGCGATCCCCGCCTGGAGCGCTATGCCGACCCCACCCTGAACTCGGTGGCAGCCGGCAATCCGGAGTATGTGGGCATGGAATACGGCCAGGCTGAGCCCACCACTCAGCCGCCGGATGTTTCTTTCCCGAACTCCACTTATGTGAAGGCTCAGGATGCGCCTCTGGCCATCTACACCATGGCCCAGGTCAATTTTGCCAAAGCGGAAGCCGCTGCCCGCGGCTGGACGACGGACAGCCCGGAAGACCACTACAAAGCCGGGATCATGGCTTCCTGGGACCAGTGGGACGTTGAATACGACCAGGCTGCTTTCGATACCTACTACAACCAGGAAGGTATTTCCTGGGATGCCGGCAAGTGGGATCAACTTCTGGGGTATCAGAAGTGGCTCGCCCTCTTTGGCCAGGGATACGAAGCCTGGACCGAGTGGCGCCGCTTCGACTTTCCGGAACTCATCGTTCCGGAAGACCCGCTGAGCCCGAGCGGTGGCATTCCCGTTCGCCTCATCTACCCGGCCTCGGCTGAGAACCTGAACCCGGCCGGCTATGACCAGGCCCTCCAACTGCTGGGCGGCCCGGACCGGGACGATACCCGCGTGTGGTGGGATACTAAATAAGAACTTTCCGGATCCACCCGGATTGTGAAATAATGGCGGCTGCTTCGGCTATGTTCCGGGGCAGCCGCCTTCGTTTCGTACGGGCTGCCTTTAGGTGGCCCGTATAAAAAGAAGATAGAAACAGCCCTGCCCCGCCTTTCTGTTCTGCCGGACTCCCGCTCCGGCGCCTCACCCTGGCAAGCCTTTTCGCGGCCCGTATGCCATCAGCTGCGGCCGCTCCGGAAACCTCCTGAAGTAGTAGTGTCAACGACAGTTCGGGCGGGAGAAAACTAAAGGCCTTTATAAAACCATGAACCTTATACTCAACAGCTACGTATTGACAGTATAGAACATAAACACCCATTTGGTATGAAAAATCTCTTTACCCGATACCTTCCCTTATTCTTCATTCTTCCGCTAACCTTTTCCTGCAACAAAGAAGAAGGCCGCCTGGTAGTGGCGGGGTCCGGCGCCTCCACACCCAAGGTCAGAGTCGTAAATGAGTGGGCCAACGGCCGGGCAGTTGTGGTTGCCGGTTCTGAAGAATTCGAATTTATGGTGGCCTTCGGCCGCGAGATGCCCGACGGGGTAGTTCTGGAATTTACCGAGATCCCGACCATCCTGCCGCTCATTATGGAGGACCAGGAAGGCAACCGCTGGGACCTGTTCGGTTATGCGGCCAGTGGCCCGCGCCGGGGGCAGCGCCTGCCGGTGGTGTCTTCTTATATGGGGTACTGGTTTGCCATTGCCGGCATGTATCCGGGGACGGAGATCTTTGAAGGAGAGGCTCCTTCTCAATCTTTCACGCCCCCGCCTCCGAGTCCCGGCTGGACCGTGCCGGAAGAAGAGATCTTTGCGGGTAGTGGTTTTGACCTCATCCCCGCGCTGGACTTTCCGAAAGTGGAGCGCTTCCGGGAGAAGGACTTCTGGGACAATGAATACTATCTGGCCGATTCGGCCCTGCTGGTTGGGGTAAAAGTAGACGGAAAATACCGGCTATACCCCCACGCTATTCTCGATTTTCACGAAGTGGTGAATGACACCATCGGCGATGAACATTTCGCCGTAGCCTACCACCCCCTTACCGGCACCGCTACTGCCTGGAACAGGGACCTCGGAGGCGGCCTGATATCCACTTTCGGCGTATCGGGCTTTCTGTACAACAGCAACCTGATCGCATTCGACCGCCTGACCGAGAGCCTGTGGTCTCAGATGCGGCAGGAATGCATCACCGGAGCGGTGGCCGGTAACCGCAAGGAGGTGATCCCCGTGCTGGAAACTACCTGGGGTACCTGGAAGCGGTTGCTGCGCGAGCCTGAAGTGATGTCTTTTGAAACCGGATTCAATTATAACTATGCTTCCACCCCTTATTGCGACTATGCAAGCAGTAGCCAGGGCTCTCCCTATCCGGTACAGTATGAAGACTCCCGCCTTCCGCTCAAGGAGAGGGTGTTGGGGGTAGTGGTGGACGGCGCCGCCAGGGCCTATCGCTTTTCTTCTTTTGACTACTAGCCAATGGATCAGAAACTGATGGTATAAGAATACCCTCCACCTTTTTCTTCTTCCGAAGGGCGCTTTTGCCCTTCCTTTTTTTTCGCCGTAACCGTATAGGAATATTGCATTGGCCGGGCCGGGGTTTTCGCCTTCACGGCCGGCTGTTTCGGCAACCGGAAATGGATCTTTATGTCCTTGTGAAAGAGCACTTTTACTCCCCGGTTTTTTGGAACTTCGAACTTTAGCAGGCGCACCAGGCGGATCGCCTCTTCATCACACCCATATCCCAGGCCGGAAATGACCTTGGCGTCCACTACGTTTCCCTGGTAATCGATGGAATATTTGAGGACGACGGTGCCTTCCACCTTTTCTGTCAGCGCCTCCTGCGGGTAGCTCAGGTTCTTCCCGATAAAGGCCCTCATGGCTTTAGGCCCTCCTTCGTAGGCGGGTTTCTTGATAAAGTCCTTGTCTTTCTTCATAGGTTCTGGATCTGGCTGGGCCGGCTATTTTGTCAATGCCGCCATTCGGGCCATCATTTATGGCGGCGGCATTGACAAAATAGCTAAAAAAAACTCACGCACGAAATTAAAAAGTTATATAACTTTGCGGCCTGAAAAATTAAAAATCAAGCTGAATCATGATCATCGTAGACGTTCGTGACAACGAATCTATCGAAAGGGCGCTTAAAAAGTACAAGATCAAGTACAACCGTGCCGGCATCATGCGGGAGCTGCGCGACCGCCAGCAGTATACCAAGCCATCGGTGCGCCGCAGGAACGAAAAACTCAAGGCCATTTACCGGCAGCAAAAGCAGGTAGAAACAGAGTAGGACAGGTTGACAATCTCTGCTTTTCTATATAAATTGTAAGGGTAAGTTTCTCCATTACAATTTATAAAAGGGAATGAGAGAAAAATCCTTCCTGCAATATCTACAATACGAGAAAAGGTTCTCACCGAACACCCTCACTGCTTACCGGAAAGACCTGGAGCAGTTCCTGCATTTTACGAGAGAAGAATTGGGCCTCACTTCCGTAGAGGAGGTGGGGCATCCTCATATCCGGTCCTGGATCGTTCACCTCATCGGGCAGGGCCGTTCTCCCCGGACGGCAAACCGCAAACTGTCTACCCTAAAAGCTTATTTCCGGTTCCTCATCCGGAGGAACTACCTATCGTCGGACCCTACCGCCAAGGTCTCCGCCCCCAAAGTGGGCAGGCGCCTGCCGGGCAGCCTCAAGAAGGCTGAACTGGATCAGCTTTTTCAACATATAGAGTTTGAGGATGGATACAGCGGCGCCCGGGACCGCATGATTCTGGAATTGCTCTATGCCACCGGCATGCGGCGTTCGGAGGCCATTGCCCTGAAAATAGGGGACATCGATTTTCACAGTTTGCAGGCACGCATTACAGGCAAGGGCAATAAAGAACGCCTGGCCCCCATCAGCCGGGCCCTTGCTGACAACCTCCGGGCTTACCTGCTCGAACGGGAAAAGGCTTTTCCGCAGGCCGGTTCGGCTCCATTATTCCTCACCGATAAGGGCAAACCCCTTTACCCGAAGTTCATGTATAATATTGTGCACAAATATCTTTCAATGGTCACCAGCAATGGCCGGCGGGGGCCTCACGCCCTGCGGCATTCCTTTGCAACCCACCTTTCGGAAAACGGCGCCGACCTCAATGCAATAAAGGCCTTGCTGGGCCACTCCAGCCTGGCCTCCACCCAGGTTTACACCCACAATTCCATTGAACGCTTAAAGCAAGTATATAATAAAGCCCACCCCAAGGCCGGACGGGACGATGAATAACCGCCGGCCGCACTCTGTACCCTTTAATTCTTAATTCACCAAAAAGGAAAGATTATGAGAGTTCATACCGAATCTGTTCAGTTTAAAGCAGACCAAAAGCTCATCCAATATATCGAAAAAAGGCTTAATAAAATGGACCACTTCTTTGACCGGATCATCGAAGCCCGCGTGACGCTGAAACTGGAAAATTCCGGGCAGATCAAAGACAAGATCGCCGAGGTACGCCTCAGCGTGCCGGGAGACCAGCTGATTGCCAAAGAAGCCAGTAAGACCTTTGAAGCTTCTGTGGACAATGCCACCTCTGCTCTGAAACGACAGCTCATCAGGTATAAGGAACGTATGCGCAAGGCCTGACCGGCGCAACTTCCGGTGGGCTGAAATTTAATAATGGATTCAATGCTCCCTTGTCGAACCCGGCAAGGGAGCTTGTTTTTACTTTTTCCTGCCTCAATGCCTTAAAGAGTAGGGATTTCTTCCTAAATTTGGGCCACGTCAAAAAAAAGGCGAAAAAAGAATAGCACTATTTTTTCTTTTGTTAAAATGTTCTATCTTTGCAATCGCTTTGAGAAAATGATCTCAAGCAAAGGTTGAAATACGCGAAATTGCTGGCTTTGTGCTTTTAGTGAAGGGGCGCTCTGTTAAGAGTTTTCCGGAACTTTTCCCCTCCTTAAAGGCTTTAGATGGTTGGCTCTGTCCTCCATTTTATCGACAGCAGCCGATTAACCCCAGCATGGCTTCTCTTCCCGTTTTAAAGCGGGTGTGGAGCAGCCCCGCTTTTTAAAGCCGCTCAACGAGCTTTGCAAGTGCCGAAAGCATCGTTGAAATACCGCTGAACCACCTTAAGCCAGCATAGCTCAGTTGGCCAGAGCAGCTGATTTGTAATCAGCGGGTCGGGGGTTCGAATCCCTCTGCTGGCTCAAAAGCTGAAGGGGGCAAATTCGAACCCGGAAGTGAGATAATTTGACATATGGTATCCATTCAGGGGGTGCGCCGGAGTGGGAGAGCCGGGCCAGACTGTAAATCTGGTGTCTCTGACTGAATAGGTTCGAATCCTATCACCCCCACTGATTGAATGACTGAATGAGTGAATATTCATTCCTTCTCTCCTTCACTCATTTGATAAGCGGGCGTAGCTCAGTTGGTAGAGCATCAGCCTTCCAAGCTGAGGGTCGCGGGTTCGAGTCTCGTCGCCCGCTCTGATTAGTAAAAGAGGCCGGTTTTTTATAGGCCGGTTCTTGAGCGTATGTTGAGCCTGACTAAGGCTCGTTTCCCGTTAAGGGCCAGGCCAATGTAGCTCAGGGGTAGAGCACTTCCATGGTAAGGAAGGGGTCTGGGGTTCAAATCCCCACATTGGCTCAATTTGTTCAGCACTTTGTTTAACCACAAGAATTTCATATCAAAAAATTTGATTACCGATGGCTAAGGAAACATTCGAAAGGACCAAACCACACCTCAACGTGGGGACGATCGGCCACGTAGACCACGGTAAGACTACTCTTACCGCAGCGATTACTTATGTCCTTTCCGCAGATGGACTTGCAGAGAAAAAAGACTACGACTCTATTGACGCTGCTCCGGAAGAGAAAGAACGGGGTATCACGATCAATACGGCTCACGTAGAATATCAAACACAGAAGCGCCACTATGCTCACGTGGACTGCCCTGGCCACGCGGACTATGTAAAGAACATGGTAACGGGTGCTGCTCAGATGGACGGCGCCATTCTGGTGGTTGCCGCTACCGACGGCCCGATGCCGCAAACCCGCGAACACATCCTGCTGGCCCGCCAGGTAGGTGTACCTAAGATCGTTGTTTATATGAACAAGGTAGACCTGGTTGACGACGAAGAGATGCTCGAACTGGTGGAAATGGAAGTTCGGGAATTGCTCGACCAGTATGAGTTCGACGGCGATAATGCTTCCATCATCAAGGGGTCGGCCCTCAAGGCCCTGGAAGGCGACGAAACGGCTGTAAAGTCTATCCGTGAACTCATGGATGCGGTAGATAACGACATCCCCGAGCCGGAGCGCCTGATCGACCAGCCTTTCCTGATGCCGATCGAAGACGTATTCTCCATCACCGGCCGCGGTACCGTCGCTACCGGGCGTATCGAGCGCGGTGTTATCAAGACCGGCGAGGCGGTTGAGATCATCGGTATGATGCCGGAAGGTGAAAAACCTCTGAAATCAGTAATTACCGGGGTGGAAATGTTCCGCAAGATCCTCGACCGTGGTGAAGCTGGTGACAACGCCGGCCTGCTGCTGCGTGGTATCGACAAAGATGACATTAAGCGCGGCCAGGTGATCTGTGCACCGGGCTCTGTAACCCCGCACAAGCACTTCAAGTGCGAGGTATACGTCCTGTCTAAGGAAGAAGGCGGCCGCCACACACCGTTCTTCAACGGCTACCGCCCGCAGTTCTACTTCCGTACCACAGACGTTACCGGCGATGTCGTTCTGCCCTCCGGCGTAGAAATGGTTATGCCGGGCGATAACGTTTCCCTGGAAGTAAAACTGATCAACACGATCGCCATGGAGAAAGGCCTCCGTTTCGCTATCCGTGAGGGTGGCCGTACGGTTGGCGCCGGCCAGGTAACCGAAATCCTGGACTAATACGAGTAACTCGTTCTACAATATTATGGCTGAAAAGGTTAGGCATGAATGTGCCTAATCTTTTCAGCATATACACACGGGCATAGCTCAACTGGTAGAGCGACGGTCTCCAAAACCGTAGGCTGGGGGTTCAAGTCCTCCTGCCCGTGCAAATAAGGATTTTGCGATGGAAAGACTGAAATTGTACGTTATTGAAAGCTACAACGAGCTGGTCCATAAAGTGACCTGGCCGACCTGGCCCAACCTGCAAAGCAGTACGGTGGTGGTATTGGTAGCTTCAATCATCCTGGCTTTGATCATCTTTCTGATGGACGTCGTCTCGCGTACCATCCTGGATTGGATCTATAGCTTTAATATTTAATAGGGATAAAGGTTTGTGATGTCTGAGGATAAAGAAAAGCAAATACAGGAAGAAGAAACAGATACCTCTTCAGATGCCTCTGGCAGTGACAAGAAGTGGTACTCTCTTCGTGTGATCAGCGGGAAGGAAAGAAAGATTAAGGAACGCATTGAGATGGAAATTGAGCGTTCCGGCTGGGGAAGTTTTATTACCCAGGTTCTGGTTCCGACCGAAAAGGTCTATAAGATAAGGAGTGGTAAGAAAGTGATCTCTGAGAGAAACATCCTCCCGGGCTATATTCTTATCGAGGCTATTCCCTCCATGCTCAGTGGCGAGGTCATTCAGGCTATCGCCAATATCCCGAACGTCATCCACTTCCTGGGGCGCAACAACCCCATCCCTATGCGGCCGGCTGAGGCCAACCGTATGCTCGGAAAGGTAGATGAATCGCAGGAAGCCGGAGAGGCTATGATCGAACCCTTCATCGTCGGTGAGACGGTCAAGATCATCGATGGGCCCTTCAGCGAATTCGTCGGAGACATACAGGAAGTCAATGAAGAGAAAAAGAAGCTGAAGGTGATCGTAAAGATCTTTGGCCGGGGGACAGAAGTGGAACTCAACTTCATGCAGGTAGAGAAAACATCCTAGTTTTTCCAATAACAAGTGTAGTATTGATTTTTGCTTGTCAGCTTTTGTTCCGGTTTTCCGGAAAGCGCTTCCCTGGAGCTGGTAGCAGTTCAACTTGAATAAAGCGAAAAAAATGGCTAAGGAAGTAGATGCTTTTATTAAACTTCAGGTTAGAGGCGGAGCCGCCAACCCGGCCCCTCCGGTAGGCCCGGCGCTCGGCGCAAAGGGGGTCAACATCATGGAGTTCTGCAAGCGTTTCAACGCTGAAACACAGGACAAGCAGGGCCAATTGTTGCCGGTGGTTATCACGGTGTTCAAGGATAAGTCCTTTACCTTCATTATCAAGACGCCTCCGGCTGCTGTTCAACTGCTGGAAGCTGCCAAGATCAAGAAAGGCTCACCCGAATCTAACCGCAACAAAGTGGGCTCTGTAACCTGGGACCAGGTGCGGGCCATCGCTGAGAATAAAATGACGGACCTCAACTGCTTCACCGTAGAATCGGCCATGAGAATGGTAGCCGGTACAGCCCGTAGCATGGGGGTGACCGTCAAAGGAACGCCGCCCTGGGAAGGCGAAGCGGCCAGCGATAACTAAATGTATCGGTATTAAGTAGGGAGTTCTGCCCTTTGTGCGGCAGGACGCTAATCACCTCAAAACAGAATTATAATGGCAAAGAAAGGTAAAAAAAGAGCAGCTGCCGAGAAAAAGGTCGATAGAGAAAACCTCTATTCGCTGGAGGAGGCGATGAAGCTTATCAAAGAAGTGAACATTGCCAAGTTCGACGCCTCTGTTGACCTTCATATCCGGCTGGGGGTAGACCCCCGCAAAGCTGACCAGGCCATCCGGGGCACGACGACCCTGCCGCATGGCACTGGCAAGACCAAGCGCGTACTGGTATTCTGCACGCCTGACAAAGAAGAAGAAGCACTGGCCGCCGGCGCTGATTATGCCGGCCTGGATGAACTGGTACAGAAAGTCCAGGGAGGCTGGGTTGACTTCGATGTCGTCGTCGCTATGCCACAGGTTATGGCCCAGGTGGGCCGCCTGGGTAGGATCCTCGGCCCCCGCGGCCTGATGCCCAACCCCAAAACGGGTACGGTAACTCAGGATGTGGCGGCAGCGGTGAGCGACGTCAAAGGTGGTAAGATCTCTTTCCGCGTCGATAAGTACGGTATCGTTCACTCCTCAATAGGGCGGGTGTCTTTCACCCCGGAAAAGCTGGCGGATAATGCTAATGAGCTGATCACGACCCTGGTCCGAATGCGGCCATCCTCCGCAAAAGGGGCTTATATGAGGTCGGTGACAGTGGCCAGCACCATGAGCCCGGGAATCCGCGTTGACGCTAAAGCATTGGTTAAGTAACTTTTCAAAACCTGAAAAGAAATGACAAGAGCAGAAAAGACCGCTACTATTGAGGCGCTGAAGGAGAAGCTTTCCGACATAGATTTTTTCTATCTGGCGGATTCTTCTACGCTGACCGTAGAGCAAGTCAATAAATTCAGAAGATTGTGTTTCGAAAAGGGTATTGAGATGAAAGTCGTCAAGAATACCCTGATACAGAAAGCACTGGAGAGCGCGCCGGAAGAAAAGAACTTCGCCGGGCTCTACGAAGCACTAAAGGGGCCGACCGCTATTCTGATCTCGGAAAAGGCCAACGCTCCTGCGAAATTGATCAAAGAGTTTCGCAAAGATTTCGAAAAGCCCACCCTGAAGGCTGCATATATTGATACCGACGTTTTCCTGGGGGATGAGAAACTGGATGAACTGGCCAGCCTCAAATCCAAGGAAGACCTCATCGCCGAAGTCATCGCTTTGTTGCAATCTCCGGCGAAAACGGTCATCAGTTCTCTGCAGTCCGGCGGGCAAACCCTCGTGGGTATACTCAAAACGCTGGAAGAGCGCGGCGAGTAGCAATACTGGCGGTTCGGTGTTCGGTATTCGATGTTCGCAGGGTTTGCGAAAAGCGGAAAGCGAACCAGCCCCTAAATACGGCTTCCAAGCTGTACGCACAATATATTTTATTAACGTACAACTTTTCAAAATTTTTTACAATGGCAGATCTTAAAGCTTTTGCAGAACAGCTGGTCAACCTCACGGTTAAAGAAGTGAACGAACTGGCTGGAATACTGAAAGATGAATATGGCATCGAACCGGCTGCCGCTGCAGTTGCAGTTGCCGGCCCCGCCGCCGGTGGTGGCGAAGGCGGTGCTGCTGCTGAGGAAAAGACGGAATTTGATGTCATCCTCAAATCCGCAGGTGCAGGCAAACTTAAAGTGGTTAAAGAGGTGAAGAACCTGCTTGGCCTGGGCTTGAAAGAAGCCAAGGACCTGGTAGACGGCGCCCCGGGCCCGGTTAAGGAAGGTGTACCCAAGGATGAGGCTGAGAAGATCAAAGCAGCACTCGAAGAAGCAGGCGCTGAAGTAGAGATCAAGTAACGGCTTCTTCTTAAAACCGTTGAAAATAATGGCTCAGGCCATTATTTTCGGCGCTGAAGGCTTAGCGAGTTGTGTTACAACTGGCTAAGCCTATTGTCGTATAATTAAGTTTAGCAATTTTGAACTTTTTCGGATATTTTGGGTATTATTACAGCATAGGCGATCGTTAGAAAGCTAATTATTGCCGAAACAATAAACAATTTTTTGCCAATGACGTCAAACGGTAAGGTACAAACCGCCGAAGAAAAGCGAGTTAACTTCGGCAAAATAAAACTCCCCTCACCATACCCTGATCTTCTCGAAATACAGCTAAAGTCCTTCCAGGAGTTCTTCCAGCTGGAAACTACTCCGGAAAATCGTATGAACGAAGGGCTTTATAAAGTGTTTCAGGAAAATTTTCCGATCACAGATGCTAGAAACATCTTTGTATTAGAATTTCTGGATTACTTCATCGACCCGCCGCGTTACACCATTGACGAGTGTATGCAACGCGGGCTGACCTACAGCGTTCCTCTCAAGGCCAAGCTCCGGCTTTCCTGTAATGACGAGGAACATGTGGATTTCCAGACGATCGTACAGGATGTCTTCCTGGGGAACATCCCCTATATGACCCCCAAGGGTACATTTGTGATCAACGGTGCGGAGCGGGTTATCGTTTCTCAGCTACACCGCTCTCCGGGCGTATTCTTCGGGCAAAGCTTCCACCCCAATGGAACCAAGATCTATTCCGCAAGGGTGATCCCCTTCAAGGGCGCCTGGATGGAATTTGCCACGGATATCAATACGGTCATGTACGCCTACATCGACCGTAAGAAGAAGTTTCCGGTAACAACCTTGTTGCGGGCCATCGGTTTCGATACCGATAAGGCCATCCTGGATATCTTCGGCCTGGCCGACGAAGTACCGGCCACCAGAGACGCCCTGGAAAATGCTATCGGCAGAAAGCTGGCGGCACGTGTGCTGCGCAGCTGGGCGGAAGACTTCGTAGATGAAGATACGGGTGAGGTTGTAACGATTGAGCGAAACGAGATCATCCTGGAACGCGATATTGTCCTCGATGAAGACAACATCGAACTGATCCTGGAAGCAGACACCGAAATGGTGATCCTGCAGAAGGATGACATCGACCAGGATTACTCCATTATATACAATACGCTCCAGAAAGACCCCTCCAGTTCCGAAATGGAGGCTGTGCAGTACATCTACCGCCAGCTGCGGGGAACCGACCCCCCGGATGAGGAAACCGCCCGCGGTATTATCGACAAGCTCTTCTTCTCCGATAAGCGATACAACCTCGGAGAAGTAGGGCGCTATAAGATCAACCGCAAGCTGGAACTGGATATCGACCGCGATGTGCTGGTGCTCACCAAGGAAGATATCATCGCCATCGTCCGTTACCTGGTCAGCCTGATCAACCAAAAGGCGGAGATCGACGATATAGACCACCTGAGTAACCGCCGGGTTCGTACCGTCGGCGAGCAGCTTTATGCGCAGTTCGGCGTCGGCCTTGCCCGCATGGCCCGTACCATCAGGGAACGGATGAACGTCCGCGATAACGAGGTGTTCACGCCGATCGACCTGATCAACGCGCGTACGCTGTCGTCCGTTATCAACTCCTTCTTCGGTACCAGCCAGCTGTCTCAATTCCTCGACCAGACCAACCCCCTGTCGGAGATCACGCACAAACGCCGGATCTCCGCCCTCGGGCCGGGCGGCCTGTCGCGGGAGCGCGCCGGTTTTGAAGTGCGCGACGTACACTACTCCCACTACGGCCGCCTGTGTACGATCGAGACTCCGGAAGGGCCCAACATCGGACTGATCTCCACCCTCTGCGTTCACGCCAAAGTGAACAAAATGGGATTCCTGGAGACGCCCTACCGTCGGGTTTCCGATGGGTCGGTGGAAGTCAAGACCGAGCCGATATACCTGTCGGCTGAAGGGGAGGACTTCATGAAGATCGCCCAGGCCAACGCTCCTATCGATGAGAAGGGGGGCTTCGAGTCCGACCGCATTAAGTGCCGGGAGCATGGTGACTTCCCGGTACTGGGGCCGGAGGAAATTGAGTATATGGACGTGGCGCCGAACCAGATCGTAGGGGTTTCCGCATCGATGATCCCCTTCCTGGAAAATGACGACGCCAACCGCGCCCTGATGGGCTCCAACATGCAGCGGCAGGCAGTACCGCTCCTGCGCCCCAGCTCTCCAATCGTGGGCACCGGCCTGGAAGGCAAAGTGGCCCGGGACTCCCGCATGCTCATCAATGCAGAAGGAGATGGCGTGGTAGAATACGTAGATGCCAATGAGGTCATCATCCGTTACGACCGTACCGAGGAAGAACAACTGGTATCTTTCGAAGATAACCGCAAAGTCTATAAACTGGTCAAGTTCCGCCGAACCAACCAGGGGACCTGCATCAACCTGAAGCCCATCGTCAAACGGGGGCAACGGGTGGTCAAAGGGCAGATCCTCTGCGACGGCTATGCCACCGACAAGGGAGAACTGGCCCTCGGACAGAACCTGAAAGTGGCCTTCATGCCCTGGAAGGGATACAACTTCGAGGACGCTATCGTGCTTTCCGAGCGTGTAGTTCAGGAAGATGTCTTTACTTCCGTCCACATCGAACACTTCGAACTGGACGTCCGGGATACGAAACTGGGCGAGGAAGAACTGACCAATGACATTCCGAACGTCAGTGAGGAAGCAACCAAAGACCTCGATGAGAACGGTATCATCCGCGTCGGGGCCTGGGTTCGGGAAGGAGATATCCTCATCGGTAAGATCACGCCTAAAGGCGAATCGGACCCGACTCCGGAAGAGAAGCTCCTCCGCGCCATCTTCGGCGATAAGGCCGGCGATGTGAAGGATGCTTCCCTGAAAGCGCCGCCCTCTACTTCGGGAATCGTGATCGACAAGCAGCTCTTTGCCCGCGCCAAGAAGGACAAAGTCCAGAAGGCACAGGAAAAAGAACTGCTGACCAAGCTGGAAGACCAGCATAAGATCGCGTTGAACGAGCTGAAGACCATCCTGATCGACAAGCTGTTGGTCATTGTCAAAGATAAGGTCTCTCAGGGCGTTAAGAGCATCTACAACGAACCGCTCATTCCGAAGGGGACCAAGTTCTCCCAGGGCGCTCTGCGCGAAGTGGATTATACCAGCGTAGACTACAGCAACTGGACCGATAACGCCAAGTCCAATGAGCTCATCGCCAAGCTGCTGCATAACTACAGCATCAAGGTCAACGAAGAAGTCGGCCGGTACAAGCGGGAAAAATTCAACATCAGCATTGGTGATGAACTGCCCGCCGGCGTGCTCAAGCTGGCCAAGGTGTATATGGCCAAAAAGCGCAAGCTGCGCGTAGGCGACAAACTGGCCGGCCGCCACGGTAACAAGGGTATCGTTTCCCGGATCGTGCGTATAGAAGATATGCCCTTCCTGGAAGACGGAACTCCGGTGGACATCGTGCTCAACCCACTGGGTGTACCTTCCCGGATGAACCTGGGACAGATCTTCGAAACCGTACTGGGCTGGGCCGGTGAGAAGCTGGGCGCCAAGTTCAGCACCCCCATCTTCGACGGGGCAAGCAAGGAGGAGATCGATGAGTACATTAAGAAGGCAGGCCTGCCGAGCCTCGGACAGACTTACCTCTCCGATGGGGAAACCGGCGACCGCTTCCACCAGCAGGCTACCGTTGGCGTGATCTACATGCTGAAACTTTCCCACATGGTGGATGACAAGATGCACGCCCGTTCCATCGGGCCGTACTCGCTCATCACTCAGCAGCCGCTCGGCGGTAAGGCGCAGTTCGGCGGACAGCGTTTCGGGGAAATGGAAGTATGGGCTCTGGAAGCTTTCGGCGCCTCCAACATCCTGCAGGAACTGCTGACCATCAAGTCGGACGATATCAATGGCAGGGCCAAAGCCTATGAGGCCATCGTGAAAGGAGACCCGTTGCCGGATCCCGGCATCCCGGAATCCTTCAACGTCCTGGTTCACGAATTGCGTGGCCTGGCGCTGGATGTGAAGTTTGACTAATTTGATTGTTTCACTGGGGTGGCAAATGCTGTCACCCCATTCCAACAATACTTATCTATGCCATTTAAGAAGAAGGACCATGTCCAATCCCAAGACTTCGACAGCATCACCATTAGTTTGTCGTCTCCGGATGAGATCCTGGAGCGCTCCTATGGTGAAGTACTGAAGCCGGAGACGATCAACTACCGCTCGTACAAGCCGGAACGGGATGGTTTGTTTTGCGAACGCATCTTTGGCCCGGTGAAGGACTATGAATGTTACTGCGGGAAGTACAAGCGTATCCGTTACAAAGGGATAGTTTGCGACCGTTGTGGGGTAGAGGTTACCGAGAAGAAGGTCCGCCGGGAACGCATGGGCCACATCAAGCTGGTCGTGCCCGTAGTGCATATCTGGTTCTTTAAATCGCTTCCCAACAAGATCGGCTACCTTCTGGGGCTGTCTTCCAAGAAGCTGGAATCCATCATTTACTATGAGCGCTATGTCGTCATCCAGCCGGGTGTCAAAGAAGCGGAAGGAGTCGGCCAGATCGACCTCCTGACGGAGGAAGAATACCTGGAGATCCTCGATACGCTGCCCGCCGACAACCAGATGCTGGAGGATGAAGACCCGAATAAGTTCATCGCCAAGATGGGCGCCGAGGCCATTCGGGAACTGCTGATGCGCCTCGACCTGGACCAGCTGTCCTTTGCGCTGCGCCATCAGGCGGCGAACGAGACCTCGCAGCAGCGTAAGTCGGAAGCCCTCAAGCGCCTGCGCGTAGTGGAAGCTTTCCGCGACGGGCTGTCCCGGATCGAAAACCGCCCGGAATGGTCCATCATCCAGTACCTGCCGGTAGTACCGCCCGAGCTGCGGCCGCTGGTACCGCTGGATGGAGGGCGCTTCGCCAGCTCTGACCTCAACGACCTGTACCGCCGGGTGATCATCCGCAACAACCGCCTGAAGCGCTTGCTGGAGATCAAAGCTCCGGAGGTGATCCTACGTAACGAGAAACGGATGCTGCAGGAAGCTGTCGACTCCCTGTTCGATAACTCGCGTAAGTCGAATGCCGTAAAGGCAGAAGGAGGGCGCGCCCTGAAGTCGCTCAGCGATATCCTCAAGGGGAAGCAGGGCCGTTTCCGCCAGAACCTGCTCGGTAAGCGCGTAGACTACTCCGGCCGTTCGGTGATCGTAGTTGGCCCGACCCTGAAACTGCACGAATGCGGCCTGCCCAAGGCTATGGCCGCTGAGCTGTTCAAGCCGTTCGTCATCCGCAAGCTCATCGAGCGCGGCATCGTCAAAACGGTGAAGTCGGCCAAGAAACTGGTAGACCGCAAGGACCCCGTCATCTGGGAGATCCTCGAAAATATACTGAAAGGGCACCCGGTCCTGCTCAACCGCGCCCCGACGCTGCACCGCCTTTCTATCCAGGCTTTCCAGCCCAAACTGATCGAAGGAAAGGCCATACAGCTTCACCCGCTGGTCTGCGGCGCCTTCAACGCCGACTTCGACGGCGACCAGATGGCCGTTCACGTCCCGTTGAGCCACGCAGCTATCCTGGAAGCTCAGGTGCTGATGTTGTCTTCACACAACATGCTCAACCCGCAGAACGGCTCCCCGATCACCCTGCCGTCTCAGGACATGGTATTGGGGCTGTATTATATCACCAAGGAACGCCGCTCGGAAGGAGACATTAAAGTGAAGGGCGAAGGCCTGCGCTTCTACTCTCCGGAAGAGGTGCTCATCGCCTATAATGAAGGCAAAGTAGATCTTCACGCCGTCATCAAGGTGCGGGTTAAGGTGGAGGACGAAGAAGGCAAGCTGGCGCCTAAACTGATGGAGACCACTACCGGACGGGTACTGTTCAACGAAGTGATCCCGCAAGGTGTACCCTACACCAACGTGTTGCTGACCAAGAAGAACCTCAAAAAGGTGATCAGCGACGTGATCGAGCGCACCAACTTCGCCGTTACCGCCGATTTCCTGGATAATATCAAGGAAATGGGCTTCCTCTGGTCCTTCAAGGGCGGCCTGTCCTTCAACCTGGGCGACCTGATCACCCCGACGGTGAAACAGCGCACCCTGGAAATGGCCCAGGAAGAGGTCGATGAAGTATGGGATAACTACAACATGGGCCTCATCACGAACAACGAGCGTTACAACCAGATCATCGATAAGTGGACTTACGCCGACAACCGCATCACCGACGTGCTGATGAAGGAGCTGGCGACCCACAAGCAGGGCTTCAACTCTGTTTACATGATGCTGGACTCCGGCGCCCGGGGCTCCAAGCAGCAGATCAAGCAGCTGTGCGGATTGCGGGGCCTGATGGCCAAGCCGCGGAAGTCGGGCGATACCGGTGGGGCAGTTATTGAAAACCCCATCCTGTCCAACTTTGTCGACGGCTTGTCGGTACTCGAGTATTTCATCTCTACCCACGGCGCCCGTAAAGGTTTGGCGGATACGGCATTGAAAACGGCCGACGCCGGCTATCTTACCCGACGCCTAGTAGACGTCGCCCAGGACGTGGTGATCCATGAAGAAGACTGTGAAACGCTGCGCGGTATCGAGACCGAAGCGCTGAAGGATAACGAGAAGGTGATCGAGAACCTGGCCTCCCGTATCGAAGGCCGGTATACGCTACACGATATCTATCACCCGGTTACCGATGAAGTCATCCTCAAAGCAGGAGACTATATCGATTCCCGGACGGCAGAATATATTGAAGAAGAAGGTGTCGAAACGGTTACCATCCGTTCAGTGCTCACCTGCGAGACCAAACGCGGGGTATGCGCCAAGTGCTATGGTAAGAACCTGGCCACCGGCCGCCGCACTGAGAAGGGGGATGCCGTGGGTATCATCGCCGCCCAGTCGATTGGCGAACCGGGTACCCAGCTGACCCTGCGTACCTTCCACGTCGGTGGTATCGCTTCTATCTCCAAGTCCGAATCGGAGATCGTTTCGAAATTCGTCGGAAAGATCGAGTTCGATAGTGTTCGTACCACCGAATTTACGGACGATGCCGGAAATGAAACGGATGTCGTACTTTCCCGGACCGGTGAAGTGCGCATCGTGGATAGCAAGACGGGCAAGCAGTTCGTTTCCCACCACATTCCGTACGGAGCAACCTTGTTCGTCAAGGAAGGCCAGGAAGTACAGCGAGGCGATCTCATCTGCGAATGGGATCCCTTCAACGCGGTTATCATTTCCGAGTTCAGCGGTATCATCAAGTACGATTCTATTGAAGAAGGCGTCACTTTCCGCGTCGAGCGAGATGACCAGACCGGCTATGCCGAGAAGGTGATCATTGAGACCAAGAACAAGCGTAAGATACCGATCATCAAGATCATCGACGCTGATGGAGAGGAACTCCGCAGCTACAACCTGCCGGTAGGCTCCTACCTGTCGATCGAAGATGGAGAGTCCATCCGTGCGGGCCAGAAGATCGCGAAGATCCCGCGTAAGCTGGGTAAGATCGCTGACATTACGGGCGGCCTGCCGCGGGTTACCGAACTTTTTGAAGCTCGTAACCCCTCCAACCCGGCAGTGGTTTCCGAGATAGACGGCGTGGTTTCTTTCGGCAAGATCAAGCGCGGCAACCGCGAAGTGATGGTAGAAGCCAAGGACGGCCAGAAGCGCAAGTACCTCATCGGCCTGTCCAAGCACATTCTGGTTCAGGAGGGCGACTTCGTCCGCGCCGGCACCCCGCTGTCCGACGGTTCTATTGCCCCGCGGGATATCCTCAACATAAAGGGGCCCTTCGCCGTGCAGTCCTATCTTGTGAACGGCGTACAGGAAGTATACCGCTCCCAGGGTATTACGATCAACAACAAGCACATCGAGGTGATCGTACGCCAGATGATGCGCCGCGT
>CAYQKY010000012.1:0-95091 GCA_964418125.1 uncultured Phaeodactylibacter sp.
TTTTCCCAAGCCCCACTTCATCCGCCAGGATAGCACCCTTCGATAGTGGAGACCGAAAGGCAAACAGCGCCGCTTCCACCTGGTGCGGATTTAGGTCCACCTGAGCGTCTACCAGCGTAGAAGCCAACTTCTGGATGCTGTTGGAAGGGCTTCGCTTGGTCAGCTCGTAGGCGAAGTACTTGGCGTGGTATGGGGTGATGCCCGTCATCAATCTCGTGTTTGGGGTTCACCAATGCCAAACTGCCAACCCGAAGGGTTGCCTTGTAATATCTCTCTGGAAAAAGTGGCGGAAAAGCTAAGCGCGCCGAGCGTAGTGTGTCCTGCTATCATGTTGGAATCTGGTTTTACTGGCCATGGATTTTTTACCTGCTTGGGTTAGACGCTCTCCTGGATGCATTTTACGAAAAAAATGACAATGTTGTTGCGAGAAGAAAGGTAAAAAACTTCGTTGGCTTTTGAGGTGGTGAGTTTAACCCCCGGGAGAGATTTGCACGGGCTTCTATCCATTATTTTTCAAGTTCTTCAGCTCATTCTCCAGTTTTTCCATAAGGCCTTTAATGTTTTTATATACCAAGCACCTTTGTCCCTGTACATCAAACTTCAATTCATCGGAATCTCTGACCAGGAGGATAGTATCTTTTCCTTTGCCCCAGGCGTAACCAACTTCAAGGTAAACATTCGGATTAGCTCCCGTGAGGTCAGCGATAGTCAGCACAGAATTTTCAATCCTCGTTTTGACCCAATCCATTATATCGCCGGTAAATGATTCCGAATCCGCTCTTTCACATAAAAATCCAGCGTTTTTAACAGCTCCCTGTATGCCAAAGAAAAAAACATCTTCAAACTCATCGGCAAAAGGCATAGCGACGAAAATCTTTTTCTTGCTTTCAGAAGCGTACCCGGCAGACCTCAGAATTTCAGTCGTTTCCTCTTTCAGTTTTTCAATTCCACCGGTTGGCCTGGTTAGAATTGACCGGGTTGGAAAAATATTTTCCAAAAATGCACCTAACCGTTCTGCCCTTCCAAGTGAATGTTCTACGAATATTATTTCCTGTAAACTTGCAGGATAGTCATTTTCATTTATGCTGTCAACCAACCCTGCCAGCAAGGATTCAAAAGCCTCAATTTCATCCAGGCCGTAATTTGCACCATGGATAGTCATCAATATTTTTTTTGCATCAGGAGCTTCAACTGCCAGAAAGCTCAATGCTTTCCTCGAAAACTCCCGGATCTCTCTATAGCGGAAATTTCGAAGAACCGGTGCTCCAACAAAAAGCAACTTTTTAGCGTTGGTTACCTGATTACTATCGGTGAAATAATATTCGGAAGGCGCAGGAAGCCTTGAGGCTATATCAGGTTCAAAGTCCATTAATTCTCCAACCACATCTTCATCCAGCCCATAGAGAGCTTGTGCATATTTCAACACAAGTACATCGCCTTTGACAATGAAGGCATTTCCCTCTACTATATTGAGTTTAATTTCTTTCATTTTTTATTGAGGTTCATTCTCAGCCAATGAATGCTTGAAGCTGTATTGCTCAATCCTTTTAGATTCAGGGTGTAACAAATCTAATTAATCCTCTTCAAAAGGAGAAAGCCTTTCTTACCTTAAGAGCGAAAGTATGATACAAACAACCTGCATTTTTTAGCATTAGAGTATATCTCAATACGAGAGTATAGCCTGTTATCCATAATAGGATCAAAAAAATTCTGATATTGAAAAGGTTATATCCGGCCAACAAAGAGAATTCGTTTTCTCCAAAACCCAATACCATGCGCATTCGCTCCCTAATCAAAGAAAGAAAACGCCCAATCAGCATTTTCTTCTCCTATGCCTCGGAAGACGAAGCCCTGCAGCAGCAACTGGAGAGCCACCTTTCCATATTTCGACAAAACGAAGCCGTATCGATATGGCATAAACGGGCCGTATACCCCGGAGAGGACTGGCAAGGAAAAGTACATGAGGGCATTGTAGAAGCCGATGTGATCTTGCTTCTCGCCAGTGCCGACTATGTCAAATCAGATTACCTCTGGCAGCACGAAATGTTGCTGGCCCTGCGCCGACACGAACGCGGGGAAGCACTGGTGGCGCCGGTATTGCTCCGCCCCCTGGCCGGCCTGGAGGAAGCGCCTTTTGGCAACTTGCAGCCTTTGCCCCTAAACCGGAAGCCGGCCACCAGCTGGGCCACCCTGGACGAGGCTTTCTCTGAACTGACAGGGGAGTTGATCACCCTCCTGGAGCGAAAGTATGCCGTGCCGGGCGCCGTATCTCCGATCTTCCGGCAGCGATACAACTGGAGGCTGACATTAGACGGCGCTTGGGAAGAGTTTTCTCCGATCCGTCGGCGGGAAATAGAGCTGGGCCTTTGGAAACTAACCGGCGATCCGGATCTGGAAGTTTTGGAGGTAGAGGAGGGTAGTATCCAGTTATCCGTCCTCAGCAGTGAAGCCACCTATGAAAAAGTAAAGGCGGCCTATAAAGGCGGCATACTGGAGGAAAAGTTAGCCATGTGGGTAATGGCGTTGTCCGAACCCATTGGGGCGAGCATACGTATAGAAACCAAAATAGTGGGCGATTCAGAAGAAAGCGTTGAGCATGCATCCCTGGCGGAGGTATCGGCAGCCTTGCCTCAATACCCGGCTCTGTTGACGGGGTTCGCTTTTAACAGCCAGAACCCTTTTTCGCACGGGTTTATTCTCGGCCATCCCCGGCCGGATGAGCTGGGCCAGCAACAGTCTCAGGAACTCCAAAAGCGGATGGGGGAATACCTGAACACTTTCCTGGTAGTCCGCGGAGAAGACATGCACGTTGACCTGAACCCCTACAAAGATTTCTGCGGCATTCCTGAGCCCCTGCGCAAAACCAGGCTTGGCTGGGATCTTCTTCGCCAGGACCTGGGCCTAAAACGGTTCACCACCCAATTATTGCACCCCGGCCATGAAACCGGCGGCCAGTTTTGGAAAGAACTTTTGGCCAAAACAGCGGCCGGCGCCGGACTCGAATCCTGTTTTAAAGTATGGATCACACCAGGGGGCGCCAGTGTATACCAAAAACAAGAAGGAGATGCTGTCCAAGTGGACATCACCGGTTTTAACATGAAGGTATCGTGTGATTTTGACTACCAATCAGCCGAAAAGCTTCGGAAGAACCGAGCGGCAGGCTCCTCCCATGCTGTTGTCATGGGCCTGGCCGACGAGCACGCATTAGCCATTTTCAAGGAGGCCGTCCTGCCCAGGATACAGGCAGAGGTCGACCAAGGAGACACCTTTGGCCTGCTTCGGCAGATCTATACCGTACTGATCTGCGCCAAGTGGTACAAGGATCATATCGGTGGTCAATTATCGGGGTTTATTGATAGCAATGACACAGGAAAGTATGGTTTAGATGTAGTTGAGGAAGATCCCAGGATAATCCAACGGGAGTACCAGCGCCTGTTTGAAGAGGGCGCCTGGGCAGAAACGCTGCCCTGGTATGATAAGGGCGGTAAGCAGCTGGTGAAGCGGCAGTTTGTGGTGGGGCGGATTGAGCTTGTGGATGAGTATTTGAAATAATAGTCCTCTGTGGACATTGATGCGAATTCAGGAACGATCACGTACCCAACATGCATGCATAAACCAGGCTAAAGATCCAGGTAAAAACCAATATTGAACTCTAACCCATCCACAACCGATACAGACAGAATCTGATTACCCTCTTTCAGTTTAAATCTTTCATAATTGTAAGCTATCGTAGTATTAAACCTAACCTTGGCGTTGGAACTGTTTTGATAGCCGATCCCAACATTGAAAAAAAGGTCACTAGCATTAAAAAGGGACAAGTTATTATTCAGAGCATTGGACAACCCTACATCTCCGATAGCATAAAAGGTATGTTTTTTTAAAATCCGGCCGCCCATATTATCAAATGGGAACTCAAAGGAACTATCATTTAAAATAGCTCGAAATGCGATATAGGTTGGGACTGTAGAGAGTTCTATTTGCCGGTTATCATTAAAGCCTAATCCTAAGCCAATGAATAATTTCTTTTCAATCTCGAACGGAATGCCCCCAATAAGATGAAAGTTGAATCCTGAATTATTTTTCCACCCTGCTTCTAGAAAATATACTAAGTTTTCCAGAGTACTTCTTTTGTCACGGTCATAATTTTTCAATATTTTCAATAACCTGTTTGCCCGAGACTCCTGCAAGAGCGCCTCTTTCCCAATATCTTCAAGTTCTTCCTTCAAAGAAGAAATAAAATCTTCATTTACTGCTACCTGTTCCTCTAAAAGTAGCTTAGTACTATCGAGTGCGATTAATTCATCTTTAATGAGTCTATCCTGTTCGGCCAGTATCCTAAGGTCATTAGAAAGCCTTAGGATTTCAGCCTCTTTTTTATTTAACTCTGCTCTGGCTTCAATAAGTTTTTCGAAGTTTCTTTCAAGAACCCTGTCTTTTTTATCAGCATCGTCCATATACTTATTGATCCTGTCGTGAAGTTTTTTACTTTTCCTTCTCTCAGCATCCAAATCATTTTTCAACTGTTGTATTCGGGTGTTCACGAGATCAATAAACTCTCCGCTTTCGAGTTCTTGCCCGAAAGAAGCACATGAAATGATCAAAAAAAAGGCCAATGGCAATGGGCGTTTCAGGAAATTCATGTTGGACAATAGTTTTAAACTGATCAAACAATGTGGCTAATAGACTAGGGGGTATGTTATTCTAATTCCGAATAGGATTATTCATATTCACTGGCCCTGCTGATACTGTTCTCGATCTTTTCCTTTTCCATCAAAATAGAAGAGCAGTTAAATTTAGAAATATCTTGGAGCCTTTCTTTCCAGTAAACAATATTGATAAGCAGGTCGGTATCTCTGGCCATTTTTTGTTTTTCCGCTAATTTTGCCGCCAGTTTATCAACCTGGGCCTTGATTGTTGTACATTCTTCCGGTGCATTTGCGTTATCAGTTGTATTTGTGGTGTCGGTTGGAAGGTAATTTCGGGTAGTTTCATAGAAGGTTTTTAACCTCGATACCAGGTCTTTTTCGATTTCGAGGATTTGCTCTTCGCTAAGTGACCTGTCGTTTACTATTTGAAGCTTTGAACAAATATCGTTTACGAGGGCATTATAATTTTTTACATAATCGTTATCGTACCTGATTTCGGCGACAGTATAATCTTTGGCAAGTTGGTCGATGGCCGGAGAAATTTTTGCGTTGATCTCTCCATCCCCAATTTTTTTCAAGTAAGCTTTCAGCTTAGCATTTATATCAATATCGACTTTGACTTTATCTTCATTGGTCATGTTTGACTTTTTATAATCCCATTCGATCTCTTCAAGCGGACAGCCCAATTCCCTGTTACAGGAAAAGGCGAGAATGGCCAAGCCAGCCAAAAAGGCAATTCTTCCAGATGCAAGCATAATTCTTCGAGTTTAGGGGGGCAAGGACTTTTGATTTTATAAATACACCATTATGGGCAGATAAGTTCTTTATGTGAAGAAAAAGTGAGCAGCTTTATTGGTTGTTTTTCCCTGCAAGCAATGTTGTTAATTTCCTCAGTCAATTTGGGCAAGGGTTAACACAAGCTGGGTGCAGAGAGAAGAATATTTTGGAATATCTCAATAGCCGACACAACCATTGAAATTCTCTAATAATCTCTATTTTTATCCCATGGACACATCCCACGATCACATTCTGGCCTATCTCAAAAGCCACTCTGTCGAGTTGCCTGAAGAAGAACTGCAAGAGACCCTGTTGGGGTCTATCACCCTGCAGGAATCCATGGACTTCTCCGGCCTGGGCTACAAGTGGATCAGCCTGCGTCGAACGGCGGACGGAAGCGTAGAGGCGCTGAGCCTGAAGCCCTACAACATGTTGCTGGCCGACCAGCGGGAACTTCGGCGCAAGCTGCTGTCGCTCGGCGCCCAAGGCGCTCTGCTGACAACCGTTTCCGGCCCGTTGGCGGTAATGGGCAGCCTGGTGTTGCTCCTCCTGGAATTTGAAGATGCCGTTGCCCTCAAATATTCCGAAGAGCAGGCGCGGGTATTGCTCGCCGTCTACTTTACCGATGAGCGCCTTACAGAAGAAGAGATCCGGAAAGCCTACCGGCGGTGCCATAGGAAAGACATTGAACACAACACTTTACAGGAAAACCTGGCCTTTCTGGAGCATATCCGAACCATTCGCAAGAAGGAAAGCGGCGAATGGGAGCTATTGGAAACCATAACCTTCCGGCGGGATGGCTGAGGAGTTTCAATTCCCGGAAACCTACAACCACTTGCTGGAAGAAACCCCACTCGGGCAGTTCGACTTCCAAAGCATGCCCGTCATCCACCCTGAAACCCATCCCGCCTACAGCGATCCCGCTCTGAACCGCCTGCACCTGCTGGCCACCGCCGAGCATGAGCAGCTCCACGACATGCTGGCCCGGCAGACCACGCACGGCTATATGATCCTGCTCAGTATACGCTATTTCAAAAAGCTGCCCGAAGCGGAGAAGGATGCTGTGCTGTACCGGCAGGCCGTTCAGCTCCACGAAGAAGGGCGGAAGATGCACGAAGCTTATGCCACCTTCGGCACGCTCTGTGTCAACCGCGCCTTTCAACCATTGTTGGATACCCTCTCGCCGGAATATCAATCCTACCTGGCCGAAGCCGAGGCTATGATCCCGGAAGCCCTGCGGGCAAAGCGGATGGGCCGCCTATTGCTGTATGCCGCTGTGCTGGCGGCACTTAGCCCTAGGCTGCCCATTCCTCAAAGCGGCGACAAAAAGCAGGCGCTACAGGCAGCCCTTCGGCAAGTATCCGGATGCGAAGGCCGCTGGGCGGCCATCCGGCGCTGGAGGAAAGAAAAAGAACAGGACATTTTAGCCTGGATGGAGCAATCGGCCCGAGAAATCGGGTATACCGAAAAAGAATTCCATGCCTCCATTTATTTCGAGGACATCAATACACTCCTGCCCGATGAGGGCGAATATCTTGCCTTTGAAGACAAAGAAAGGCGTTTCACCGAGCAGCTCACCCGGCACATCGGGCAGGAAGCCCTGCCTGCCAGGGCCCGGCCGGTGGTTGTCTCCGAGCTCCGGCCCCTCATCCGCGCATACGGGCGGCTGCTGGCGCCCCAGTACCGGTTGGACCCCCTGCTCGCCGAAACCTTCGGCTGGGACGAGCCTACCTACGGGCTGCTCGACCGGCTATTCCAGGAGAACATCCACTCCGTTTATCTGCCCGGCCCGGTAACCACCATGCACCGCCTCGCCACCGATGTGGCCGCCGTCAACCGCATGGCGAGACACTGTGCAGAGCAGCGATTCCCATTGCAGGTCATCGGTTACCTTACCGATCAGTTGGCAGATAGTACCTTTCAGAAATTCCGGCAGCATCTGCCACTCGAAAACAGGCTTCATATCCAGTGGAATTTCATGTACGACGACCTGTCCACCTATCGGCAGGGTGAAAAGCTGGAGATCCTCTTTTCCTTTGAGCGGGAAGATTTCAGCCAGTTGGAGCCGGAGGCCGCCGCTCACATCAGCCTGTTCGCTTCGCCTGCCGACTACTATCACAAACAGGGTCTGCGCAGCGTTGCCGACACACTGGTATCCAAAGGCGTCAAACTCTATCTTATGCAGCCGCTCAACTTTCTTACCTTTCTCGAATGGCGCCAGGAGCGGGCGCTATTGGTTCAACCTTTTGTGGTGGAGTTGGTTACCCTGCCCGATAACGGCTTGTACCTGATGAAAGTGTGGTTTGAGGATACAGCGCATACCTACGTTCGCCTCGTGGCGCAGTCGACTTTTGCCGCCGTTTTGAAGCTGTACAGCCTGGAGCAGCCGCGCTTCAGCCTGAACCTGAGGGAGGAATTGAGTGAGAAGGATCAGGGGATCGTGAATTTTTTGAAGGTGTATTGGAAGTGAGGCGGGGGCTTTCTTGGGGTGGGGTTTTGGGTTTTAGGCTTGAGGTTTTAGGGCGTGCAATTTCCTGCTTGGGTTACAGTCCAGGGGGTAAACTCAGTTTTAGCAAGTTTTCACCCAAGCAGAATTACTCCTCCTCCGGTATTAACTCAATCCAAACCCTTTTCACCCTTTCCCCGAAATCGGGATCTTCGATTATCTCGGCAAACACCTCATACAGGCCATCGCCGAAGCCGGAGAGGAAGGCTACCCCTGCACCGGGATGCCCCATAGGGTAGTTCAGCTGGCCGCCGAGGTTGCCAGATAGCGTTAATTGGCAGATACCCCTGTAGGAGAACTCGCCTTCCGGTATCGGCTGGCTGTCAATGTCTTGCTCGGCAAAGCCCGGCTCAATGTAGCAAGGGTCGCAGATCAGGAGCTGGCCGCTGTCGACGCCGACTACGCCGAGCTTGATGGTTTTGGATTTCATAGGCAGGACGTACAGATAATTCGTCTCGGTTCTGTCCATACAACAAGACTTTCGTTTCTTCCACCTCAAAAATAGGGATGACTGACATCAAGCAGCCCTTTTGATATTTTCCAGGTATTTGACCCCCTCTTCATTTTCCCTGACCATAATTTGCACGATATCGCCGATAAACAACCTGGCAATTTCTCTGATCTTTTCTTCAGACACAAGTATATAAATAGGTTCCTCGGTATCGAGCTGCCGGATGTGGATCTTATTTTCGATCAGGTCGACGGACGCGAGGAAGCCTGAAATCTTATTTTCCTCAGCTGCTTTTGAAGCGCTTGAGGGCGCCTCGGTTTTTTGCCGGATACTGTTTAAAAGATCCTCTAATTTACCCTTTTCAATGGCAGGAGGGTTGCCGTTCAGCCCCAACTCAGCAAGGTTGGCCGCTTCCTGATAAAAGCCACTTTGAAAAGCCAGCCAGCCAGCGCTTCTCAATAAGATATACCGCCACATGAAATTGTTCTGTTGCTCCGGCATAGTGAGGGCCGCTTCCTTCTCCAGGATATAAGCCTTTTCCATATATTCTTTCCAGACTGAATGGTCTCCCTTGGCCTTTGCCCTTTTGGCAAGGCCGTAAAATTCCATGGCTGCTTCGTGTATTATCTTAACGCTATCCATTTTTCTCCATTTTTGCTTTGGGGATTTTAGATCGTATAAAAGCACCAATGTACTTTGAAATGCCTTTTAGTTCACTGTTTGACCGCTTCCCTCAAAATTTCCTGATGGTAAGTTCGGACTTTGCCAAAACGTTCATCATGTGCGATACCAGTAGGTATCTGCTTTTCTCTGGACAACATAGTAGCAATTTTGCCCCATTCTTTTTATTCCCGTCAGAAAATTCGAAGCTAATGCTCTGTCCTTCATAATCGAATTTTGTAATATTACTCATTATGTAGCTGGTTTTGTGTGGTTAGTGAATATGTTTTTTTTCGATGCTGGAATTCCAGCATCGCCCCGCTTTGCCGAAGCTTTAGGACTCTTTTAACCGGCTTAAAAGGGCACGTAGGGATTGGTATTCTATAAGAGTAGGGAGCAGGTTTTTATGTATTTAAATTATTTTGTTTTATTTCATGGTTTTAAGAAATAAAAATATTCATTTCTTGTAAAAAATCTCAACTATATACATTTTTTTGTTTAAAATCATTGTGTTATAAACTTTTTTGTTATAACAACATAGTCTCATCTCCCCATCAGGAAACTTCCCGCCAGGATCTCTTGTCTGAGCACCTCCAGATCCAATTCTATATTCCTCACTTCCTGTTGCTTCAGCAACCAGCTTCGCTTCGCCTTCAGGAAATCTCCAGGGCTCATCTCCCCCCGCCTGTATCGGTCTTCCTCCATCCGGAACAGTTGCTCATCGATGGCCAGCAGCTCGCGGCGGAAGGCCAGCGCTTCCCTCTGCAGCTGGTAAGCAGCATACAACTTCGCCACTGCTCCCCGGGCGCGCGCCGCCAGCAGCGCCCCCTTCTCCTCGATGCTGCGCCGCCGGGCAGCGTTGCGCTGCTTATCTCGTTTAGCCTGATACAGGACTCCGGTGTTGAAGCTCACGCTCGGGCGCGGGTCGCCCACAACCGTATACGTCAGCCCGACGTCTGGCACATATTTCAGCCATTCCCCCTTTCTATCCTCCCGGAACTCCAGAAGGCTAGCATGTACCTCTGCCGCATAGAAGCTGTCGATAGAGGCGTACAGCTCGCCCAGAGGCGGAAGTTCCTGGGCACCGGCAACCCGAACCAACAAACAACAAAACAAAATAATCCTACACCTCATAACTCTTCAATTTCAACCGTTGTCAGATAGCCCGTGAAGCTTGCCGGTTGCAGTTCCGCCACCCTGTTGCGGCGTTCCAGAGCTTCCCGTTGCCGGGCGTTCTTCGCCCGTTCCTGCTCCAGCAGCGCGGCGATTTCCGCCTGCAACTCGTACTCCCTGGCATAATCTGGCTGTAACACCTTCCTCTTCCGCTCCTTCACCAATTGCCCATAAAGGCGTTCTCTAGCCACCATATCCACCTCCATTTGCAGCTCCACCGCCAGCTCCGCCAGCCGCAGCGAGTGGTGGGCCGCTGCCTCCGCCCGGCTTTGGTTCTCCAGCCTCAAATTGCGCAGCTGCTCCCGCAGCACCTGTATCCGGGGATTAGGCTCATAGACGAACACCTCCAACTCCACCGAATCGTACAGCTCATGGAACACGGCCTCCATTAAGAACCCCGATTCAAACTGGCGCTGTTCCGATGTCACCCCGTTTGCCGTCACCAGGAACGGCCTGTCCGCCGCCACATCCAGTTTGGCGATGATGTGTCTGCCCACCAGGTGCTGGAGGCTATCCAAGCCAATGCCTACAAAGCGGTGTTCCCGGAAAAAGAACTGTCGCCCCGTGTGGGTGGGGATCACCTCTTCAATGACCAGTTCCGACTGGTCCAGCACCAGCAGGCGATCACCTTCCAGCAGTATAACCCGGCTGGGTGTAGCTTCCAGGCAGTAACCTTTGCCCGAAAAAGACATGCTGCCCCGATGAGCCAGGTACTGCACCTCCAGCAGATCCTCCGAGCGCTGAAACTCCAGGTGCAGGTGCTTCATTGTGCCGAACAGGCGGTTATAGGAGGTCCAGAAGCCATGTTCGAAGAGTGGCCGCAGGAAGAGCCCCAGGGAGAGGAACAGGCAGAACATCACGCCTTCCGCCCGCAGGTCGCCCGTTCGTATCCGGTAGCCCGGGTTTCCGGGGATCACGAAAGGGTTCTTAGTGATGGGGTAGAGTAGGGGCACTCCCTGCAGGGTCATCATGTCCAGCATCAGGTGGGAGAAATAAGCAAAGAAGAAGACTAGCGCCAGGCTGTTGGCGCCGGAGGATAGCTTTTCGATGATGGCAACAGCCAGGGTTAGTGCTACCAGCGTCACGCCACTGTGGGTGATGGTGCGGTGGCCGTAGCGGCGGTTGATGGTTACGGATAATGGTTTCAAGAGGCTGCCGATGAGGGTTTTGGGGTGGTCGATGTCGGGCAGGAGGGCGGCGCCGATGGCGAGGCCGGTGTACACCGGCGAAGAGAAGACGTTCACTCCGGAGAGGGAGGAGCAAATGCCTGTGAAGACGAGGCCGCCGATGATGTGGTTGGGGGTTCTCATAGCTTTGTTTTTGCTGCAGAAGTTAATTGACCGATATACTTACAGCGTCTTGCTTTATCTCTCTGGGTTTTGCCCATTAATACAGATTTCCAATAGCTTAAGGCTTTCGATTTCTCTTGTCCCTTCATTTCTTTTGGCAGCAAAAGAAACGAAGCAAACCTGCCTGCCGGCCTGCTGTGCCGCAGGCCGGCAGGTAGGCAGGGAAAACTGCCGGCTTACGCATCTTCGGCTAAAAGAGGCTTTCACTCCGTTGCACTGTATAAACTCGCCAATTCGTGCAGTTATCTGCTTTTTACTGTCGTGATTGCACTGCTGTGATTTGCTACTTTCGGTTGCATCGAAGCTCAAACAGTATACAGTGCGGACACTGCATGAAAGCCTCTTTTTTAACGCCGAACCTGCTAATGCCGGAATCCCCGCTGTGGCAGCTACCGTGTGGCTACTTGCAAATCTAATGAACTTGCTATCCTGTCAAACAAACCTCCGCTTCAATGCCTGGAAGATCTTCCTGGAAAATATAGCTACAATCAGCGCCACGCCCCCCAATAATCGGAAAGCCCCGGAGTGGTGCCCCAATTCGCTACCCATATAGCGCAGCGCCATCAAAGAAGAAAAAGCGATGATCAGTGGGATGCTGAAGTCTATTTCCGACTTGGAGGCTGTGTGGCGGACCTCGTGCAGCACTTCCAAAGAAATTACCGGCTCCTTGCTCAGGCGCTCCACCAGTTCTACCACGAAAAGCGGGATGCCCTGGGTATTTTCCCAGGTGCGGTTGAGGAAAGCCTCATAGTCCTCGATACGCTCGGTGAACGGCTGGGCAAGGCGGGAGGCCAGTTCCAGCGTCTCCGGGCGGGACAGCGGCTGGAGCTCGATACGCTCGAAATTCGACAAGAACGTCGCATGCTCGATCTTAATGCGGCGGGCCGCGGCGATGATGTGGAAGTGGTTTTTCAGCATTTCCAGGATGCGCACACCATATTTAGTGATGTCCGTCAGGTCGTCAAAAACCAGGGTGAACTCTTTTGGCTTCGTAGCATCTACCGCCAGTTCACACAGCCGTTTGATGCTTTCTTTCGTGGCGACCCGCTCCAATTCCTCCCGTTTTTCGACCTCCAGTAGGAGGCGCAGCACCTCGTCCTTATCGTCATCAAATAGCGTCAGCAGCAACCCCGCCAGCGTCTTTTTCGGCGAGCGGAAATCATCCATGCGGATGACCCGCTCCCGGTGGTAGTTATCCAGCAAGTGCGATTTGCCGATGCCCTGGGGGCCCAGCAGCAACACGTTTACCCGCTTTTCGCTGAGGCCGTGCAGCCGTCCCAGCTCTTCCTTCCTGCCTAAATGAAAGCTGGTCATACCTCTTTTAGCCGGAAAAACCAATACCGGCTGCGGCCTGTTCAGCCTTTGCAATAAGCGGCGCAGGAAGTTCCGTTCCCGTTCAATGCCCCGCACCGCCTGGCGTAGCCGTTGCTCGTCCACGTGCAGGTAGCGTTCCGTTGTTTGCTGGCTGCAATGCCCAAGCAGCTTCTGGACCACCCGGATATCCTCCCCATTATTCGCCATGCGCGTAGCGTAGTAATGCCGCAGCATGTGTGGAGTAACCGTATTGTTCGTGTACTTCATGAAACGCCGGTAGACCGACTTCCGGGAAAGGTGATGCTGGCTGCTCTGATCCGAAGGCGGGAAAAGGTAGGCCTCCGGATCATTCCAATCCGCTCCCTTCGCCTTCCGGCGGTAATTGGCGTAGGCCTCTATGATCCGGCTCGTAATGGGAATGTGCCGAAACTTGTCCTTGGAATGCTGCCGTTTCTTCAGGCTGAATACCACCAGTTGCTGCTCCATCGGCCGCACATGCTTCACCTGCAGGCGCACCACTTCGGTGACCCGCAGCCCGGCGTCCATCATCAGCAGGGCGATCAGCCGGTATTTGGCGTTGGCGCGGGAGAGCAATAAATCCAGTTGCTGGCGGGAGGGTAGGGGAATGTCGGCAATCATTGGGTTGAGGTTGAGGTTAAGGCTGAGGTTGAGGGCGGTGGCTTATTGCATTGAGCCGTCCTAACACTCCAAACCTTTCAGCATCTTACGGGCTACCCATCCGTGTGCAAACCAATATACGGTTGTGACAGGGTAAAAGTCAACGAATTGAGGTTTTGACGAAAAAAGTTTTAGATAAGCGGGGGGTATGGGGGGGAGACAGAATATAGATTTTGTCCCCCAGCCACATGGGGGAAAAGGGGGGCGGAATTTTGGCCGGAACCTGGCAAAGAGTTGGGCATTTAGTGACGGGCAGTTTGGATGGCAGCTGCGCCGCCTGTGTGGCATACCGGCAAACTTTGGCGGAACCCTGGTTCAGGTGGCCCAGGATGCTGTTTTAACCGCTATCTTATTGCTTGCACCCAGTTCGGCTGCAATGCACAAGTTTATTTTCCCATTTTTGTTAACTGCCCTCAAGCTCCTGAATTTTCTCCAGCAGCCATCTCTTTTGTGCAACAGGGTGAGTTTTTTCCATCCTTGCCTTCAGTTGGGCCAGTTCCTCCTTTTCCGGCTTTCCTTGTTCGCAGGCTTTGAAAAGCAGTTTCAGCAACTCGAAAAAATTGAGATAGCCTTGCCGGTGCCCGGCAGACAAAGCTTCGTCGGCTTTGATCCTCTTTTTTATTTTTTGGATCTCTTCCCAATAGTCGACAAAATATTGAGCGGATTCGAACTGGGCGCGCAGCCGGAGAGAGTTTACGTCGCAATAATAGAAAAAGCGTTTGGTGTAGGGAAAATCTTCCAGGCATTTGAAGCATTGTTCATACGCCCCCTTGTAGAAATAGGCCGCTCCCCGGCAGAACTTTCCCAACGCCGTTCGTTGTTCGCCTGGGGGCGTCTGGCTGATGTATTCACTCAGGAAACCCTCCGCCCATTCCAGGCCTGCTTCGTCTCCGGTATTCAGCGCCGCTGCAATGACGTTCTGAAACCGGCTATAGGGGATGTACTCTCCTTCTCTTAGCATGTCTTCTTCGGCCTGGAATTTTAATAACTGAAAGTTTTCCTGATAGGCTTGCTTCAATTCGGATGGGGAAAGATGTTTTGCGTTTATTTTGTGGATATTATAGTTGGAAGCAAGATTGTAAAGGCTATGTGCCTCTTCTTTGGCAAGTATACCTGAATGTTTTTTTAACATGCTTAGAAGGCGGATGGCCTTCTGGCTATCCGCTGTATCGTAGTAAAGTTGATAAGCGGCCTGGTATATCTGCAAAACAGGGTCTTCTGCAATCTGTTCCTGATAGAGCCCGGCCAGGTATTCAACTTGTTCATTAAGCGAAGCCGGCGGTTCTTCCTGATAGATATTGCTCCACAATTTCAGCGCGGTGGCGTATTTTAGTTTTTCGATCAGGTAGAAGCGGCCCAGGTGTGCCAGGGTGGCATAATAATTGTGTTTTCTGCCTTTATCTTTTTTCTGGGTAATTGACCTCTCATGAAACAACTCATACTTGTAGCTGTCCAGCGCATGCCCGGAGTTCCGGATGGGGCTGTCTTCCAGCAAACCCCTTAGCTTGTCCAATTGAGACTGGAATTCCCCTTCGAACTTCGGCAGCGGCAGGCTTTCCAATAATAGTAGTTGGCGGGCTACAGGCTGCCTTTGCAGTTCCCGGAATGCCAGGTAACCCCTCAGGATATCTTCTACTTCTTTCAATACCCTGAGGAAATAGCGGCCGGTATCGTCATTGGGGTATAGCTTCCTCCTCAGCCAGTTTGCCTGTTTTTCGGTTTTTTTGCTTTCTTTCAGGGCCTCAGTGGCCAATTCCAGCAGCTGGATGGCTTTCTTGCTGCACTTGTGGATAGAGGCCCGGGCAAAATGGCCGAGGGCAGCGGCTTCCTCTGGGGAAAGGGCGCCCAGCAGTTCGAAGAAAGGCGTTTTGCTTTTTTTCATGACAGAAGGGTTTTGCGGTTGTTGCTTTTGCCTCGAATACTAGCTTTTGCGCCGTCGCCACAAACAATGTAAGTTACTGATAATCTGCCTATAACAACTTTTTTTTCGTTTTTTTTTGGCGAATAGCCGTTTGCCCTTCCTTGTCAGGGCGCTCCTTTTCTCAGAAATTTATGACAGACACAACATTTACCCTACAATTAAAACCTCTGTCACATGAAACGAGCCATCTTTATCCTTCCGGTTTTTGCTGCCCTGTTTTGCTGGATAGCCGCTCAGCAGCCTTCTTCCCGAATTGCAAACCCTGGGAAAATAGCCTCGCCGGCCGCCCCCGCACCGGATACTGTGCTTCCCGGCGAACCTCCCCTCAAAACTGATATCGCCGGCTTTCTGGCCGGAGAGTTCCGCCAGGCGCTGGGGCTAACCGCAGCGGATAGCCTGCTCCTGTTGTCCATCCAGGACGATAGAAGCGGCGGCCGGCATGCGCGGGTTCAACAGTTGCGCCACGGTATTCCTGTCTTTGGGGCATGGTATGCTATTCACGAGAAAAATGGCGCCATTGTTTCTATCAATGGAAAAGTTTTCCCGGAGCTTGAAGTAAAGCCAGAGCCGGCCCTGAGCGAGGCCGAGGCGCTCGAAAAGGCAACCGCCGCCCTGCCGGCCAGCCTGTATGCCTGGCAGGACGAGCAATTTGAAACGGCCCAACAGCGCCAAAAGAGAGATCCTTCGGCTACCTTTTATCCCAAAGGAGAACTTGTTATCGTTCCAGAAAACCTTGTTTCATTGCTGGGCGCCGGCGCCCCTGGCGAAGAGCAACCCGCCGGGGATAAGGGCTTTCGCCTGGCCTGGCGCTTCGATATTTTCGCCGTCGAGCCAAAACTGAAAAGGGAGCTTGTTTTTATCGACGCCATAGATGGCAGGGTGCTCCACCGCTTGCCCCAAATGGCGTTCTGCCATGCCCCTGCCCTGGGCAAGGCAGCTTACCGGCCCGGACTGGTGGAGATCGCTACCGATAGCTGCAACGGCACGGGCACACCCGAATATTGCCTGCATGACGTGCTTCGGGATATTGAAATCTTCAATGCCGGGAACTCCAGCGGTACGCCTCTTATCCGATTTTGCAACGATACCACCCTCTGGATCCCGCCACAGGCAGATACCGTGGCAGTGGCCGCCATGCACGGGCTGGAGATCTGGTACGATTACTTGCTGGACAACTTCGGCTGGCGCGGGTTCGACGGCCTGGGGGAAGGCCCTATCCAGGCCTGGGTACATTACCGGAATAATTTTGATAATGCCGTTTATGCCGGTTTCCTCCTCTTTGGGGACGGCAACCCCAACGGAGATCGGAAAACGCCGCTGGTGCCCCGAGATGTGGTGGCTCATGAGGCCAGCCACGGCCTGATCGAAAATACGGCTGGCTTGCTTTATGTATATGAACCCGGCATCCTCAATGAAGCTGTTGCCGACATCATTGCCTGCCTGGTGGAACTGGAGCAGGGCGGCGGCAACTGGATACTGGGCGAAGATATTATCCCGGGGGGCGAACGCCGCCTGGACGCACCCCACCTGATGGGGTTGCCGGATACTTACCAGGGGGATTTCTGGATAACCCAGTCGGCGCCCGGCCAGGCGCTGCACCGTAATTCCACAGTGCTGGGCCACTGGTTTTACCTCCTGGCAGAGGGTGGCGCCGGGGTAAACGACATGGGCACGCCTTATTCGGTGGCGGCTATGGGCCGGGATAAAGCGGCGGAATTGCTGTTCCATACCATGCGTTATTTCCTCAACCCCAACGACGGCTTCTTTGGAATGAGGCGGGCAACTATGTCAGCTGCCGGCACGGCTGGCCTCAACTGGAACCAGGACGAGGTTGGTAACCTGGCTATGGCATGGTGCGCTGTCGGGGTAGGCGGTTGCGAGGCCCAGGGCAACGAAACCGTCACGCTCTTGTCGCCCAATGGTGGCGAGGAATATTATCCCGGCAACCAGATTACGGTGAAATGGGAGAATACTTCCGGGGTTACTCATTTGAAAGTATTCATTTCGGCAAACGGCGGGGCGAGCTGGCAGGAAATAGCATATTTCCCGATATCCGGGACTGCTGACAGCATGGCTGTCAATGCCCCCAACGTCAACAGCCGCTTGTGCCGCATCCGGGTGGCAGCGGCAAACGAGCCGCTGGCTTTTGACGATTCCGACAGCACGTTTTCCATCATCGGGTGCAGCTTACTATCGAGTTTTACTGTTTTGCCCGAAAGCGGGTGCCCCGGCACCAGCTTCACTGTGGACAATACCTCTTTGAACCAGGATGCTGACTTTTCCTGGTTGGTAGACGGCCAGCCCTACCCGGCGGTTCCTGGCGGGTTTACCCTCCTGGCGCCAGAGCCGGGCCCGCATACCATAACGCTGGTCGCCAAAGACAGCGTTTGTATTGATACTTTCCGCCGGGTGGTCCAGGTGGCGCCGGCGCCTTCGGCAGCATTTAGCGTGTCGGTTTCTAACCAGGTGGTGACAGCTACAGCTGCCTTTCCTGATGGCGAGCAGTATTTCTGGTCGGTAGGCGGCCAGCCGCTGCCCCTCTTCAACGGCTCGCAAAGCCTGGCATGGACGGCGCCGGATACGGGCACTTTTGAAGTGTGCCTGTTTGTAGGGGATAATTGTTCTTTTGGAGGAGAACAAGCTTGTCAAACCGTATCTGTTTCAGCTTCGGAAAATTGCATCGGCACGGACGAAACCTGGAAACAATACAACAACAAATCGGACATCATTGACATGGCGGAGTACGGAGATACCATCATTATGTCTACTACCGGAGGGCTGGTTTTTTTCAATAAGACTACAGAGCAGGTGGTCAAAGTGCTGAATACAACGACTTCTCCTGCCCTTCCCTGCCAGGGCCTGGGCAGCATTGCCGTCGATAGCGTTAATAAATGGGTTTATGTGGCGCTGGAATATGGGAAAGGACTCATTCGCATAGACTTAACAAGTTATACTATTACTCAATTCACCATGTGGGATCTTCAGGAATTGCATTCAAATGATATAAATGTGCTCCGAATGGATCCCTTAGGAAATCTGTGGATCGGAACAAATGATGGAGGAATCTGGGTGGGAATACCCGGTATTTCCTTCCAAAAGTCTTTTCGCACTGATCTACCTGAAACCGAGATCAAGGACATTGATTTTCAGTCAGATTCTATGGTATGGGTAGGAATGAGGAGATATCTGGCAAAAATTGAAAATGATTCGGTGACAACGGTCTTTTCTCCGGAAAATTCTCCTTTGTCTACAGGGTATTTGAATGCTATAATGGTAGACAGTAATATAGTTTGGGTTGGAACTGTGAATGGGTTGCATCGGTTGGAAGCAGGAAATTGGCAAACATTTGATTATGCGGATTATGGCCAACATGATAATGTCTCAGAGATAATCAAAGGAGACAATGGAACGATTATTTTTGGCCTGGAAAGATACCCCACAATTATCGAGTACGATGGGAATTCTTTTAATGTGAATACTTGCTTTTACAATAGCTTAAACGGAGGAGCCGGAGGCATTAAGCGCCTCATTTTTGACGATGACAAAGTATGGATGGGTTGTGAGTTCGGCCTTTATTCCTGGGATGAAAACAATGGGTGTCAGGAATATCCAATTTCTGATTTTCCGATTTTCAGAAATTTAATCCGAGATATTTTACTCAAGAGCGACGGTACGGTTTATGTTGTTGAAGACCAAAGCATGGTAAAAATTAATGGTGATGTTTATACTCCTCTTGATATTGCTCCCTATTTGCCATTTGGCCCAAATTATTTACCTTATTTAGACCTATACAGAATAGTGGAAGGTGATAATGGCACTCATTGGGTTGCACTTAAGTATACCCTTAATTCTGAAACCTACTATCTGGCTAGGATCAATTCGCCCCCAAGTGAGAGTTGGCAATTTTTAAATGAAGACGTTTTACCTTTCACAAGGCCTATTTCTGATATGGCGTTTCGTGACCATAAACTATATATTACTACCTCCCAGTTTAGTACTACTCGCCCTGGCCTTTTTATTCTTGACACTCAATCGGGCAACTGGACAGAATTCGATGAAAATAACAGCCCTCTTTGGAGTTATGGTTATCCAAACCTTGAACTTGACCCTGAAGGCAATCTTTGGTTTTCAAACAGCTCATTCCGCCCGGCAGATAATCAATCTGACCGATTGCTCAAATTTGACGGAGAGAACTGGGATACTGTTTTTACGGGAAATTCATGGGGAGGCCCCTTCACGCTTTCTAATGATGGAATCATCTGGACTGCGACGTGGAATTATGTGCCTGGGCATGACCCTGTAGGGTATATAAAAAAATATGAGAATGGTAGTTGGGTTGTCATGAATCCGATATCAGGCATTCTTTACTCAGAGGATTCCAGCCCGACAGACATATTGGTTGATCTTTCCGGAAATATATGGATTGGAACGCATAATGTAGGTGTATACAAAATAAACAGCCAAGGTGATACACTGGCGCATTATACCGCCTGTAATTCCGGATTAATAAGCAATTACATCAGGGAAATCGAAATTGACCATTCCTCCGGCAATATCTGGTTCGCCACCAACAAAGGCGTTTCCCTGTTTACACCATCTTCTGAGATCATACAGCCTTCTTTTTCTACCCAGGATGAAGTATGTTCCGGAGCTACTGCCCGTTTTCTGAACACTACTTCCGGTGCAGAAAGCTGGGAATGGAAAGTCAATGGCGTACCTGTCAGCACAGAGCGGAACCTGGAATATGTCTTTGCAAGCGATGGCGAATACCTTGTTGAACTGACTGCCTTCAACCCTCAAGGCTGCGCCACGTCCACCAGCCAGGCCATCACTGCCCACCCGGTAGCCGGCCTCTCCGCTTTCCCACAAAACATTACCGAGTGCGACGCCTCCTGGCTGCTCTGCGCCCCGGCGGGCATGGCGGAATACGAATGGAAAAGAGGGCCGGTTGTCCTGAGCAACGAGCAATGCCTGCGCGTGGACCAGGCCAATAGCGGCGTCTATGAACTGAAAATCACCGACTTTTGCGGCAATGAAAGAGGCGCGGTGGTTGCTGTGGCCCTCTCCGGCGCCTGCGTGTACCCGGGCGACTTAGACAACAACGGCATTGTGGATTTTCGTGACCTCCTATGGCTGGGGCAAACCTTCGGTTTCTTCGGGCCCGCCCGCCCGGATCAGGGCATCAACTGGAGGGAATATCCTGCCCAGGATTGGAACGGGTATCTGCCGGGCGGCGCCAACTTCAAATTCTGCGACGCCGACGGCTCGGGCTACATCGACCTGTTGGACCTGAAGGCTATTATAGTCAATTACCTGAACACGCACGGCGGGTATCCCGGCTTGCCGAATCCGGAGCAAAGCCCTTATTCTTTTGTGCCGGTGCTGGCGGGCGTGGATACCACATTGGGCGACAATCAATATAAGCTGAACATAGATATCGTTGCCCGGAATGCCAACGGGCTGGGGATAAACAATTTCTACGGCGCGGGCATGCGGATGTACTACGTCCTGCCTCCGGGGGTACAACTCGTTGGAACGCCCGAGTTCAGCTTCAACAATTCTTCTCTTGACGTCGACAGCATAAACGCCATCGGGTTGGCCATGCCGTTCAACAGCCAGGGCTTTATGGACGTGGCGCTCACCCGAGTCGACCATGTGAACCAATCGGGATTCGACACCTTCGGACAAGCTACGTTCATCATCGAAGACGACCACCTGCCGATTTTCGACAGCCTGGAATTCACCCTGAGCCTGGTTGGGAGCACCGCCATAACCAATGAGGGCAATTTTATCCCTGTCGGTGGGGAAGAAAGGACATTTACCTTTGCAGGCGGCCAAATTGTCGACGATGTTACTGAGGAAACCGATGGAGATAACCAGGTGCTTATCTACCCTAACCCTACTACTGGCCGGTGCCACCTAAGCCTGCCGCATTCGCCTGCCCGGGAGGTTGCCATCCAGGTGCTTAATGCACAGGGGACAGAGGTTTGGGCAACCGCCAGTACCGGGCAGGCGCTTTTTTACGAGATAGACCTCTCCGCCCTGCCTGCAGGCATATACTGGCTTGTGGCGACGACGGAGCGAAGCCGGCTTGTACGTAAAATCGTAAAGATGTAACGTTTGCTTTCGGGAGGGGCTGTGGCTCCTCCCGAAAGCCAATCATTCCCACTCCTCCTCCTGCACCTGCAACTGCTCCTTCGAACGCCTCACCCTCAGCGGCGGCATTTCCGCCCGCATGATGCTATCGTATTGCTCCGGCGTAAGCGGTTCGCGCACTTCTTCCGGAGGCGGAGAAGGGCATGCCGCCAGCAAGAACTGAGAGAAAAGCACAACAGCCAGTTTGGAGAACGTCAAAAGGCTTTTCATGATTTGGCGGTTTAAGGCTTGAAGGCTACCGGCCTGATTCAGAAAAGAAAGGAAAGCCGCATTTGCCTGCTTTCCCTTCCCGTCAACATTATAGTTCCTCGCTCCAGGCAGAAGCTACAGCGCCGGGCGGAACCGGGCGGCAATTATAGCATTCCACCTGGTCGCCCTGCAACTGCTCCTTCAGCAGGAAAAGCGGGATCTCCGGGCCGGGCGGCAATGGCCGGCAGCCGGGGCAGCGAGGGCGGGCTTCATCCTGGTCCTGGAGCTGTTCTTTATCCAGGAAAGCAGGCCCCTCGTTTCCCGGCGCCGGGCGGGGGTAAAGCTCCTCGTCATTTTGTAGTTGCTCTTTCAATTTGGGGGCGGCGGGCCCCTCCACTTCGAAGAAGGGATCCTCACTGCAGGCAGCGAGGGCGGCGGCCAGCAGGAGGGCCGCCAGGAAGGTTGTAGTTTTCATAGCACTGATAGTTTGTAAAACAAAAAAGGCAGCCCCGAGAGGCTGCCGGTTAAGAAATTCGCAATGGGTAGCTGAATAATCCTGGGCTTTGGGGAGCAGGAGGGAAGTCCGAAGCCGGAAATCGGAAGCCGGAAGCCGGGAGGCAGGCCGAGAACACCACTTAAATGTAGCATTCCGGCTTCGAGCAGAGGCTTATCCCAAGGCCCAGGTTATTGCTACCCCTAAAAAAGAACGGGCAGCCGTTTCCTGGAAACAGCTACCCGTTGCGCCAGTAATATACGCGGAAAGCGTATGGTTTGTCAATATTTTGATTGTAAATCTTTCATTTGGAAGCTCATAGCTAAAGAAATTCAGGATGAAAAAAGCTGGAGCCGGGCCAGCCAGCTCCAGAACATAAATGCGACATGATAAAACAGGAGGACGAAAGCCGGTATTCGGTTATTCGGTATTCGGATTTCGGCCTCGCGGGTTGCCGTCTCCTTCCAGCGCCAGGGGTTTGCGGGCGATGATGCGGAAATGAACCTGCTTTCCCGCAGCGCACTTCCAGAAGCCGGGCGGCCATGCCACCCGGTACTCGCTCATGCCATTGCCATCCACGTACATAGAGGTTCGTTCCGGCCCCGGGCAGCCCTCCGCCCGGAAGAATGCATGGCCAGCGCACCATGCCCCGATGCCCGGCGCCTGGATGCGGAGGATCTTCAGGAAGCCGCGCCCCACATGGCGGACGATAGTGCTGTCGATGCTGAACGACAAAGCAGGGGAGGAGAGCGGGTAGTTTTGACAATTGATCTCCAAAACCTCCTCATCAAAATCCACCCAACCCTCGTAGACGAACTGGCAGGGGTCGTGGCAATTAGTTCCCGGCACAATATCCGGCGGGTCGAATTCCGGGTGCGGGCAGGAAGTGGAAGCCGCCGGCGTATCCACTGGGGCTGCCGTCGCCTCCTTCGCGGCGCCCGCAGGCTCCTCCAAAGAGTCGCCCTTCTGGCAAGAAAAAAAGAATAACGGCAAGAGAAACAGGAAAGCAGTTTTCATAGCTTAAGGTTCTTGAGTTTCATGCAGCACACAAGCCGCAGCAAATTTGATGTTCACCTCCAACTGCCGGGCATCGATGGCCAGCAGCGAAGGTTGTTGCCGGTCGAACACCACCACATAATACAGTCCCCGGTAAGCCACTGGCACCGTCACGTGCATCCCACGGCAGAGGCCCTTGAACAGCAGGTACAGCGGCCCCTCTTCCCGTTCCCGGAAATAAATGCAGAACGGATAAGTGGCCATTGGCTTGAAGAATGGCGCCAGCTGGCGGAACTGGTGGAAGCCGTAGGCTTCGAGTCGTTCACTGGCCTCGCCCCGCTGTAGGCAGCGGGCGCCATCGAAGAGTTGAAGGATATTGGTGGTGACTGGCGTTCTTTGTTCGGAGGGAAAGGGCTGCTGCCCATAGCCGGCCAGGCCCAGCAGGGAGAGTAGGAGCAGGAAGGAGGTTTTCATAGCGGTAGCATTAAGATGTCAAAAAAAAGGGTTTGACACCTCTGCTGTTTTCCGGGAGGGAAGATATGGGAAATGGGGCAAACCTTAGAGATACATTGTATTTGATGTCATAAAATAGAGAGAAAGCCAACAAAGCTCTTGGCACTTGTGGCATTTTTTACCTGAACCGATGGTTTTGAGGGCAATTGTATTGGGTTCAGGATTTCCTTATCTTTACAAAAAAGCATTACATAAAAATAGCGAACATCTATAATAAGCTGTTGGAAAGCCGGTGGGTATTGCTCCGGCACCTCAGCGCGGAAACTAAGCTAGAGCTTGTATCCCGGCTGATCAATTCGTTCAAGGCGCCGGAGCTGGAGAAAAGAAGGAAAACAAAAATTGGAAAATGCTGTATGGCTCCTGGGCGGATGACGGAGAAAGGACAGAAGAATAGAACGAGCTAAGCCGGGAAGGCTTTACCAGCTTACCGTTTGGTGACAGAATAGCAGGTTGAAAAATGTTATCTAAAGATGGAACACAATTAACGCCAAAAACCGTTAACTTTATGCAAGAAGTCAAAATGTAGAAAATGAAAACGGATATCCAAGCAGAAAAACTAAGTATCATCCAACAATTATTAAACGTAGATGGCGAGTTGTTGTTGGAGGCGGCCCAAAAGCTTCTGGACTATGGGTTAAAGAAAGGAGCGCGCTCTGAAGAACAGTTAAAGGATTTTTGGGATGAGTTGACAGAAGCCCAGAAAGCACAAATAGAATTATCTCGTAAGCAATTAAGAGAAGGAAAAGGCCTACCCCATGAAGAGGTTATGGAAGCATTTCGAAAAAAGTACAAGTTATCTGTCAGATGAAGTTCTGCCTATTACAATTTAAACCCCTAATTTTTATATACAAATCATACGATCATGGCCAAAGACCTTTACCATGAAGCCGTGAAAGAAGCCCTTATCAAGGACGGTTGGACAATTACAGACGATCCATTAACTTTACTGAGCAGGGAAGAAGGAGGCTTGCAAACCGATTTGGGAGCTGAGAAAATCATCACTGCTGAAAAAGGCTTGGCCAAGATCGCGGTGGAGGTCAAGAGTTTTACCAACCCGTCTATTATCCATGACTTTCTTCGAGCGACAGGGCAGTATCAGGGTTATATGATTGTGATGCGTAAGAAAAATATCGAGCGAACAATGTATCTGGCAATGCCGTTTTACATTTATGAGCGATTGGCCGAATTGCAATTTTTTACCGATATTCTCGAAGAATTGCATATCAAACTCATTCTTTTCAACCCCAAGTCAAAAAGTATCGAATCATGGAAATAGTAGCTGATTTTAAATCAAAAATTCGGGAGGTTCTGGATGACTATCTCCGACAGCTCCGACAGCCTGCCAACCAAAGCATTCATTTTGAGCCGGTTATTGACGAAACTGGAAATCATTTCCAGATTGTAGCCCTTGGCTGGGAGGGCGACCGGCGGGTGTTCAACCTTTTGTTCCACCTGGACATTATCGGGGATAAGATTTGGGTGCAAGAAGACAAAATGGAGTACAGCATCGCCGAAATGCTCGTCGAACACGGCGTTTCCAAGAAAGATATTGTGTTGGCCTATTTCCCAGATTACCACCGGAAGCATACGGAGTATGCAGTGGGCTAGGCCTTAGCAGAAAATAAACGTTAGCGTTCTGTAAATATCAGGCTCATTGATATATATTCGGTTTTATGGAAACATAAGGATTCAAAATATTTAATTCTGGCCATTAATTCCGGCCATTAAGCCAAGGGTTTCTACATCTTATCATCAGCAAAAAGCCCCTGACGGCGCCCCACCAGGAGCCATACCCCTACAACAACCGCCCCTGCAGCGGCGCCGCCGGGCACCACAGCCAGCACTGCCCCGCAGCCCCACCGAAGCAGGAGAACCGGGCTGCCAGCGGCCCGCACCATGCTTGCCAGGACTCAGTAGCCCCAGCTGGCAGTGGCGCCAGGATAAACACTGGCAAGCCCAGCCCCAGTGCAAAAGCCACCGAGCCCCAGGAGCCCGAGCCATGGCCTGCAAACTGGCGGGAAACGCGGACAGCCCCCGGGCACGGCCCACCCGGGAACACCACCATACAACCCCGGCCTGCAGCCACCGCCCGCACCAGCGCTGCCGAGCGCGCCGGCACAGCAAACGGCCCAGAGCCGAACGCCGATGCCCGGAACACCTGAGCGGATGGGCGAGCCGCCCGCACCGCCGCGTCAACCCCCGAAGCGCAGCCAACGAGGGCTGAGCAGGCAGCCGGGAGAGCCGCCGCCAGCTGGCCCGGCAGAGAAGCAGCGTACGAAGATGCAGAACGCGAGCCGGAGAAGCCCACGGTGGAAAAGGAAGAAACAGCAGAAACGATAGATGATAACATTATGGAAGGAATGACAGCGCGGGAAGAGCAGCATGCACCCGCCAGCCCGAGCGCCGGAACAGCCAGCAGGCACTGCGAGCTTACTGCCGCAGCGAGCCGCTGCCATGGCGGAGCGCCCGCAGCCGCGGAAGCGAGCGTGCCCCTCCCCTAGCCCAAACAAGCGAGCTGCACAAGGCGAGGACGTACGGCCATGGCAAGCGCCGAGCGAGGCAGTAACTTGCAGGAGCTGCTGGCTAGATACGGCCTCAGAGAATCAATATCGCTGATACCCTGTCTCCAAAGCCGAACTCCAGGCTATAGGGCCAGCGAACCTGGCGAACAGGAAGGTTTGGTGACACTTCGTTGCTTTCTATTTTTGGCAATCCACATATTTAGCAAGGAAGTCACACTGGTGTTCCGCTTCATTCCGCAGTACCTGAAACCGCTCTTCCTGATCCAGCCCATGTTTTATCAGAAACTGGTTGAGGTTCTCCAGGTTAGCTAAAACGTGTAGTTGTAAGCTGATAGCAGTCCTCATTAGGTTGTCGAATTCAGCCACCCTAAAATCGGGATTGTATTTCCGCTCCCATTCAACCATGAAGTTTAAAGTCGAGCGTGCGCGGAGCCAATTCGAAATATGATCCTTGGCCTCACCCTCAAACCCACGGCATAAATCCAGTAAGGAAAAATAGAATTTCTGCCACTCTTCGCCGCCCTCATAGCGTACGGGTATTCCGTCAATTTCCAGCTTTTCCATACACCACCTGATTATGAAAAGAAAACAACTTGTTTTTAGATGTAACACGAATATACAGCAAAAAAAGGTACTCCGAAGGCTTTTGAAACAATTCGTGGATAACTTTTATGTTTTCCAGGATAAGAAATTCATTTTGAGATCAAGAAACAGCCCTCTGTTCGACGGTTAAGGCGGCGCCGGCGCCCTGGGGAGCATGCTCCCCCTCAGCCTATTCCCCAAGGTGACGGCGCGGCCGGGCCCTTAGCAGCAGCGGCCTTGCCTGTGGAATCTGTTGCCCCCCCTTCCGCCCATTCCACAGGAAAGGCGGCTGCTCGCCCGGGAAGCCCCTTCGGCAAGCTGTACACAAAAAGCCCGCAGCCAGGTGAAAAATCCCCAGCTGCAGCCCTTCGGAATGTACCCAAAACAGCCCACCGCCCAGCTGGCGCCGCCTCAAAAATGCACCCATAATCAGGGCCACAAAGGGCCGGCCTCGCCGGCGCCGGGCTGACCGCTGGCAGGTTCTGATAACAAAGCCCTCAGGCTGCCCTTCGCCAGCTCCAGTTCCCCCTGAAGCTCAGACAGCCGGCGCGCTGCCCGGAGCAGCTGCCGGTAGCGGCGCTCCAGTTCCTTCTTCTCTATTTCCAGCTGCCTGATGCACTCCTCCTGTTCCCGGCAGCGGAGCAGCATGCGCTCCGCCGCTTTGGAGTTGGTTGCCTGTCCGAAGCGGCGTTTGCCCCAGTGCAAGGCGCGGTTGACCTCGGGCGATAGCCTGCGGATGATCAGCGTTTTGGCATTGGTGGTATTGGTGCTCATCGGTTTATTGATTGTCGATTAAAGAAATGCCTGCCTGCCAGGCCGACTGGTGTCTGGCCAGGCGGGCAGGGTGGCAATGTCCCGCCCCGTGTCCTTGGCTTCGGCTACGCTCAGCTCAAGTCCGGATGCGCAACATCGGTTTGCCGTCGGCAGTCAGTCGGCAGAGGTGGATATCCACTGCGCCCAGCCGCTTCCATTTGTGAGGTTCCCGTTGGCGGGCGGCAGCCATGCGCTTCTGCAGTTCCTCGTAGAATGCCTCCATGGTAAGCATGCCCATGTTGCCGGGCTCGTTCAGCTCGGTAGCCAGGCCTCGGCTTCGCTCGGCCTGCAGGTTTTAGTTTCAAAAAGGAAAACCTCATATGGCAAGCCTCGGGTTAGGGGCTTCTGCCAGCTGGCTGAGCGGAGCCGAAGCCAGCTGGCAAAGGCCCTAATCTTTCTTCCTTACATCCTCGCAGTACATACAGAACTCATATTCGCTGTCGTTTCCCATGCTGGCGTATTGGTGCAGGCAGTCGTGCTGGGATCCCCAGTAGCCGTAGCCGGCGAGGCGCTCCCCGCACACCTGGCAGGACTCGCCGTAGTTGTCGCCCTGGCGGATAGGGTGGCCGCAGGCCATGTCGCCGGAACGGATCAGGCTGATCTTAGCCTCCAGCTCGCGGAGGGCCTTTTCGTATTGTTCTTCAAAGCTCATGGTTGCTGGTTTGTGCCGGCAGGCGGCCCTGTAGAATATGAGAAATTCCACAGGGCCAGTTGCCAGTAGGTATTAGATAGAGTTTCCAATATGCTCCTTTGCCCCGGCAGCAGGCGAGTAGCCCCACTGCCAGGCCAGGTGTCCCAAAACATCCCTCATCCCGCCGATGCGGCCGGCAAGCGTTGCGAGTTTGCTTTCTGTTTCCTCCAGGAACCTCCAGGCTGCCTGCCGGCGGAGGCGCTCGAAGTTCTCCCTATAGTAGGCTGCCGCTTCCTGCTCCCAGGCCATCAGCAGCCGGCTGCTGGCAGCAGGGGAGAGGCCCTCCCGGGGCGATCCCCGGCGGGTGGCGAAGATGGTTATGTGTACCTGGCCCTGCGGAGTATTTATCCCACAGGGCGAACCGTTCCCGGTGCAGGTTGCGCTGGCCCGTACATCCTCGTAGGCGATGCCAAACAGCGTTACCGTTTGCCCTTCCGCTCGCAGGACGGCCATCCGCTCGCGCTGCAGCTCGCCCACCGCCTGGGCGAGAAAGCGGCTCATACCGCTCTCCCGGTGCAGCCTCTCCCAGGGAAGCTGGGCGTTGTGGTAGAGGAATTCCCTTTGAAATTCGAGGGTTTGGTTGTCGATGTGGAGTGTCAACATGGTAGGCATATTTTGGCGCCCACCTGCAAAACAGGCGGGCGCATTCCGTAATACTATTCCTCGCCCCCCAGCGCATGGAAGGCCGCCCCCTCCGGAACCTCCTCAAACACCGGCGGCGAGTAGTTCTCCGCAAACTGCGTCTCGCCGGCGCCCGTGTTCGTATCCTCGCGCCAGACCTGGAGGCCCTTCACTGCATTCTGCAGGATGGCCACCTCCTCCGGGCTGATGGGCTCGTAGTCGAAGAAAGCAATATGGTACTTCTTGCCCTCCGCCCCCGGGCTCTTGCTCTCCTTCTGCACCGGGGAGATCTTCAGGCGCACCTCGGTCAGCTTCACATTGTCGTAGAACATGCGGTCGGCCACCACCTGCATCAGGTTCTGGACGCTGTAGCCGTGCAGCAGCAGGTTGCACAGCTGGCGCTCCTCGTTCAGGAAGAAGAACTCCGCCCACTTCTTCATCCCCACGCCCAGGATATTATCGGCAAAGATCCGGTACGCCACCGGGATGATCTCAAACGCTTCGCGCGGCTTGGTCAGCACCGTCTCGCCCCGGATATTAAAGACCCCGCGGCTGGCGTCGAAGCGGTACTGCAGCGGGCGGCCGGGAAAATAAGTGACGGGCAGCAGTTCGCCCGACTTCTTGTCAACCAGGTTGCCATTCGGCTGGATGATCGGCAGATATGCTGTTTTCTTGCTCATGATAGAAAGTTTGAAAAGTTAAGTAATCGGATTAGGTGTTGGTTTTTTCTATCTGCGCGCCTTCCCACTTGGCCTAAAAAGGCAGGTATGTAAACTGCAGGATGTCCGTCAAATCAGTTACGGTAACGTACTTGTACGTCTCGATGTACAACGTACCGGGGAACGGCTCGGTGACCTTCGCCACCCGCTTATCCTGGGCAGCCTGGAACACTTCCGGCCGCCAGCCCCCGAACTCATTTTGCGCCAGGAACTTGCGCACCGCGATATTCCGGACCGTAACATCCGGGATAAAGCCTTCGCGTATCGCCCGTTCCTTGTCCTCTTGCTTAGACTGCTCCTCGCAAACAGCCTCTTTGTAATCCCAATCCGCCAGAGCGGCATTGATGCGGTGTTCCATGTGATCGGCGTAAGAAGAATTGTGTGGCATAGCAGATAGGGTTTATAGTTAAAAAATGGAGAGTGGGAGGGTGGGGGAGATGGGGTGGCTTGGTGACGGGGAGAGGGGAGAATTCCCCACGGGACACCCCGCCACCCTATCACCCTCTCTCCCTGTACGCTATCGCTACAGGGCAGGCCCCATCATTCCGCCTCCGCCTCTGCCTCCCTCTTCATATCTCTGCGGATCGCATCGACGATATCAAGAGCCGTATGGAACTTATTGCCCCAGCCCCCGAACTTGCGGAGGTGGCTCCGGTAATAGCGCTGATACTGCTCCTCAGAAAGCTGGATGTTAAAGTTGCGGGCATACTTCATGGCATACCCCTTGATGGTAGTAGGTTCCTTTTTTTCCATGGTGAAAGTGTTTTATTATGTCTTATGATTATGTATACAATATACGCATTTTTCGCCTAAAAAACAAAAAATTTGAAACAAAAAATTAGATTAATTCCGCCTGAAAATCAATCACTTATGTAGTTTTTTTACCCCTCAAACCACCGTTAAAAACCACCGCTGGGTATGGGCTAAAACTAGTGCTTTGCCGCCTACCCTGAGGGCTGCAACCGGGCGTAAACAGGTTGTTATACTACCCCCCTGCCATAGCCTTTACCACCTGGCCAACCGCCCAGGGTTACCGCGAACCCCGAGGGCCCTGCTCCCTGCCGGGGGCGGCGAGCAGCCAAAGGCAAAAATCAACCCCCCCGCCGGAGGCACAATAACCTGTCGCGGCCACAGGCCGCACCATATTGTCAACGGTTGAGCCGCGAGCAGGGCCCCGGAAGGGCGGCGAGCCACAGTGAAAAAACAACCCCCAAAACAAAAACCTACTCACGGTTACAGGGCTGAAGGGGTAGGCGTAGCGTACAGCGCAAGGCTTTAGCCCCTAACCTGCCCGCCTTGCGCTGCTACCCCTGAAGCCCTACCTTGAGGAGGTTTTTGATTTGGAGGTTTTTTCACTGTGGTTCGCTGCCCGGCGAGCGGAGAAGAAATAGCAAGAGCTGGCGAGGACAACAAGGGCAATGGCAGGAACCATAGAGCAGCCTGCCCAATGACCGGCAGCGCCCCAAGTACTCCCCATACTTTTTACGCCGTAAAGTGATACAGCAAAGACTGGCGACGATCATCTGTAAGCAGAAGTATGAACTGGGTCTTCGTCACTTTTGGTGGTAACTTGAAGAGAGCCCCTTCTTCAATGATCGGATGCTTACAGAATCAGCTGTCAATTGGGAGGATAGCTTGAAGTAACGCCCTCAGTTTCCGGCAACACCACCAAAATTGACGAAGACCCAAAATGTTGCGAGAAACGTAACATGGCGATGTTACACTCAATCATAGCTATTGATAATCTGTATTTTAACACAAATTGGAGCCACACATCTAACATTGGATACTACAGGAAGTCCATGAATCGCAGCACCCCGGCAGATAACGCTCATCCTCGTTTCTCGACTGTTTAAAATTGAAACAGTATTAGGAGACGATTTGGGCCGTAGTGTTTAACTTTGAGTTTCTTTTTTATAAGTCCACTGTGCTGGCTGATGGGCTTTCTAAAGAATATCATTGCCGTTTATATTATAAATTTGTGAGAATCTTTTTTCCTGGCTCTTATGAAATCCATAAATCCTGAAATTCTGAAGCTCGGCGGTGCACTGGCAACCGGGATAGTAGCCATTGCTTGCCCCGTTGTTTTACCTGCCTTAATGGCATCTACAGTTAATTCACTCGCCCCCGAAGTCGCTGGGCACCTCGTTACCTCTACCAATTACAAGGCGTTTCGAGATTTTTTGCGAAAAGATCGCCCGGGCCGGCTGAATCATGACTTAGTGCAGATGCTTCTTGCAGCATTGGAACGAACCACCGGCCTTTTAGAAACACTTTTTGAAGAAAAGGAATTTTCCGCTTCTCCCGTGTTGAATAAGGTGCGCCTTCAAAGAACAAAAAAAACTTTCAAAGCTTTAAAGTCAGCCATTGATGAGGACTATTTCAAGGAAGAGAATGCAAGTAGTTATCTTTTTGAAGATGAAAAAACGTGGTCGGGTGAGTTAGTCAAGGCGCTGTTTGAAACAGCAAAGCTAAAAGAGCAAGAACGTCAAGCCATCGAGGCATATTTTTTAGAAAAATTTCCCAATCTGTTTAAACTGGCATTTGAAGAAACGTTGAAAGACCCTGCCAATGAACGTGGATGGCGGGCTTTCCAAATGCTGGCTATCGAGGAAAACAAGCAGACCGGGAATAGGTTGGAGAACAAAGTGGATGCTGTACAAACAGTCATTAACGAGTTAAAAAAAGATGCATCTCCATCACATTTGGCATGGTTGGACAAGATTCAAGCTGATGTGTTTGATTTCAAGTTTAAAACTGCTTTGGAGCACCTTGATTCTCTCGAAGCCGAGATGAGGAGAGTGAACACTTTGAGCAACATTGACAATGCCAAAATTTTGCTATTGAAAGGAATATGCCTTTATGAGCAAAATGAAATCGAAAAAGGGGAGGAGGCTTGGCTAACGGCTTGGCGATATGACTCCAAGAACTTACAAGTTAGGGAAAAAGCTTTACGAGTACTAATTGACAGAGGCAAGTTCGGCCCAGCCAAAAAGCTGATGTCTGAAATGTTGATTGAGGACTCCGCAAATCCTATCGCTTGGGCTGCCAAGACCTTTCTCGATGATGGCTTGTTGGAGGACAAATTAGCTGCTGTGCCATATGTAATTACTGAATTAGAAACACAGTTTCAAGCTTTCAAATTGAGGCTCGCCGGATTTTGTATTCAGCACAATAAATACCAAGACATAGGCAGGATATTTAAACAGGAAATTGAAAGCGACATCCAGTTTCCAACCAGCATAACATTTGAAAACAAAGGTTACTGGTTGTTGCTATCCAATTTTTACGTCTCTCAGATTGCCGTTCAGCACAATCAAATTCCAGACTATGTCCACCCATTGATTAAGAACAACCCTAAGTTGCCTAAGGTGATAGCTCTTTTTGAAAAAGTCCTCCAACCATTCGAGGATACAGAAAAAGGGCAATTCTTGACCTACTATAAATTTTGGTATCACTATGCGAAATACTGTCTGGTAGGGAATAAAGAGGAGGCTCTTCAAGTTTTGAAAGCATATAATAAACTGTCCGATAAACACCGAACGGAACCTATCCCCACACTCACCGCATTTGCCCTCCTTCAAACAAAACAGATTAATGAGCTACTTGATTTTACTGATAATTGTGAAGATGAACAATCAATAGGCGTACTTGTGCCAAGGGCTTTGGCATTTGTGAATCAGGAGAAATTCGTGGAGGCTCATCGGACATTCGATACCTTTTTTGATAGACTGGAGAAAATTGATACCGTTCATTTTGCCGCATTCCACAGTTATCAATACGATTTCACTCCGATTCAGGAACAGAGAGAGTCCCAATGGCTTAGGTTAAAAGACAAAATTGAACGCCCTGCTTTAAAAAAACTCGCTGCATTTTTTACCTTTTGGGACACACAATCGGTCGAAGAGAGAAGGGCCAAATTGGTCGAATTGAGAAAGGAGATAGAAGCAACAGATCCCGAACTTATTCTTTCGTTGGCCTTGCTTTTCTACCAAAACGGTGACTTTATACCTACATTGGAAATTTTAAAGCCTATTATTGATTTCAATGAAGAATCACCAGAACACTTGTTATACATTAGATCTCTAGGCAACTCCCGCCATGATGATGCTGAATTGCTTTCAAGGCTTGAGGACTGGAGAAGGACTGGATTTACGGTTTATCATGATTGGTTGTTTTGGGAAATTCAGTTGCTGCAAACTGTACCCGATGCTGAACAAATATTGGAGGTCGTATCGATTGGGATTGAAAAATTTCCAGATGACCCTCGATTTCACATGATAAAAGCCATTGAACTGGAAAGGCTTGGACAGACGAAAGAACTGCAAGAGTTTCTGTCGACGGATATATCTTTTGCTGCACGGCTTCCCGAACCCAATGTAATTCATCTTTCAGGGATAATGCTTCGGAATGGATTGATAAAAGAAGGTATCGAATTGATTTTTCCCCTTGCTGAAAACCCAAACAAGGAACTGGCACAAGCCAACTATTTTTTTGCGCTTTCGATGATTGAGAATTTGCCATTTCCAAGAAACCTTGAAGAAGTAACAGAGGACTGTTGGGTTGATATCGAGGAGAACGGTGTATTGGAGCTGCACCGCATCACACCGGATAATTCCTCATTGCCAGAATTCAAAGTTATTCTTGGAAAGCGAGTGGGTGATGTAATAGAATTTCAATCGCTACTTAGTAGCAGAAAATCCGTTCGAACCATAAAAGAGATTTTTGATAAGTATGTAGGATTGCATGTGCATATTATTCGAAAAGCCAACTCGAGACGGTCTTTAGCTTCCACGATTGAGGTATTCGAGATGCCATCAGAAAACGTTGAAGAATTGAATCGGGTTTTGGTGGAATTGTTTGGTGAAGATGGAGACAGGAGAAAAGACCATAGTGAACAACTAATGAGACAGTATGCAACGAGAGAGATTGGTTTTTTTCAACTCACTAACGGATTGGGAGGCAATCCAATTGAGGTTTTTTACCATTTGGCAAACCAGAAGGATAATGGGATTCGGGCATTGCCTGTTGCCGCCTTTAAGTATACCAATGAAGATTTGTTGAAAGATACCAAATTTGCCATGGATTTTTCATCCCTTCTATTATTCTTTGAGCTCTCGAAAAGCGGTGTCGAGTTCAGTGTCAAGTTTTTAGTCTCGCCTTTTTTGGTTGAAATCATTGAACATAGGCGCTTTGAAATAATGTGGGTAAGGGGTTCCTCTTTAAGTGTGAATATCACGTCTAAAGGAGTGACCCCAATATTTTATCCAGAAAATTACAAGTTGGTAAGGCTTGAATTTTTTGACCAGTTACTGGCTTGGGTCAAGAAAAATTGTGAAGTACGCAAAAGTCGCCACAAACTTACTGTTATGGGTCATGCGCTGAGGGATGAGAGGGATTGGGGAGGAATGGACAATCCTTTTTCCAAGTTCACGTTGGATACTCTTTTTTTGTCAAGCTCTCCATCTGAAAAAGTTGTCCTAATTTCCGATGACGTTGGCTACTACCGCTTTTTTCAGGGGCGTACTAATCTGGTAAGTACAGAAGTATTTTTAAGCCAATTCTGCTCAGAGTTTCTCATTTCAAGCATTTATCCTAAAATCCTTCAATTGGGGTATTCAGGATTTACATTGCCGTCAAATTTTGTGAGGGCAGAATATGCAAAAAAAGCCAAAGGGGATGAAAACCTATTTGAGGAATGCTTAAGAAACCTGGGGACAAACCCAGAGACTGTTCTGATTATTCTATTCGATATTTATAGTTCCAGCAAGCTTCTGGTTTCCCACCAAAGAATTTTGAGCCAAAAAATCCTGCGAAGCTTTTTGACATGGGGCATTCCGAATAGATTTGTTTTCGAAACTTTCCAATCGTTACTGGTAATGAAATTTCGGTTTCTTCCAAATAGGACTGCCGAAGTACTCGAAGATTGGGCCATAGTAAGTGGTAGGGGGTATGGTCTTATTTCCGGTTCTGCTCATTTTCCATGAAACAAAATTAGCTTACCGTTTCAAACTTCACTTAAAAGGCCCGCAACTTTCTCTCGCAATTACCCACTCCTCACCTCTAAAGGTCGTACCCCAAACCGCTTGACAAATAATTTTGTAAAATAAGAATAGTCGGAAAAGCCCACCTGATAGGCCACTTCAGAAATGTTGAGGCCGGTGTCGATGGCCAGTTGATAGGCTTTTTGCAAACGGATGGAATGGATAAATTGGGTGGCGGGCAGGCGCCGTTGGAAAGCTCAGCGCCGGGCATGAAGTGCCCAGTGCTGGACCACTGAGCCATAGCCTGCCGGTGCGGCCCGCGCGGGGCTGGTCCTGTGGAATAATCTGGGTTCTATTGATACTATTCCACAGGGCTGGCCAGGCTGCCGGGATTTCTGAGGCGCCTAGACATAATTCCAAGCCGTCCCATAGGAAACCCCAAGCTCCTTCCGAATCTGGTTGACCGGTTTCCCGTCCCGGTACAGCCTGGCTATTTTTTCTTTCAGGCTATCCGCTATTGTCGACCTCGAGGCTCGTTTACCCTGCGCCCTGGCTCTTGCCATACCTGCCCTGAGGAATAATGCAGGCTCCATTCAGGCTATTCCACTTGGACGCCAGTATAATATAAAGAAGCACCAAAATTGTATAAACTCTTTTTCATAAACTATTCTATCTTTGCAGAAACAAAAAACAAATTGCTCTACAGGATAACCCATATCACTCTGGCTTTTTTGCTCCTGTTCAGCTCAACGGGCATAGTACTCAACAAGCACTATTGCGGGAGTGAGCTGAAGAGTATGGCTGTTTTCATGAAGGCAAAACCATGCCATCATGTGAAGGCAGTGAAGGGCTGTCCTACCCACAGTTCCGGAACAGAGTGGCTTCACCAAGAAAAAAAGAGCTGTTGTGATGACGAAACGGAATATGTCAAATCGGATGAAGAACAGCTGGCTCAACCCTTCCGTATTGATCTTAAGAACCTTCCGGTTCTCCTGGCTACGATTTTCGTAGCACTTGATTTCCAACTTCCTGCCACAGATGCCAATACGCTCCATTACTTAACGTACAAACCGCCCATTGTCCTCAACGACATATCCGTGTTGTTGCAGGTCTTCCGCTTATAGGCCACTATTAGTTTTTTCCTGCCACTCGATAATTCATCGAAGTGGTTAAAGTCGTTACTTTATGCCCAAAAGGCGTCATCGATTTATATAAAACTGCTTAAGGCTTATGCTCAACGCAACTATTCGATTCTTTCTGGAGAATAAGCTGGTTGCCTGGATACTGCTCCTGTTTTTTGCAGGATGGGGGATCGTCACCGCACCCTTCGACCTCAATGTAAACTGGCTGCCCCGTGACCCCGTTGCCGTAGATGCCATTCCGGATATCGGCGAGAACCAGCAGATCGTCTTTACCCGATGGATGGGGCGGTCTCCTCAGGATGTAGAAGACCAGATTTCCTATCCACTTACTTCGGCCCTGCTGGGTATTCCCGGAGTAAAGACCATCCGGAGCAACTCCATGTTCGGGTTTTCCACCATATACATCATTTTTCAGGATGATATCGACTTCTACTGGAGCCGGTCCCGCATCCTGGAGAAATTGAACTCCCTGCCCGCCAACCTATTGCCCGATGGCGTTCAGCCCTCCCTCGGGCCGGATGCAACAGCTCTGGGACAGATCTACTGGTACACCTTAGAAGGACGAGACTCCAACGGTAAGCCCACCGGTGGATGGGACCCGCATGAACTGCGAACCATTCAGGACTTTTATGTGCGATACGGATTGTCTTCCGCCGAGGGGGTTTCGGAAGTGGCTTCCGTTGGAGGCTTTGTCAAGGAGTATCAGATCGATGTTGACCCCGATGCCATGAAAGCCAACCGCATCACGCTGGAACAAGTAATGGGGGCGGTAAAAGGAAGCAATATTGACATCGGGGCTCAGACAATGGAGGTCAACCTGGCTGAATACTTCGTCCGGGGGCTAGGGTACATCAAGAACATCGAGGATATAGAGTATTCAGTAGTAGCGGTAAACAACAACGTTCCACTTTATGTAAAGGACATTGCGAGGGTGAATATCGGCCCGGCGACGAGGCGGGGCGCACTGGATAAATCGGGCGCCGAAGCGGTAGGTGGAGTAGTTGTAGCCCGTTACGGCTCCAACCCCATGCAGGTCATTAAAAATGTAAAGGCCAAGATCGCGGAGATCGAGCCCGGGCTTCCTTCCAAAACGCTGGAAGACGGTACTGTCTCGCAGGTCAAGATCATTCCTTTCTATGACCGCACCCAGCTGATCCAGGAGACGATCGGCACCCTGGAGGAGGCGCTCACCCTGGAGGTACTCATTACGGTGATCGTGGTTATCCTCATGCTTTTCAACCTGAAGTCTTCCCTTCTGGTCTCCGGCGCCCTGCCAGTGGCAGTGCTCATGTGTTTCATTGCCATGCGGCAATTTGGCATTGACGCCAATATCGTTTCCCTTTCAGGGATTGCCATTGCCATTGGCACCATGGTTGACATGGGAATCGTGCTGACAGAAAGCATGGTGAAAAACATAAAAGAAGCGCCGCCGGGGAAATCCCTCATGACAACCATTTATGAAGCTACTGTAGAGGTTGCGTCGGCGGTGATCACAGCGGTTTCCACCACCATTGTGAGCTTTCTGCCCGTCTTCGCAATGGAGGCGGCGGAGGGTAAGTTGTTTCGCCCATTGGCCTTTACCAAAACCTTTGCGCTCCTGGCCTCTATTGTGCTCGCCATCACGGTACTCCCGCCACTTGCGCACAGCCTGTTTTCAGTACAGCCGAAGGGAAGCCGTTGGCGATATTTTTCTAACCTTTTACTCCTGGCCGGCGGCGTCCTGGTTGCTTCGATTTTCAATTTCTGGTTTGGCATGATCGTCATTTTCGTGTCACTACTCGAATTGGGTAGCATCTGGATCAGTAATAATCTCTCGGAAAAGGCCTCCACTGTTTACACCTGGGTTAAAAACATATTTTATGCCGGCCTGGTCGCCTTTTTCCTCACCCGGGCCTGGATGCCTCTGGGCGTCAATGTGAGTGTTATGACGAATTTCATCTTCGTCGGCGGCATCATCACTTTGTTGATGGTGGTTTTCTTCACCCTCATTCACTTCTACGAGCAAGTCCTTCGCTTTTTCATGCGCTTTCGCTGGTTGTTCCTGCTTTCGGTCACCGGCATTGTTGTTTGGGGCGTTACTATTTTAAAAAACACTGGACAGGAGTTTATGCCCTCCCTAAATGAAGGTTCCTTTCTACTCATGCCGACCTCCATGCCGCACACTGGCATTCAGCAAAACACCAACTACCTTAGGGCGCTCGACATGGCCGTTACCGCAATACCGGAGGTGGAATCGGTAGTTGGAAAAATGGGCCGGGTGGAAAGCGCCCTGGACCCAGCCCCGGTTTCCATGTATGAAAACATCATCCTGTATAAGCCAGAATACAAAGTAGATGAGGACGGCCACCGCATCCGGTTTAAAGTAGATGAGAACGGAGAATACCTCAGGGATGAAAAGGGAGCGCTTATCGAGAGCCGCAACGGAAAATACTACCGCCAGTGGCGCGATCACATCAAGAGCCCGGATGACATCTGGCAGGAGATCGTAGCGGCTACTAAACTGCCCGGCGTAACCTCCGCTCCAAAACTCCAACCCATCGAGACCCGCCTGGTGATGCTGCAAACGGGCATGCGCGCGCCTATGGGTATTAAAGTGAAAGGGCCGGATCTTAGAACGATCGAGGAGTTTGGCCTGCAGCTTGAAAAATACCTCAAGGAAGTAGAAGGAGTAAAAGCTGCTGCCGTATTTGCCGACCGCATCGTCGGCAAGCCCTACCTGGAGTTTAAAATAGACCGCCAGGCCATCGCCCGCCACGGGCTTTCTGTTGAGCAGGTTCAGAAGCACATTCAGGCGGCGGTGGGCGGCATGATGATGACCACGACGGTGGAGGGGCGCGAGCGTTTCCCCGTTCGCATCCGATACCCCCGGGAATTGCGCAGCGACCCGGAAATCGTTAAACGAATATTGCTGCCTTCCAGATCCGGCGGCCAGATCCCGTTGGGTGAACTTGTGAAGGTCGAATACCGGCAAGGGCCGCAATCCATCAAAAGTGAAGATAGCTTCCTGGTAGGATATGTCCTCTTTGACCGGGACCCCAGCCAGGCGGAAGTGACAGTAGTGAATAATGCTCAACGGTTCCTCGAAGAGAAGATTAGCAGCGGCGAACTGGTGGTGCCTCCCGGGGTCAGCTACCGCTTTGCCGGCACTTACGAACAACAGGTCAGGGCCAGTAAACGCCTGAGTATTGTGATGCCCATTGCACTGGGGATAATCTTCCTCATCCTGTACTTCGAATTCCGTTCAGTAGCTGTCACCACAATGGTGTTTACCGGTGTTTTCATCGCATTTTCCGGTGGGTTTATCATGATCTGGCTTTATGGCCAATCCTGGTTCATGAATTTTGAACTGTTCGACACCAATATGCGGGACCTGTTCCAGATGCACCCTATCAACCTCAGCGTGGCAGTCTGGGTAGGGTTTCTAGCTTTATTTGGAATTGCTACCGACGATGGCGTCCTGGTTGCCACATTCATCAGAGACCGGTTTAAAGAAAACCAGCCCAAAACTGTAGAAGGCATCCGGCAGGCTATAGTCGAAGGCGGCCTTCGCCGGGTTCGCCCTGCGACAATGACGGCGGCCACTACGATCCTCGCCTTACTGCCGGTGCTCACTTCCACAGGGCGGGGCGCCGATGTGATGGTGCCGATGGCCATACCTTCTTTCGGAGGGATGTGCCTTCAGTTGCTGACTATGTTCACCGTGCCGGTGCTCTACAGCATCTGGAAAGAAGGGCAATTGAAATGGAACGATTGGTTTGGAAATCAAAATGCAGAAACTGATGAAATATCCGTATAAAGTGATAGCAGGGCTTGCCCTGCTGCTATTTTCGTTTTTGCAAAAGTCAAGCGCACAACCTCTGGAGAGCTTATTGCTGGCGGCCGACAGCGCCAACCTGGAATTAAAAGCATTATACCAGGAATACCTCGCTGCGCTGGAAAAGGCGCCGCAGGTAAGCCAGCTGCCGGAACCGGAAGCTGGGCTGGGCGTTTTTCCCCTGCCGGTAGAAACCCGCCTGGGCCCACAATTGGTTCGCCTCAGCGCCACTCAGATGTTTCCCTGGAAAGGAACCCTGAAGGCGCGCAAAGATGTCGTGCTGGCCATGGCAAGAGCTCAATATGAGAAGATCGCGGCCTCCCGGCTTAACCTTCACTACCTGGTAAAACAAGCCTATTTTCAGCTTTACGAGCTGGATGAACGCCAGCAGATCCTGCAAAGGAGCATTGACATTTTCAGGACGCTCGAATCCATCGCCACCACAAGAGTGGAGGCCGGCAAAGCCAACCTGGCTGATGTGCTGCGTATACAGATCCGCATCAGTAGCCTGGAAGAGGAGTTGAATATTCTGGAGAACCAAAAGGAAAAGCCGCTGGCGGTGATCAACCAGTTGTTGAACCGGCCGGAGCAGTCGCCTGTAACGCTTGTCGATACGCTGCCGCTGGCAGAGCCACCATACGAACGGGCGGCCCTGCTCAACGACATTCAGGAGGGGCACCCGATGCTGCGCATGTTTACCTTGCAACAGGAAGCCGCCCAACGCTCCATCGAGCTGAATGCCCTGGAAGGAAAACCTTCCTTTGGAGTAGGGCTGGATTACATAGCTGTCGGCAAACGTTCAGATGCCGAGCCGATGAATAACGGGAGGGATATCCTGTCGCCGAGAGTGGGGGTTAGAATACCGCTCTACCGGGAAAAGTACCGGGCTAAAGAGCAGGAGGAAAAGCTGAAAATCCAGGCCCTCGAAACGCGCAAGCAGGATCTTTTCCTACAGTTCCGGAGCGCTATTGAACAAGCCTACGCTGACCTGGAAGACGGGGAGATAAAATACCGGCTTTACCAGGAGCAGAAAGCTACGGTTTCGTCTGCCATTGAACTGTTGCTTGCCGCCTACAGCAACGAGGGGGCCAGTTTTATCGACCTGCTTCAACTGGAAGACCAGCTCGTCCAGTACGACCTGATGGCGCTTTCGGCAGTGGTGAAAACCCAGATGGCGCAGGCAGCGATTGAAAGATATATTCCTTAATTGTAACTATTTAGGCCTTATGGTATTTCGGTGTTTTGGCCCGTCTATTTTGCCGGGTAAATTTTACGGTTGGCTCAAAACGGGCACAAAGTTCATACCGAAGAGCCCCAGAGTTGGCTTGGCCGCAATACCAGAACACCATAAAACCGCCACACCTAAACAGTTATCCTTAATTCGAAAAAAAGCACCATGAAAAACTTGAAAATATTTCTAGCCATCATCATAACCGCCCTCGTCAGCCTGGGTGCAGGCTATCTGATCTTTGGGGGTAAGACAGCGGAACCTGCCGGCCAGGAAGGCCATCAGCATCAGGAAGCCACTGAACAGGCTGCCGAGGTCTGGACCTGTTCCATGCACCCGCAGATCCGGCAGAATGAACCTGGGAACTGCCCTATCTGCGGCATGGAACTCATCCCATTGAGCGAAGCCTCTTCCTCGGATAATCCCCTGGTCATGGAAATGACCCCGGAGGCGGTGAAGCTTGCAAATGTGCAAACCGTCGCTGTGGGCAATGCTAATGGCGCCAATACCAAAACCATCTTCCTGACCGGTAAAGTGAAAACGGATGAACGGCTTGTTTCCAGCCAGGTTGCCCACGTTCCGGGCAGGATCGAACAGCTTTTCGTCACCTTTACCGGCGAAGAGGTTCGGAAGGGCCAGAGACTGGCCACCATCTATTCCCCGGAACTGGCCACCACCCAGCGGGAGCTTATCGAAGCAATGAAATGGAAGGATTCCCAGCCGCAATTGCTGGAAGCTGCCCGCAATAAGCTTCGCAACTGGAAGATATCCGAGGCTACCATCGCAGAGATAGAAAGCTCCAGGGATGTTAAAACCAATATTACCGTATATGCTGACCAGAGTGGTGTAGTGCTCAAGCGCCGGGTATCCGTAGGGGATTACCTCAAAGAAGGTGGGGTGTTATTCGATATTGCCAGCCTGGGCAGGGTGTGGTTGCTGTTCGATGCTTACGAAGAGGACCTCGCCGAAGTCCGGGTTGGCGGCCTTGTTTCTTATACGGTGCCTGCCATTCCCGGGCGCACCTTCACCGCCCGCATTTCATTCATCGACCCCGTTATCGACCCCCAGGCCAGGATAGCCGCTCTGAGGGCGGAGGTGGCCAACCCCGGAGGGTTGCTGAAGCCGGAAATGTTCATCAGGGGTACCATCAAATCCAGAGTTGGGACGGATAAAAGCAGTTTGTCTGTTCCTAAAACAGCCGTATTGTGGACCGGGCCGCGTTCAGTAGTATACGTGGAAGTGCCCGGCGCCACTGTCCCCTCTTATGAATTCCGGGAAGTGACGCTCGGCGATGCGGCGGGTGGAGCGTACATCGTAAAAGAAGGGTTGGAAGCGGGCGAGCGGGTCGTAGTCAACGGCGCTTTCATTATTGACGCCGCCGCTCAGCTCAACAATATGGCGAGCATGATGAACCGAAACGTACGGCAAACCGGTATGGCGGAAACCATTCCTGACCACGCCGCCCATACGCCGGAGGCTTTCCGGAAACAGTTGATGAGTGTTGTGGACAATTACCTGCTCCTGAAGGACGCCTTTGTCGCTTCTGACCCAGGCCAGGCCAGCAGGCAAGCTGAACAGGTGCTGATGGCTATCGAAAAAGTGGATATGAGCCTGTTGAAAGGCGATGCGCATATGTTCTGGATGGAAAAAGTGGAAGCCCTGCAAGCGCATGGAAACGCCATTAAGAAAAGTGAAGACATTGAAGAGCAGCGAAAACAGTTTAGCTTCCTTACCAATGCCCTTGTGGAAGTGATAACCGCTTTCGGCACCGGCGAACATGTCCTCTATTTACAGCACTGCCCCATGGCCTTCGATAATGAAGGAGCCGACTGGCTAAGTAGCGAGGAGGCGGTCCGCAACCCGTATTTCGGGGAAAAAATGCTCAAGTGTGGGGCAGTCAAAGAGACTTTTCCACTGGAACGCAAGCCGACTGATCAGGCCAACCCGAACCAGTTTCACAATCATTAGAGTTTATGTAAGCAAATTTCGTATGCCCCTGAATGATCTTTTTCGCCAGCTCTGCGTCGCGTCCTCGCCTTGGTAGCGCTGCTACCCCCCGATAGCTATCGGGGCCGGGCGTTCCTTGATCTGACAAAAAATCTTCATCCATGGCCTATACGAAACTTACTCACATAAACTCTATTAAAATTCTGTCTTTCCGGTTTTTTGATAAATTTCGCGTATTGATGAGCCACGAAATTTATCAAAAACCGGAAAGACGAGCCCAATCTCAATGAACAGCGGTTTGAACAGGTTCCTGTCTACAAAACATTGAAAAATGAAATACTTTTTGACACTTATTCTTTTGGTAACCGGTATCCAACTGTTTGGGCATGTGGAGCTGATCCGGCCTCAGGGAGGAGAAACGTTTACCGTCGGCGAGGAGGTACTGATCGAATGGAATGTCCTTATTGCTCACGATACTCAAAACTGGGATTTGCTGTTTTCTCCGGATGGCGGCCAGAACTGGGAACCCATAGCTTCAGATCTCAGCCCCGGCGCGCTCAGCTACAGCTGGACGGTTCCTGATGTCATCACCTCACAGGGAAGAATTCAGGTTATTCAGGACAATGCCGGCGCTGACTATAACGATATCAGCGGGGATTTTTCGATTGAGGGAAATGCCTCTTCCCTGAATGCACTTTTTATTCCGGATATCCTAACAGGGCCGTCTGTAAGCCTGAATTTGCAAAGTGGCCAGGTGGCCTTCTACGATGGGTTTATCACCAATACCATTGGATATAACCAGGATATTCTGGGCCCGACTTTGATCCTGGAAAAGGGACGTGATGTCACTTTAAATGTGGCCAATAGCTTGTCCGAAACCACTACAGTTCACTGGCATGGGATGCACGTATCTGCAGAAAATGACGGCGGGCCGCATACGCCTATTGCCCCCGGGGAAGTTTGGGCGCCCTCTTTTACGGTGCTGGATAAAGCCGGCACCTATTGGTATCACCCTCACCTGCACGAACATACGGAAGAGCAGGTTACCAGGGGTGCAGCCGGGTTCATAATCGTGAGAGATGAGGAGGAAGCTCAGTTAGATCTCCCGAGGAGATATGGGATAGATGACTTCCCAGTCGTGATCCAGTCGCGTGCTTTCAATGCAGAAAAACAGTTTTTAACCAACACCGCTTCCGACAATACCATTCTTTGCAATGGAACCTTAGACCCCTATCTCGAAGCGCCTGCCCAGGTTATACGCCTGCGCTTGCTCAATGGCTCGACAGAACGGGTTTACGACCTTGGCTTTTCCGGCAACCTGGCCTTTTATCAGATCGCATCTGACGGCGGTTTACTCGGCGCTCCCGTCACCCTTAGCCGTTTAAGGCTGGCACCGGGAGAAAGGGCGGAAATCCTGCTGGATCTATCCGCTCTGCAAGGGCAGTCTGTTAGCCTGATGAGTTTTGCTTCTGAGCTGCCAAGTGGCATTTATGGCGCCGCCAACCCCAGTGTAATGCCAATAGGAGGCATTACTGGGTATAGTGGTAACCCTTTAAACGGCAGTGATTTCAACATCCTTCAATTAAAGGTGGCAGCTCCGACGGCAGATCCGGTTACTTCCATCCCTTCGGCCCTCCTGGATCAAACCCCATATGCGGAGGCTGACGCCCAGGCAACCCGCAATCTTACCTTTACTCCTGCTCAGATGGGCCCTGCCGGGATGGTTGAGGGCCCCTTTGTGATCAACGGCGCGGAGTATGATATGGAAGTAGTCAACTACCGTATCCCACTAAGCAACACAGAGATATGGCAATTGACCAATATGACCGCTATTTCCCATCCCTTTCACATTCACGATGTCCAGTTTCATATTCTGGATATCAACGGAAATACGCCGCCGCCCAATATGCGGGGCAGAAAAGATGTGGTGCTGGTCCCGCCAATGGGTGGTACGGTGCGCTTCATCACCAAATTTGAGGATTTCGCCGATGAAGATACCCCCTACATGTACCACTGCCACATGCTCAGCCACGAAGATGATGGGATGATGGGGCAGTTTATCGTATTTGGCAATACCAGCAGTGTTGATGAATTTGCCATTGAGCCGGCAATTGTATATCCGAACCCGACTTCCGGTAATGTAATGATCGGCAGGCTGGACTTTTTGGCCATTGAAATTTACAATTCCTCAGGCCAAATTTTAGAACGAAGGAAGACAGCCAATGAAAATGAATTTATAAACCTATCAGGCTATGCCGATGGGCTTTACTATATCCATGTAATTACTCCCGCCGGAATTCGGGCTTTCAAAGTGGTGAAAAACTAATCTTCTCATACTACCAAAAAATTTCATACCATGCATTACTTCAAAATTTTGTTGTTTCTTTCAGCCTTTTCAACGACGGCTATTGTCACCTCATCGTGTAATAATGGGCCTGGCAATGCTGCCGGTTCTGAACAAAAGGAGCAGGAAGACATGGGTCACAGCTCGATGGAGCATGGTGAAGGAATGAACCCTGAAGCCATGCAAACTTCAGTAAAACATTCCGATTCCGGCGCCGCTATTTTAGACGCTTACCTGGCCATTAAAAATGCTCTGGTAAAAGACGGCCAGGAACAAGCAGCCAAAGCAGCTTCGGATCTTTTCACGGCTGCCGGCAATTTTGATCCGGCTAAATTTCAGGAGGCAGATCAAAAAGAGCTTAAAGAGATCATGGAAGTTGTCAAAGAGCATGCAGAGCATATTTCCGAAAGTGAGATTGCCCACCAAAGGGAGCATTTCGAGTCATTGGGCAAAGATATTAAAGACCTGGTAGCCATCATCGGAACAGACCGTACGCTGTATCAGCAATATTGCCCGATGTACAATAACAAAAAAGGCGGTATGTGGCTCAGTGCCAGTAAAGAAGTGGAGAACCCTCTTTTCGGCTCCAGCATACCCAAATGCGGAGTGGTAAAAGAGACCATTGCTGCACAATGAGGAAAAGTATAAAAATGGCTTTACTGGTGGCAGGTATTGCACTGGTGGGGATACAATTCATCCCCATCCAGCGCAATACCAGCGCTGAAACCCCTCCTTCCGATTTTATGGCAACTGAAAAACCGCCTGCTGAGATAAAATCACTGATTACGGCTTCCTGCTATAATTGCCACAGCAACAATACAGATTATCCCTGGTACAGCCATGTTCAGCCTTTTGCCTGGATGATCCAAAACCACATAAACAATGGAAAGGAGGAACTTAATCTATCCGAATGGGGAAATTACTCCGGCCGCATGAAACGCATGAAACGCGAATCTATGATCAATCAGATTGAAGACGGAGAAATGCCCCTCTGGCCTTATACTCTCCTTCATAAGGAGGCAGTATTAAGCGATTCGAAAAAGAAAGCACTGCTCGGCTATCTATCCAATCTGTAGGTGCATTGGTATTTTCAAAACTGGAAAATCTCCAACCATTAAAAGCTATGATTAGAATGAAGAATTTTATATGGATATTAATTATTTTAATTCTTGTAGATGCAAATAAAAGCATTGCACAAATAGCACCCTCTGTCGAAGGCAACGTAAATAACCTACACGTCAGAGAATACAACCTGACGATTGACAAAAAAGCTGCTACTGTTTCTTATCCCCAAATCACCTTTCAAAAAACCTTTGGCGGTAGCGCAACCGATTATGCCTACACGTTGACGCAGACCACCGGCGAAGGATACATTCTTGCAGGCTATACTGAAAGTTTTGGTGAAGGTAGCAGAGATGTCTATCTCATTCGCACTGACCAGCAGGGGAATATGCTCTGGTCAAAGACCATTGGCAATAGCAACACGGACTATGCGTGGGCAATTGCCCAAACCGCAGACGGAGGCTTTATCATTGGGGCGCATACTGAAAGTTTCGGACAAGGCGGGCACGATGTAAACCTCATCCGAACCAATCCGCAGGGCGAAGTGATTTGGTCAAAAACCTATGGCGGTGCGAGTGCCGATGGAGCGTACTCTCTGCAACCGGCCTTTGACGGCGGCTTCATCGTTGCAGCGCATACCAGCAGCTATGGCGAGGGGCAACACGAAATTTATTTACTTCGAACCGATGCTGACGGCGAAGTTTTGTGGGCAAAAACCTACGGCAATACCGGTGGCGATTTTTTGAGAGCTATTGACCTGACTCCTGATTTGGGTTTTATCATGGTTGCTGAAACGTACAGTTTTGGTGCAGGCAACGCCGACATTTATGTGATCAGAACCGATATGAATGGCGACACTTTGTGGACAAGAACTTTCGGCGGCGCAGGCGACGATTTTGGCTATTCCGTCCGGCTGACCAGTGACCAAGCCTACATCATTGCGGGGCATAGTCGCAGCTTCGGGCAGGGGCAATTGGATGCGCTTTTAATGAAAATTGACGACCACGGCGAGATTTTGTGGGCAAAAACCTACGGCGGTTTGGATGAAGATTTTGCTTACTCCGTCGAACCTACGGTGGATGGCGGCTACATTATGACGGGTGGCACTAAAAGTTTTGCAACGGGCGGTTTTTGCGATGTGCTTTGCAACGACGTATATTTAATAAAAACCGACGAGAACGGCGATACCCTCTGGACGAAAGCCTACGGCAGTTTGGGCGAAGAACGGGGTTGGACAGTAAGGGCAACTTTGGACGATGGCTATGCGGTAGCAGGCATTACAACGGGTTTTGGATCGGGCGCAGAGGATTTTTATTTTATAAAAACCGATGCCGACGGCAATGCCGGATGTGCTGAAAAAGGAACAGAAACGATAGTGGGAACGCCTGATTTGGAAGTCAATTTTACAGCAACGGTAGTGGGTTCGGGTACGGTGACGGCGGTTGCCACGCCTGTTTCGGGTACACCCGCTACCCTGGAAAATACTTTGTGCTTCACAACTTCCGTAAATGAACCCGATTTACAGCAAAACTTTCACATATTCCCTAATCCTACAACCGGGTATTTTGAACTGGAATATATCCTTGAACGCCACCAAACTATTGCCCTTCAGCTTTTTGGACTGGATGGCAAAGTGATTTTTCAAACCAGCCCCGTAATGCAAATGCCGGGTAGCTATCGCCAAAGTTTGGACGGACAACAGTTTGGCCTTTCTTCTGGAATTTACATTATAAAAATAAAAACAGGGGAAACAGAGGCTCTTCACAAACTAGCTATTGTCGATTCAAAATAACTTAAGCATGAATGCAAATTGTACTTAGCAACCAATGGCCTTGAAATGGGCGCCCAGGCCATCTGGAGAATAATGCTTGCACTAAACGGAGCATTATGTGCTTCGATGTTGCCAAGCGGCATTTCTTCTTATACAACCAATAAAAGTTTAAACGATGAAATCTCTAAAATCACTTGGTGTTTTAACCTTATTGTTCTGCATGGCTTTGTTTGCCTGGTCCTGTGGGGGCAATGGTACTCATGATCACGGTAACCATGACCATAAAGCCACTCATACGGAGGCTTCCCATGATGGCCATGACCATGATGCACCCACTGCCGAGGCACATCATGGAGAGGGCAAAGAATACACCTCTGCTTATGTCTGCCCCATGCATTGCGAAGGCAGCGGTAGTGAAAGTGCAGGTACATGCCCGGTTTGCGGGATGGATTACGTTGCGCAGGCAGAGCATACCAAGGATGGGCACAGCCATTAATTCGTTTTCTGAAACCCGGAAGGCTGTCTCCGATAGCCTTCCGGGTTTTGAATTAAATTTATGCCAATGAAAAAGCCTCTTTTCGTTTTCTTATTAATAATTAGCTTAATGTCCTGTCAGCACAATTCAGGCCATGGGGATTCGGAGGGGCTGCTTATTAAAGCAATTCCCGTCCCAACAAAGGAAAGTGGAGAACCTAACCTTTTTGTATCCAAAGATGGCCAGGCACTACTCTCCTGGGTAGAATACCTCAATGACACGACAGGCGCTTTACTGTTTTCCAGGCTGGAAAATGACAAATGGAGCGAGCCAAATGAAATTGCAAGAGGATCTGACTGGTTTGTCAATTGGGCGGATTTTCCCTCTCTGGCATCTTTTCATAACAAGCCTAATAGCGTAGCTGCCCATTGGTTGCAGAAAAGCGCCAACGGAACGTACGATTATGATGTACGCATTGCTCTTTCAAAAGATGGGGGCTATCATTGGGGGCCTTCCTTTATTCCACATCGGGATGGAATAGCTGCCGAACACGGTTTTGTCACTATGTTCCCGCTTCAGGATGGACGCATGTTTATTGTATGGCTCGATGGCAGGAATACTAAAGGTTCCGAAGGCCATGAGGATGCTCACGCTCATGGAGGGGCGATGGCACTAAGGACTGCCGAGTTTGACGAAGACGGCAACCTTTATGAAGAAGCAGAACTTGATACAAGGGTTTGTGATTGTTGCCAAACAGATGCTGTAATGACTAATTCCGGGCCGGTAGTTGTTTATCGGGACCGGTCGGAAGAGGAGGTAAGAGACATTTCTATTGTCCGAAAAATAAATGGCCAATGGACAGCGCCTCAGAAGGTGCATGAGGATAACTGGAAAATTGCCGGATGCCCTGTTAATGGCCCTGCCATTACAGCTCAAAATAATACCGTTGCCGTTGCCTGGTTCAGCATGCCCGAAGAAAAGCCACAAGTGAAGGTAGCCTTTTCAGATGATAGCGGCGAAACCTTCTCTGTGCCAATCCGTGTGGATGAGGGCAATCCTTTGGGGCGCGTGGATATAGAATTGCTTAATGGCAATGAGGCGGTGGTTAGCTGGATGGAGGAAAAAGAAGATGGTGCAACCATCAATGCAGTCAAAGTTGATTTGCAGGGTAAAATGGGCGCCCCCTTTTTAATGGCTGCTACTAACCCTTCCCGGCAAAGTGGGTTCCCGGTGATGGCAAAGCGTGATAAACAAATCATTTTTGCCTGGACAGATGCGGACAGCCTATCTAGCGTGAAGACGGCCATTATGAACATCGAATAGCCTGTCAATTTTTGTAATGGGAAATTTGCACACTTGGCAACGTGCAATCAAAACAGGCTGGTTTTCCAGGAGCGCTTTTTCCTTTATCCGGCCCCGGCCTTTTTGGTATGGGATAAATTGTTGAAGAACAGCTTCCGGCTGACAAAAATCATTGGTGAAACAAGAGTTTATTGCTAACTTTACTCCAAAGCTTGCATTTGGTATAATAATATTTTCAACTTCATGCTAAAAGCTGTTATCCATATCGCCGTTGCTTTTTCGGTATTCCTCAGCTCCGGAGGCTTTTGGATAAACAGCCACTATTGCGAGGATGAATTCGTAAAAACGAGCTTCTTCTTCAGCTTCGGAAGTTGTTGCGCCAAGGATGCCGTTACCCCATGTTCCAGGGACGAGGAGGATCACAAGGAAGATAAAAATTGTTGCCACAACGAATCGACTTACTACAAGCTTGATCAGGACCAGCAGATCCCGATAATCGGGATCGATGTTACCGGCCGCCCGATCAGCTTGAGCGCCATTCTTCCTCCTCAAAGGATCCTCATTCCTTCATTTGATAAGCAATACTTTCCATTCCTGTATTATGTCCCTCCGCTTTTAGTCTACGACAGGCAAGCGTGGTTACAGTCCTTTCTTTGTTAGCGGTTCCTTTCTCATCCTGCACAAGGCCCCTGCCAGGAGCTGCAGGTATATCCTGTCATTCCGGGTATCATTACTGATTGTATAGGTTGTCCTTTGTTGGTCTGGCGGGGGCCTGGCCACCGGCGATAAGCCGGGCCCAGGTAAGTGCCGTCTTTTTTCCGGGCATAACCTGCCCTGATTTCCGCTAACACTAAGAGGCTGTTTCATTTAAGTCCTTTGATTTTCTTATAGCCCTTTTTTTACCACTCGTCAGCCTTTTTTCGTCCCGTACCTTCCAGGTACGAAACTCAAAAATGGCTTCGATTGGCAAAAAAATCATCTATAATAAATTTCAAAAACTTAAATGAAACAGCCTCTAAAACCACCCCCTCAAAATGGAATCATACGAAGTCCATGAATTGATCATCAAAAACATGATCTGCAGCCGGTGCCTTAAGGTTGCCCGCCAGGACCTGGAAGCCTTGGGCGTAGAAGTGCTGGAGATGAGACTGGGCAGGGTAAAGTTTCGCCTTCCAAAAGGAAATGTTTCTCTTTCGCAGGTCGAGAAAATCCTGATGGAAGATGATTTCGAATTCGTTAAAGACAAGGAGGAACAAGCCGCAGAAAAGATAAAACTGGCTTTAGTCGAAATGGTCAGCAGCCTTCCATTACATCGGGAGAAAAAGCTATCAGACATTCTCGCCGAAAAACTCCACAGGGACTACTGGAGCCTGAGCAAGGCCTTTTCTAAAACGGAAGGAATTACCATCGAGCGGTATTTTATCCTGTTGCGGATAGAAAAGGTAAAAGAGCTGATCGAGTATGATGAGCTAAATTTTTCAGAGATCGCTTATGAGCTGGGTTATAACAATATCTATCACCTTTCCGGCCAGTTTAAACAAATAGTGGGGATGAGCATGAGCGAGTACAAACAGCTGAAAGACAAGCCGCGCTCTCCTTTAGACAAGATTTTGTAAACATTAGCCAAAAGAAGATAAAGGGTTGTGAATAAATTGTTGTAAATTAATGATTGTTAAAGGGTTACGATGCACGTGCCCATTTCGCCCCTTCCATATCCTGCCGGCAATTCTCATCGTTTTCGGGGAGGGGCAGGCGGAAAAAAGCGCTGAAATTCAGTGTCGCAAAAGCCATTTTTTTCAATTGCGCGCAATTGAAAAGCCTGTTTATTGCCTTAGAGCTTGTTTGGGGGCCCATCTTTGAGCTGCAAAGGCCGCTTTTTTGATGACACTGCGTTGAGAAAATCCTCATTTAGCTACGGCTAAACTTCGGTTTTCCCGCCTTGTTTCATCAAAAAATTGACTCTTTTCGCTATCAAACCCGGCCTCCAAACAAGCTCTAAAACAACAACCGACATGAACAAAAAACGCCTTTTCTGGATGCTGGTTGGCTGTACTTTGCCCCTCTTGCTGATATTCTTTGCTCCGGCGCTGGGGCTGAGTGAAAATACGGGCCTTTTCCTGTTCATCCTGGCGATGTTTGCCTGCCATTTGCTTATGCCGCATGGGCATGGGCAACATGGCGGACAAAGCGACTCAGATAACGAAAAAGAAAAAACTTATGAGCATCATTCACATTAGAAAATTCGGACTGGCGGTTGGCCTCACCTGGGCCTTGCTCTACCTGGGCTGCGCCCTGGTTATGCTGACTGTCGGCAAGGACGGCACAGTACGATTTTTTAACAGCCTGCTTCATGGCCTGGACACCGCCCCTGTCATCAGAATGGATGTGCCTCTTTACGAAGTGTGCATTGGGCTGGTGGAATCTTTTGTATTGGGATGGCTGGTGGGAGCCTGTGTTGCAGGTATTTATAATTTCAGTTTAGGGATGGGTACAAAGATTAGAAAATCCTAAAAGTTAAAACCATGATCAAGAAAAAGTATCTCAAAAGCAAAGGCCTGTGTAAAGTTACATTCAGCCTGCCGCTGGACGCAGTTCAAAAAGGGCAGGAAATCCGGGTCGTTGGAGACTTCAATGATTGGAACTGGGAAAACGGGCTGAAAATGAAAGCGGCTAAAACTGCTTATCAGGTTACGGTTGATCTCGAGGCCGGCAAGGAGTATGAATTCCGTTACCAGATGGGCGATGGGCAATGGGCGAACGACCCTGAAGCTGACGGCTATGCGCCTTCTCCGTATGAGGGGGTGCACAATTGTGTCGTATCGGTGGAGGGAGGCGGTTCGCCCGGCGACAGCAAGTGAGGATCGCCTCATTATTGGGGATAAAAACATTTGACAATGGAATACGCCTATCTTTTCTGGTATCAATTAAAACCTGTTAACAGTTTGTCTCATGCTTAACCAATGCCCACATAGCACCGTTTGCCTGCCGGCTACCCGCTTGCCGCGGATCGTAGTCGTCGGAGCGGGCTTCGCCGGCATCAACCTGATAAAGAAACTGCAAAACAAAGCGGTGCAGGTGGTTTTGCTGGACAAAAACAACTTCCATCAATTCCAGCCATTGCTGTATCAGGTGGCTATTGCAGGGCTGGAGCCGGACTCTATCGTATCGCCTGTCCGGAAGCTGTTCCAGGGGTATAAAAACCTGGTGTACCGCATGGCAGAAGTGGTGCGGGTTGAACCGGAAACAAACCGGGTATTTACAGACATCGGATGGGTACGCTACGATTACCTGGTTTTAGCCACAGGCAGCAGGACGAACTACTACGGCTTACAGGACTTAGAACGGAATAGCGTGGGCCTTAAGGATATCCGCGACGCCCTCGATATCCGAAGCTGGATACTGCAGAACCTGGAAGAGGCCACCATTACCTGCGGCCCGAAGGAAAAAGATGCCCTAACCAATTTTGTTATCGTCGGGGGCGGCCCTGCCGGCGTAGAGCTGGCAGGCGCCCTCGCCGAGTTCAGGCGTTACCTCCTGAATAAAGACTATCCGGAGATCGCTACGGGATGGATGAAAATATACCTGGTTGAGGCAGCCGGCCGCTTGCTGCCGGCGATGTCCGAAAAGGCGTCCGGGCACGCGCTGAAAGTGTTGAAGGCTCTGGATATCGAGATCGTGCTCAACACCTCGGTAACCGCGTATGACGGCACTAATGTGCAGCTAAGTAACAAAAACAGCCTGGTAGCTCGTATGCTCGCCTGGACAGCCGGAGTGAAAGGTGAGGTTCCTTCCGGTTTGAAAGGCAGCGCCCTTGCCAAAGGCAACCGCCTGAAGGTTGACGGCTACAACCGGCTGGAGAATTACGATAACATATTTGCCATTGGAGATGTGGCGGCTATGGCCTCTCCGGACAGGGCCCAGGGGCACAATATGGTGGCGCAAGTCGCTATACAGCAAGGAAAACTGTTGGCGGAAAACCTGTTGCATTACATCAAACATGGTGAGTTCAGGAAGGCTTTCCGTTATAAGGATAAAGGCAGCATGTCTGCAATAGGCATGAAAAATGCAGTGGCCGAGATCGGCGGGGCAATCTGGAAAGGCTGGTTCGCCTGGCTGCTATGGTCAACGGTTCACCTGTTTTCCATAATCGGTTTAAAGAACAAGCTCATGGTTGCCGTCAATTGGATGACGCGCTATTTGACTTATGAAAAAGCCAACCGGCTGATCATCCGGAAATTCAAACCGGCAGGTGAGACGAGAGGCCCGGCCGGAAAAGACAAACGCAAGAAGGAAATATCCGCTGAAGGTATTCCAAAATAACAATAGACAACACAAATTATTATCAAAAAATAATGATGATGAAAAAACTAATGTTCTTATCCCTGTTTGCTGTAATCCTTTTAATGGCTGGTTGCACCCAGCAGGCAGGCGTCAATGCGATGCTGGAAAATGCGGAAACGAAGGACAAAGTATTTTCCACTATTCTGGACGACCACGAACTGATGACGGAGTTCATGAACAAAATGATGTCGAACGAACACGCCATGATGATGATGCAGGGCAACGAAGACATGATGGGCATGATGATGAAAGAAGACAATATGATGCAAATGATGAAGGACAAACCGGAGATGATGCACAATATGATGGGCGGCATGATGAAGGATGGAAAGATGTTGGCCCACATGATGCAGATGATGAACCAGGAAGGCATGATGAGCGAAGAGTGCATGCAATCCTGTATGCAAATGATGACAGATAAGGGCATGTCGATGGAAATGGGTATGATGGGTACTGAAAGCAAAGGGCAGGAGGATGCCAGCGAAAGCCATGATTCACATCACTAAAAAATGGATTGGGTATAAGAAGGATAAGTAAGGATCTTTAAATAAAAAATTCTAAAGATGGACAATGTATTCTGCAGGAGGGGTGCATTCACCCTCCGGGCGGCCTTGGTTGTTTTTTGCCTGATCTTCTGGGGAACGGCCGACTTTGCCTTCGGGCAAACCACCTGGACGGCGCCCGCCGGCGCCAATAGCTACAAGAACCCATACCAGGGCAACGCCAATGCTACAGCAGCAGGAAAAAGCTTGTATAAACAACTCTGCTCCATTTGCCACGGCGACAAGGGTAAGGGTGACGGGCTGGCGGGTATGGCCCTGAATCCGCGCCCCGCCAACTTTACCAGCAAGCGTGTTCAGGCACAAACCGACGGCGCCATTTACTGGAAGATAACAGAAGGCAAACCTCCCATGGCATCCTATAAGGAAGCGCTTCCCGAACAGCAACGATGGCAGTTGGTGAACTATATCCGGCAATTAGGCGGCAAATAGCCCATCGGGCAATTAAATCCATTCAAACAAAAAAATAAAGCCATGCAAAACCTCTACCGACAAATATTGCTGCTGGTGCTGATTGGGTTCAGTATACATTTGAATGCTCAACAGGATTCTGTCAGCCAGGTTCTTTCCACTTTGGATATGCAAACAACACAGTTGCCCAAAGCAACCACGAATGACTGGAAACCTGGTAAGAGCCGTTATTTGCTCCGGGGCTATGCCCATTCGGGCTTAGAACTTACGGATGAAGAATTCACTTTTGTTGGAGGGTCTTTCAACCCGCTATTGATCTTTCGTCAATCCGACCGGCTGCTTTTCGAAGGCGAGTTGGAGTTGGAACTGGAAGGCAACGAATTGCACCTGGGGCTTGAATACGCGAACATGTCCTACCTGCTCACAAAATCACTGACCTTCAGGGCGGGGAAAATCCTTATTCCTTTCGGCACTTTCATCCCTAACCTGCACCCTGCCTGGATCAATAAGTTTCCAACCCGCCCCCTGGGGGCAGGGCATGATGGCCTTTTGCCGGGAGCAGACATTGGCCTGGAACTGAGAGGCGCCGCTTATCTCGGCCCGGTCAAAACCAACTACTCTGTATATGCGATCAATGGCCCGCAGCTCAACGACGGCAGTATGGAACCTGAAGAAGGGGGAATACTGCACTACGAAATCGTTCCGGACAATAATAAAAACAAAGCGGTTGGCGGGCGGGTCGGTTTTTTCCCGATGAGCAATTCCGCCCTGGAAATTGGCTTGTCGGCCCTGTACGGAAAAGTGGGAGATAAGGATTCTAAGTATGAAGATGTGGCAGCGCTATTATACGCCCTGGATCTGTCTTATGTACGGAACCTGCCTGGAATCAGCAGCGTGCTGGATATAAAAGCTCAGTATTCTGTAACCGATGTGGAAGAGGCCGAATTCCCGGAACCGGATGAGCCGGGTGAATTTCACACTTTTGACAACAAAAGCACAACCTGGTTTGCACAGCTTTCCCTTCGCCCGGCATTCGTTGAAAACAAGTTCATCCAGAACCTGGAAATAGCCGGAAGGTATTCCTCGCTGAGGACACCTGAAGGGGCGCCCTGGGAAGTTGACCAGAAGCAATGGGAGGTCGGGTTGAACTACTGGCTCGATTGGCGGACGCTCTTCAAATTCTCCTATCGCACCATCAGTGGCGAGGCCGGAGAGCATGGAGGAGAACCCAGTGAAACAGGCGATGCCTTCTTCATCCACTGGGCTATAGGATTCTGATTGCTCACTGTAAAATCAACCATCATGAAAAAGATACCGATCGTCATAGGCTTGTTTGCGACCTTCACTGTAGCCGCCATTATCAATAGTTGTGCTACAACCAATGATATGGCAGCACTTAAATCAGGCGCCCAGTTGTGGGGAGAAAACTGCCTGCGCTGCCACAACGCCCCTTCGCCTGAAACTTTCAGCGATACAGAATGGGACGTAGCAATAATGCATATGCGGGTGCGGGCGAACCTGACAGAGGACGAGGCGGCCAAGATCGCCGAGTTCCTGAAGACGGCTAATTGATAAACCTTTTAAAAATACAGCCATGCACGGAGTAGATTACGGCGGTTATGCCTACGGCTTTTGGACTACAGTCCTGTTCGTTTTTCTGATCTTCCTGTTCGTCGTGTTTAGCTATGTCAGGCCCAAGGAGAAGTTCGAGTGGCGCTCGATGGGAGTATTCATTGGTTTCCTGGCGGCGCTTTTCACCGAAATGTATGGTTTTCCCTTAACCATTTACCTGTTGACAAGCTGGCTGGGCAGTAACTATCCGGTGCTCGACCCGTTTTCCCATTCCAGCGGCCATTTGGTGCTGGTATTCCTGGGCTTGTCTCATTCCACCGTAGCGATGTCCATCCTGCATATCATTACGAATGGAATTATTTTCTTCGGCGTCTACATCATTTACCTGGGCTGGAAGAAAATATACCATGCTACAGAAGAACAGTTGGTTACAGACGGAATATACGCCCATATCCGGCACCCGCAGTACGCGGGAATGATGCTGATCACGATAGGTTTTCTCATCCAGTGGCCAACGATCATCACACTGGCTATGTGGCCTGTTTTGCTATTCCTTTACTACCGCCTGTCGAAATACGAAGAGAAAAAACTTGCGGCAAAGTTCGGGCAGGAATTTTACAGTTACCGAGCAAAGGTGCCTGCAGTAATTCCCCAGTTTGGCCGGGGAGAAGGAAAAGCTAAGCACTATTAGTAAATAACCAAAAATCCTGAAAAATGAAAAGAAAAGAGGAAGATCGGCCGAGAAGGGATTTTTTGAATAAAAGCGCAAACTCTATTGCCGCGGTTATTGCCGCCGGATGGCTCTCTACCCTTCAACAATGCCGGGATCTGGAAACCGGCGAAAAAGAAGAATTGCTTTCCCCGGAAGGGGAAATAGTTGAAGTCGATACAGCGTATATCCGTAAAGTGGTACCTGATGTTCCCTTGTCGCAACACAAAGTCAGACACAGCATACCAGGAAGAAAATGGGTAATGGTCTTTGACCTGTCCCGGTGCAAAGGAGCGGGCAAATGCCTTAGCGCCTGCTCCAAGATGCATTATCTGCCTCCTCAGAGAAGCTATATCACGCTCACTAAAATGAAGGACGCCAAGCTTTCCTCCCCTTACTGGATGCCATCCCTGTGTTTTCATTGCGACAGCCCTCCCTGTGTAAAAGTATGCCCGGTTGACGCCACCTTCAAACTATCCGATGGCATAGTGAATATCGATAATGAACGGTGCATCGGCTGCCGGTTCTGCATGGTGGCCTGCCCGTATGCACAAAGGGTCTTTAACTGGGGAGAGGAGAGTTATGAGCTCACACCCGGACAACTGGCGCAAATGACGCAGAAGGAGGTATGTGCTCCGCATAGGCCCGGAACGGTAGAGAAATGCGACTTCTGCCCCCATAACCTGGTAAAAGATATGCTGCCGGACTGTGTAACCGGCTGCCCCTACGGAGCAATTTACTTCGGTGATGAAAATGAAGATTCGGTTTCCAACGGAAGAGAAGAGGCCCGGTTGGGCGAAATGTTAAAGGATAATGCCGGGTACAGGTATCTCGAAGAACTGGGCACCAGGCCCCGGGTGTATTACCTGCCGCCCGTCGACCGGATGTTCCCTTTCGAAGACAGGGAATTGCCTCTGACGGAGTATTTATAAAAAATAAAAAGAGTGGACATGAAAACAGTAAATGCTGAAAACAAACTTTTTCAGGCGCCAGCCGATAAAGAAAGGCTATTTGAAGCGCTGGAAAACGATGAGCAATTCCTGAAAGAAACCCTGGAAGTCATTTTGACAGTAGCTATCTCCGACCCCAAGCTGACGTCTGAGGTGGCGCAGCTTATCGAAACCGATTATAAAGAGCTGTACCTGGCCATCTTTAGAGATATGCTGATGGAGGCCAGTTCATCATCCGGGCCAATGGGTTGCTGTAAGGATTTATGAATCAAGAACCATTAAAGAACAGAAATATGGAAAAGATAAGAGTAGCCGTAAACGGATACGGTGTCATCGGAAAACGGGTGGCAGATGCCGTCATGCTTCAGCCGGATATGGAACTCATCGGCGTTTGCGATGTAGCTACCGACTGGCGGATAAAAGTCGCCAATACCCGGGATATCCCGGTATTTGCCTTCGATTATGAAACAGCCAATAAAATGCGGATGGCAGGCATTGCGGTGGCAGGCATTTTAGAAAGCCTGCTCAAGCAAGTGGATATAGTAGTGGACTGCGCCCCGAAAAAATTCGGCGCGCAGAATGCAGAGCGGTACCGCCTGGCAGGCGTGAAGTTTATTGTCCAAGGTGGAGAAAGCCACCGGACAACCGGGCATTCCTTCGTGGCGGAAGCCAACTATCAAAGTGCAATCGGCAGAACCTCCACCCGGGTGGTTTCCTGCAACACCACTTCTATTGTCAGAACCCTCACCGCTCTGAAAATGGCCGGGCTGTTGAAAAGCGCCCGGGGTACGATCCTTCGCCGGGCCACCGACCCCTGGGAGAGCCACCTGAACGGGATCATGAACACCCTGGTGCCGGAAAAAGAGATCCCCAGCCATCAGGGGCCTGATGCCCAAAGTGTCGACCCGGATCTCGATGTGGTGACTGCGGCCGTGAAAGTCCCGGAGACACTGAGCCACCTTCATTACTGGACAGTGCGGCTCACCCGGCCGGCAAGCGAGGAGGAAGTGCTGGCCGCCTTCCGGGCCTCCTCCCGGATCGCACTGATCCGATATGAAGAAGGCCTTTCCGCCAATAATGCAGTAAAAGAACTGATGCTCGACCTGGGCCGGCCCCATGGCGATATGTACGAAGTGGCCGCCTGGGAAGATATGGTCAAGGTGGAAGGCGGCGAACTCTACTACGCCTACCTGGTGGACAACCAGGCAATCGTCATCCCGGAAAACATCGATGCCATCCGCGCCCTGACAGGCCTAGAACAAAGCGCCGAGCGGTCCATTTCGATCACTAACAAGGCTTTATTCATTCATCCCGAATTGTTTTTTCAACCTTATCCGATATGAAAGAGATAAAAGCATTTGTCCGCCATTTTAAATCGGCAGGAGTACACAAGGCCCTCAAGGCCGCGGGGTATTGCTGCATGACTTTCTCCGAATGTGAAGGCACCGGCCAATACACTGACCCCAGCGAGGACTTCCCTTCCTTCAGATTCCCCTTTATGCACAGCAAAGTGGTGAAAATAGAGATCGTCTGCCAGGATGCTGATGTGGAACCGATCATCAGGATCATCCAGGAGCATGGAAGGACGGGCCGCAGGGGAGACGGTATCATCTACACCAGCGATGTGGTGGAGGTGTATAAGGTGAGGAACCAGCAAACCGGGGCTGAGGCCTGTTGACCTTACCCTTTAGGATTAATTTTCATGCTATACAGGCGGGGAAATTTTCCCCATAACCGGATGATGGCATCTGGATAGCCAGTTCATTTAAAAAAATAATGCCATGTACTATTTCCAAGCCCTCTTTGCAATTTTATCGACTTCTTTTCTGCTTTTTTCCTGTTCGCCGGAAACGAAAAGCAATCCCGATCCTGCACAACAGGCTTCCATTCAGCAGAACAAATATGAGATTGTCCCGAACAAGAAGGTATGTATGGTAAATGACCGCTTTATGGGTATAGACCAGATCCCGATAGAAGTGGATGGGGTAACCTATTATGGCTGTTGCCAGGACTGTGTGAAAAAAATACAGGAAAATTTGGGAGAGGTTAGGTACTCCAGGGACCCTGTCTCAGGTGAAAGAGTAGATAAGGCAACCGCAATAATCGTCCGAAACAGAGCAGATGGGTCAGTATACTATTTTAGCACGAATGCTTCTGCCGATCAATTTTTACAGCAGTAAACAGCCTGGTAAAGAGTCAGATCGTGGATTTAAAAATTGCAACTGGCCTACAAATGCCTAAGCTTGAAAACATCGGCCTGGATCTCGCTTTGAAATCCGCTTTTCAGGCTGTGGTGCAGGCGTGGCAAATGGAAATCATTTTTCTGATAACCAAATTTGGTTTATGGGCCAGATTGCTCAAGCGAAGCCGCTATTCGAATCCACGTCTTTCTCCCAAAAAGGAAGAGCTCGAAAAAGAACTTTTACGGCTTGTAGATCAGGATTTCCAATTGTTCCAAAAAAAGGCAGAAAGGCTTAAAGGAGAATGGAAAGCGAACAAATCCCTGGATCAAGCTTCATTGGCAGCCGCCCTTAAGGAATTGGGAACGCTGCGCCGGCAATGGCAGGAGCTAAAAAGCAAACAACGCCAATTGGAGATTCAGATACTTGAAGAGTTAATCCAAAGTTACCCGACGAAGATATTTTAGAGCGTCAGGATATTATTCCCTGGCCTGAAAATAATGAATTCACATGGGTGAAAATATTATTATCACTAAAGCTTCCGGCGAAAAGGAGCCTTTTTCAACAGAAAAGCTCCGGCAGTCGCTGCACCGTGCCGGCGCCGGAGAAGAGGCGGCAGAAAGAATAGCGGCGGAAGTACAGCAGATGCTGTACCCCGGAATAAGTACTAAAAAAATATACCGGAAGGCATTTTCCCTACTCAAAAAAAACTCGGCTCACGCGGCCGCCCGGTATAAACTGAAAAAGGCGATCATGGAGCTGGGGCCCAGCGGGTTTCCCTTTGAAAAATTTGTGGGGGAGATATTAAAGGAAGAAGGTTACCGGGTGCAGGTAGGACAGATGGTACAGGGCCATTGCGTACAGCATGAGGTGGATGTCATTGCTGAAAAGGACAGCAGGCATTTTATGATAGAATGCAAATTTCACAATGATCAGGGGAGGAAGTGCGATGTCAAGAACCCTCTTTATATCCACTCCCGTTTCCAGGATGTGGAAAAGGCCTGGCGGCAGCAGCCCGGCCACGGCCAAAAATTCCATCAGGGATGGCTGGTGACCAACACCCGCTTTACAACGGATGCCATTCAGTACGGGACATGTGCGGGCCTGAACCTGGTTTCCTGGAACCATCCCCGCAAGGACAGCCTGAAGGAACGCATCAGCCGCCTGGGCCTGCACCCGCTCACCTGCCTGGCTACTTTGACGAAAAAGGAAAAACAGTTTTTGCTCGACAAAGGCATTGTGCTCTGTAAAGAGCTTTGCCGAAATGAACAGTGGTTGAAGGAAATGGGCTTGCCGCCATCCAGGGTAGGAAAAGTACTGGAGGAGGCGAGTTCAATTTGTGAAGCTACAATCCAACAATAATTAACTAGAAACCTAAAAATTAATTAAAAATGAAAGCGAAACTCAAATATAGTATTGGTGCAATAAGCCTGATTGTGGGCCTCTCAGCTTGCACCGTAGTGCAGCCAGGCTATAATGCAATGATATGGAAACCGTGGGGAGATGGATTGATAACGGAAGAAATTTACGATGACGGCCCGATATGGCATTGGCCCTGGGTTGGCGTAGTGAATTACAATACTCAATGGCAGACGTTTACCGAGGAAATATCGGTCCTGACAAAGGACGAATTACATATCGATATCACAGTGTCTATAACATTGAGGCCTATACTTGCAGAGCTTCCGCAATTGGAATTAGAAGTGGGCAGAAATTATTACAAATCAATAGTAAAACCCGAATTTGCCAGCATTACCAGAAATGTGTTTTCGCAATATCCTTACGGGGAGGTTTCGCCCCAAAGCCCTGAAATCGAAGCCAAAATCTACGAATTACTTCGAGAAAAAACACAAGGCAAGCACCTGGAATTTGACAACCTAACCATTGACCACATTATCTACCCTGAGGTTGTGAGTGCAGCTGTCAACAATAAGCTGGCGGTTGAACAGGATATTGAGCAAAAGGATTATGAAATAGAAATCGCAAAAAAAGAGGCGGAAATACAGCGGATCTTAGCTGAGGGGCAACGTGACGCCCAAGAAATAATAGACGCCAGCCTGAGCAGAGAATACTTGCAATACAAAGCACTTGAAGTACAGGGTAAACTAACTACCAGCCCTAACGCCAAGTTTTATTTTGTACCTATTGGCAACGATGGCCTGCCAATCATAGTTGACTCGGGGGGTGGGAACAAATAATGATGACAACAGGCTGGAACAGGTAAGGCTGTTATGCAAAAAAAATCAAATTGTGATGGAAGAATTAACCGTTAAGGAATATCTACGGCGTATAAATTCCTTAAAAATGAGGCAAACTATTTTAGTGTCAGCCCTCGCCCTCTTATGCGGGCTTTTTTTTCAAACGCCCCTCTCCGCGCAGAATGCAAAGGATATCATCGAAAAGGCCGATGAGAAACGGATGGGCCAAACCAGCCGGAGCACGATGTCTCTGGCAGTCATTCGCCCTGACTGGAAGCGGGAAATGAGCCTCAGGGTGTGGACCAAAGGAAATGAATATTTGCTGATCCTCATTACTGAACCAGCCCGGGATAAGGGCGCCGCCTTTATGAAGAGAGGAAAGGAATTCTGGAACTGGGTGCCGCGTATTGAGCGGATCGTGAAATTGCCTCCATCGGCCATGGCCCAGGCCTGGATGGGGTCAGATTTCAGCAATGATGACCTGGTTAAAATGTCATCCATAGTGGAAGATTACAACCACCGCCTGCTGGCTGAAGAACCCATAAACGGGAGGGCTGCCTACAAGGTCGAGATGGCGCCCAAGGAGGAAGCCGCCGTGGTTTGGGGAAAAGTCGTTACCTGGGTAGACAAGTCCGAATGGCTCTTCCTGAAAACCGAATACTATGATGAAGACGGCGAGCTGATCAATACCATTACCGGTAAAGACATCAAAACGATGGGCGGGCGAACCGTCACTTCCCGGCTGGAGATCCAACCTGCCGATGAACCTGACAACAGGACGATACTGGTATATAAGGAACTGGAATTCAATGAGCCCATTGCCGACAGTTTTTTTTCTCTGCAAAACATAAAAAGTCTCGAGTAAAATGATCGGTTTATTAGCATGGCGCAACCTGTGGCGCAACCGCCGCAGGACATTCATAACGATTGCCTCCATCTTGTTTGCCGTGGTATTTGCCAATGTGATGGACGCGCTGCTGGTAGGCATCAACCGGCAGATGACGGACAGTATGGTGGGCATTTACAGCGGGCACTTTCAGGTTCAGCAGCAGGATTTCTGGGGAGATAAGTCGCTGCATAATACCTTCGTTCCCCCGGAAAAGGTTACCGGCTTACTGGATACTCTGCCGGAAGTAAAAGGATATTCCAAACGGCTGGAATCGGTTGCCCTGGCTTCTGCTGAAAACCTTGCCAGAGGTGTCCTCGTAGTTGGCATTGAACCGGATAATGAAAAGCAGATTACCGGGCTAGAGGAAAAGGTTCAGGCCGGCAGTTACTTTCATGGCAATCCCGGCGACGCCATCATCGGCAAAGGGCTGGCCGAATACCTCGACATACAGCCGGGCGATACGCTGGTGATGATCGGCGAAGGCTACCACGGTGCAAGCGCCGCCGGAAAATACCATATATGCGGAACGATCCGCATGGGGTCGCCAGACCTGGATAATAACCTCGTTTTCCTTTCCCTGGCGGATGCGCAGTTGTTTTTTGCAGCATACGACAGGGTTACCTCCATGCCGGTTTTTCTGAAGGACAACGAACGCCAGAAAGAAGTAACCCAGATAGTTTCCCGCGAATTACCGGAAGATATGATCACGCAACCCTGGCAGAAAATGATGCCGATGGCCACTCAATCGCTCGGGCTGATCGACGCCATGCGTGTTATCGTCCTTGCCCTGCTGTACCTGCTTATCAGTTTCGGCATCTTCGGCACCATTATCATGATGGCCAATGAACGCCTGCTGGAATTCAGGGTACTGTTGGCCATTGGCATGCAAAAGACAAAAATGGGAGCGATGGTACTGCTCGAAAGCGTTTCACTTGCCGTTTTAGGGGCAGCCCTGGGTTTTCTGGCAAGCTACCCGGTGGTTACTTACCTCCATGAACACCCGGTCACTTTTAAGGGCAGGGCGGCACAGGGCTGGGAATCCTTTGGCATTGACCCGGTGATGCCCACAGTTGTGGACTTTTCCATGTTTGCCATGCACTCGGCGGTCATCCTTGTGATCTCAGCCCTGCTCTCCGTTTATGCACTGAACAAGATCCGGAGCCTGGAAGTAGTTCCGGAAAAAAGATAAGCCTATGTGGATGCTTTTAAAAATAGCCTGGCGCAATATCTGGCGTAACCCCACCCGAAGCCTGGTGGTTATGTTTTCTCTGGCCATCGGAGTATGGGCTACGGTGTTCATACTGGCCATTTCCGACAGCCTTCACGCCGAGTCATTACGAGAGGGCATAGAGTACAAATACGGGCACGTACAGCTGCATTCCAGTGCGTACAAAAAACGCCAGGAATTGGGAAATACGCTTCCTGGCGCCCTGGATTTATTAGTATCCATAAAGGAGGCCCCGGAGGTGGAAGCAGCCACCGCCCGCCTGATTACTGCGGGCATAATCGCCTCTGCGGGATATTCTTCGAATGTTCAGGTCAGAGGCGTCATGCCGGCTGAAGAAGAAGCTACTACACTGCTGAAAACCCGGTTAACCAAAGGGGTATATCTGGATGTGGACAAACGCAACCCTATCATTATCGGAGAGAAGCTGATGGAAAAACTAAAAACCGGGATTGGTAAAAAGGTGGTGCTCACCTTTGAAAATACTGCCTCGGAGCTGGTTTCCACTTCTTTCCGCATCGCCGGCACTTTCACAGCTACCCAGGTTCGGGATGAAGAAACGATGGTTTTTGTACGTAAAGAAGGCCTGAGCCGCCTGGCGGGCATTCCGGGGGAAGCCAATGAATTGGTGGCCAAACTGAAGGATACCCGCAAGCTGGACGCTTTTGTGAGCCAGTTGAAAGGCCGGCTGGCAGGACAGGAAATAGTAGTGGAGGATTGGGAACAGGCTGCTCCCGATATGGCAATGGTATCGGATATGATCTTCCAGACTGATGTAATTGTCACCATTATCGTGCTGCTGGCGCTGGCATTCGGCATCGTCAATACGATGTTGATGGCCGTCCTGGAACGGTTTAAGGAACTGGGTATACTCATGGCGGTGGGCATGAATAAACTCAGGGTCTTTGCAATGATCGTCTTTGAGACCACACTGCTCTCACTGGCAGGAGGTGTCGGAGGAATGGTGTTCGGGTTTTTTACCGTCCTGCTGGTCAACTATACGGGCGTAAACCTCAGCCTGTTTTCCGAAGGGTTGTCGGGCTGGGGTTTTAAAGAGGTTATTCACCCGGAATTGGAGGCACGGGTTTACCTTATCATTACCATTGCGGTCATTATTACCGCGGTTCTGGCCTCTTTTTACCCGGCCATACGGGCATTGTCCCTGAACCCCTCGGAGGCTATTCGTAAAGAAATTTAAAGTTGTCGAAATGAAAGTTATAGAAACCAGAAACTTGTCGAAGGCCTACAACCCCAATACGGTGCCGGTGTATGCTTTGAACGGTGTGAACCTGGCTATTGAGCGGGGAGAATTCACGGCCATCGTCGGCCCGTCGGGCTCCGGTAAAACTACTTTGCTCAACATAATAGGAGGGTTAGATAATGCTACCTCCGGTTCAGCCATCATTGAAGGAGTAGATATTGCCCAGCTAAAAGGCAACGCCCTCATCAACTTTCGCCTGCACAACATCGGCTTTGTCTTTCAGGCGTATAACCTCATTCCGGTGCTGACGGCGAGAGAGAATGTAGAGTTTGTCATGTTGTTGCAAAACCGCCCTAAAGGAGAGCGGGAAGCCAGGATAATGGCCCTGCTGGAGGCAGTGGGGTTGAATGATAAAACGGACAAACGCCCTTCCGAGCTGTCCGGCGGCCAGCAACAACGGGTGGCGGTAGCCCGGGCGTTGGCCTCCAAGCCGAAATTCGTCCTGGCGGATGAACCCACCGCCAACCTCGACAGCACCTCCGCCGAAAACCTGCTGGACATCATGCATAAGCTAAACCAGGAGGAGAACATGACCTTCATTTTTTCCACCCACGACGCCAGGGTCATCCGGCGGGCAAGGCGGGTGGTTACGCTGGAAGACGGGCGTATTAAAAAGGATTTGGTTCAGAATGAAGTATCAATAAATTTTTAAGATGATGAAAACGCCAATCGCAATATTAATTGTCCTTTTCTGCTACAACAGTAATTTCTCCCAAGCCCTGTTTAACCCGGAAAAAAGCAGGATGTCGATCAGGGGTACCTCTACACTTCACGATTGGGAGTCCGTTGTGGAAATGGAGGAAGTAAAAATTGAACTGCACATAGAGGATGAAGACCTTCTATTGCTGGGGCACCTGAGGTTGCGTATCCCGGTGAAGTCGATCAGGAGCGGCAACAGAATTATGGATAATAAAACTTATGCGGCCCTCAAGGCAGATGAATATCCAACGATAAAGTATGAGGTGGAAGGTTTTGACCACAAACAAGGGCAGGTGACCGCTTCAAATGGCCTGCTCAAAATTGCGGGTGTGGAAAAGGCCGTCCCTGTAACTGCAAATTACACCCGAAATAACAGTGGAGTGCTGGAATTTACGGGGACAGTCTCATTAAAGATGAGCGAATTCAACATAGACCCTCCTTCTGCGATGATAGGGACATTAAAAACAGGAGATGAAATTAATATCAATTACACAATAGCTTTTAAAACGAAGAATAATTAAACCTTACAAACATGAAAAACATAATCTTCTTGTTTCACAGAATCAGCCTCCTGGCATTGGTTTCCCTTCTAACCGGCGTTGGTTTTGCACAACAGCCCGACCTGCAGTACTACCGGCCCAATAACCGGGAAGGTTTGAATATCTTTGAAACGCCAAAGGAGGACACTGCCCCGTTCACCGGCTTAAAAATCCGTGTAGGTGGAGATTTTGCAATACAGTTCCAGGGCTTGTCCCAATCAAACAGCCTTCAGGGAGACACTCTTGTTGAGCTGGCTTCCAATATCAACCTTCCAACGGCTAACTTAAACCTCGATGTTCAGCTGGCCGAGGGCTTTCGTATGCATTTAAGGACCTATTTGTCTTCGCGAAACCACAATGAATCCTGGGTAAAAGGAGGATATATCCAACTAGACAAACTGGACATTATCCAAGAGGGGTTTCTGGAAGAATTTATGAACATAGCGACGATCAGGGTTGGCATGGATGAGATTAATTATGGCGACACTCACTTCCGGAGGTCCGACAATGCGCGAGCCATTTACAATCCATTCGTAGGCAATTACATCATGGATGCTTTTACTACAGAACCTTTCGTGGAATTGACCCTGCAAAAATCCGGGTTTCTGGGAGTGCTGGGCATTACCAACGGGCGGCTGAACCAATCCCCGCTGCCTGGTGATGATGGAATTGCTGTATATGCCAAACTGGGGTTTGATAAACAGATAAATGACGATTTACGCCTTCGCCTAACCGGATCCATTTATAGCAGTTCTGGTAAAAGCACCCGGGATTACCTTTACAATGGCGACCGGGCTGGAGCCAGATACTATAATGTACTGGAAGGGCTCAATGATGCCCGCGTCAGCAATTTCTTACCTCGCTTCAACCCAGAGTTTGGCAACCAGACAGCTTTCCAGGTTAACCCGTTCGTCAAATTTCACGGTTTGGAATTCTTCGGCGTATTTGAAGTGGCCAGTAATGGAGATGATGCAGCCGGCGGTAGTTTTACCCAACTCGGCGCTGAAGCTATCTACCGGTTCGGGAAAAATGAGCAATTATATTTGGGGGGCAGATATAATATGGTAAGCGGTGAGTTTACCGATGCTGCTTCTACAATAGATATTAACAGAATAAACCTGGGAGGAGGGTGGTACATTACAAAAAATGTACTGGCCAAACTGGAGTACGTTACTTCTCAGTATGATGGGCCGGGGTATAAAGGTACCAAGTTTGAAGGAGCTGAATTCAACGGTTTCGTAATCGAGGCTGTGATCAGCTTTTAACTACTGCCAATACTGACGGTGAGAGAACATTAGGAATTTGATAGCTATCAAAATATAGCCTGGAAGAAAATGAAGGCCCGGATAGAACGGAAAAAGGCTTTGATCGAACGCTTGTTGCATCCGCTGCACAATTTGCTGCAATACCAGTCCTCATCAGGTATCGCTATCTTTATCTGTGTGGCTGTTGCCATGGCCTGGGCAAATATCGATCAGGAAGGCTACCATGCATTCTGGGGGACAGAACTGGCATTCAGCCTCGGGCCTTTTTCTATTCGGGAATCATTACATGTCTGGATAAATGACGCCTTGATGGCTATCTTTTTCTTCGGTGTAGGGCTGGAAATAAAACGGGAATTGCTGGCAGGCGAACTCGCTTCGTTTAGGAAAGCCGTTCTTCCGGTTGCGGCGGCTGTCGGAGGGATGGCCATTCCGGCAATTATTTATATGCTTTTCAATGCCAATTCAGAGGCGGCCAGTGGGTGGGGGATCCCAATGGCAACAGATATTGCTTTTTCCATCGGCATTTTATCGCTTTTGGGCAGGCAGGCGCCGCTTTCTTTGAAAGTATTTCTGACGGCACTGGCAATTGTAGATGATATAGGAGGCGTCCTGGTCATCGCTTTGGTTTATACTTCTGAGGTTTCAGGGATGGACCTGATCCATGGCGTATTTTTTCTGGGGCTGCTGATACTGGGGAATATCATTGGCATCAGAAGCCAGGCCTTCTATAGTATAATCAGCATCGGCGGGCTTTGGCTGGCTTTTTTCTTTTCCGGTATCCATCCGGCAATAGCAGGCATTCTGGCGGCATTCGCCATACCGGGAAGGGTAAAATTGGATGAGGGTTTATTCCTTAAAAACCTGGACACCCTAACTCAGTTATTTAAAAGTTCAAAGCCAATAAAGGGGTCATTTATTTCAGAAAATCAACTGGAAATCCTGGAAACGATCAAAGAAGTGGCGGACGATGCAGAAACGCCATTACAAAAAGTAGAATATGCCCTCAACTGGTTTATTTCATTTGTAGTGCTTCCACTATTTGCCCTTGCCAATACCGGGATTCACCTCCATGGAAGAGTTTGGGAAATTATGCTTCATCCGGTTAGTATTGGGATAGGAGCAGGGCTGGTTGTTGGAAAATTCGTGGGAATTGTCGGCGTATCCAAAGTAATGGTTAGGTTGGGTTTTGCAGAATTGCCGGCCGGAATTAGCTGGAACCATATTTATGGGGTGGCATTACTGGCAGGAGTAGGTTTCACCATGTCTCTGTTCATAACAGAATTAGCCTTTACTGATGAGCGCCTTATCTACGTTGCAAAGATCGGGATATTAACAGCCTCGCTTGTAGCGGGTGTATTGGGATACACCTATTTGAGGATCACGGCTAAAAAAGACGCCTTGATGGTTAACCTTTTTCAATGATGATTACTGCCAATTCAAACATATTGAAACTAAAGCGCCTGGGTATTGATACCCAACAGGAATATTTTACCTATATGCGCTCCGATTGCCACATCTGCATTTCCGAAGGGTTTGAAGCGCAGGCCCGCATCGAGGCAACAGCCAATGGAAAAACCATCATTGCTACCCTGAATGCCATACATGGAGATTTATTGCATCCGGGCGAGGCCAGCCTCTCCGAAAGTGCCTGGAAAGCCTTGGGCGTAAATGAAGGAGACGCTATAACATTCAATCATTTAGCCCCCGTAGCATCCATGGAGTATGTCCGGGCAAAAATGTACGAAAAGAAGCTCGGCCCGGCGGCCTTTCGTGAAATTATAGGCGATATCACTGCCGGCAAGTATTCAAACATTCAACTGGCGGCCTTCGTCACCGCCTGTGCCGGAGGCCACCTCGATGCTAAAGAGATAGCAGTATTGGCCCGGGCGATGGTGGACGCAGGAGAAAAGCTGGACTGGGGAAAAGAAATTGTGGTGGATAAGCATTGTGTCGGCGGCCTGCCGGGTAACCGCACCACGCCTATTGTCGTGCCCATTGTCGCGGCGGCTGGCCTGACCATCCCCAAAACATCTTCCCGTGCCATCACTTCTCCTGCCGGCACAGCAGATACGATGGAAACAATGGCCCCGGTCAATTTGAGCCTGGATGAGGTTCGCCGGGTAGTGGACAGAGAAGGCGGTTGTATCGTTTGGGGAGGGGCTGTCGAATTAAGCCCTGCCGACGACCTGATCATCAAGGTTGAAAGGGCGTTGGATATCGACAGCCCTGGCCAGATGGTGGCCTCGGTGCTTTCCAAGAAGGCGGCTGCCGGCTCAACCCGGGTTGTCATTGATATTCCGGTTGGCGGGACGGCTAAGGTGCGGTCCGAGATTGACGCCAAAGAGCTGGAATTCTACTTCCGGAAGGTAGGCCGGGCCATCGGCCTGGATGTCAGGATTTTAATAACAGACGGCACACAGCCGGTAGGCAGGGGAATCGGGCCCGCTTTGGAGGCGCTCGACGTGTTAGCTGTCTTACGGCAGGAAAGGTCCCGGCCGATGGACCTGGAAGAGAGAGCGGCCCAGCTTGCCGGTGCCATCCTGGAAATGGGCGGCAAAGCTGCTGCCGGCGAAGGAACGGCGGCAGCTCTCGGCCTGTTGGGCAGCGGCGCCGCCTGGCAAAAATTCAAAGCGATCTGCAATGCCCAGGGTGGTTTTCGTGAACCAATCCCCGGTTCCCTGCAGGAGGCCGTATATACAAAAAAGGAAGGGACGGTAACCGCCATTGACAACCGCCGCCTGGCCATGACAGCCAAATTGTCGGGCGCGCCTACCCATCCCGGGGCTGGCGTGTTGCTACACTGTAAGATCGGGCAGGAATTGCGAAAAGGAGGCCCTATGTTTACCCTCTTTGCAGAGACTCAGGGAGAATTGAACTATGCGAAAATGTACCTGGAAAAGGAGTTTGAAAAAATAATTCAATTGCAATGAAACAACTTTTTGTAAACTCAGGCCCAATGCAAAATCAACAATTCTACCAATCGGCATCGAGCCTGGGAGCAGGTATCCTGGGCTTGGGCCTGGGCGTCCTGCTCGGCCAGTGGGTGGATACATGGACGCCTTTCCTCATAGCCGGCGGGCTATTCCTCCACGGTTGGGGCATGTACAAAATACATTACAGTGGCCATTCCTCTTGGTCAAAACTCCCCGGCTGGCTAAAGATTTCCGTGGGAGTGTGCTGGCTGATCCTGGCAGGCTTGCTCGGCTGGCTGTTGGTGAAAATTTTTGGATATTGAAATTCGAATAAATGAAAACCATCTTATTTGCACTGCCGGGCAATGAAAACCTTACAGGGTTGCTGGCAGGAAAACTGGACGCTGAGATGGGCAAGGTTACCATCCGGCGTTTTCCCGACGGGGAGTCCTATGTCCGTATCCATTCTGATGTGGCAGGGAAAAAGGCCGTTCTGGTTTGCACCTTGCACCAGCCCGATGAGAAGTTATTGCCGCTTTATTTCTTGGCCAGCCTTGCCAGGGAATTGGGGGCAAAATGCACCTGCCTCGTTGCGCCTTACCTCGCTTACATGCGGCAGGATAAAGTTTTCCAACCTGGCGAAGGCGTGACGTCGGGGTACTTTGCCCGCCTGGTTTCGGGCTTTGCTGACAGCCTGCTCACCGTTGACCCCCACCTGCACCGAATCGGCAAGCTGAGCGAGATCTACAGCCTCCCGGTAGAGGTTGTCCATGCGGCAGGCCATATTTCAAAATGGATAAAAGAAAACGTGGAGAACCCCGTGCTGGTCGGCCCGGACAGCGAGAGCGGGCAGTGGGTCTCGGAGGCTGCCGAAAGCGCAGGCGCGCCGTTTCTGGTTTTGGAAAAGGCCAGGCATGGCGACCGGAACGTGGTAGTTTCTGTGCCACAGGTAGATGCATTCCGAAAGCACACGCCGGTGCTGGTAGATGATATCATTTCCACGGCAAGGACGATGATAGAAACGATGGGGCATTTGAAAAAAGCAGGTATGAAAAAACCTGTTTGCATCGGCGTTCACGCCGTTTTTTCGGGCAACGCCTACATCGGCCTGCTGGAGGCGGGAGCCGCCAGGGTGGTGACCTGCAACACCATCCCCCATGAAAGCAATGGTATTGATTTGAGTGGCCTGTATTTAGATTTTATTGAGAAATTTGAAAAGCCCCTTGTTTGAAAAAAATGAAAATTTGGTTTTTCATATTGATCAGCTTCATAGGCTTATTCCCCTCGACGGGTTTCACCCAGGAGGATGAGGGGATGTTGATTTCTCATATTGACGGCAACCGCTATATCAGGAAGGATTTTGATAAAAGCGGAAAGTTGAAAAGTTATCAGGCTATCGAGGTAGGAAGCCTTAACAAGATCGATGACAAAATCGAAGCTAAATTGACAGTGATCACTTATGATGTAAACGGTAATATGAAAGGCGCTTCCCAAACGGTTATCAGTTGTGACCCGGAGGCAAGAGAGGTCCTGATGGGGATTTTTCCATTTGCCGGAGGCGCAACCAACAAATCATTAAAAGTAGAATTGCCCGAAGGCAGAGATCTATATCCTGATGGCTGGAGAAAAGAAACAGCTTTAGGCGACTTCAATTTCAAACTCAGCTTTAAAGGGGGCGCGGCAGGTTTTTTTGGAACGGAAAGCCGGGTGGCCTTCACAGATAGAAAAGTAACCGAACCGGAAGAGGGGATATTCCGGGTATCCGGTAAAATGACTTTTAAAGCCTATGTTCTCGGAATAAAAATATCGGCTATCGAGTACAATTATTTTGAAGATATTAAAAATGGGCCGGGTATTGTCCGCCAAAAATTTACAGAATCAAATGGTAATTATTTCACTATTGAAATTAAAAAGTGATGAAAGGACTGATTCTAAAGTGGTTTAAATATCAGGCTGCCCGCGCAGCCCGAAAGGTGCTTATCGGCCATTACAGGTGCAAAGAAGTAGAGGAAATACTCCACGCCTACTGGATGGAATACCAGCACCTAAAACCGGAAGTGCCGGCCATGCCCACTTTGGGCGGCTATGTAACGGTAAACCTTGCAGCTATGTCGACGGCATTCTACCGGCAGTATTGCCGGAGGGGCAAATAAATGTGATTTTAGATGGCTGGTAAAATTGTCTTAAATAAGATTCCTTCAAAAGCACCGGATCATGCAAAGAAGAAAGCGATGAAAGAAGAACTCTCGGCATTGCATAAACGGCTGTTTTCTTTGCAGAATGTACTGTATGCGGAAGGAAAACATCCCATTTTAATAATTCTGCAAGGTATGGACACTTCCGGAAAAGACGGAACGATCCGTCATGTATTTTCCTGTGTCAACCCTATGGGATGCAATGTGAAATCTTTCAAAGCTCCGACAGAAGAAGAACGAAGGCACGATTTCCTTTGGCGGGTTTATCCACATTTGCCGGTAAAAGGGATGATACAAATTTTTAACCGTTCGCATTATGAAGATATCTTAATGCCTACCCTAAAAGGTGGGTTGAACGAGGAAACAATCAACAATCGCTACAATTTTATCAATTGCTTTGAAAAACAATTACAAGATAGTGGTACGATCATCTTGAAATTCTTTTTGCACATTTCTAAAAATGAACAGGCAAAGCGAATCGAAGCCCGGAAAACAAATCCTCACAAAAAATGGAAATACGACAAAGCGGATGATAAAGCAGCAGAAAACTGGGAGGCTCACCAGGCAGTGTATGAAAAGATAATTGAAAAATGTAGTCCGGAAATCTCCTGGCATATTGTACCTGCGGACCAGAAGTGGTACCGCAATTATTACATCGCCAGCCAAATCGTCGAGCAATTGGAAAAACTTAATTTAAAATATCCTTCGCAAAACAAACAAATATGAAAAAAATATTGACAATTCTGGCTGTCATTTCCTGTGCCTGGAGTATGGCCTTCGCCCAGGACGAAGTCTATTTCACCTGGAACGCCAAACTGCAACTCAACGGCGCTTTCAGGGGAGAGCCCATTCACCTGGAAACCGGGGAAGTAAGTATCAAGCTGGACTACGAGACTACGGAAATGATCCTCCGTTTTAACATGAGTTCACTAAATTCCAATGTGGATACAGTAAACCAAGTGCTGAGAAATAAACTGTCAGATGTGGTTTTTGACGGCGAGCTGAGCCTGGATTACATCAATACGGAAAGCCATCCGCCTCAGCATTTTACCGTTGATGGCTGGCTGATCCTCGGTACTTCCAAAACCAGGATAAAGGGCAAAGGCGAACTCCATCATATCAATGACGCCGGGGAATTTGCCTGCATGCTGGGTATGACGATGCACCTCAACCTGGAAGAGTTGAAGGTGGGCCACCCCTGGCCAGGGCTGGAAAATGAATTTGAAGCTATTGTTACACAGGCCATATTGAAAAAGAATAAAAAATAAGAACATAAAAAATCAAATTGATCATGACACATACCTATCGAATCACCGGAATGACTAGTAGTCATTGTTCTGAAACGGTCAGAAAGGCGCTGGAACAAGTGCACGGCGTCCAATCCGTAAAAGTAACCCTCGACCCGCCGGAGGCCATTCTTACCATGCACCATCACGTACCCGATGAAACCCTGAATGAAGCCCTGGCGGAAGTTGGAGAATATCGATTGGCTATGCAGGGGCATGAAGCGCATGCCGGCGAGGATGGGCATGGTTCGCACGGAAAGGCGCCGGAAGGCCACAAAGGTGCACATCAGGGCCATTCAGGGCATGGAAGCCATGCGGGCCATGGTGGCGGCAACCCACCCCACGGCCATATGGGCCACGACCACCACCGCATGATGATCGCCGATTTCAGAAAGCGGTTTTGGGTGTCGCTGGTGTTAACCCTCCCCATTCTTGCCCTCTCGCCTATGATCCAGCACTGGCTGGGCGTGGAATGGCAGTTTGCGGGCGACAAGTACCTGCTCTTTGCCCTTTCCAGCATCGTCTATTTCTTTGGCGGCTGGCCTTTCATCAAAGGGTTTTTCGATGAAATTAAAAGCAGGTCGCCCGGTATGATGACCCTGATCGCTATGGCGATCTCGGTGGCCTATTTTTATTCGGCGGCTACTACCTTCGGCTTGCCGGGAGAGAGCTTTTACTGGGAGCTGGCCACGCTGATCGTCATCATGCTGCTGGGCCACTGGATCGAGATGAAGTCTGTACTGGGCGCCTCCAGAGCGCTGGAACTGCTGGTCAGCATGATGCCCTCCGAAGCCCATAAAATAGAAGGAGAAGAGGTCGTTGACGTGAAGCTGGAAGAGCTGTTAAGCGGCGATGTCATCCTGGTCAAACCCGGGGAAAAGGTGCCTGCCGACGGCATTGTCATAGAAGGCGAAAGCTACCTCAACGAATCCATGCTGACCGGCGAATCCAAACCGGTGAAAAAAGAAGAGCATGCCCAGGTTATCGGAGGCTCCATCAACGGGAACGGCTCGCTGAAAGTTAAAGTGGAACACACCGGCAAAGACAGCTACCTGAACAAGGTCATTACCATGGTGCAGGAAGCCCAAAAAACGAAATCCAGGATGCAGAACCTCTCCGACCGGGCGGCAAAATGGCTGACCTATATAGCATTATCCGTTGGGTTTGGCACCCTGGCCCTTTGGCTGGCATTAGGCAAAGACTTCGTTTTTGCCTTGGAGCGCATGGTGACGGTGATGGTTATCTCCTGCCCGCACGCCCTGGGGCTGGCTGTTCCGCTCGTGGTGGCCATTTCTACCGCCATATCCGCCCAGAACGGCCTGCTGATCCGCAACCGCACCGCTTTCGAGGAAGCCCGCAAAATCTCCGCCCTGGTCTTCGACAAAACCGGCACGCTTACCAAAGGCGAGTTTGGCGTAACCCGATATGAGAGCCTCCAAAGCGGGCTGGACAAAAATGAAATGCTTCGCCTGGCGGGCGCTCTGGAGCAAAGCTCCGAGCACCCTATCGCGGTGGGCATCGTTCAGAAAATTAAGGAACTCGAAATCCCTATTCCATCTCCGGAGAATTTCGAGGCCATAACCGGGAAAGGAGTGCAGGCGGATGTGGAAGGCAAAAATGTGAAGGTAGTAAGCCCGGGCTATCTGAGAGACGAAAAAATAGCCGTTCCGGAAGGGGCTTTCGGCAGCGCTGCGGAGACTGTTGTTTTTGTTTTGATCGACGGCCAACTGGCCGGCTATATTGCCCTTGCCGATGAAATACGCCCCGAGTCGGCAGGCGCCATCCAAACCTTCCGGGACAACAACATCAAAGTGTACATGGCCACAGGCGACAACGAGGTAGTCGGCAAAGCCGTAAGCGAAGAATTGGGCCTGGACGGCTACTACGCCGAAGTGCTGCCCCACCAGAAAGTGGAGATCGTCAAGGAACTACAGGCCAAAAGCGAATTTGTGGCCATGACCGGCGATGGTGTGAATGACGCCCCCGCCCTGGCGCAGGCCGATGTAGGCATTGCTGTGGGGTCTGGTACAGATGTAGCCGCCGAAACCGCCGATATCATCCTGGTCAACAGCAACCCCAGAGACATTGCCAACCTCATCCTTTTTGGCAAAGCCACCTACAGCAAGATGATCCAGAACCTGGCCTGGGCGACGGGGTACAACACCATTGCCATTCCACTGGCGGTGGGTGTTTTATATCCCTGGGGCTTTGTGCTGAGCCCGGCGGTAGGCGCTGTTTTTATGAGCCTGAGTACCGTTATTGTGGCCGTCAATGCACAGTTGCTGAAACGAAAGATAGGCAGTTAAATTCATCAGATATGAAAACCATTCATCAATCAGATCTGCAGGATTTTATAAAGGCCATAAAACCACCGGCCTGTTGTATCATCCACGATACCTCCGACACGCATTTTGCACGAGCCTATTTCACCCTGTGGGGAAATGGGGTTCCCGGCCGGGAATATCAGTTTCTGGTCACAGGCTATCAGAACTTTGTGTCCGATTATCGGGGCAGGCGGGAAAGTATTATGAAGGGGCTGGCCTCCTTTCAGGAGATTGCACGAGGGCTTGAAGAAAAGGATATTGAGCTAGACCGGGTGCAGCTGCGGGTAAGTGGGAGGTATCCGGTCCTGGAGGATGAGGAAACCAGGGAGTGGTGGGCGCAGCGCTCCAGAGAAGTTAAGCTTTGAAGGCCTTCATTCTCTATACCAACGGCCTGTTGTGGTTTCAAATGGTAAATAAACCTATCAAAAAAAAGGGTATGAAAAGATGGTCATTATTTATTGGAAGTTATGCCGGTATTAAGGTCTTCATTCACTGGACCTTCTGGATCATCATTGGCTGGATTTTCCTGATGCACTTCCAAATGGGGCATGGCCGGAGTGAAGGGCTGGCAGGGGTGGTTTTCATCCTGGTGCTGTTTGCCTGTGTGGTGCTGCACGAGTTCGGCCATGCTTTAACGGCAAAAAGATATGGCATACCTACCCAGGACATCACCCTTTATCCCATTGGCGGAGTGGCCAGCCTCAATAAAATACCCGATAAACCAGGGCAGGAATTGGCCGTTGCCCTGGCGGGCCCGGCGGTGAACCTGGCCATAGCAGGGGTGCTTTATGCAGCGTTGGCCTTTTCCGGCAAGTTGGCGCCGCTTTCGGAGACAAACCTCATTGGCATGAATAATTTCTGGTTTAACCTCATGATTGCCAATATAATCCTGGCTCTCTTTAATTTAATTCCAGCCTTCCCCATGGACGGAGGCAGGGTTCTACGGGCTTTACTGGCCTTTAGAATGGATAAGCTGCAAGCAACCAACATTGCGGCCAAAGTAGGCCAGTTCCTGGCTATCCTTTTTGTATTCTTTGGTTTCTTCACCAACTTCTGGCTGGTATTTATCGGGTTATTCATTTTCCTGGGCGCCAGTGGAGAAGCAGCTTATGAACAGCAAAAAGCAGTCCTGAAAGGAGTAAAGGTCAAGGATGTGATGCTGAAAAATGTTCCCTCTCTACCGGCCCACCTGTCAATAGGAGCAGCTTTGCATTCAGCCACTTCCACTCAGGACAGTATATTTCTGGTAACTGAGCAGGGCTTACAAAAAGGATTGCTGACCCTGCAGGATCTGATCGATGGGCTGCAGGAAACAGAAATTGAGGCGCCCCTTTCACAAATCATGAGAACCGATTTTGAGGCCATACATGAAGATATGCCGCTGAGCGATGCTTTGGAGAAAGCATTTCATTCAGGCATAGAAGCGGCGCCCGTCGTTGACCGCGGGCAGGTAGTTGGGGTGTTGTCAAAAAAGCACATCCAGGAAAAACTTGAATTGAATAAGCAGCTTAAAAAATTAAGAATATGAAGATTTTATCAGGGATTGCTGTATTAGCCTTGTTGGTAATTGGCGCTTGCAGCAATGGCAGGCCGCAGATATTTCGGAAAAGCGATGCCTGATTGCGGAGAAATAAAAGAAGAGCTGTGACAACACAACCGACTGGCGTAAACGAAAAAGTTTTATTTGAAGGATAATTTTTTCTAAAATGAAACGACTGACAGCTACTATATTAATCCTCTTCCTACTGTCCTCGGCGGTTATCATTTATGAGATAAGCCTCTCACGCTTGTTCTCCTATATGTTGAGCTATCACTTTGTGCTTATCATTATCGCCTTTTCCATCCTTGGTTTAGGTATTGGCCAGATTACGTATTCCAGGTATTTCAACCGGATAGACAAGGCTTTCCTTCTATGGAGCGCCTCCCCCGCGGCCGTATCGCTTTTAAGTTTTATCTCGCTTTTGACGGTGTCTCAATCCGGCTTCATTTCAACCGGGAATACCGGGTTGTTAACCTTTGTTGGTTTATCTATTCTGCCATTCATGGCAATCGGTATTGTATATGCCCGGCTTTTTGAGGGCAGTAAGCAGGAGGCACCCCTACTGTATGCCGCAGACCTTGTTGGAGCTGCCGCTGGGGCGCTGCTTTCCATATTTCTGTTGAACGCATTAAGCCTGGGAAATGTCTTTGGATTTGCTGTGCTGCTGCTCTGTCTGGCTTTTGTGATCCAGGCCGCCGTTCAAAAACATCGTTTTTCGAGCATTATTGTAATGTCCTTCATCGGTATTCTAGCGCTTTTTTGGATCGGAAAGGACAAATTGAATATAGACGTTCCCATTGCCAATGATCCTTCGAAAGACATGCTTCGATTGATGAACAATCCAACAATTGAAAGCGAGATCGTGGCAAGCCGCTGGAACGCCTTTGGCAAAACGGACCTGGTAAAATTAACCTTCCCCGACGGGGCCGAATCACGAGCGATGTTTATAGATGGAGCGGCCGGAACCGATTTGGTCAATATCGATCGAATAGCTCAGGATACAGCTGAGATGCAAAAAGTGTTCAGCAAATTTCCGGCCATGTTTGCAATGGACTTTGCCGGAGAAGATCAAAAGGATACAGCCTTGGTGATCGGCCCCGGCGGAGGGCTTGATATTGCGGCTGCTTATTTTTCGGGCTTTAAGTTTATAGAAGCCGTGGAGGTCAACCCCTCATTCGTTGAGTTGATGAGGCTTTACAACCGCCCGACCTTTTCGGATAAAGAAAATATAAAAGTATGGGTCAATGAGGGAAGGAATTTTGTCCGCAAAAACAAAGGAAAATATGATGCCATTCTGTTGACCATCCCTGTGACCAAAAGCACCAGAGGATCTGATTTTTACGGGCTTACGGAAAATTACCTGTTTACCGTGGAAGCGCTTGCAGATTACCTGGACGGCCTTACCGACGAAGGAATTCTCTATTTTACCATGCACGCCAGGCAGGAGGTGTACAGGATGCTGGCCAACTATTTGGTTTGGCAGCAACAAAACGGAATAAACCCCGAAGAAGCATTCAAAAGCGCCTACGTCTTTTCTAACGGGATGAACCCGGTGCTGGTCATTAAAAAGCAACCCTTCGGCCGTAAAAAAATAGAAGACATTCACTTGGCCGCACACATTCTCAGGTTGGATATGGATGCTTTTTTCTTTCCTTACCTCGAGCAATACAGTTTGGACACAATCGTGCAAAATATAAATTTTGGTTGGTATATGTTCGACGACCTGATCTATGATATATCAACCGGAAAATATCCCCCAAATAAGTTGTGGGAGGCCTCTTTACTGAACTTGCGCCCTGTAACTGATGATTCTCCTTACTTTTTTAACTACAACCGGGGAATACCTGATACTATGACTATACCCCTGTGGTTGGGAATCTTTATCATAGGATGGTTCCTGGCCAACTGGAGGAAAGGATGGCAATTGGCCTCGCTTACAGGAAACCAGCCGGTTGAATTACACAAAAAGTTTGGCGTATTGGCCTTCATGGTTTTCCTGCTTGGATTTTCTTACTTTTTTATCCAGGCTTACTTATTCCAGATACTGAACCTGAAGCTCTCCAGCCCGTCACAGTCTTTTTCACTGCTGCTTTTTTCTTTTTTATTGGGAAACGGCATGGGCAGCCTGCTGACAAAATGGTTTAATAAAGACCTGGCCAGGAAGCTTACGATTTATACAGGGGCCATCATTGCCGTGAATTTATTAACCGTCTATGTCCTGCTTCCATTTTGGGACACGCAACTATCGGAATTCGGGATCGCAACGCTATTACTTTTGCCGGCCTTTTTCATTGGCATCCCTTTTCCTTTATTGCTAAAGATAACAGCCTCCTACACGAACAAGAAAGCCATTCCGGTTTTGTTGGGGATATCAAGTGTAGCAGGGGTGGCTGCTTCGATTTTTGCCATCATCCTCTCCATTCTATATGGTTACCGCTTTGTATTCTTCCTTGGGTTATTAGGCTATGGATTATTGATGGTGACAGCCTACAGGTCAAAAAGTTTGGAATCAGAAAAAGAAAATGTGCAAGAATATTAATTAACCATAATACTAGAATTGTGAAACGCGGAAAAAAAGATATGACCTCCCCTCCTGACCTCAGGAGTCATGGCGTCGGCGCCGGGCCTACAAGACAGCGGCGGCCGGTATATGTTGACCTGCTTCCTCCATGCAACAATGCTTGCCCGGCAGGCGAAAATATACAGGCATGGTTGGCGCTGGCACAGGCGGGGAAATGGGAAGAAGCCTGGCAGGTGATCATGCAGGATAACCCTATGCCTGCCGTGATGGGGCGCGTTTGTTACCATCCGTGCGAAGACGGCTGTAACCGGGCGTTCATTGACAGCCCGGTCAGCATTCATGCGGTAGAGCGATTTTTAGGCGACCAGGCAATTGAGAAAAACTGGAAAGTCTCCTATGACAAAAATCCGGGAGGCAAACGGGTTTTGATAGTGGGAGCCGGGCCAAGTGGATTGTCCGCAGCTTACCATCTCACTCGCTTAGGGCATACCGTTGAAATCCGGGAGGCGGGACCGGTAGCAGGCGGTATGATGCATTTCGGCATTCCAGCCTACCGGCTTCCGAGGAATGTGCTGGATCATGAAGTGAAGCGCATCCAGGCGATGGGGGTAAAAATTACCTGTAACCATAAAGTAGAAAATGTGATGGAAGAAAAAAGGGCTGGCCATTTTGATGCTGTGTTCATTGCCGTGGGGGCCCATCTTTCAAAAAGAATTGATATTCCCAGCCGCGATGCCGGGAAGTTATTGGACGCCATCACCTTTTTAAAGCAGGTGGAACAAGGACAAGCGCCAAAAATAGGCAGAAGGGTAGCCGTTTACGGAGGAGGAAATACGGCTATGGATGCTGCGCGAACAGCAAAACGGCTGGGTGCCGATGAAGCGCTCATTATATACAGGAGAGACCGCCAATACATGCCGGCACATGAATTTGAAGCAGATGAGGCATTGGAAGAAGGCGTTAAAATCAACTGGCTTCGCACCATTAAAGCCATTGACGAGAATACCTTAACTGTTGAAGTTATGCGGTTGGAAGGCGGGCGTCCCATGCCCACCGGCCAGTTTGAAACCCTCGAAGCAGACTCGCTGATTTTGGCCCTGGGCCAGGATTCCGATACGGGATTTTTAAAAAACGTGCCCGGTATTGAATTCAATGCCGACGGCACGGTTATCGTAGGCTCCGATATGATGGCCGGCAGTAAAGGCATTTTTGCCGGCGGCGACATGGTGCCCAGCAAGCGAAATGTGGCCGTTGCAATAGGCCATGGCAAGAAAGCCGCTCGTTACATTGACGGTTTTTTAAGAGGAAGACCTTATGAAAAACCACCCAAACATCCCGTTGTGGGCCATACAAGGCTGCACCTTTGGTATAAAACGCATGCTCCGAAAACGGAACAGGCCGAGCTTCCGGCAGTAAAGCGTATTGAAAGTTTTGAAGAAATAAAAGCAGGGTTGACTCAAGAGGAAGCGGTGTTCGAATCCCAGCGGTGCCTGTCTTGCGGCAACTGCTTTGAATGTGACGGCTGTTTCGGCGCCTGTCCGGAAGATGCCATTATAAAACTGGGCCCCGGCAACAGGTATCGTTATGACTATGAGCGCTGCACCGGTTGTGCAGTGTGTTATGAACAATGCCCTTGCCATGCCATAGAAATGATTCCCGAACCCAAAAACAAAATTCACTAATTATGGCCGATCAAACCAAAACAGTAACGATCGACGGTAACGAAGCAGTTTCCTATATAGCGTACCGAATTAATGAAGTTTGTGCTATTTATCCGATCACGCCAGCATCCCCTATGGCAGAACACGCTGATGAATGGTCGGCGGCAGGGGTGAGAAATATTTGGGGCAACATACCTGACGTGATTGAGATGCAAAGTGAAGGAGGCGCTGCCGGAGCTGTTCATGGAGCGTTGCAAACAGGCGCCCTGGCAACAACTTTTACCGCTTCCCAGGGATTAATGCTTATGCTGCCCAATATGTATAAAATTGCCGGGGAACTTACTTCCACGGCCTTTCATGTGGCGGCTCGTTCCCTTGCCGCCCAGGCCTTATCCATCTTTGGCGACCACAGCGATGTGATGGCGGCCAGATCAACCGGCTTTGCTATGGTCGCTTCGGCCTCAGTGCAGGAAGCCCACGATATGGCCCTTATATGCCAGGCGGCAACCTTGAAATCAAGGGTACCCTTTCTTCATTTTTTCGATGGATTCCGAACATCTCATGAAGTGAATAAGATAAGCCTGCTCTCCGATGAGCAGGTCAAGGCCATGGTGGATGATAAACTTATTTATGCCCACCGGCAACGTGCTTTGAATCCGGATAATCCCTTCATTCGCGGGACCGCACAGAACCCCGATGTATATTTCCAGGCCAGGGAAACGGTTAATAGCTATTATTTAAGCACGCCGGAGACCGTCCAGAAGACAATGGATGATTTTGGCCGGCTCACCGGAAGGAACTATCGCTTATATGAATATTATGGCGATAAGGAGGCGGAAAGGGTTATCATTATCATGGCATCCGGAGCGGAAGTAGTCCGCGAAACGGTGAAAGAGTTGGCCGCTGGCGGAGATAAGGTGGGGGTAATCCAGGTTCGCCTTTACCGCCCGTTCTCAATGAACCGTTTCTGTGAAATAATCCCCTCCTCTGTCAAGGCGATAGCCGTTCTGGATCGTACTAAAGAACCCGGCGCCACCGGAGAACCGCTTTATCTTGACGTAGTGGCGAGCCTGACGGAAGCTTACCACCAGGGTGTTGTTAACAAGCTTCCGCGTATAGTCGGAGGGCGCTATGGCCTGTCATCCAAGGAGTTTACGCCCGGCATGGCTAAAGGAGTTTTTGATGAGCTGAAAAAAGCATCTCCCAAAAACAATTTTACCGTAGGAATCAAGGATGATGTTTCCTACACAAGCATAGAATATGATCCTGGGTTTGATATCATCCCGGAAGGCACTGTTAGCGCTGTGTTTTTTGGATTGGGCGCAGATGGGACGGTGGGCGCCAACAAAAACAGCATTAAGATCATCGGTGAAGAAGCCGGTTTATATGCACAGGGTTATTTTGTGTATGACTCCAAAAAATCCGGGGCGCAGACAGTATCTCATTTGCGTTTCGGCCCGAAGCCCTTCAGGGCTCCTTATCTTATCCACAAAGCCGATTTCATTGCCTGCCATAAATTCAATTTTATCGAAAAAGTACAAATGCTCCGTTATGCAAAGCAGGGGTCTGTATTTTTATTGAACAGCCCCTACGGAGTTGACGAAATTTGGGATCATATTCCCTTCCCCGTCCAGGAACAGATCCTCAAAAAGAAGTTGAAATTTTATATCATTGACGGATCTGGCGTCGCACAATCTGCCGGGCTTGGAATAAGGATCAATACGGTTATGCAGGCCTGTTTTTTTGCTCTTTCCGGTGTGTTGCCTAAAGAGGAAGCCATCGATAGGATTAAAGGGTCCATAGAAAAGGCTTACCGCAAAAAGGGAAACGCCGTTATCCGGCAGAATTTCCGGGCAGTAGATGCAGCGTTGGAAAATTTATTCAAAGTACCGTTTCCGGCAAAAGCCGCCGGCGGCCTCCCGCTCCCTCCAACCGTATCGCGTGAGGCGCCTGAATTTGTGCAACGGGTAACGGCAATGATGATGCGCGGCGACGGAAACGAATTACCGGTGAGCCAACTGCCTGTCGACGGCACCTATCCAAGCGCTACTACCAGGTGGGAAAAGCGAAATATATCTGACCTTGTAGCCAGATGGGATCCGGAAATTTGTATTCAGTGCGGCAACTGCAGTTTTGTGTGCCCGCACAGCGTCATCCGGTCCAAATTTTACAATACAGAATATTTGAAATCTGCTCCGGAAGAATTTCCCGCTGCTCCTATCAATGCCCGGGGGTTTCCCGAAACCCGTTACACCTTGCAAGTATATGTGGAAGACTGTACCGGATGCAACCTGTGTGTAGAGGTTTGCCCGGTAACCAGCCCAAAGGATGCAGGCGCCAAAGCGATCAACCTGAGGCCAAGGCAACCTGTCCTGGAAAAAGAAAGAAAGAACATCCGTTTCTTCGAAAGCCTGCCTGTGAATGGCCGGGCCAAAGTGGATTTCTCTACAGTGCGAGGCGTCCAATTCCTCGAGCCTTTGTTCGAGTTTTCGGGCGCCTGCGCCGGTTGCGGCGAAACCCCCTATATCAAAGTACTCACCCAATTGTTCGGCGACCGGCTCATAGTGGCCAACGCTACCGGATGCTCTTCCATATATGGAGGCAACTTGCCTACTACACCCTGGGCAGTCAACCAGGACGGCCAGGGCCCGGCATGGTCCAATTCATTGTTTGAAGATAATGCAGAGTTCGGCCTGGGTATGAGGATAACGGTCGATAACCATCTGGCGGCCGCCCGGGAACTGGTGCAGCAACTGAAACCGGAGATAGGTGAACAATTGGCGGATACTCTGCTGGACAATGCTCAGCACTATGAATCTGAAATCTGCAGGCAAAGGGAGGCGGTGGCTGAACTGAGAGAAAAAGTAGCTCAAATGCACTCTCCCGAAGCTGAGAAACTGCTGTCGGTGGCGGGCCATCTGGTCAGGAGGAGCGTGTGGCTGGTGGGGGGCGACGGCTGGGCTTATGACATAGGTTCTGGCGGGCTCGACCACGTGCTTTCAACATGCAGAAACGTAAATATATTGGTTTTGGATACCGAAGTTTATTCCAACACCGGAGGCCAGATGTCTAAAGCTACTCCCACGGCCGCCACCGCGAAATTCGCGGCTGCAGGAAAGAAAGTAGGCAAGAAAGACCTGGCCCTTCAGGCGATTTCTTACGGTAATGTTTATGTGGCGCAGGTAGCTATGGGGGCTAATCCACAGCAAACCCTTTTGGCTTTGCGGGAAGCGGAAACCTATCCCGGCCCCTCTTTGATCCTGGCCTACAGCCATTGCATAGCCCATGGAATTGATATGCAAAAAGGATTAACCCAACAAAAACTGGCAGTGAATTGCGGGTATTGGCCGCTGATCCGCTACAACCCGGAATTGCGGGCAGCGGGTAAAAACCCATTTGTCCTTGATTCGCCCAGGCCCACTATAAAATTGAAAGAATATGCGTACAACGAGTTGCGCTACCGCATTTTGAGCCATACCATGCCTGAGGAAGCCGAACGGTTGCTCGAAGCGGCTCAGAAACAGGTGGACCTGCGCTGGGAAACCTATGAGGATATGTCAGGATGGAAGGCAGAACAGTTTAATCCGGTATTTTACTTTGAATGTAATTGCCCGTAACATCAGTCCTGGATAGCCAAGGTTACGGTAGGGATGGAAGTCGGCATTTCATATATCTACAATGTATTCTTGATTTCCTTATTGATTAGTGGAAAAACCTATTCAGGAAACACACAAATTCCAGAATGATCAAGATGTCAGCTAAATACAAAGCACTGGCGGTTGTGTTTCTTTGTTTATTTACTATCGCTTTGGGATTCGGCGTCATTTTGCCGGTGTTGCCGTTTTACACAGAGCGGCTGGCTTTGGATGCAGGGGCCTCTCCAGAGAGCGTAACTTTACACATCGGATTTTTGACCAGTGCCTATCCTTTTTTTCAGATGTTTTTTGCACCTCTCTGGGGGCGGTGGTCTGACCGGCTGGGCAGAAAACCGCTTATTATCGTTGGGCTGTCAGGGTTTATTTTGATGCAATTGTTTACCGGTATTGCAACCTCGCTCTGGATGCTCTATGGGGCCCGGGTCATCGGAGGTATTTTCACCTCTTCGGTTATCCCTGTCGGCTATGCGGTGGTCAGCGACCTGACCTCGGAGAAGAGGCGTACGTTAGGCATTGCCCTGGCCGGCGCGTCATACAGTTCAGGGGTGCTGGCGGGGCCATTTATCGGGGGGTTGCTTAGCCGAACCAACTTGCATTTCAACCAGGGGTGGGGGCACTTTTTAATCAATGATTATTCCGTTCCTTTTTTCTTTCTTGTTGTGATAGGTATGAGCCTGTTGCCGGTTGCATCCAAATGGCTGAAAAACCCGAAAGGCATTCATGATAAAGAGCCCATTAATTCGGAGATGGCCAAATGGCCACAACTGATGCGGAATTTATTCCTTTTTTTACTGTTGTCGTTCATTTATCAGGTTGCCCTCACCTTATTCGAATCTGTATTTTCCATTTATTCCAAGAATGTATTGCAGTACGATGCCCTTGCCATTGGATATGGTTTCATGGTTTGCGCCTTGATGATGGGCATATTGCAACCCGTAGTGGTTTCACAAAAAGTTAAGAAAATTATCTCCGGCCGAAATCAGATCATTTTGGGATTCTGTGTATTTGGTATATGCATGCCTCTTCTACTAATTACTGGCCGGCTTTTTTTCGTACTGGCGCTGGTCGGGCTATTGGCTACAGGAGGTGCATTCGTTATTCCGAATCTCACCTCCATTATTACCTTAAAAGGAAAGCCATATATGGGCCAGGCGCTCGGTATTCAAAATTCGGTTAACAGCCTTGGGCAGGTGATAGGCCCGATTGCCGGGAGTTGGCTTCTGGCCGTAAACGAATCGCTACCGTATCTCCTTGCCGGAATAGCAGTAATTTTCGTTGCTTTGTTTCTTGCGGGAAGCAAAAGATTTGGTGCGGTAACAGTTTAATTAATAATGGTTGACCTCTTATTAAAAAATAAAACAATGTCAAAAACCGAGCAAATAAAAAAACGCTACGACCGTATAGCGCGATGGTATAACCTTCTGGACAAGCCGATGGAGAGCACCATGTTCTCAAAATGGCGCGGGATATTAGTTGGCGATGTCTTCGGCAGAACGCTGGAGGTAGGCGTCGGGACAGGAAAAACCATACCATATTACCCTAAGGATGTCAACCTTACAGTGATCGACTTCAGTGAAAATATGCTGGAAAATGCGAAAGCAAAATACGGGGGTGATCCGCGCAATATTACCTTTCTGGAGATGGATGTCCAGGATATGGACTTCGGGGATAATACTTTTGATACCGTAGTTACGAGTTGCGTATTTTGTTCAGTACCTGACCCGGTGAAAGGGTTAAAGGAAATCAGGAGAGTTTTGAAGCCGGGCGGCCAGTTGCGGATGCTGGAGCATGTACGAAGCTCTGGCAGAATAACCGGCAAGCTGATGGATTGGTTCAACTTCATTCCCGTGAATATCTGGGGAGCGAATATCAACCGGAGAACAGTGGATAATCTGAAAAAGGCTGGATTTACAGAAATAAAAGTCACTCCCCTCTGGAAAGATATCGTAAAGCTGATAGAGGTAGAGAACAACAAATGAAGTTGGGGTTGATTAATGTTGTGAAACTGTTCATCACGCCCTTTGGTAGCCGGGATACTTATTCAAATGATTGCCTGAAACATCTGCCATGAAAAAAACACTTGTTCCAACAGATTTTTCTTCGCTTGCTGAAAATGCAACAAGTACAGATAATAAAATTATGGCCTTGGCCTCAGTTTTTGTGGAGGAACTGTTCTGCAACAAGTTGCCGGAAGGGCATATTTTCCACAACCTGACCCACACCTGTCTGGTCGTGCAGGCAGTTGAGGAGATTTGTGAATTTCTCGCTATTTCGAAATCCGAACGAGAGGTGGTACTCTTGGCAGCATGGTTTCATGATTGTGGCCATGTAAATGCCTGTACCAGGCATGAAGAAGAAAGTAAAAAGTTCGCAAAATCTTTTTTGAAGGCAGCCAATTATCCAGATACAAAAATCACAAAAGTGCTCCAATGCATAGAGGCCACAAAGTTGCCCCAATGTCCAGTTGACATACTTGGCCAAATACTCTGCGATGCTGATTTGTATCATCTTGCAGACAGCAACTATTTTGATTTGCTCGCCAAACTGAGAGAAGAATGGGTTCAGATTAGAAACGAAGAATATTCGGATAAAGAGTGGTTTCAATTGAACCTAAACTTTTTACAGGCGCATCAATATTTCACCGATTTTGGAAAAGTGGTTTTGGAAGAAAAAAAACAATCGGGCATAAAGGTGTTGGAGATGGCCTGCAAATTTTATGAATAACTATGGCGCTGGATTTTTAACAATCACTGATAATCATGAAAAAAACACTTGTCCCTACTGGCTTCTCCCCCTGCGCCAACCACGCAGCCGGGTTAGCTTTGCATATTGCCAATAAAGCAAACGCTGAATCAAGGAGCTAACGATCAGAAACATGATTAGCATCAGGTGCCTGGAGGGTATGAGCATGAGCAAGTACAAACAGCTAAATCAAAAAACTCGCCTGTCATTGGACAAGATTCTGTAAATATTGTCCAAAAGAACATAAACCACAATCGTGAATAAGTCGTAAATTTATGATTATTAAATGATTAGGGTTAAAATTTGCTGGACAACGAAAGATGGGAAAACGACCGGGAAGCAAACGGTTATGTGCCGTCCTCGTTCGAAGGCGTCCATAACTGCGTAGTGTCACTAGAAGCGGAAACGCCCGATGCTGCCAAAGCCAACTAAACTATCAACCCGGTTTTAAAACAAGCAGCATGAAATACGCCTGGTTTATATGGTCATTGATAGCATTAGCTTTCTGGGGTTATACATACTGGAGGAAGCCCGGATTCCGCAAGGAAATGAGGCAAATAAGCTGGCTGACAATGTTGTTCGGGTTGACCGAGCCGTTGTTCGTTCCGGAATACTGGGCTCCTCCTTCTTTGTTCGACCTGGCTGACAGGACGGGTTTCGATATTGAGAGTTTCTTGTTTTCATTCGCTATCGGAGGTATAGGAGCCGTGCTTTACAGGCTGGTATTTCCTGCCAGCCTAAGCCCATTGGATGAACACGAAAGGCAACACGCCAGGCACAGGCTGCACCGTGTATTGCTTTTTTTTCCGGTGGCGGTGTTCCTGGTGCTGGCGGTTTTTACCGGGTTGAACCACATATACTGCGGTGTGATTGCATTGTTTCTGGGAGGGGTGGCAACACTGTATTGCCGCCCCGACCTGAAATACAAAATCTGGGTGGGCGGCTTGCTGTTCCTGGCACTTTATGCGGTGTACTTCGGCAGCCTGCTGCTCTTTTTCCCGGACTTCGTTGACAACCATTGGAACCTTGCAGCGCTCACGGGCATCAAAGTCATCGGCATCCCATTGGAGGAACTGCTCTTTGCATTCACCTTCGGCATGTATTGGTCCGGCTTGTACGAACACCTTTTTTGGTACCGGTTAAAACCTGAAGACAACTTGTCTCATGCATAACCAACGCCCACATAGCACCGTTTGCCTGCCTGCCACCGGACTGCCGAGGGTGCTTGTAATAGGGACTTCGTCACACGGGACAAAATCATCAGGGGCTTGAGCGAACTGGGCAAAACCGCTCCGCTCGGCAACATTGCGAGGCGGGATTTCCCTGCATTAGAGCATGTTTGGAGGTCGCTTTTGGAGATAAAAAGTGGCAAAAAAGGGACGTTTTTTTAGCCCAAAGGCTAGCCTCCAAACATGCTCTTAAGCCCGGAACTGGAGTTGGACAAAGCCCACGACATGATGGCAAAGCAGGGGGTTTCCTTTTCACCGGTTTATAAGGACGGCGAACTGGCAGGCGTGCTCGACACGGAAAACATCACGGAAATGATACTGGTGGCCAAAGCCATCACACAATCTTGAACTAAAAACGGCACAAGCTGCGAAGCCGCCTGCCTGTTTGTGTCGGATTCGGCATCGGCTAAAGTGTTGGAGGTGTTGCGGGAAGGCGGTGTGCAGTATCTGGCGCTGCGCTTCACTTCGGGGACCCGCTACCTGATTGACCGGGACTGCAAAGTAATGGAGGAAGCGGCGCTTTTATGTCAAACAATAATCGAATTCTGATGAAAGACAATATTCAAATTCATTTTCTCGGCGCAGCCGGTACCGTGACCGGTTCCAAATACCTCGTCGAGGTTTCCGGCAAAAAAATCATGGTGGACTGCGGTTTGTTCCAGGGGTTGAAAAAACTGCGGAACCTGAACTGGGATTACCTGCCGGTGGACGTGGCGTTAATCGACGCCGTGTTGCTTACCCATGCCCACCTCGACCACACCGGCTACCTGCCCAGGCTGGTCAAGGCTGGTTTTAAAGGCAAAATCTACGGCACTGCCCCGACGCTCCACATCGCAGAAATCATCCTGCGGGACAGCGCCAAAATACAGGAAGAAGAAGCCGCCCAAGCCAATGAAAAAGGCTATTCGAAGCACAAGCCCGCCAAGCCGCTCTACGACCTGAAAGACGTGGACAAAACCCTGTTGCGCTTCGAAGAAATGCCTGCCGGCGAATGGCTTTCTGTTTTGGGTGAAATAAACGTGAGGTTTCAATACGCAGGGCACATCCTCGGCGCTACTTTCGTCGAAATGGATGCTGCCGGCAGGCGGCTGGTTTTTTCGGGCGACGTTGGGAGGGAGAAAGATTACTTGTTGTTTCCACCCAAAAAGCCGGAGCGGGCTGACCTGCTTTTCATCGAAAGCACCTACGGCGACCGGCTTCACCCGGAGGGGAACATTGAAGAAGAATTGTTAAAACACATGGAGGAGACCTGCAAGGACGGTGGGACGCTCATCATCCCCAGCTTCGCCGTCGAGCGGACACAAACGCTGATGTACCTGCTTTGGCAACTCCGTGAAAAAGGCCTCATGCCCAACATGCCCGTGTACATGGACAGCCCGATGGGCGCCAACGTCCTGCATGTGTTCCATCGCTCTGCTGCCTGGCACAAGCTGCCAAAAGAGGATTGTGATAAAATGTGCGGGTACATCCACACAGTGACGGATTTTCAGGAAACCTGGGAAATCATTGACAACAAAAGTCCGAAAATCATCATCGCCGGCAGCGGCATGGTGACTGGCGGGCGGGTACTCACCTACCTGACCAAATACCTCGAAAAGCCGGGGACGCGGGTGCTGCTTGCAGGCTATCAGGCGGAAGGCACACGGGGCAGGCATATGTTGGAAGGGGCACACGAAGTGAAGATTTATGGAAAATACTACCCGGTGCGGGCCAAAATCGTGGAGATAAAAGGGCTTTCCGCCCATGCCGACCAACGGGAGTTGCTCAACTGGCTCGGCGAAATCAAAAACAAGCCGGAAAAGGTGTTCGTCGTGCATGGCGAAGCCCATGCTGCCGATGTGCTGCGGGTGAAAATCAAGGACGAGTATGGCTGGGAAGTAACGGTTCCTGAATTATATGACATAGTGGATACTCAACAGGCGGAAAAACATAAGGATTCACCATATGATTAAACAGAGGATTCAAAGTTTGCTTGCATCGGCAGATATCCATATCAACGGCGGCAAGCCCTGGGACATTCAGGTATTGGACGAACGCCTGTACAGCAGGATAATACGGCACGGTTCATTGGGGCTTGGAGAGGCATACGTGGGTGGAAGTATTATCTGCTTTCCTGCGCAGGAGCTTTTCGTTCAAGGAAAATCCAGTTGTGGCAAATTGCGCTTAATAAGAAGGGGCTGAAGGATGGATTTAATACGGACCGCTTTCAATCAAGTTTGCAAAAGACATCTAATAGAAAAAAATAAAACCAACCAAAATGAGCACTTACGTCAAATACTTTAACGAAGTTCGCCTTACCCTGATTAGGAACGGTGATGAAACGTAAAACAATATTTATGATGAGTCCTGAAACAGTACATATTATCGGCGCCGGCCCAGCAGGCTTGGTGGCGGCTATCAACCTTTCAAAAAATGGGTATGAGGTCAAAATCCATGAAATGAAAGGAGATGTCGGAACCCGTTTCAACGGCGATTTTCAGGGAATTGAAAATTGGTCGTCACATGAAGATGCCCAAGAATTTTTGACATCCATTGGAGTTGCCATAAATTTCCGCTTTGCCACTTACAGCAACGGGGAGTTTTTTGATTCTTCAGCTAAGAAATACCAGGTTCGCACCTCTCGTCCCCTTTTCTATCTTGTAGAACGGGGAACCAACGAATGGACACTCGACCAGGGATTGAAAAGGCAGGCTCTGGAAGCGGGCGCTCATATTGAATGGAACTCCCGCCTGACAAAAGTCCCGGATGGGCGGGTCATTATTAGTACAGGGCCCAAAGCGGCCGATGCCATAGCCAAAGGTATTGTCTTTAGCACCACCCAAAAAAATTACTACGCTGGTTTTTTGGACAATGACATCGCACCTCAAGCTTATGCCTACCTTCTGGTGAATGAAGGCCGTGCAACATTTGCCACTTGCCTCTTCAAAAACTTTTCGCAGTCGAAGGAATATTTTGAAAGGGCCTTACAGCGCCTCCATGAAGTAGTGGACATAGACATTACCGGCCCCAGCGAATTTGGTGGCTATGCCAATTTCTTTTTCAACAAGTCGCTTACCAAAGACGGCCGGGTTTATTATGTAGGGGAAAGTGCCGGGTTTCAGGATGCGCTCTGGGGTTTTGGCATGCGTTACGCCATGCTGTCCGGATATTTGGCCTCACGGAGCATCATTGAGAATAAGTCCTATCCTGGTTTGTACAAAACATATATTCTGCCTAAAATGGAAGCGTCCCTGATTAATCGGTGGATGTTTGCCTGTTTAGGCAACAGAGGTTATAAAGTAGTGCTAAATTCACTTGTGGAGGAAGAAGATATTATCCCGATTTTACTGAAAAAATATAATCTTAGTGGGTTCTGGAAGCGGGTACTTTTCCCTTTCGCAAAGCTTT
>CAYQKY010000013.1:0-92359 GCA_964418125.1 uncultured Phaeodactylibacter sp.
CGCTGGGCCGTTGACAGGCCATTTAGCCCTGGATTCGCATAACAATATAACAATAACAATATAACCCGAACCTCTGATTCAGGGCCCAAACGCCTCGTCTCCAAAAGCGTAGGAATAAAACCGGGCCTGTTCCGCCATCATTAATCCCCTAATTCCACCCCCTCCTTCGACACTTGCAGCACCTTTACTTCCTTTGCCCGCTCATTCACATCCATACTGCTGTTTTCCAGCCGCAGCACGCCTCGGGGGCACACCGCCGCGCATACGCCGCAGCCCACGCAGGAAGCGCGCACCACGTCCTGCCCGCGCTGGGCGTACCAACGCACGTCGATGCCCATCTCGCAGTAGGCCGAGCAATTGCCGCAGGAGATGCACTGGCCGCCGTTGGTGGTGATGCGAAAGCGCGACTTGAAACGCTGCACCAGGCCCAGGTAGGCTGCCAGCGGGCAACCGAAGCGGCACCACACCCGGTTGCCCATCAGCGGGTAGAAGCCGGTGCCCACCACGCCGGCGAAGGCCGAGCCGATAATGAAGCCGTACCAGGTGCGTACGGTATTGCTGTTGAAACCCAGCACTGTCCTTTCACCGGAAAAATAAGTGTAGAGCGTCAGGGCCGTCATCACCACGGCGAAGGCCAGCACGCCATGGACGATCCAACGCTCGAATTGCCAGGCGCGCAGGCTCTTGTCGGACAACTGCCGGTACGGGTCGCCCAATGTTTCAGCCAGGCCGCCGCAGCCGCATACCCAGGAGCAATACCAGCGCTTGCCGTAGAAGTAGGTGATTAGAGGCACGGCAACAGCCGCCAGCACAATGCCCCATACCAGCATGAAGATGCCAATGGCGCCGCTGCCGATCAGGTTGTTGATGTTCCAGTCGAAGAAGAAGGTATAGTTCAGCGGCCAGATGTTCTTCAGGTCCATCGACGGCAGGTTGAGCCGCACGAGAATCTCGGGGATGAGGAAGGCAAAGGCCAGCTGAAAGAACATGACCGAGTAGGTGCGGATCTGCTGGTAGCGGTTGTGCATGTATTTGGTGAACATGCGCACGCCCATCACCAGAATGACCAGGGTGTAAAGCAGGCCGTAGAGGAACCACTGGCTTGCCTCGCCACCATTCAATGCCTGGCTCAGCGGGTCTGCCATAAGTACCCAGCCGGTGATATGCTGGGGGGCCCAGTAAAGAAGGATGTAAAAGCCGATGAGGTAAAAGCCGGCCAGTATGCCCAGCCAGCCTGTCACCTTGGGAGAAGCGGAGCGGGCAGGGCTTCGCCTGGCCTGGTTCTGGTAGAAGAATACCAGCCCTGTGATGAGCAGGGCGACAATAGCCGACACCCCCGGCCAGAAGTACTTGTCGTTCATGTAAAAGACGCCGTAAAGCAGCAGCCCGGTCAGGGCGGCGCCCAGGAAGAAACCGCGCCAGCCCACGCTCAGGCCGCGGGTCATGGAGTTGTGGTAGATGTGGTCGTGCCTGATGCCGGGAAGCGCCCTGAATTTGGGAATTATGAACAATAGGCCACCCACTATGCCCAGGCCGATGGTGAGGAAAACGAACAACAGAGGGTTGTTGGACACCGGGCCGGTGCTGCTCTTCTTGGTGGCGATGTAGGTATAGTCCTTGAACAGCCAGCTGCCCATCTTGTATTCCCACTGGCTGACGCCTTCGGGCAGGGCCTCCTTGGCTTGTTTATCGAGTACTTTTTGTGCAGATTCCAGTACCTTTTTGAAGGCAGGCGCAAACTGGAAGCTGCTGCCGAATTCTTTGCCGAGCATTCCTTTTTCACGAGCTGCCTCTGTTATTGCTTCGAGATGGTACTCGTTGCCGATGGCCTTCGAAATGCTTTCTTCAGTAAGGCGGTAATCATCCAGGCCCAGGGAAACAGTGAACAGGAGCAAGGCTATGATAAAAAGGCCGAGGCCGGTTTTTTGCAGGGTATTCATTCCTGTTAATTTTTTTCAGTTAAGTAGTCGGACAGGTTTAAAGTTTCAGGAAGCGAAGGGCGCCGGCCAACCCCCGCCGTTTTTTCAGCTGCAGGTTCCTGCCGGTTTGCTGATTGTATATCAGGACGACTTCCTCATCGTATTCATCGTAAAATTCCGGGTCGAAGTTGGCGACGCCCAGGTTTTGGAGCACTTCTTCGATATGCGTTTTTTCGCGTATCCACTTTTCACACACCTCGTGGCGGTAGCGTACGCCCATCAGGTTGAAACCGAGGATGTGCTTCTTTTCCTTATCGTAAACCAGGCGGATGCTCTTTCGGCCATCCGGATGTTCCCAGTAGATGGAGGCGTGGTTTTCCGGCGGATCGGCCTGCACGTCGCCGTACACCTGGTATTCGATATCGATGAACTTGGCGGAGTTGAACCAGATGCCGGGGTTATAAGCTACCCTCTTGCCACATATATTGTAAGCCGCTGTTTCTCCCGCCATTCTCCCGGTATACCAAACGGCCTCGATAGCGCGCCGGCCGGGGCGGGGGGTGCGCAGCTGCATGCAATCTCCGGCGGTAAAGACATCGGGGATATTGGCCTCCAGGTAGTCGTTGGCGAGAATGCCTTTGTCTGTTTCCAGGACGGTATCCTTCAGGAAACCGATATTGGGGTGCACCCCGGCGGTCAGGCCCACATAGCCGCACTCGATGCGCTCGCCGGAACCGGTGATGACAGCGCGGGCCCGGCCGTGGCCGTCGTCGGCGATCTCCTTGAGTTCCGTCGACAGGCGCAGATCGATGCCTGCCTCGCGGATGTAGCGGTTCACCATGGCCGATTCTTCCGGCGGCAGCACCATGTTCCAATAGCTTTCTTCCCGCACCAGAAAAGTGACGGGGACATGGCGGGAGTGGAACATCTCCGCCATCTCGATGCCGATCAGGCCGCCGCCCACGATGACAGCCCGCTGCAGGCCGTCGCTGAAGCGCTCCATATTCCGGAGGTCCTGGTAGCTGTAGAGCCCGCTCACGCCCTGCAAATCCTGGCCAGGCCAGCCAAACTTATTTGGGGCTGAGCCGGTGGCCAGCAGGAGCTTGTCGTACGCCACTTCTTCTCCTTTGCTGCCGTACAGCTTTTTGTCGTCAAAATCGATGCGCTCGATATAGGCGCGGAGCAGGTTGATGCGGTTCTTCTCCCAGAACCAGTCCTCGTACGGCTTGGTGTCTTCGTACCGCAAGTGGCCCATATAGATGTACATGAGTGCGGTGCGGGAGAAAAAGTGATCGGTTTCGGCGGAAATGACCGTAATGTCGTGATCGCTGAGCTTTCGGATAAAACGGGCGGCGGTGATGCCGGCGATGCCGTTTCCCAGGATGACAATATGCATAGGGCCAGGCTTCAGTTTGAGAATAAGATGTCAATTTAGGGAATTTCGCCAAGAAGCATAAGGTTGGGCAGAAAAGCCCGGGAAGGCATCCCTTGTCCCGGCTGAGACATTTTCATAACCTGGCGCCAGAAATGTCAGCGGACCAACAAAAACAAAAATATTTTTGGTCAGGCCTTCCGGGGAATGCCAAACTGCACCACTATTTAATTTCCAAAAGAAATTTTACCTAAATTAGCCGGCTACAAGCAATTTTATCTACAAACGAAAAACAAGAGTATTACATTATGAGAGCAGCTCTACTCCTATTGACGCTAATATTTGCCCAGAGCCTTTCCTTCGGGCAGGCCCAGCGCCGGGTGATGGTCGAATCCTTTACGCAGGCTTCCTGTGACCCCTGTGCTGCACAAAATCCCGGGTTCAACCAGTTGATGTTCAACAACTGGGATAAGGTGGTATTACTCAAATACCAGACATCCTGGCCGGGCACCGACCCGATGAACGACCAGAACCCCACACAGGTCCGTACCCGGGTCGATTACTACGGCGTTACCGGTGTGCCCAATGTCCATATCGATGGAACGCTCGACGCCGGCACCTCCGGCAGCGTAACGCAGAGCCAGGTCAACAATGCCTACGATGATCCGACCCCGCTGGAGATGGAACTCACCCATGAGCTCAGCCGGGGCCTGGATTCCATATACATCAGCGGAGTCATCCGCAACGTCTCCGATAACGTATTCAACGCCACGAATACCGTGCTGCATTGCGCAGTGCTGGAGGAGGAGATATTGTTTGATTCCTCTCCCGGGTCGACGAATGAAAAGGACTTCTACAACGTCATGCGCCTGATGATCCCCAGTGACAACGGCGCCCCGATCGATGATATCGCCGCCGGAGATTCCCTGGTGTTCGAATATGCCGTTCCTTTGCCCAAGTACATCTACGGGTACGATCAGATCGCGGTAGCCGCCTTTGTACAAAGCAACGGCAACCGCCGCATCCACCAGGCGGCCTACAGCGAGGCCCAGGGTATCGGGGATGAATATCCCGACCTGGCTATCTCCTTTGATCTCGGCCAGGCCGATAACCTTTGCACGTACACATTAAATCCGGCCATTGTGGTAGAGAACGCGGAAGACACAGAAGTTACTTCCTTTGAAGTGGCGCTTTTCCTCAACGGAGAGGAGGTGGCTATCCAAAGCTGGACGGGCGCCCTCAGCCAGGGGCAATCCGTAAGCCTGGATATGGGTGAATTGCCCATCAATGCCGGCCGAAACGAACTTCACTTTGAAGTAACCAACATCAACGACGGCCTGGCCGATTACAACCGTTTCAACCAGTTGGAAGACACCAGAGTGTTCTTTACCCTACAGGAAACACCTGTGGGAGAGAGCATTTCCGAAGCATTTGAAACGACGCCCAATCTGGCCGTGCCCGACAATACGCTGATCATCAGAGATGCCGAGCGCGAATTCGGCGTGGTCAACCGCAACTACCTGGTGGGCCTCGGCCTCAGTGTTCCCGGGCAACCGGGCGCATACGGGGGCTCCAGCAAGTCGGTTATGGTCGACTTCTACAACTGGGATGAGGTCGGCGATAAAGCTTACCTCATCTTTGAGAAAATAGACCTTTCCGAAAGTGAAAATACGATACTGTCTTTTGACCACGCCCACGCTCAGTATCCTTTCAGCTCCTTTGACACCAACGACCGGATGTCCGTAGAAGTATCCTCCGATTGTGGAGACAACTGGGTGATGGTTTACAATAAGGCCGGCGCCGCCCTGTCTACACGCAGCCCGGTAACGGGATACTTCGTACCCTCCGGCAGCCAGTGGACGAGCGATACGCTTGACCTTAGTGCCTTTGACGGCGCCGCCGAGCTGACCATTCGTTTTACTGCCACTTCCGACTATGGCAACAACTTGTACATCGATAACATCAACGTGCAGGAAGTGGTCGTATCCAGTGTTGACGAGCCCGGCAGGCTGGAAGGCAAGGTGTTTGCCTATCCCAACCCCGCCAGTGAATTGGTGAATGTCGACATCCAACTGGTGGAAAGCAGCCGCCTGGATATTACGGTTTTCGACGCCTCCGGCAGGCGCATCAGCCAGCTGGCGGGAGGCGAGCAGTTCCCTGCCGGCGCCCATCAGCTGCGCTGGGAGCCGCAGCATTCCGGCCTGTACCTCATCCGGGTCGCCTCCGAGCATGGAGTGGTGAGCGAACGGGTTTCGGTGGTTAAGTAGGTAAGCAAGCCGAGCTCTTTGTGCTTGTTTGGAGGTAGGCATTTGCAGGCCTTTGCTGGCCAAATGACTGCCTCCAAACAAGCAAGCTTCAAGACTTTTACTTTTTCTTAAGACTTCATGCCTTGATTTATTTTCAATATATTCGGAACTTAGCGGCAACAAGTTATTTTCTCATGTTCGAAAAATCGCTTTAATGAATAAAACTATACTCTCTCTTTTTATACTACTTCTTCTTTTTCAGGGGGTTCAGGCTCAGGCTACCCTCAGCCTCACCCTCGATGAGATGACGATCAGAGATTATGTCAACCTGGATGACCCCGATTTCGAGCTGATCAGCTACGCCACCCTGAAGAACGAAGGTTCCGAGGCCATTTCCATAAAATGGGAAAGGGTGGTTATCGACATGCCGGAAGGCTGGAGCGTCCTGGTTTGCGATGTCAATAGCTGTTACGAGCCCATCGTTTATTCCAACATAGCCGACGACATCGGTATGGACGCACCGGTCCCCCTGGAACCCGGAGAAACGACCAACCTCGATGTACACATCAAGCCCAATGGCATCTCCGGCGCCGGAGAGGTCCGGATCGATGTGTCTCTTGCCGATAACCCTGACAATATCCTGATCTCCGAAACCTACCTCTTTGATGCGCTGGTATCCAGCTGGAGAGAATTCAGTAAGGCCCGGCTCAATGTCTTCCCCAACCCGGCAACGGACTACCTGGAAGTGCAGGGCGCTCCGGGCGCCGGCAGGTTGGTGATTTCGAATATCCTGGGCCGGCAGATGCATTCCTTTAATCTCGCCCCCGGCGGCCGTTACTATTTAGGCGGCCTGCCCAGCGGCCTGTACCTTGCCAGCGTGATGAACCAGAAAGGGCAATCCCTTACCCCCTTCCGCATCACAACGCGGGCCGTGGGCCCTTATTGTGCCCGGGACGCCACAAAAAAACCCAGCCTCGATCGAGGCTGGCTTTTTTTGTGCCTTCCCGCTGGTATTGGTTGATCCGTCACCCGCCGCACTAAGCCGGGTACTCTACAAAATTACGGGGCGTCTCATACAGGCGAACTGCCAGTTCGTACCTGTCGTCCAGGTGGCCGCGCAGGATATTCCAGATGACATAGCAGATGTTTTCGGCGGTGGGGTTGAGCTCGCGGAACTCTTCGGTATCCAGATTGAGGTTTTTGTGGTCGAAGCGCTGCTCGATCTGCTCTGAAATGAGATCTTTGAGGTATTTAAGGTCGATGAGGTAGCCCGTTTCGGGGTCTACTTCGCCGGTGACTTTCACTTCCAGTTCATAGTTATGGCCATGGTAGTTGGGGTTGTTGCACAGGCCGAAGACCTCCTGGTTCTTTTCCTCACTCCATTTGGGGTTGTGCAGGCGATGAGCGGCATTAAAATGCGCTTTCCGGAAAGCAGAAATTCTCATATCGGGGATTTATTTTTGGATCTGCTATCCAAACAAAAAAAGGAAATATAAGTTGCAGGCCGGCGCTTCCCGGTTTTGCCTCCAAACAAGCTCTTACTCCAAAATCGGCGAACTTATTTTTTTAGTGTTGCTAAAATCCGTACTTTTACCTCCAGTATATTTTTACGGATAGCTGAATCGTAAACAGTGAATTCTATCCATAAATTCAAGGTAGAGGGAATCAGAGGAGAGGAGATAGATTTTGCCCGGTTTAAGGGTGAAAAAATACTGGTGGCCAATGTCGCTTCCGAATGCGGCTATACGCCACAATATCAGCAATTGCAGGAACTCTACGAAGAGTTCAAAGGCAGGTTAGTGATCGTTGGTTTTCCCTGCAACGATTTTGGTGGGCAGGAACCGGGAACCAACGAGGAGATAAAAGCATTTTGCACGTCGAATTACGGTGTGAGCTTTCCCATGGCAGCCAAGATAGGGATCAGAGCGAATACTCACCCTTTGTACGAATGGCTGTGCAGCAAAGCCCTGAATGGCATTCAGGATAGCACCGTGCAGTGGAATTTTCATAAATTCCTCCTCGACGAAGAAGGACGACTCGTGAAGTCCCTCCCTGCCGGTGTAAGCCCATTCGATGAGGAGATCCTGGATTGGGTAGCCGGTGAATGAAGGAGAGGTTGATTGAGTGAGTGCCAGGGTGAGCGGGTTGTACATTTCACTGCCTTTGTTTTGATATTCACTCCTTTAAGTTTTTCGTTTTTTCGATTCAGCTGTCTGATAACGGTGCTTTGTGGTGGTAGCCGCAGGTAATTCTGGCTCCATTCGGCACAAAAAGGGTAAGGCCTATGCTATTCAGCGAGGTTATCGGACAGGAATCAGCTAAAGCGCAGCTGAAGCAAATGGCTTCCGGCGGCAGGCTGCCTCATGCCCTGTTGTTCCTCGGCCCGCAGGGCAGTGGGAAGCTGGCCCTCGCTATTGCCCTGGCGCAATATCTGCTGTGTGAAAATCCCGGCCCCGGCGATGCCTGCGGACAATGCAACCAGTGCAACAAAGCCTCCAAGCTAATTCACCCCGACCTGCACTTTTCTTATCCGACCATTGGCCCTAATGCCATCAGCGACAATTTCCTGGTGAACTGGCGGCAGGCCATCACAGAGAACCCCTACCTCGGCCTCAACCAATGGCTGCAAAGCATCGGCGCCGAAAATAAACAGGGTAATATCACTAAAGAGGAGTGTGTCAACATCATCAAAAAACTGGGCCTGAAAACCTTTGAGAACGTCTATAAGGTACTGGTCATGTGGCGGCCGGAGTTTCTCGGCAAGGAGGGCAACCGCCTCCTGAAGATCATCGAAGAACCGCCGGAGAATACGGTATTTATCCTGGTCGCCGAAGAGCAGGAACTCATACTCAACACCATCCTTTCCCGCTGTCAGATCGTTAACATTAAGGCCCTGAGCGACGGCGAAGTCACCGAAGGGCTGGTACAGAAAAAGGGATTGGGCCCGGAGGAGGCCCTGTCGGTAGCCTATCTGGCCAGCGGCAATTTCAATGAAGCCCTGCTTCTGGCCGAACAGCGGGCCAACAACGACGCCACCCTCTTTCTCGAGTGGATGAGGCATTGTTACCGGGGCAACCCCGTCGATATGGTGAACTGGGTGGAAGCTTTCGCGAAACTCGGGCGGGAAAACCAAAAACACTTTCTGCGCTATGCACTGCACTTCCTGCGGGAGTTTACCCTGCTGAAAATGAGCGACGGCCAGGCAAGGGCCCGCCTGCAGGAAAAGGAATTGCAAACCGCTCAGAATATGACGGCCGTGCTCGAACTGGATCAGGTGGAACAACTGGCAAAGCTTTTTTCCGATTGCAGCTATGCTGTGGAACGGAATGCCAATCCGAAAGTGTTGTTCCTCGACGCTTCGATCCAGATGAATAATATAATGAAAGGAAAACTGCGGGAAGCATATACCGGCCTGCGGGCCGCCAATGTTCTATAGCACATTGCAAGGTAAAGCTTCCGCATCTAACATAAATGACTTGACATATGGGATGTACTGGATGTACCGTGAGCAATGATGGCTCACCTAAAGGCTGCCGGAACAATGGCGGCTGTTCGACCGGCGGTTGCAACCGCCTGAACACATACGACTGGCTATCAGCCCTTGATGTAGAAGATGTAGAACCCTTTGATATAGTAGAAGTCAGTTTTAAAAACGGAGCCCGGAAAAATTTCTTCCGCAATCAAGCCCATACCCGCACCGTGACCGGCGATATGGTGGTTGTGGAAACCGGCAACGGCCTGGACGTAGGCCGTATAACTCTCTCCGGCGAACTGGTGCGCCTGCAGATGCGAAAGAAAAAGGTAGAGGAAGACGAAGTACTGCACAACGTCATCCGCATGGCCAATGAACGCGACCTGGAACGGCTGGCTGAAGCCCGCGAGCTCGAGATGCCGACCATGATCCGCGCCCGGGTAATCGCCCGCACCCTGGGCCTGGAGATGAAGGTCGGCGATGTGGAATATCAGGGAGACAAACGCAAGGCCACTTTTTATTATACGGCCGATGGCCGTGTGGATTTCCGGGAACTCATCCGCCATTACGCCAAGGAGTTCCGCGTTAAGATCGAAATGCGGCAGATCGGCGCCCGGCAGGAATCGGCCCGCATCGGCGGGTTGGGCTCCTGCGGCCGCGAGCTGTGCTGCTCGACCTGGCTGACCGACTTCAAATCGGTCACTACCGCTGCCGCCCGCTACCAGAACCTGGCCATCAACCAATCCAAGCTTTCCGGTATGTGCGGCCGGCTGAAATGCTGCCTCAACTACGAACTGGATACCTACCTGGATGCTCTGAGCCGATTCCCTAAAAATGCGGACAAGCTGCAAACGGAAGCAGGTTCCGCCGTCCTGGTCAAGACCGATATCTTTAAAGCGCTGATGTACTACGGCTACGAACACGATAATGGCAGGGGCAAACTGTACGCCATAGAGGCCAGCCGTGCCCAGCAGATCCGGGAGATGAACAGGAAAGGCGAGAAGCCTGCCGACCTGGTCAGCCTCCAGTCTATTGTCGAATCTGATGCCCAGGAAGTAGAGATGGACTTTGAAGACGTTACCGGCGCCATAGAGCTGCCGGAGGAAGAACGCCGCCGCAAGCGCAGAAAAAAACGCAAAAAAGGGGGTGGCAAAAAGAGCAGCGCCTCCAAGGGGAGAGGCCAACAGGCCAAAGGAAAGCCCGAAGAGCAGGAGCAGAAGAGCGACAATAAAAGCGGCCAGGAAAAACGAGGACGGAGCGGCCGGTCCCGCCGGCGGGGCAACAGAAAGAAGGGCGGAAACAGTAACAACAATCAGAATAAAAATAAATAAGCTAAGGATATTACAATGAAGTATGACCTCACAGTTATCGGCTCTGGCCCGGGCGGTTATGTAGCCGCTATCCGCGCCGCACAGCTCGGCATGAAGACTGCCATCATCGAACGGTACAGTACTCTGGGGGGCACCTGCCTGAATGTAGGCTGCATACCGTCCAAGGCGCTGCTCGATTCCTCGGAGCATTATCATAATGCCCGGGAGAAATTCGAAACCCATGGCATCGAGCTCTCCAACCTCAAGGTTAATATGCCCCAGATGATCAAGCGGAAGAACGAAGTGGTGGAGCAGACTGTAAACGGCCTTAACTTCCTGATGAAAAAGAATAAGATCGACGTCTTCCATGGCCATGGCGCCTTCGTCAATGCCCACAAGATCAGCGTCGCTAAAGAGGACGGCTCTACGGAAGAGGTCGAAACGGATAAAGTGATCATCGCCACCGGCTCCAAACCCATCGTTCCGGATAACTTCAACTACGATAAAGAACGGGTCATCACCTCTACCGAAGCCCTGAATATTGAGGAGGTGCCCAAGAGTATGGTCATCGTGGGCGGAGGGGTGATCGGGCTGGAGCTGGGCTCCGTTTTCGCCAGGCTGGGTACGGAAGTGGAAGTCGTCGAATTCCTCGACCGCATCATTCCCGGAATGGATGGCGACTGCAGCAAGGAACTGATGCGCGCCCTGAAAAAACTGGGCATGAAGTTCCATCTCCGGCATGCGGTGGCCAACGTCAAGATCAACAAGAAGAGCGTCACCGTGACGGTGCAGAAACGCGACTCCGAAGAGGAATTCAAGATCAATACCGAATACTGCCTCGTTTCCATCGGGCGCCGCCCCTATACGGCCAACCTGGGGCTGGACAAAGCAGGCGTGGAGATCGACGAAAAGGGGCGCATCCTGGTCAACGATAAGCTGCAGACAAATGTGGAGAACATCTATGCCATCGGCGACGTCATTCGCGGCGCCATGCTGGCCCACAAAGCCGAGGAAGAGGGCATCTTCGCCGTTGAAGTGATCGCCGGCCAGAAACCGCATATAGACTACAATCTCATCCCGGGGGTGGTCTATACCTGGCCGGAAGTGGCAGGGGTAGGCAAGACGGAGGAGCAACTGAAAGAGGAGGGCATTCCCTATAAATCCGGAAAATTCCCCTTTAAGGCATTGGGGCGTGCCCGCGCCAGCATGGATACCGAAGGCATGATCAAGGTATTATCCCACAAAGAAACGGATGAGATCCTTGGTGTGCATATGGTGGGCCCGCGTACGGCCGACATCATCGCCGAGGCCGTCGCCCTCATGGAGTTCCGGGCCTCGGCAGAAGACGCCGCCCGCATGAGCCACGCTCACCCGACCTATACTGAGGCTTTCAAGGAGGCTGCGCTGGCGGCAACGGGGGACAGGGCGATACATATGTAGGGGAACATTCTCCCTTTTTATAATAGGAAGAAAGCCCTGAAAAATGGATGACGCCACTACCCTCTTGCTCTGTATCATTGGCATCCTGGCCTTCCTGGCGGTAACCGCCGTCTACTTTTACAAATTGTGGATCAGCCGGCGGCATACGCGGGAGCGGTTTGCCTTTTTCAGTGTGCGCGTCTTCTAAACCTTTGAGGTTTCCGAAACCTCAAAGGTTTAGAATATCTTCCAACAGCTCCCTAAATTCCTCCGACCGATACATCCCCCCTCCATCATGCCCCACTCCCTCCACAACAACCCGGCCATGCCCGTGCCCTCCCGGATAAGCCAACTCCATGTACCGAAACATATTCTCCCCCCGCTTATAACGAGTTGAGCCCAGAAGGGTGGCAAAACAGTCGGTATCATTGAGTGCGCCGTCCGGGCCGCCGCCATTGCCGAGCAGGTAGGTAATGGAGCGGGCAAGAAACTGGCCATTGAAGGCCGCTAATTCCGTTTGGCTGACGTAGGGAGGAACGACTTCATAGCCGATCGGCCAGAGATCGTAGCCGGTGCATCCGGTGGGCGTGTACAACTGGTTGGTGCTTTCGTCGATGCGCCGCCCGTCCGGGTAAAAGAAATACTGGCTGTTGGCCACTATGTATTCGAAGGTAAGATCGGGAAAGGCGGCCTCCGATCGGTTGGCGGCGGCGTACAGGTGCGTAAACAGCCCGCCGGAAGAATGGCCGGTGACGATGGCCTTTTCCAGCGCCGGAAAGCGTTCCTTATTGGCCAATTGAGTGATCAACTGATCAACCACTTCAAAAGAACTGATCCCGGCAGGGCCGGCGGATGGCTGCCCTTCCCGCCAGCCGTTCCCACTCCAGTAAAGATCTTCATCCCCGGCCTCGGCCGCCGTTTTAAAAAAAGGAGCGATCAGCACGGCGCCGGTTTCCAGGCCTTCCGCCTGCAGGCTGTTCATCAGGTAGTTGAAATAGTCGTTGGCGTTGCGGTTGGCGCCGTGCACTACGATGATGGCGGCGCGCAGATCCTCCCATTTGGCCATTGGTTCGTAGATGGGGAAGCTGGAATAGAATTGGAAATTGGCCGTTCCGTCCGCCGTCAGTGCAACGGTTTGCAGACAGTTATTCGTGCCACTAGTGCAGGGAGGCAGGCTGGTGATCACGTCGTCGCCGGCGGTAGTGAAGGTGCGCTCCAGGGGGCTTTCCAGGCGCTCCCCGTTTTGGCCGATGGCGCTATCGTTGATGCGCAGGGTGTAGGTGGCGTTGGGTTGGAGCGTTGTGGTGATTTGGACTCTGGAAGCCTGGCTGAGGTAAGTGAGATCCAGGCCCGGCGTATCGGAAGCCGAGCGGATAGAAAGGGCCGATTCAAAATCGCTTTTCTTCAGGGAGGTAGAAAAAACCAGCTCCAGCATAGCGCCGGGTTCCACATTCTCCATTCCATCCACTAGCGTACTTCCGTTGATGGTTGCAGAAAACAAAGTTATGGCCGGCTGCGGGGAATCTTCTTTGGAACAGGACCACAACATCGTCATAAAGAGGGCCATTGCCAGGCCGGAGATCTGGTTTTTATACATTTTTCTTGTTTTTTATTCACAAAACGGATACACACAAGCCGACCCCTGAGTAGAGGCCGACCCCGCTGCACAATCCACTCCGCCATAAATGAAGGCGCTGCCGGCTTTATACCCCCAGGAACCGGAATATTCCCAAGCCTCGCCGGTGCCGTCCGTATCGGCGTCGCCGAAGGTTTCGATCAACGTCATGCCGTCAAAAAGTTCGATGGCGTCGTCGCCGTTCTGGTTCATCGCGTCGGATTGGATGACTTCGTCGAAGCCGTCATAGCAGCTGCCAAAATAGGCGGCAATGGTTTCCGGTTCGCGCGCCACCAGTATATGGGCGCCCTCACTCACGGCCATCATGGGGAAGTTGAACTCCACTCCGTCGGTGCCGCCGCCGTTATTGGCCACGCCCAGGCCGTACGGGCTCAGGTCGTCGATGGCCCGGTTGGCGCGCACGTGCACGGCTTTGCCGCCATTGGTGCCGGAACCGTCCCACAGGATGGCCAACACCCCCTGTAATTGTAAAGGTACACAGAAGGGATAAGGGCAAGCCGATTCCAGTGCCGTCGTGGAATTTTCAGAGCAATCCACCTCGGCGTATTCCCAGGCGCCATTGAGTTTGTAGGCCCAGGCGCCCGTCCATTCCCATACCTCCCCGGTGCCGTCGAGTTCCACATCACCGTAAGTCTCGATCACGATATCGTTCTTGTACAGTTCAAACGGGTCGTCGCCGTTAAAATTGACGTCTCCGGATTCGATTACGAGATCAAAATCATTGTAACAATCACCGAAATAGATGGATAAGCCTGCTACATCGATGTCCCGGGCCAGTAAAATGTCATCGCCTGCCGCGGCGTTTCCCGCCGGAAAATCGATTTCCCGGCCATCCGAGCCGCCGCCATTGTTCGCGATGCCCACTCCGTAAATACTCAGGTCGGGAATGTCTTCCAATACCCTGAAATGTATGGCCCGGCCATTCGTTTCGGTACCGCCGATCTTTAGGGAGAGTACGCCCTTCATCTCCAGGGCCGGCGGCGAATCGCCCAGGCTCAGCAGGAGGGACTGCGGGCTGGATTCAACGGCGTTGACCAGGTTGGCCAGCTGGACCGTGATGTCCTCCTCCCCTTCAATTTCTGCATCATCCAACGCGGTAAGCTCGATACTACCGGTAGTGTTGCCGGCTGGAATGGAGATACTCATGGCCGATACCGAATAGTCCGTATCGCTACCAGTGGCAGAGCCGCCAAAAACCAGGTCCATACTCACGTCTTCCAGGATGGCCCGGCCGAGTGTAGCCGTGATCGTAATAGTCTCCCCTTCAAAAAGGCTGCCGGCGCTGCTGCTCAGCGTGACGGCAGGGGCTTCGAACGGCGCGGTGGTAAAGGTGAATAAAAAATCCTCGACACTGGCCTCTCCTCCGGCGCCGTAGGCGCCTCGGGGCAGGCTAAGCGTGTACTTGGTTTCATAATCCAGCGGGCCGGTAAAGCTGATATTAACAAAAGAGTTGCTGGCTTCATAGCTGATGCTGTAATCTGCTGCCGGCGTAATGCTGAACGCTCCCTCGAACGGCCCTGTATTCAGGGGATGGGAAAAGGCCAGCTGCAGGCTGCCGAGCACCGGTTGTCCCTCTGCCCCTGAAGTGACTGGCATGTCGTCTATGCGAACTTGTAAAATACGCAGGTCATTGGTGATCGGTAAGCTCTCGTCTTCATTTTCACAGGCAGAAAGGCTAAACAGCAGGGCCATGCTCAAAATAAGGAGCTTGAATTGATGGGTATATGTCGATTTCATGTTATTCGGTTTATAAATTCTGATTATAAAGGGATCGTCTCCGACGCCAAATGAATTTGGCGCTCCGAAGCACACGTCTAAGTTCCAAACTCGTACTCCTCAACCAACTGCCGGAGGAAATCGGCGTCTTCGGGCAGCATGAATATAAGGTACAACTTCTCGCCGTTGCGGTCCTGGGTAGTGATGCGCGCCGGTATTTCCCGCACACTTTTGCCGGTGAAGTACTTGTAGAAAGCCAATCCGAGCAGATACGTGCCGTTGCTCGACGGGTGCTTGTCATCAAAGAACAGGTCCAGATCCGGGCGCCATCTCCGCGCTTCCGCGAACAAGGGGCCGCAAGGCACCACCGCAGAGCCCGTCTCTTCTGCCAGTTTACCGTACATTCTGGTGATCTCCGGCTGCATCAGGGGGTTGGAGTCGTACCCCCAGGTCATCATAAATACCGGCTTTGCTCCCTTTTCCTTCACCAGCTCTGCAAACTTGCGGCCGTACTCCATAAAGCTTTCCGGCGTATCGATGGCGCTGCGGCTGTGGTTGTTGAACACCACGTAATCCCATTGCTCTTCTTCGAGCATGGCGCGTGTTTCCGTTCCTTTTTCTCCCTTCCAGTGCTGCTCCAGGTTGGAACCTCCAACGGTCGACTGTCGGGTTTCCAGCGCCACTCCTTCGTGTTCTCCCATTGCCGCCACCACCTGCGGCAGGTTGTAGAAATAGGTGAAACTATTGCCCACAAAGAGGATACGCGGCGCCTCCTCCTGGGCTTGCACCGAAAAGCCGGGCCAGCTGATGATACCCAGAAAAAGTATCCAAATGCTTATTCTCCATTTTTGATGCATAGTGTTCGTTTTATTGATTGGCCGGCGTCGGTGAGAAAAAGTCCGGGACCGGGCTCGGTACATTCGGGTTTCGATCGATCTCGGTCGTCGGGTACAAGAACCGCTGTGGCAACTGAGAGCCGGTATTGGGAGTGACGGGCACCCGCACCATAGTTTCCTTCTCCGTCCTGCGGGTATCGTTAAAGCCTTCCACCATACCGAAGAAGGTTACATAGCGTTCTTCCAGGATCTCGCGCAGTAGTGCATCATCCGCGCTGAGGCCATCCGGGTTCTCCATGCCGCCGCTTTCAAAGTCTGCCGCTGTATAGGCATCGTACTGGATGTTCGCAGGGTCGGCGTTGGACAGGTAGCCGCCCGTGGCCATCCAGGCCCGAAAGTCGTTGAGGTGCTGCAGGCCGGCGTCGAACCCCTGGGAGCGGAAACCCGCCTCCGCCAGGATGAGCAGGTTCTCTGCGTAGGTGACGAGGCGCGCCGGCGCATTCCGGGCAGCAAACCCATCCGAGGTATTGGGCTGTATCCCGAAAGAAGTGGTGCTCAGCAGGTAGTTGTAACGGCCAGTTTCATTGGTCTTCGCATTGCCGCGATAATTGGCGAAGTCGGGGCTGGTAGCCGGATCGGGAGCAATAAGGCTGGCCATAAAATCGGACGTTATCACGTCTGACAACCTCACCTCAACGGCAAAAAACTGATAGTTGAGGTTGGAATTGTCATCGGCCGTTCCATGCGGCGTGGCCAGGGTATTACCGGCCGAACTGATCCCGTTCTGAGCGGCGGCATAAGCATTGCTATACTCTTTGGTGTGCATGTAATAACGCGCTTTCAGGGTATATGCCACTTCCGTCCAGGCTTCCGGGGCTCCGTCAAAATGGATATCGGAATTGCTGGCCGGCCGGCCCGTACCCAGGTTCAGATTGTCGATGGCCTCATCCAGGAGGCTTTGCAGCTTGGCATAAACCATGATCTGGCCTTCGAAGGCCGGGGCTTCGACCTCGATCCGGCCGGCTTCATCGAATGGTATATCTCCCCACAGTGAAGCTGCCGTGCCCAGTGCAAGCGCCCGGATAACCTGAGTTATGCCGATAGTCACTCCTTCCAGTCCTTCTTCCTTTGCTGCCTGCTCTGCCGCCAGGGCATTCGCCAGCGCTCCCACGTAGACATCATTCCACTGAGAGTCGAAATCGGAAGTGGTCACCGCATATTCGCTAAAACCCAGGTGCTGCCGGTCGATCCCCGTATAATAGCCGCAGAAGATGCCTGCTTTTCGGGCAATCTCTCCGGTTTGTACGACGGTATTTCCCACCTCTGCGCCGGTAAGAATGTTTTGGTAAGAAGTCGAAGTAGGGCTGTTTGGGTTCTCATTGAGGCCCTCCACCAGGCCGCTGCATGCGCTTATCAGGCCTGTGAGTATAAGTATGGTTATTAATTTTTTCATGTCTGTATTTTTTAAGAACGGTGTATCAAGATCCCAAAGGGAATGTTTTAAAAGGTGACCCCCAGCGAAAACACATAGGACTTGGTGCCCGGGTTGTTGAAGTAATCGATCCCTCTGGCGACACTTACGCCACTGAAGTTGGTATCGGGGTCGTTGCCCTCAAAGGGCGTCCACAGTACCAGGTTGCGGCCGGTCACGGTGAGCTGGGCATTACTGATCCCCAGTTTTTGATTCAGCCAATCGGATTTGATATTATAGCTCAGGGCAATTTCCCGCAGGCGGGTCCAGGAGCCATCCTCGATATAGAGTTCATCGTTCCCGCCGCTGAAAAAACCGCCGTCGCCGTTGTACCAGGGTTCGGTCAGGGCCACCGGGCCGGCGCCGAAGTTGTAGATCCGCCCCCGGAAAGTTGTCCCCGCCAGGATGACGTTGCCCTCGTAGTCGAGCAGGTTCTGCTGCGCCGTCACTTCTTCACCCGATGCCCCCCAGGTGCCAAGGTCCCACATGACGGATTTGGTGCCGGCGTAGATATCGGCGCCCTGGTAAGTTTCGAAGAGGACGGAAAGCGTCAGGTTTTTATAGGATAATGTACTGATTGCCGAGCCTTGCCAGTCGGGGTTGGGGTCGCCGATGACTCCTTCCAGCTGATCTTGTTCCGGAAAGCCATTTTCATCGAAGACGATATTGCCTGCATCATCCCTCAGGATGCGCGACCCCCAGAGCACTCCGATGGGGTACCCCTCGATCGCCCTTGCGTTAACGGCTGACAGCCCCCCCAGGTTGATGGTCAGCCCTTCCGCCAGGCGCGTCACCTCATTTTCTACTTTGGAGTACAACGCGCGGACATTCCAGTTCCAGTCCGGCGTACGCACCACCGTGTAGCCCAGGTCGAGTTCAACGCCTCGGTTTTCCAGCCTCGCTCCGTTGGTATACAGGCGGGTAACCCCCCGGGAATTGGCAATCGGGAAATCCAGCAGTACATCTTCCGTTTCATTTATATAGTAGGTGGCGCTTACCGAGAGCCGCTCCTTCAGGAAGCGCAGGTCGATCCCTACTTCCGTTTCTTTTTTGCGTTCGGGTCGCAGATCGGCGCTTCCCCGCTGTACGCTGGGCACAAAAGCGCCGTTGCCGAATAAGGAACCGGCCAGGTCGCCGCCGTACTGGTCACCGAATACCGGCGAGACGAAGACGTTGGTAGTATTATAGCGGGCCGGCTGCACCCCTACTTCACCGTAGGAGAACCGGAGTTTGCCAAAGGAAAGCAGATCGCCCTGCATGCCGGGCAGCTCTGTAAATTGCCAGGCCAGGGAGGCGGATGGGAAGTAAAAGGTATTGTCGCTCTCTCCGAAAGTGGAAGCCGACTCCGCCCGGAGAGTCCCGTTCAGGAACAACATATTGTAAAGAGAGAAGGAGGCGGAACCATACACCCCGACGGTACGCTCCTGGCCAAAAGTACTCGATACCGTTCGGTTCTCAGGCAGGGCGTTGTCGATATCCCGAATGCCGCTGGCCACATCGGTAAATAGAATGAAGTTCGATATTTCGCTTTCATCGGTAATGAGTTCACGATGGTTGTAGTTGAAACCTACCAGGATATTTCCGCTAAAGTTTCTGCTGAACACCTTCCCCGCCTTGGCGATGTAATCCATATTCAGGATGGAGTTGCGCGCCTGGCCTTTCGAGAACAACCCGGCTCTGAATTCGCCGGCCGCCGAACCAGGTGTGAAGAACAACTGGTTGAACTCGGAATATTTATCGAGGCCAACCCGCCCGATCAGGTCCAGCCAGTTGGCGGGTGAAATGGTCAATTCCAGAGAGGTGATAAAACGGTCGACGTCAACCAGGCTCTCCTGCTCATTGGTTGTCCAGGAGGGGTTGTTGTAGGTAGCGGTTGCATCAGCGCCCAAGGGCTCCCGGTACGACCGGTGGCGGTTAGAGATGGGAGATGCGGTGGGGCTGGCGTAGTAATCGCCGCGGTAGCCGGTATTGTCGAAGTCGGCGGGCGTCCGCAGCAGGCCCAGGTTCAGGCCCGAAGAGCTGGCGCCCCGGCGAATGCGGTTGGAGACGCTTTTGGTATAAGCCATTGTAGCGTTGATCTTGATCTTATCGGTCAGCAGGTGAGTGGCATTGACCCGGGCGGTAGTACGGCGGTAGTCCGAATTGTTCCGGATGATACCCTCCTGGTTGAAATCGCTCAGGCTTGCAAAAATGGTGCTGTTGGCATTCCCTCCGCTGAAGCTGAGGTTGTTTTCCCAAAAGTGGCCATTCTGGTATACCTGGTCGAAGTTGCTGTCATTGTAAAGCCTCTGCGAATTTTTGGAGAGGATGGGATAGTAGGTATTTCCATCCTGGCCGATAAAAAATTCCCCGGAGGTGTCCAGTTCGTCGGGCCCACCCGGGCGATCGGCAATTTTGTCTCCCCAGGAGTCGCGGGCCCGCTGGTTGTACACGCCATTGTCTCCCTGCCCGAAGGCCGTTTGTTGCGGATACCGGCGGTTGATCTGGTCCAGGGAGTAGGTCGACTTGTAGGTGACCGACAATTTTTTGTTGAACTGCCCGCTCTTGGTTTTGATGACGATCACTCCGCCCAGGGCGCGGGTGCCCCAAAGGGCCGCCGCCGAGGCGCCTTTAAGGATGGTGACGCTTTCAATATCATTGGGGTTGATGTCGTTCAGGCGGGACTGCGCCGCGAGGTTCTCCTGCGCCCCGCGCGAGTCGTTGCTGATCGGGATGCCGTCGACGACGATCAGCGGTTGTGCATCCCGGTCGATGGTAGAAATGCCCCGGATCTGGATGTAGGCGCCGGCGCCCGGGTCGCCGGAGTTGCGGGAAATGCGAATACCCGAGGCTTTGCCGGATAAGGAATTGATCAACGTCGTCTCGGCGGCTTTCGTCACCGTATTCCCCTCGACGGTAGAGCTGGCGTAGCCCACCTCGTCCTCTTTGGTTTCAAAACCGAGGGCGGTGACCACTACCTCGTCGAGCACCTCAGCATCCTCGTCCATCGTCACATCGAGCACTCCCGAGGCGGCCACTTGTCGGCGGACGGGCTCCATCCCCACATAGGTAAATACCAGGATGGCGTTTTCATCCTTTACATCAATAGTATAACGGCCGTCAATACCGGTCACGGTTCCGTTCGAAGTGCTTTCTTCAACCACCGTCACCCCGATCAGGGGGGTGCCTTCCGGGCCGGTAACCGTTCCGCTGACTTGCTGTTGAGCATGGGCCTGAAAGGCCAGGAGCAGCAGCGTGGCCAGCAGGTGAAAGGGTATATATTTTTTCATAAGAAACAGGTTTTATTAAAGAAAGAGGGTAATTTTATTTCAGGTGCACCGGGCAATTATTCGGGTTGAATGCCCATAAATAGGGTAAAGTCGTATAAATAAGGAGTGTAATGATAATGATGGAGATCACGTTGAGCCAGATGCCGGCGCGAACCATATCCGGGATCTTCAAATAGCCCGCTCCGAAAACAACAGCATTGGGCGGGGTGGCCACCGGCAACATAAAGGCACAGGAGGCGGCCAGGGTGGCGCCCACCATGAGGATGAAGGGGTGCACATCGACTATGGCCGCCAGGGGCGCCAGTATGGGCAGCAGCATGGCCGTAGTGGCCAGGTTGGAGGTTATTTCCGTCAGGAAATTAACGGCAGCCACTAAAATTAAAAGCAACACGATCAGGGAAACCCCCTGAAGCAGGGACATCTGCCCACCGATCCATTCCGCCAAGCCGCTCGTTTTGAAGCCTTCCGCCAGGGCCAGCCCGCCGCCAAAGAGGAGCAGCACGCCCCAGGGCAGGTTTACAGCTTCTTCCCACTTAATGACCGCACGGCCCTGGCCTTTCCCGGCGGGGATCAAAAACAGCGCTATGCCGGCAAACATCGCAATGATCGTATCGTCGATGGCCGGAATGAATTTACTCAGTATAAAAGACCGGCTGATCCAGGCTAATGCAGTAGCGGCAAACACGGCGAGCACCACTTTTTCTTCATAAGAGATGCGGCCGAGTTCCGCCAGTTGCCGCCTTATTTCGGCCTTTCCGCCCGGGAAAGATTTTTGCTGGAAGGTAAAGGCCAGTTCGGTCAGGTATTTCCAGCAGATGAAAAGCAGTATGCAGGAGGCCGGCAGCCCAACCATGATCCACTGCGAAAAGGTGATCTCAATGCCGTACAACTCCTGTACTATTCCCGCCAGCACCAGGTTGGGAGGCGTTCCGATAAGAGTGGCCACCCCGCCAATAGAGGCGCTGTAAGCAATAGCCAGCATCAGGGCTTTTCCGAAAATGGTATTCTCATCGGCAATCGTATCGGGATTATCCCTGAGCTGGCTGATGATCGCCATCCCGATCGGCAGCATCATTACGGAGGTAGCCGTATTGGATATCCACATCGAAAGGAATGCCGTAGCGATCATGAAACCCAGGATAATACTCTTTACATTCGTACCGATCAGGCTGATGATGTTGAGTGCAATTCGCCGGTGTAAATCCCAGCGTTCGATAGCGATGGCCAGTACAAAGCCGCCGATGTATAAAAAAATGTAACGGTGGCCGAAAGATGCCGTGGTTTCGTTCAAGGGTAACGCCCCGGTAAGCGGAAACAGAACGATGGGTAAGAGCGCAGTGACGGCTATGGGGATGACTTCCAGTATCCACCACACGGCGATCCAGAGGGTAGAGGCAAGAACCGCCCGCCCGGCAGGGCCGAGTCCTTCCGGGTGAAAAGTGAACATGGCCAGAGCAAAGAGGGCCGGCCCTAATACTGCGCCTAGTATTTTCTTCTTCATGCGTGAGGCCCGTGGAAGTGGCGAGTTCAACCTGGAGCTCACCACCTGCAATCGGTTTTTTCGTTTCTTAATAGCTTGGCAAAATCCGCTATGCCACCAGGCAACACCCTCGATAAAATGTGTTATTTTTATGTAGCGTTTGCCTAGGTTAAGCTTTGAGATGCTGACGAAGATAAAGTATAAAATATACAGTTCTTAAAATTTTATTCTTAAATTTTAATTGTTTACAGTATTTTATACTGATTTACACTTTTTTACACCGTCTTCTATGCCAGAGAACTTGAAAGAACGATTCATTGCAAAGCTGGAAGAGCACTATGGCCCATGGGAGAAAATGACTTCCCGTTTTGGTAATGCCACTTTTGGGAAAATTGCCAAAGACCTGTGCATCAGTGCGAGCCAGTTTAGCAAATTGCTGTATGGAAATGCAACGGAAGGAATGTATGTGCGGTCTATCCGGAATGTAGAACGCCTGATGGAGGCCCAGAGCGCAAAGATGGAACGAGACCGGGCATTACAGAAGGTAGGCCGCCTGGAAAATCGTATCAAGAGCACCCGCCTTCGGATCATACTGGCCGGTTTGCTGGCTTTACTGTTGGGCGCCGCCACCGTTTATGTGTATTATCAGAAGAGCCTGCCGCAGCAAGTGGTACAGTTCAACCTGAGCCAGCATCCCCTTTCGCTTTACTTCGACCAGGGCTTTGATGCGGACTTCGACTCGCCCTATCTCAATGAATCAGAGGTACAGGACTACTGCCCATGCAGCGCCTACGAGGGAACATGGTCGCTTGCAAATGAATACAAACTCCCCCTGCCGGGTAACCGCAAGCCAGGGGTATATTATCTGGCGAAAAGCGCAGACGTACGCATGAAATGCTCTAAAAGCGACACGCTTAATCTGGGCAGGGGAAATGTATTGCTGGCCTATGAATACCTCATCAATGAAATTTGGGTAGACACCAAACAAACCCCTCTATCCCCCAAGTATTTTGATAAGGAACAGAAAATTTATACTCCTGAATTTGAAGCATTGACATTTGAGAAAAACCCCCAGTTCAGAAAGGCGGCGACAATCCATTCCTTTTTCATCGACAAATTTGAGTTACGCCCGGATTCGATTATCCGGAGGGGAGAACCTTGTGGAAGATTCGCAACAGATGTAGACCAGGGGCTGGTCGAAACCTATGAGATCGACCTGGAACACATTCTTGAAAATGTGCTCGGTAACCTTACCCAAACAGATTGTGAGCCTTCTTTCAACCAGTACTGCGACCCCAATGACCTAAAAGAAAAAGAAAGCCTCATCAGCTTTGATTGTTCGTATACCATCAAAGCGGAAAACCTGGGCATCGGGGGCGGCTACCCCTATACAAAGAGCTACCGGCTGGAAGCGCAGAGCTATTCCGATAACCTTACCTGCGGCTGTGAGCGGTGATTCGTTGATTGGGTTGGTTCGTTGCACGGGGAAGCTCCTGCATAGCCCCCCATAATCAACCCAATCAGCCAGTTAACTCAATCAACCTTTCAATCCCCCGAATGAACCCCGTCTTCGCCTCGGCATAATCATTCCCACTTTCCCAGGTGCCGTTGGCCAGCTTGATCTTCATGCGGTGGTAGGCGTCGCGCGCCATGGAGTGGGTGCGCAGGTAATCGCGGAAGGCCAGGTGGCGCTTCCAGAATGGCGAGCCGTAAGCGACGACATGCAGGTGGTGGGTGGGAGAACATTCCTCCCGCAGCGGGAGGTGGCCGATGTCTTCAAAGACCATACGTTGAAGTTTGTTCAGGCGGGCGAAAAAGCGCCGTTCGGGCATTTCTTTTTCGTAACAGGGATAGTAGCAATATCCCGACTCCAAAAGGGGCGCCACCACGGCGTTGAGCAGATCCGCATGCTCGACTCCCACCAGGATATCAATGATTGGCTTGGCGCCCAGCCCTTCCACGGCGGTGCTGCCGATGTGCTCCACTCTGGCCTTTACGGGGCGGAGCTGGGCTTTCAGGCATTGGCTTTCCCGCTCAAACGCTTCTGTCCATGCCGGATCGTAAGGGGCAATGTCGATCTTGGATACCATAGGCCAAAGTTAACTTTTTTCCAACTCCCCGGCCTTTTCCAGCACCCACTTTTTGGCGGCAAGGGAGGTGCATTCCATTACCTCTTTCTTCACCCGGCGGATGGCGGCTTTGTCGCGGGGGTCCAGGCGGGAAAGCTTTCTGATGAAGCGCAGTACGTTCATGTATTGCTGGCGGACGTCCCGGGAGATTTCCCGTTTGCGGCGCAGGTAGATGCGGAAGCTTTCCGCCAGGGAGTCCAGCGCCAGGAATTCCCCCAATTCATAGTAGGTGCGCAATAGCATCATTTTGCTGCCCAGGGCGTAGGAAAGGCTCTGGTATTCGACTTCCCGAAGCTGCCCGATCACCTTTTCGTAGGCTTCCTGGTGGAAATAGACCTTGGCCAGGTTATAGGCCAGGGCATTCTCCTGCCCGGCTTCCTGCAGGTGGGAGGTATACTGCTGGATGAATTCTTCCACCCAGGCGAAAGCCTCGACATGCAGCCCTACCGTGATGATGTTTTTATAATCCTGGGCAGGCAATACGCCTTCCCGCAGCAGCAGCCCGGTTTCCAGGCCCCGTTTGTAAAGGTCGAACAGCTCCTGGAAATAGGCAGAATGGCCGGCATTGATCTTGTACTGTATGCAATAGTTGTTCAGGTGGATGTAAAGCGGGTGGCGCTCCTCGGTGGCAAAAGAGTCGAGTTGTGCAAAGAACAGAGACTTGAGCTGGAAGAAATATTTTTCCTCCTCCGGTGCTTCCTGCATTCGGACAACAAGGTAATAGGCCCTGAGCAACGGGGCGTTCAGCAATCCTCCCTGCTCCAAGTGGGCCAGAAAACCCTCCGGCAATACAATGCGGGGCGTCTTGGCCAAAAAGGACCGGTAACCCAGGGCGTCGGACAGGTGCTTGAGTTTTTGTGCAAAGTAAAAGCGGTCCAATTCTGTATCTGCCCTTTCCAGGTGGCTGAAGTCTTCGGGTTTGTCTTCCCGCCCCTCCAGTTGCTGGTGAAAGGCCAGTTCACAGCGATGAGCAGTATAGAAATCTTCTGTTCCGAAACCTGCCTGCCCTTCCCGGATCGCCACCAACTGCCGGGCGATGCCCCGAAAATGCTTTTCCATAGCCGGGCTCTTGAAGTGGTGAAGCAGCAGTGTTTTTTCCCGGGCTTCTCCGGCGCGGCAAGCCTCGGCGTAGATGAAATCGTAACCCAGGTGCAGTAACTCCGAACAGAGGCGCCGCAACCTGGAGTCCCGGTAAGGCGCCCCGCCGTAGAGTTTTTTCCAAACAACTTCTTTTTTCAGCTGTTGTGACTCCGAACCCGCGCTGCTTTCCTGCTTTCTGAGAAAATCATCCACTGTATCGAAAAGGCGTAAGATATCTTCGTTTTCATTGTAATACGGAGAAGAAAGAAACTTTCGGAACCGGTTGCGCTCGTATTTGTTGAAGTTTTCCAGTAGGGAAAGCAGTTTAGGGCTCAGCATATCAGAGAGTTTGTTGTGAACAAACAGGTGTAAAAAGGGTATAAAAATAACTGATTAACAGAATTTTAAAAAACAGGCTCAGGAATTAAATGCCGACATTCAGATAAAATTGTTCTTTTCGGACAACTGAATTCAGGACACTTTTGTATCATAAAACCAGTGTCATGCTGTACCATCTCAAGAACCATGGCTTGCTTTCGTTAGTTTTCCTTGCCCTTGCGACAGCTCAGGCAAAAGGCGCCTGCCCGGATTATGCCGGCGCGAAGGAGGCTTGCCGGGCGGAGGAAAAGCATGGCGCTCTGGCCTGTGAGGCCTCCTTCCTGTTTACTTTCCTGGACGATAGCACGGCACTGTTCTACAACAGCTCCTCTGGTTACTCCGGATATGAATGGCTGGCCAACGGAGAAGTGATAACCCCTGCAGATGGCGCCCTCAATTTCACCCATACCTTCACCGGTGACACCAACCTGGTTTGTCTGCTGGTTTGGGACGACACCGGCTGCCAGGATTTCGAATGCCTGACGGTGTACCCTGGCGCCCCGGAAGAGATGTGCAACGTCACCGATTGTGTATGGCCAGGCGACGCCAACGGCGACGGACGGGCAAACAACTACGACCTGCTGAACATAGGGCTGGGTTTTGGCGTCCCGGGCCCGCAGCGCCCTTTCTTCCCGGATACTTCCAACCCTATCTCCTGGCTACCCAACTATGGAACCGACTGGCAGGACTGGGCCGCAGCAGTCAACTTCAAACACCTCGACTGTGATGGAGATGGCTTTATCGATGAGATGGACATTGAAGCCATTTCCCACAACTACGCCCCGGATCTTAGCTTTACCAGCATACCGGTAGCCACCGGCCCTCCGGTCTATCTGGAGTTTGAAGAGCAGGAAGTTTACATTACTGAAAACTCTCCTCCCTATGTCGAACTGAATGCCGGCCTTTATGTGGGCAGCGCAACAACCCCCGCTTCCGGCCTTCATGGGATGGCCCTGTACTTTACCTATCCAAATGGCCTGACAATTTCAGATTCCATAACCATCGACTACGACGAAAGCTCCTTTTTCGGTAACGATTACGAAGTTTTAGAGATAGGCCGGCCCCTGGACGATTACAACCTCGGCCGTTACGACCTGGCCTTCAGTCGTAAAAACGACGGCGGCGTTATGGGGTACGGCAGGGTTGCCCGGTTATCTTTTATTGTAAGCGCCGATATCATCGAAGGAATAGCTGTTGCCGATACTCCTTACACCGTCGGCATAGGAGGGGTGGTGCTCGTTGACTCCATTGGCGCCCTACTGGATTTTTCCAGCCCTGGCTCCGCCACCGCCACGATCATCAATACTGTGACCGCTGAGGATAAAGATGCCCTGGTGCAGGAAGCGGAGATAAAGGTATTTCCCAACCCTGCTTCTACTTCCATTTCGCTGCAGTTCGCCCCCCGTACGCCCGAGTGGATAGAACTGGCCAATGCCTACGGGCAGGCCGTGCTGCGGCGCCCGGCCTCTGGCCCTTCCATGGAGATCGACATTTCTGCTCTTAAACCGGGGCTGTATGTCCTGAATGCCTATTCCCAGGAAGGAGTGGCCAGCCGGAAAGTACTGCTGGAGTGACGCAGGGAAGCGCAGGGCGGCACGCAAAACCCTGGCAGCCAGTTCCCTGCATAATTTTTTGCCTGGGAATGTGGAAAAATAGCGAGGACAGGGCTGCGCTGGCTGTCCTGAAAAATGTTAAGTGAAATCCGTAATTTCGCTAGTGGACAGTTGACTTTAAGTCGCCTGGCCACTTAGCGAAAATCCCATTCTACCCCTCCTTGCTCCCCTCCACAACCACCACGATCTCTCCTTTTACCTTAGCCTGAGCGCCGTAAAATTCCCGCAGGCCCTCCAGGGTATCCGTCCGCACTTCCTCGTGCAGTTTGGTCAGTTCGCGGGCGACGCAGGCCATGCGTTGGGGGCCGCAGGCCTCGGCCAGTTGTCCCAGGCATTTAACCAGGCGGTGGGGCGATTCGTACAGGATGAAGGTGTGGGGCAGGGCGGCGAGGAACTGCAGCCGGGTTTGCCGTCCTTTTTTGTGGGGCAGAAAGCCTTCAAAAAAGAATTTATCGCTGGGCAGCCCCGAGGCGATGAGGGCGGGGACGAAAGCCGTGGCGCCGGGCAGGCACTCCACGCGGATACCGCGGCGGACGCACTCGCGGGCGAGCAGAAAGCCGGGGTCGGAAATGCCAGGCATGCCGGCATCGCTGATGAGAGCCATTACCGTACCTTGTTCCATCTGATCGGCAAGCTCGCCGGTGATGGCGTGTTCGTTGTGTGCGTGGTAAGAACGCAGGGGCGTTTCGATCTCGTAATGGGAAAGCAGCTTTTTTGAGGTGCGCGTATCTTCGGCAAGTATGAGGTTTACCTCTCTGAGGATGCGCAGGGCGCGCAGGGTAATGTCTTCGAGGTTGCCGATAGGAGTGGGTATCAGGTACAACATAATTTATTTTTCTTTGAAATTCAGGGGCAAAGCGGTGGCTGCCGGGATGAGCCGTACAGGACCTAAGTTAAAGCCGGGAGCCACCTTTTTCTGAGCGGGCTTACTGTCTCGGTACGGCCCTGGCTTTTGATACGGGCCGGTTTCAGTTCTGTTTGGGGGCATCATGAGGCACGGCTTTTTTTGCCAGGTGTTGAACGACTGAAAAGAGGATATAAAGCAGAATGACAATCGAAAAGGATGCCTCTTTGGCCAGAAAGAGCAAAACCAGGGCGATGGCGGCGAAGGTAAACCTTACCTCATTGCCTTTCCACCCGAAGGATTTGAACTTGAGGCTGAACATAGGCACTTCCGAAACGAGCAGGTAAGAAACCACCAATACGCAACCATACAGAAAAACAGGGTGGCTAACCAGCGGCTGCAGCCCAAAGGAGTCAAAGGTATAGATCAGCATCAGCCCTGCTGTAAAGATAGTGCTGGAAGGCGTTGGCAGGCCGATAAAGCCGGTGGCCTGCCGGGTATCCAGGTTGAATTTGGCCAGGCGGAGGCCTGAAAAAACAGCGGCCAGGAAACCGGGGGTGGCCTCGTATACAAGGCCGGAGGCGCCTTTCGGATGGAAGTGGCTGGCCAATAGAACATAATAAATGGCCCCGGGAACCACCCCGAAAGAAACCATATCCGCCAGGGAGTCCAGTTCCTTGCCCAGTTTCGACTGTACCCCGAGCAGGCGGGCTGCCAGGCCATCTGCATAGTCGGCCATCACAGCTGCAAATATCCACCAGAAAGCAGCGACAAACTGTCCGTAAAAAATACTGGCCAGCGCACAGCAGCCGAAAAAGAGATTGAGTAAGGTAATGGCGTTCGGAAGGTGCTTCTTCATGGATTTTTTCGTCCTCATCCTGCCAACACTCTTCCCTGGGGCAACGTCTTTCCTAATGAACTGTTAAAAAGAACGGAGATACTACGATATTGGGAAGAGTTGGCTAATTTTCTTGGTAAAGATAAAGAAATTCCGCCGGCTTTCTACCCTTGCCGGCGCTCCGGCTTACATTGCAGACAAAGAATGGCCATGCGCTCAACATACATCCTTGCCTTCAGTATCTTTTTTTTTCCGATGCCGCCGCTGGCGGCGCAGCCGGGCAATGACGGCTGTGCCGGGGCTTTTCTGCTGGAGGATGTCTCCGACTGGTGTTCTGAAGCGAGCGCTTTCAGCAATCAGGGCGCGTCCGGTAGTGGGGTTCCTCCGGCTTCCTGTTTTTCCGGCCCTCAGGCTGATGTGTGGTTTTCTTTTACTCCCTTTGCGGCAGATGTGACCATCACCATTATCGGAAGTACCGGCATCAACCTGCTGGAAGCTCCGGAGATTGCCCTGTACCAGGGGGGCTGCGATGGCCTGCAGGAGGTGGCCTGCGTTTCCGGCATCTCCCAGTCCAACGTCAACAGCCTCCATGCCGGCGGCCTCAGCCTGGGCCTGCCATATTACATTCGTATACAGAGCGCACCGGGAAACAACGGCGCCTTTCAACTGTGCATCAACAACTACAACCCTCCCGAAGAGCCTTCTTCCGACTGCCCGGAAGCCGCTATCCTCTGCAGCAAGGAAGCTTTCGTGGTGCAAAAGCTGATCGGCCCGGGCAATGACCCGGAAGAGGCCAACGATGCCGGCTGCCTCAACGGGTTTGCCACTAATGTAGAATGGCACTCCGCCTGGTTTGTGTGGACGGCGGGCAGCAGCGGCCCCCTCACCTTTACCCTGACGCCCCTCAACCCCCCCGACGACCTCGACTTCGTCGTCTATGAATTTCCCAACGGCCCGGGCGACTGTGCCGATAAAATTGTGCTCCGGTGTATGGCCTCCTCCTGCGACGGCCCCACCGGCCTGGCTGAATCTTCGGTTGACTTTTCCGAGCCGCCCAATTGCAATGACCCTTCCCAGGATAATTTCCTGGCCGCCATTTTTATGGAGGAAGGTAAAACTTATGGAATCATGGTCAATAATTTCTCCTCCACCGGCATCGGTTTCGAGATGGAATTCGGCGGTAGCGGGCAGTTCGCCGGCCCCGATGCGGCCATTGGCGCCAGCACTGCCGGCCCGGTTTGCCTGGGGGAAACCATTACGCTCCGGGATGCTTCCACTTACCCCGGTGGCAATATCGTGGGGTGGGAATGGAGTTTCGGGCCCGGCGCTTCTATTGCCGGCGCCCAAACGCCCGGCCCTCATGGATTGAGCTGGAATACCCCTGGCGCCAAGCCGGCCCTGCTTCGCCTGCTGTCCAATCAGGGTTGTATCGTCAGCACCGTGCGCATGATAGAGGTGGTGTGTTGCAACGCCGGTTATGAGGCCCAGGCTGACATCTCCCACCTGGAATGCCCGGAAGGCAATAACGGCGCTATAAGCGTTCAGGCCTCCAGCTTCAACCCGCCGTATGGTTACAGCTGGAGCAGCGGCCAGAATACTTCCACCATCGATGGCCTGGCGGCCGGAACGTACATGCTTACCATAACCGACGCACTGGGGTGTGATACAATGCTTTCCCTGGAAGTGGAAAGCCCGCCGCCTTTCAGTATTGACACGGCAGTAACGCTACCCGCCTGCAACGGCGGCACAGATGGCGCCATCGCCCTTTCCGTAAGCGGGGCCACACCGTCTTACCTTTTTAGCTGGGATGGAGGCGCTTTCCAGCCGGAGGGAACGTATTCCGGCCTTCCCGCCGGGGATTATGAGGCCGTTATTAGGGATTCCCGCGGTTGCGAGCGGCGGTTCACCATTACCCTCCGGGAACTCGAACTGGAATTCGACATTTACATCACCCCTCCCTCCTGCCATGACAGCGAGGATGCTTCCCTTACGATCCGGCCATTGAACGGGCAGCCTCCCTATGCGTTCAATCTCAATGATGGCAGCGGCTGGGTAAATACCAATTCCTGGCAGGGGCTGGGCGCGGGCGTCTATAGTGTGGGTGTTCGGGATGCCAACCAGTGCCAGGCGAACTTTTCTCTTGCCATAGAAAGCCCGCTTCCCCTGTCCGTCAGCTTATCTGCTACAGAGCTCTCCTGCTACGGCGCCACCGATGGCGGGGTGGAGGCTTCGGCGGAGGGCGGCAATGGCAGTTATGCCTTTTTGTGGAATACCGGGAGCACGGCGGCGGCGCTTCGGGAACTCGGAGCCGGCACTTATGAGGTGACGGTTACCGATGGCAATGGCTGCACCATCCGGGATGCAGTAACCTTATATCAGCCTGCCGCCCTGGCCCTGGCTCTGGAGTCCATTAACCCTGCCCGCTGCCACGGAGAGGCCAGCGGCAGCCTGGAAGCGTCGGCTTCCGGAGGAAGGCCGCCTTATGAATTTTCCCTTGACGGGCAGATCTTCCAGGGAGTGCCCCGGTTCGACAACCTTCCGGCCGGCAATTACACCTTGTCCGTGCGCGATTCCGAAGGCTGCCGGCTGAACCGCAATGTATCGGTCGGGGAGCCGCCTCCCCTGCAGGTCGAGGCGGGAGGGGCCATCGAGGTTGAATTGGGGTACGATGTGCAGCTGCAGGCGCTGGCCAATGGCAACGCCCTGGCCTATAGCTGGCAGCCGGCAGAAGGGCTGAGCTGCACGGATTGCTCATCTCCGGTATTGATGCCTCTTCGTAGTGGTTGGTATACCGTCCGGGCAGAAGATGAAAACGGCTGTGTAGCCGTCGACTCGGTGAGGGTTTCCCTCAGTGAAGAACGGCCGGTCTATATCCCCAATGCCTTTTCCCCGAATGGAGACGGGCGAAATGACCATTTCGCGGCCCACCCCGGGCCGGGGGGGCGGCAGGTCACCTCCCTGAAAGTCTTTAACCGTTGGGGCGCTTTGGTTTTTGCGCAGGAAAATTTGTCGTCCGGTATTCCCGTTTTACAATGGGATGGGATGTTTCGAAACCAGCCTGCCCCCTCAGGTGTCTATACCTATGTAATAGAAGTCGAATTCATCGATGGATCGCGGAGCCGGTACAGCGGCAGCGTTTCCCTCACCCGATAACGTAAAGCTATGAATAAAGTACATGCTATGACACAAAAAATACTTCCCCTCCTGTTCAGTGTGGCGTTTATGCTGGCGGCAACGGGCCTTTCGGCTCAGCCCTCCAACAACGACTGCGCCAGCGCCATTTTCCTGGATGATGTCAGTAGCTGGTGTTCTTCGTCCGGAGCCTATTCCAATATAGGAGCTACCGATTCGGGTATCAACCCGAGCTGCTTTCCCAACAACAGCCTCGATGTGTGGTTCGCCTTTACGGCGGAAGCCACAACGGTGAATATTACCGTCGTCGGCGATGTCGGCATCAACGCCGGCGGCACCCTCACCTTTCCTCAGTTTGCCCTCTACAGCGGCGATTGTGGCAACCTCACTCAGGTGGAATGTGCGAACGACCCTATCGGGAACAATACCATCGGCGCCTTCGCCAGCAACCTCAATATCGGCTCTACCTATTACATACAGGTCAGCGGCCGGCTGGGAGAGATCGGTACGTTTAAGCTGTGCGTCAATAATTACAACCAACCTCTGGAACCTTCCGGGGACTGCAACACCGCGGTCGTTCTCTGCGATAAAGACCCTTTCACGGTAGACTATGTCGTGGGCGAAGGGGCCAACCCCAATGAAATCTTTGACGAAGGCTGTGGCTGTGGTATTGTCGAAGACAATTCTTCCTGGTACAAATGGACCTGTGAGGAGTCCGGCACCCTGACGTTTACCCTTACCCCCCTCAACCCCGCTGACGACCTCGACTTTGTAGTATTCGAACTGCCCAATGGCGTCAATGACTGTTCTGATAAGATCCCTTTGCGTTGTATGGCCTCCGGAGAAAATATCGGAGCTCCTTTTTCCCAGTGGCAGCCTTGTACCGGCCCTACGGGCCTGGCCATTAATGACGGAGACGTCAGCGAGTCGTGCGGTTGCCAGCCCGGCAACAACAACTTTGTGCAGGCCATCGATATGGAGGCCGGCAAGAGTTATGCTCTTATCATCAATAACTTCAGCGGCTCGGGCGACGGCTTTTCCCTCCAGTTTGGGGGCACCGGCACCTTTCGAGGGCCGGTGGCGGACTTCACTTCCAGTACGGATACGGTTTGCGTCGGTGAACCGGTCACTTTTACCGATGCCAGCACTTTTGAAGGGGTGATCTCTGACCGGAGGTGGACTTTCGGGCAGGCCGCCAGCCCTGCCAGCACCACCGGTTCCGGCCCTCATCAGGTATCCTACAACCGGCCGGGGCTCAAATCCATCGTACTGCAGGTTGAAACCGATGACGGCTGTATCGTCACTGCGGTGGGCAATGTCTATGTAGAATGTTGTGACGGCCACTTCGATATCAGCGCCACCCCTACGCCACTCACCTGCCCGAATTCATTGGACGGGGCTATTGACCTAAGCGTCAGCAGTGACTTTTCACCTTACACTTTCACCTGGAGCAATGGCCAAAGTACAGAAGACCTTTCCGGGCTCGATAGAGGAGATTATGATGTAACGGTTACCGACGCCGCCACCTGCCAGGTGGAACTCAGCGTAGCCATAGGCGGCCCGCCGGAATTCGATGTCGATACCCTCATCGGCATGCCAACCTGCAACGGCGGCACGGATGGCTCCATTACCCTGGAAGTGAGGGGGGCTACCCCTCCTTATGAGTACAGCTGGCGGGGCGAACCCTTCGGCAATGACAATATGATCGAAAACCTACCCGTTGGAGACTACGGCGTTACCATCCGCGATGTCAACGGATGCGAGCTTTCTCTGGTCATTCCCGTACGGGAGCTGGAACTGGAGCTCGACCCCGATGTTAACAGTATCATTGACCCTTCCTGTACCGGCTTTTCGGACGGGATGATAACGGTGGCTATTGGCAACGGACAGCCTTCCTATCTGTACGATTTTAATGACGGTAATGGTTTTGTCGATGAAAATATGCTGAGCAACCTTCCTGCCGGCAGCTATATGGTCGATGTGCAGGATGCCAACCTGTGCCGGGGTAGTTTCACTTTTGTGCTTGAGGACCCGCCCCTGCTGGAGGCCGGTTTTGATTTACAGGGCATCAGCTGCTTTGGAGAAGCCGATGGCGTGCTTACTGCCGTCCCCACCGGAGGAGTGGGGGGCTACGCCTATCAGTGGGGAGGTGGCCAGTCGACGGCTACCCTAAGCGGCCTTGGCCCCGGGGCGTACAGTGTGACGGTCACTGATGCCAATGGCTGTGTCACTGCGGCTGATACTGCTTTCGGCCAGCCTCCCGAGTTGTTCATAGCTCTGGATACGGTTATCAATGCCCTCTGTTTTGGTGAAGCTACCGGTTCCATCAGCGTCTCCGGTGAAGGTGGGGTTTCGCCTTATGAGTTCAGCATTGGAGGAGGGCAGGTATTTCAGGTGGAGCCTACCTTCGGCAGCCTGATGGCCGGCACTTACGAAATTACGGTGATGGACGTGAACGGCTGCACCGAAAGCCTCACCGCCACCGTTACCCAGCCGGCTGAGCTGATCGTCAATGCCGGGCCGGACGAGAGCATTGAGCTCGGATACTCCACCCGCCTGCGCGCAGTGGCCAACGACCTGTCGGTAACCTACTCCTGGGCGCCGCCGGACTCCCTCTCCTGTATCGAATGCCAGGACCCGCAGGCTAACCCGGTGAACACAACGGCCTACACCGTTACGGCCACTGACGGTAACGGCTGTATCGCCACGGATGAAGTGGTGGTTCTTGTGCTTAAGAACCGGCCGGTATACATCCCCAATGCTTTCTCTCCCAACGAGGACGGGCGGAACGACTTCTTCACCGTCTACGCCGGCCCGGGCGCCCGGCAGATATTGCGGCTGAAGATATTTAACCGTTGGGGAGGGCTGGTGTTCGAAAACGATAATTTCCAGCCCAATGACCCCTCCCTGGGATGGGACGGCTACTTCAAGGGAGAGCCGGCACAGATCGATATCTATGCCTATTTCGTAGAGGTGGCCTTCATCGATGGTGTGTCGGTCATTTATGAGGGGGATATTTCGCTGGTGAGGTAGGGGGGGAGGAAGGAATGAGTGAATTTCAGCCAGTATCTGTATAATGAAAATTCAGAGCATCTTTTTTTTCTTTCTTTTGCTGTGCTCCTGCGATTTCATACAGGGCAACCGCATTCCTCCTGATGTCGTCACGGAGCCCGTGCCCTACGACTCCGATGACCCCGCCATCTGGTGGAATAGCGCCAGCCCGGAACAGAGCATCGTCTTTGGAACAGACAAACAGTCAAAGGGCGGCCTTTACGCTTTCGGGCTGGATGGAAAGATCATCCCGGAGAAGTCGGTAACCGGCCTGCGGTATCCGAATAATGTAGATGTAGAATACGGTTTTCGGCTTGGCCAGGAGGAAGTGGATATCGTTGCCGTCACAGAACGAGATGGCAGGGCTATTCGGATCTTTTCCGTACCCGGAATGAAGCCGCTGGATAATGGGGGTATTCCTGTTTTCCAGGGAGAGCGTGGCTTCGGATACCGCGAACCGATGGGCATCGGCCTGTACCGGGCTCCTTCCGGTGAGGTGTTTGTCGTTGTGAGCCGCAAGGGAGGGCCGAAGCAAGGCTATCTGTGGCAATACCGGCTGGAAGAAGACGGAGGAACGATAAGGGCGGTGCTGGTGCGCAGGTTCGGAAAATTCAGCGGCTTCCAGGAGATAGAGGCCATTGCCGTGGACGACGAGTTGGGTTTTGTCTATTATTCGGACGAAGCTGCCGGTATCAGAAAATATTATGCCGATCCGGCGGGAGGCAATGAAGAGCTGGCCTTTTTCGGCAGAGAAGGCTTTATGGGGGACCGGGAGGGCATCGCCATTCTGGATAGGGGCCAGGGAACTGGACTCATCATTGTATCGAACCAGCAGGGATACGCCTTTAGGGTTTTCCCGCGGGAAGGGCTGCCCGGAAAGCCCCATCAGCACCCTTTTCTACAGGAATTCCTGCTTTCCACCTGGGAGACAGACGGATGTGAGGTGAGTACAGCTGATTTTGGGCCGAATTTTCCGCACGGGCTGTTCGTTGCCATGTCTGATGACCGCACTTTCCAGTTTTACGAGCTGGAGAAACTGGGGCTGGGTAATTGAATCAATCCTCCTGCTCTTCCTGTTGCTTCTGGAGCAGGTATTGTGCTTTCAGCAGTTCATTGCGGCGCCTGACCGATGGCTTGGTGAACTGCTGGCGGCGGCGGAGTTCTTTAACGACTCCCACATTACGGTGTTTGCGTTTGTAGCGCTTCAGCGCCCGGTCGATGGACTCTCCATCCTTTACTTCAATAATGATCATAAATGCCTTTTTAAAAAAGTTTACAACAAAAAGCATCAAGCGGCAGGCAACTGCCCGGCTTACACTTTCGAAAATTAAAGAAACAAAAGGGGCGTAGAACGCCCTTTTCCATGAATGGAAATCATACAATTCTCGCTGCCAATGGATAAAATTATCTTACTCGGGTAGGAAGACCAGCCAATGGAGCAATTGAATGACGCCGCAAAAATAGGGAATTTACTGGAAAAAACAATGCCTTGGATGAGCCGCACTTAGGAGCGGGCCCAAAAGCCATCAATCATTGCTTTCGGCATTCTCTTTCTCCTGCTTATAGATGGCCTTGAGCACCTCTTTGCGGCGCTTGACGGAAGGCTTGGTGAACTGCTGCCGGCGGCGCAGTTCTCTGATGAGTCCGATGTTGCGGTGCTTGCGCTTATAGCGCTTCAGCGCCCGGTCGATGGATTCGTTGTCTTTTACATTGATTATTATCATATAGTGTTGAATTAAAAAAGGGGAAATAGTGCGTCCCCATTCGTTTAAAAAATCAAAAAGTGGGGCCGGAGCACCACACCGTTAGTGGTGCTCCGGCCGATTGGTTTACCAGCGGTTATAACTGTTGCTGTTATAATTGCTGGAGGTGCGGCGCTCATTTCGGGGGCGCGCCTTTTTGACGACGATCGTCCGTCCGTGGAGTTCGGAATCATTGAGTTCGTTGATGGCGTCAACAGCGGCCACTTCGTCATCCATCTCTACAAATCCATAGCCTTTAGACCGGCCAGTGTCATAATCCATGATCACTTTGGAGGAGGATACCTCGCCAAATTCTTCAAATACGTGCTGGAGATCTTCGCTGCTCGTGTCGTAACTGAGCCGTGCAATAAAAATGTTCATAACAAAAAGAAAAAATTAATTAAATAAAAAAATACCTCTGCGGGAAACAGTATGCTGTTACGCCTATACAAAGCAATACAGCCATGTTTCCCAATGGGCGATCAAACGATTAGTACAACTGGTGGAAAATTTTCAGGTAGGAAGAAAAATAACCTCAGGCCAACGGAACTAATGATTGATGGTGCAAAGATACACATTAATAACAGGATAACAAGGCCAAGAGTTTGTTTTCCTGTCTAAGAAGGGAGTCAGCTCTGCTCTTCTTCCTCTTGTTTTTCCTGCTTGTAGATGGCTTTGAGCAGTTCATTACGCCGCTTTACCGACGGCTTGGTATATTGCTGGCGGCGGCGCAACTCCTTTACGATTCCAACGTTGCGATGCTTGCGCTTATAACGCTTCAGCGCCCGGTCGATGGATTCGTTGTCTTTTACATTGATAATGATCATATCCTGTTCAAGGTTTTTGTTATAAAATGTTGTCTTCCTTTCGCGCAGGAAGCCTGTCATCGCAAAAAACACAATGATACCTGCCGTGGAGTTCCCGCAGGATACAGCCAGATAAGGCAGCCAGATGGTGGAAAAGTACTCAGGTGAGAAAAACCAGCTTATTAACCCACGGGGCTCATGAGGAATTTCATTTATATAACAAAATAAACACTTCTGAGGTTTGCTCTGCCTCAGTGCTTGTTTGGAGGTAGTGCTTTGGAAGCGAAAGTTGTCAATTCTGGGTTCTCAGGAGGCTCATTTTGGGGTGCATAGCACCGCTACGGACCCCAAAATAGCCGAAATGAAGTTCCAGAAGTGGCAATTTGCAGCCCAAATGACTACCTCCAAACAAGCACTCAGCGCTTACAGGCCGAGTGCTGCTTCAACTCGTTTTTCTTCAGGAAGGAACCTTTCCCAGGCCAGTGGAAAGCCCACTCCCTGCATCGCCAGCGATTGCACCCGGTACAGGTAGGCTGCTCCCTGCATGATCTGTTCCGCCACGTCGGCAGCCCTGCGGTTTTCGTACTGTTCCAGGTAAGTTCCCTTCACCCAGTCGTTGAAAGCGCCCATGGCCGGGCCGCACCAGATCTGATAGTCCTGCGCGCGGCCCTGTGTGCCGGCATTGGCCCAGTTGGAGGACAGCCCCAGGTACCAGCGGAAGATGAGGGCCATCCTGCGGTGGGGGTTGCCTTCGGCCCGTTCGATCTGCTCCGGGTCGCGGCTGCGGAAAAACTCGATGCAGTCCTGCCAGACGGCCTCCAGCGGCCGCTGGAAAACCTGTTTCTCCAGCTTCTGCCGCTCTTCTTCCGGGATCTCTTCTATGGACTTATAGCGGAGGTAATATTCGTAAAGCTTTTTGGCGCGCGGCCCGAAGAGCGTACCCCTTTTCAGCACCTGCAGTTCGACTCCCATCTCGAACATGTCGGAAGCCGGCGCCATCATGACGTCGGTGGAGGCCACCGTAGCCAGCAGCTTGCGCACATGCTCGGAAGTACCTGCTTCCACGCAGGCCTGGTTGGCCGAGCCGGTGACGACATAGGCGGCGCCCATCATGAAGGCCGCCAGGGTGGAGGCCGGAGTGGAAATGCCTCCCGCCGCTCCGACGCGGATCTTCTTTTCGTACTGATACTTATCCTGCATCTCATCCCTCAACTGAATGATGGACGGCAGCAGGGCCACCAGGGGCCGGTTGTCGGTATGGCCGCCGGAGTCGGCCTCGACGGTAATGTCGTCGGCCATAGGGACATGAGCGGCCAGAGCTGCCTGCTCCGGTGTGATCTTGCCCTTTTCCAGCAGCAGCTTCAGGAAACGCTCCGGAGCAGGCTGCATGAAATGGGCCGCCACTTCTTTCCTGGATATCTTTGCAATGACCTTGTTGTTGATCACTACTTCGCCATCCGGGCCCCGGCTCAGGCCCGCCACACGGTAGTGTACAATATGCTCGGTGAGGGCGAGAAAGGCGGAGGCCTCTACCACGTGCACTCCCTTTTCAAGGTACAACTTCACCGCCCCCGCTTCCAGCGCCTCCTCGTTCGGGCTGTGAATGAGGTTGAAGGCGTAGGTTTGATGGGGGAGCGCCCCTTGTATTTTCTCAATAGCCTGCAGCACCCGGGAAGGCACCAGCCCGGCGGCGCCGAAAGAACCGAGTAGTCCTGCCTTGCCCATAGCGATAACCAACTCTTCGGAGGCAATGCCATTGGCCATGGCGCCGGTCTTGTAGGCGTATTTCAGCTTGTAGTCTTCGCGGAAACTAGCGTCGCCAAGCTGCCCGGGAGGTAAAGCACCGGCCATTGCGAGCAATTGGAGCCCTTTGCCATCAGTGCTGAGCTCGCCTTCGTTGCTCAGCCCTATACGGCCGCGGAAGTCCTGTACGACAAAGCAGGGCAGTTCCGTCCGGGCCAGCTTTTCGCAGATGCCGGCTTCGTCGAAAGCGATGGCCCGGGGAGAGCCTTTCCAGTGGAGGGGAGATGGGGTGCCGTGATATTTGAGTTCCATGATTATTTCGGTTGTATGGATTTGTGAATCATCTGAATTTTTGATGTTCGATTTTTGATTTTTGATTTGCGATGTGGCTTGGAGGAACTGCTCTTATTGTGCTGCCTGCATTGGGGCACATCAAAAATCGCACGTCAAAAATCAAACATCGCAAATTACTCATGCTTCTTCAATGCCCAGCGCCAGATCCGTCACCTGGTAGATGCGCATCTTATCATTCCAAAGGTAGGCATCGGCGATGATGGCCAGCCGCTCCCCTCTTTTTTCAATGCTTTTGAGGTGTACCTCCAGGTGCATTGCCTTTACGTTCAGCAGGATCTGCCCCCGGTATTTCCAAACCGTCTTGTGGTTCGGAAGCTGGATGAATTTCGGATTAGTGAAATCATTGCCCAGATCCTGCTGCAATGCGTAAACCTGCATGGCCTGCAGGATGGCCTCTACGCCCAGAGAGCCGGGCATCACCGGGTCCTGGTAGAAGTGGCAGGTGAAGAACCAGTCGTAGGGTTTCATGTATTTGGTGGCATGGATGTAGCCTTTGCCGTACCGCCCCTGGTTTTTGGCGATGATCAGCTTGTCCAGCAGGTCAAGCTGATCTTCGGCCAGGCGGTAATGGGGCTTGCCGTCGGAGGCCTTGTAGAGCTTCATTTTGCCATACAGGGAGTCCAGCCTGACCTGCATATAGTCTTTGGGTTGAAGCTGCTCGGTTTCGAACCATGGCGCCACCTCTTTTCCATTGTCAAGCCCCACCTGGGAGGCCAGGGCTTCGCCGGGGAAAAATCCGAAGGAGGATTTCCCTTTGTAGAAAACCTGCCCGTCCACCGACAGCTCGAAGGTGTAATTCTGCAGGATGGTGCCGCCAAGGGCTACCGAGGAAACCAGCACGGCCTTATTGGTGATGGTTTTGCCCCGCAGGTCCGTGCCACCGGGCAGATCGAACAGCTCTCCTTCCCCGTCCAGGTTGCGGAAGTAGAGGTTCTTGTCCGGAAACTGCAGGGTGCTGCCCTGATAGGCGCCCAGCAGGCCGCAGGGCTGCAGGGCGATCTCCATCAGAATGGAGTAGGGCATGGTATTGGCGGAATTCTGTTCGTAGTACCAGGCGCCGGCCGGCACGTCGTACTCCGCCAGGATGGCAGAGGGTTTGGAGAAGTCAAAACGTTCGCCCTCGATTTTCAATACCCTCGATATCAGCTGCAGGTCCGTATTGGGCTGCCGGGAGACCGTCCTACCGTCATACACGGCGAATTCCTGCCCGAAACACTTCGACAGGTCGTCCAGGGCGAAGGTGGTGATGTCCTTTTCGTTCAACAGGGCTCCTTCCGAGCGGGGGGAGATCTTTACCCCAGGGGTTTCTTCCAGGTAGCGCGGGTTCGACTTTTCCCTCAGCTGCAGGCCCAGGTTCTCGAAATGCACCGTCACCACCCCGTCCGAAATGATCTCCAGGTCGCCGATCACATAGGGGTTGGGGATCAGGCCGATCTCCTTGATCTCCAGTTTGTAGACGAGTTTGGTGTCTTTGGGCGTCACCTGCTTGCGGCAGCGCACCTTTTGCGGAAGGTCGAAGACAGGCTGGTAGCGGGCGTCTTTCGTCAGGCGCTGCAGGCCCAGCATCAGCATGAAGAAGCGCAACAGGTTGCCGCCGCCTTCGGCCTGCAGGGAGCCCGCCAGCACTTCGTCGTCCCGGAAATGGCAGGGGAAGTACCAGTCGCCCGGGTGCAGGTCCTTCTCCGCCACGATATATCCCAGCCCGTAGGCGCCGCCCGTCAGGTCAACCGAGGTGATGCGGTCGATCATCAGGATCTTTTCGGGAGGCAGGCAGAGAGACGGGTTACGCCCGTTGGCGTAATAGGATTCGTCCCCGAAGCATTTTTCCATGTCGCCGTTGATAAGGTGGCGAAGGTCTTCCTTGGAGAAGGATGTCTTGTGGGTTTTCAGCAGGGGAGTGAAGTGTTTCTTCGGGGCATTCCGTTTGGCTGCCAGCTCGCCCTCGGTATACACCACGCCCTGGCCTTCCTCCAGTTGCTCATCGGTGAAGAATCCGGCGCAGCCGCCGTCCATTTTAAGCACCAGGCGATCCTGTACGTAACAGAGATAGCTGAAAAAGAACAGCAGGTTGTCGCCGTTGCGCACGAAGGAGTTGATCGAAATGTCATAACGCAGGGTTTGCCCCTCGAACGGCAGGTCATCGACGAAAGTCAGGGTGCAGTCGAGCAGGCGGTAGACGAGGTTGCCCTTGTTCTGAAAGTCGATGCCGAGGTAGGAGATCAGCAGCAGGTCACACTGGCCAGATTCTACGGAAACTGCCCATGGGATCTGCCGGTCGGTAGTGAACCAGGCGCCGTAGGGGATGTCATATTCCGTCTGCATGGTGGAGGGCCTGTATTCCCCCAATTTGGCGTTCAGGCCGGTCACCCGGCTCACCAGCAGGTAAGGGTGCATGGGCAGCATCACCCGGCGGCGGTAAGTGTCGATGGGGGCATATTCCGGCCCGAAGACCCTGGCGATGCTGCCGGTGGCGAATTCTTCAAGATCTTCCTGCGAGAAGATGATGGTTTTGCCTTTCAGGTGCTCGCCGGACTCGTAGTCCTGCAGCTGCAGTCCGTTTTCGCCTACCCTCTCCTGTTCGTCTGTGAGCTCGGGCATTATTGTTGCTGTTTTGGTTTCCATAGTGTAAATGGATTCTGTAGAAGGTAAAAAATTGATAATGGGGAGCTCCTCTTCTTCGCCGCCCGCCAGGGCCAGGGCTTTTGCCTTTTTCCTGGTTTTGACGGCTGCGAAATAGTTACGGTTCTCCTCGCTGAGGAGGGTATCGAAAATACGCGCCCCGCCGGGGACGATCTTTTTCAGGAAGCTCCTGGCCTGCCGTTCCGGCCTGGCAGGCGGATAGAGCATGGAAAGATCAGGGTTTACCCCGTGGCTGGACAGTTGGGCAAGCAATTCCAGAAGGGACTGCGCATCTGGCTTGCCTTTCTGGTCGATGCTGACTGCCAGGTGCTCCTCGTCTCTGAGAATATCCTTTATCCACCCGGAGCAGGTAGCATTGGCCCCTACCTCGATGAAGATGCGGGCGCCGGCATTGTAAACGGATTTCACCGTTTTCGGGAAGTCTACCTGCCGGCAGCAAACGGCCGTCGAGTTTTCCGCGATCCGTAGGCTGTCCGGTTCTATTCTGGATCGGGTGATGCTGGAATAGAAATCAATGGCGGGCGCCTGGCGAAGTGGAAAATGGTGCATCTTCAGCAGGCCTTCCCTTTCCTTCTCGCAGAAATCGTGGTGAATGATGTTCCGGAAAGGAACGGCGACAGCGGGGCAGTTCAGTTGCCCGGCAATCGCCTGGCAGGCGGCTTTGTCCCCGGAAATGACGACTTCATTTTCAGTGTTGATAAAGGTCAGGAATACTTTTTCCTCTTTCTCCACCAGGGCTTCCACCTCCCGGCGCGGCGCCAGCAGCACCAGGCTTACCCAGGAGTTCTTCGCCTCTTCTGTAGTGATGCCCCAGTGTTCCGCCAGCAATTCCAGTTCTCCGGCAAAACGCTTTTTGAAAATGGGGGAGTCCTGGAAGTTTTTAGTTCCTTCCGGGCCCCATACGCCCAGGCTGTACCACATACTGCTGCACTCGCCCATGCTGTAGCCGAAAGCGATCTCGGGTTCCACCCGGAAGAACTCCCGCAGGATGTGGGTATAAGCGGCTGAGAAAAAGACGCCGATCGACATCATGGCGATAGCATTGTCATAAATGTTCTTCCCGCTGTCGCCGGGGCGGATCTCCTTGGGGAACAGATAATCCGGCCAGATATACTTCTCCAGCCGGGATACCATTCCTTCGAAGTGAGGATACAATTGGGGGAACAACTGGAAGAGGCCCTGCCCCAGGTGAGGATAGGCAGTGGAGGAGCCGGGGTACAGAAAGGCCACCTTGCCTTTTTTCCCCTGAGGGTCGGGGGTGAAGTAACTTCCTGCCGGCGTTTTAATCGCCCTGCGGTTCTGAAAAGCAGAGCTCAGGTTTTCTCTGAAAAAACGGATCTCCTGCAACAGTGCTTTTTTACTCTTTCCTATAAGGGCCAGGCAGTAGCCGCCCTCTTTGGCCTTGCTGTTCTGATAAAACTGTACCGCAATCTCCGCCATTGCCTCCGGGCCTTCGGCGGCGACTTCCAGGGCGGAAAGCTGTTGCTGCAACTCTTTCTCCGTATCGCCTTTCAGGGGGAATAACCTCGGGGCATTTTTTTCCAGGAAAGCGTTTTCCCTATCGAAGTGCGGGGTGGCTTCCGAAAGCTGAACCTGAAGCCCATCCGGGGTGTTCACGGCCGCGCGCCGCTTTTGCTGGCCGTTTTCCAGTATCCAGGGGCGCGATCTTGCCGGGAAGTAATAGCCGCTATTTTCGAAGGGCGTTGCATCTTTCGGCCCTTTCCAGTTGGGGATACCGGGGATGAAACGGTGGCGCAGGCAGAGCGCTGTTTTGATCAGCCCGCCGATGCCGGAAGCGGCAAAGGTATGGCCGATGTTTGCCTTGACGCTGCCCAGAGCGGTTGGCCCTTGTGGGCGGTATTTTAGCAGGAGTTCCCTTTCCGCCTCGTCTTCCCGGGCGATGCCGGTGGCGGCAAGTTCCAGGTATCCTCCCTCCGGCATAGGGCTTGCTTCCCCGATGCCATCGATCACGGCATAGATCCTGTCTTTGCCGGCATCGGACAGCTTTTTTAAAACCACGGCTCCTGCCCCTTCGCCGGGTATCCAGCCTTCATCGCCTTCATTCAGGGCGAGGCTTGGTTTACCCGTCAGATTTACTTTGTCCTTTTTATTTTTCAGCAAAACATTTTCCAATCCGCCGGAAAGGTCAACGCCTCCGACGACTACCGCATCCACTTCTCCCAGCGACAGCAGGTTTTGGGCGATCTCCAGGGCCTTGAATACCGAATTACCCCCACAGGAAACCGTAAATGCCGGCCCCGAAAAATCCCACAGGGAAGCTATCCGGCTGGCCATGATGTTGCCCACAAAGCTGGTGTGCTGGCTGGGCGTCTGGGAGCCTTCCCGGTAGTAGATCCCGTTTTTGCACAACTCTTCCAGCCGGGACTCCTGCTCTTCGTCGAGAAGGATATTGCTCCTCTGCAAAGCTTCTTTGACCTGCCAGCCGGCATCCCAGCGCGCCAGGTAATGGTGGATGGCCAACTCCGACTCCATAGCGATCAATACAGCTACATTCTGCCCTTCCTCCAGGCCGGCATCTTCGAGGGCCCGGTCGGCCACTTTCAGTATGAGGGCCTGCTGGGGTTCCAGTGTTTCGGCTTCCCGGGGCTGGATCTTGTACCGCAGCAGGTCGATCTCGAAATCTTCTATGTAGGCGCCCCTGGGCGGCTTGCCATGGGGAAGGCCAAAAGTTTTCAACAGGGTTTCATTCTCGTCGAAGCCCTTCCAACGCTCCTCCGGCAGGCTCCTGAAATGCTGGCGCCCGTGGTAAATGGTAGAATAGAAGCCATCCAGCCCGGCACAATCCCCGAAGTGGGCGTCCATGCCGATGATGGCCATGGGGTGCAGTTCGACGGGCCGGAAAGGGCCGCTTCCGGCCTTCTCGCGTACGTAATTCTGCACCACCATGTGCGCATTCGTCCCGCCAAAGCCGAAGGAGTTGATGCCCGCCTGTTTTTGCGGATGGCTCCAGGCCGTCGGCTCCAGGATCATCTGTTCCCGGCCGATCCAGCCGTTATTGGAGCTGAGGGCGTCCTTCAGGTTGATGTTGGGAGGGATGGCGCCCTTCTGCATGGCCAGCAGCACTTTCAGCAGGCCGGTCATGCCGGCGGCGGTGAGCAGGTGGCCCATATTCGACTTGACCGAGCCGAGCAGGGGTTTGGTTTCGTGCTCGATGAAAAAGCCGGCAATGGAGTTCATCTCGGTCAGGTCGCCGAGGGGGGTGCCGGTGGCGTGGCATTCGAGGTAAGCGGTGTCTTTCGGAGATATTTCATTTCCATAATAGGCGCGCTCGAAGGCCAGGCGCTGCCCCTTGGGGTGAGGGCTGAGCAGGAACTTGCCCCGTCCGTCGTTCGACAGGCCGATGCCGCCGATGACGGCGAGTATGTTGTCTCCGTCCCGCTCGGCGTCTTCCAGCCGTTTGAGCACTACCATGCCGGCGCCCTCCGAGGAGACGAGCCCGGCAGAGCCTTTGTCGAGGGGGACGAATTTGTCATCTGCGCCGGCATAGGCGTGGAAAATGGAGAATCCCATGTGGATGAACAACTGGTCGGAAGCGCAGACAGCGCCCGCCAGCATCATATCCGCCTTGCCGGTGAGCAGCTCATCGCAGGCCAGTTTGATGGCATAGAGGGAGGTGGCGCAGGCGGCGTCGAGGGTGTAATGGCCGGCGCCCAGCCCCAGGGCCTCGCTGGTGAGTTGAGAAACCGTCCATTCGAGGATGGCATTGTCCGGTTTTTCTTGCCGGGTGGCCGGAATGGTGAACTGATCGTCCTGCAGCAGCTCCCGCAGGGCCGTTTCCATGGTTTGGGTGTAAAGCCCGGCCAGCAGGCGGTGGGAGGAGGCCGTGGGAAAGGACAGGTTGCCGAGCACGAGGCCGCAGCGCTGTAGTTTTTCTTTATCGTCAAAATAACCGGCTTCCCGCAGCGCTTCCCTTGCCACGTAGAGCGGCCACTGGTACAGCTTGTCCTGGCGGGCCAGCAGCCCGGCGGGCAGTTCGTAACCATTGGGGTCGAACCGGAAACCGCGGATGTAGCCGCCGCGCAGGGAGTAACACTTGTCGACGACGCCCTTACCCGGCTGGAAGAACACCTCCGGATCAACGCCGAAGTCCTCCTCATTGGCCAGGCCGGTGAGGTCCTTGCCCTGTATAAGGTTGTCCCAGAATTCCTCCGTGGTGGAGGAGCCGGGGAAGAGGCCGGAGGTTCCTATGATGGCTATTTTGGTCATATAGTCTTAATTGCACGCTGAATGTTGCCATGCCACGAAAGCACAAAAACACGAAACCCGCACCAAACCTTTCGTGGGCTTTTGAGTTTTTGTGCTTTGGTGGCGGAATTGATATTGCTGTTTCTCATCTACCACACCAACTGCTTCGACACGGTCACCGTCGCTCCCGTGGTTTTCATGTATACTGTCCCTTCTTCATCATACACTGTACACTCGGCTACCATTTTGAAATCGGCGGCCTCGGTGATGTTCACATGGACGAACAGTTCTTTCCCGAACGGAACATTCCGGTAAACCACCGCTGAATCCGTCTGCAGCGGCAGGCTTTTCGCTCCTTCCATGAATTTCTGTACCCAGACGACCATTCCCTGGTACTGAATGTCGGTGAAAAAAGTGTTGACTGAACCTACCGGGAACTGCCCCTGCTCGGCGAGGGCCACCTCCGGAGCTTCACAGGACAAGACGATCTGATTTTCCGTACAATCCAGTATCTGCTTGATGCCCCGGAAATAAGGGCCGTGGAAGAGCGAGCCATCATTATACAACTCGGCTCCGCTCGTCGGCGGGTAATGGCCGCTGAGTTGATGGGTGAACTTCGGCGCTTTCCGCTCCGCCTTTTTATTCACCAGCGTTACGGTTGCCTTGTAGTGGTAGGTGGGCAGCTTCTCTCCCTGGCTCATCACGGTCGCTTCAAAGGTGATTTGTTCCGGGCCTTTTTCCACTTCCTTCAGTTCGATGATGTAATCCTCCTTTTGGGCGCCGTCAAAGACGATACCCTTGAACAGCCGCGTATTTTCCACCCTGAAGGTGCGGAAATCGGGGTACAGCTTTTCGCAGCTGTGGGCCATCCAGCCGACGGCGTTCACTACGGGCAGGACTGCCTTGCCCTGAATGACGTGGTGGTTCAGAAAAGGGTTGTCCTCCAGCCGGAGCCGGCGGTGGATGCGATGGGTGCGCAAGTCCTCACCGATATAACTAACCGCCGCCGGCAGGGTGCCGCCGATGATCACCTGCGGCTGATCGGCGTAGGCAACGTTCAGTTCATTGACCAGCATGGCCGCTCCCCCTTCGCTGTTGACCAGGGTGACGCCTGCCGCCTCGAACTGGGTTTTCAGCTCGCCACTGACCATACCGCTGTCCCAGGCGCCCCAGTTGATGGCCGAGACGTGCGTGTTGGGATGGTTGGTTTTGAACAGGTGGGCCGCCTTGCTGAGGATCTCGTTGGCGATGGCGTAGTCGGTTTGCCCGACATTGCCGTAGAAGCCGGCCACCGAGGAGAAAAGGATCAGGTGGCCGAGCTGATGAATATCGACGCTCTGCAGCAGGGCCAGCAAGCCGTCGAGCTTTACGGAGAGTACATTCTCGAAATCGGCTTCCGTTTTGTCCTGAATGTACTTGTCCGCCAGGCGGCCGGCGCCGTGGATGATGCCGGTAACCCTGCCCAGGGTGTTGACGGCTGCCCCCAGCTCCGGTTGGAAACTTGCCGGGTTGGTTACGTCACCCTGAACATAAATGGCCTGCCCTCCGAAGGAATGGATCTGCGAAATGGTATCGTCGATCTCCTTCCGGGCAACGATATTGCCGTAGGTTTTTTTGACGGCCGCCAGGTTGGGCTTTTCTCCCTGCGCCTTCATGTCTTCCATGATGAGGCGCTTCAGGGTGCTTTCGTCCTGTACGCCCTGAGCATAGGGCGGTACCTCAAACCCGGAGGAGGAGCGGCCCAGGAGGATGAATTTACATTGGAAAGCCTTAGCCATCTCGACAACACAGGTGGCGGTGACGCCCCGCGCTCCGCCGCTGACGAGGAAGACGGAATCGGAAGTTACCTTCGTCCGGACCTCCCTGTTCTCCGCCACTTCTACGGGCCGGGCCTCTGTCGTCTGCCGGCCTTCTTCCGAAAAGGCTACTTCTACATGCGATACATCCGCGTCCTCCAGTTCGGCGATCACCTGGGCGGCGATGGCCTCAGCGGGCAATTCCGGCTGTACGTCCAGCGCCCGGCAGAATACCGGCGCCCACTCCAGATTGAGGCACTTCACCAGCCCGGTGATGCCGCCGCCGATGACGGAGACGTTGCCGCGGCGCCCCTGCCCCAGCTTCCCGTCCATCCGGGTAACGGTGAGGAAGCCGGCGCGTTGTTTTTGCCCCAGGTCGTTCAGTGGTTGTTGCAGATGCTTTGCCAAAAAGAAAAGGATTTTGACGATCTCCCGCTCGGCGGGAAAATGCTGGGTGAAGTTGCCGTTCGTGAATTCAAAATGGGGGTGGAGGTGGATGAAGCTACCCACCGCTCCGTACTGGGCCCTGACGGCTTCCATGGCGGCCTGCACCACTTCATCTGAAGCTGCGGTAAGCGTTACGGCTTTGTCGGTAAGGGGGTTTGGAATACCGGGAAGGTTCAGGATGACTACCTGCCGGCCCCTTTCTTCCAGGCGGCGCAGTACCTGAGCGGTCAGCTCCGACCCATCATTGGTTATCAGGGTGATGTGCGAATCAGGCAGGGAGCATTCCAGCCGGTCCGGTTGGGGTAAATACTTCAGCCCCACCTCACTGCGCTCCACGCCGTGGAAGGCGCCTGTTTTGATAGTAGAACCAACCCCCTGTCCGTTTCTGGAGGCTGGTTCTGCCGGGGGCGTTATGCTACCAGTTTTTTTTTACCGACGTAGGCCACGATCTCGCCCAGCGTGCGCAGTTCCGTCAATTCATTGGGATTGATTCCGGCCATTTCGGGATACTGGGCGGTGAGGGCGCCGAAGATCTCCACCCTCTTGATGGAATCGATGCCCAGGTCGGCCTCCATGTCCATGTTGAGTTCGAGCATTTCGGCGGGGTAGCCGGTCTTTTCGCTGACGACGTCCAGGAGAGCCTTTTCGAGTTGGGCGCTGTCTGTACCGGTTTGTACTGCCGGTGCTTCGGTAGCGGCAGTAGGCTCAACCTTTACCTTAACCTTCGGCTCAGCCACAGCCGCCCCCCCTTTCTTACCCACATAGCCCACGATCTCGCCCAGCGTGCGCAGTTCCGTCAATTCATTGGGATTGATGCCTGCCATTTCGGGGTATTGAGCGGTAAGGGCGCCGAAGATCTCCACTCTTTTGATGGAATCGATGCCCAGGTCGGCTTCCATATCCATATTGAGCTCGAGCATTTCGGCGGGGTAGCCGGTCTTTTCGCTGACCACTTCCAGGAGGGCTTTTTCGAGTTGGGCGGTGTCCGTTCCGGTTTGTACTGCCGGTGCTTCGGCAGCGGCAGCAGGTTCAACCTTTACCTCAGCCTCAACCTCAACCTCAACCTTCGGCTCCGCCACAGCCGTCCCCCCTTTCTTACCTACATAGGCCACGATCTCGCCCAGGGTTCGCAGTTCCGTCAACTCGTTGGGATTGATGCCTGCCATTTCGGGGTACTGGGCAGTGAGGGCGCCGAAGATCTCTACGCGCTTGATGGAATCGATACCCAGGTCGGCCTCCATGTCCATGTTGAGTTCGAGCATTTCGGCGGGGTAGCCGGTCTTTTCGCTGACCACTTCCAGGAGGGCTTTTTCGAGTTGGGCGGTGTCGACGCCGGTTTGGGCTGCCGGCGCCTGAGCAACGGGAGCAGCCTTGGTTTCGACGGCCGGCGTGGCGGGGGCTACGGGCCGGCTTGCCGTTTTTGCCTGGCCATTGGCGCCGTTGCCATTGCCGTTGCTGGTTACTGGTGTAGCAACAGTAGCTGGAGCTTCCGGCTTCGCAAAGCCATTACTCAGGGGCGCCTCTTTTTCAGCGGGTTGCGGGGCCTCGATCTGGCGGGACAGCAGCTGCAGCAGTTGTTGCGCCTGCTGGTTCTGTTCACTCATGAAGCGCTCGAAGATCTCGAGCGATTTAGTCTGATGGGCGTTGAACGACTCCAGGGCCGCCTGCAACACCTTAAGGGTTTCCTTATTCATGGCTTCTTCTTCATTTTCGATTTGAAGATCTGTTTCCCTTTCTGCCGGGACTTCGACGATCTTTTCTACTTCGATTATTTTTTCAACTATTGTTTCCTGTCCGCCGGAGACCCGGAAGCCGTCACTCAGTGCTTCCTGATAGGCTTTCTGTGTAGGGCCGGAAACATAATTGTTGCCGCTCAGTGATACGTTCAGTTTTGTTTTCGCTACCGGAGCTGCGGATTCCTTCTTGTAGGGGTCGATATCGGCGAGCGGCAGGCCCAGGACGCGCAGTTGAAGCGCTGCCTGCCGGAATTGCAGGTCGCTGTCCTTCCGGGCGGCCGGGTTGACGCTCAGGGCAACGTGCTCTTTGCCCTGCAGAATATTTTGCACCAGCCTGGAAAGCACATCTCTGGGGCCGAATTCGACGAATATCCGCCCGCCGGCCTGGTAAATGTTCTCGATTTGATCTTTGAACAGGACGGGGTTCATGATCTGCTCTTCAAGGATGGCGTGCTGCTCATCGGCGTTGTGCGGATAGGGCTGCCCCGTTGTATTGGCGTAAACCGGGATGGCCGGCTGGTTGAAGTCCTGCTCATGTACGAAGCGGGCGAAGGGCTGCTGTGCATGCTTCACGAAGGCGGTGTGGAAAGCAGCGGAGACCGGCAGCGGGATAACCGAAAGGCCTTTGGCCTGCAACTTTTCCTCAGCGTCCTTAATGGCGGCAGTGCCTCCTCCGATAACCACCTGGCTGTTGGAGTTGACATTGGCGACGCTCACCCCCTCCATGCCGTTGATGGCCTGCTTTACCTCCGCTTCGGAGGCTTTGACCGCCAGCATGGTTCCGGCGTCGGCTTCCGGATTGGCAGCCGACATGGCGGCGCCCCGTTCCTTAGCCAGCGCCAGGAAGGTGTCTTCATCGAACACCCCGGCTACCCAGAGGGCCGTCAGTTCGCCGAAGCTGTGCCCGGCGGCAAAGTGGGGCTGGAAGCCGGCCCTGTGCATTACTTTATACATGCCCATGCTCAGGGCGCCGATGGCGGGCTGGGCGTATCGGGTTTCGGTCAGCGCCAGTTGCTGCGCCTCCCTTTCTTCCCGGGAGAAGACAGGCACGGGAAAAACGGTTTTGGAGAGCGGAGCTTCTCCGGCCTTTTGGAAAAGGCTATCCGCTTTGCTGAAAGCCTCGTGGACTTCCGGGAAAGCATTGGCCAGTTCCTTGCCCATGCCGACATACTGGGAACCCTGGCCGGAAAACAGGGCCACTACTTTCTGAGTGGCCGGATCGATACCATTCGGGCGGTAACAAATGCCTCTGGGGTGGTTCCAGGCGTCCTGGTTTTTCTCCAGGGTTTGGATGGCCAGCCGGAGCAATTCAACACACTCTTCCGGGGAGGTGGCGACAAAGCCCAGGCGGGCGCTGGGCCGTTCGGGAGTTGTGTTTTTTGACTCCCGGGCCAGGCTGGAGAAGGCGGTGGGCGCTTCATCCGACTGCAATTGGGCCAGGCGCTCCTGGCATTCCTGCAGCAACTGGGCCGGCGTGGGCGCTTGCAGCAACACCGTTTTATAAGGTTCGTGCAGGCGATAGTCGGCCTGCTTTTTCCCCTCGTACTCCTCCATAGTGATGTGCACATTGATGCCGCCGAAGCCGAAGGCGCTCACCGAGGCCCGCCGCGGGTGGCCGTTGCGCAGCCAGGGGCGGGTTTCGGTATTGATGTAAATCGGCGAGTTGGCGATATCGAATTGGGAATTGGGCCGTTCTACGTTGATGGTCGGAGGCAATACTTTATGGTGGAGGGCCAGTACGGCTTTGATCATGCCGGCCGCTCCGGCGGCGGCCTTGGTATGTCCGATCTGTGATTTGACGGAACCGAGGGCGATGTGGTGTTTTTCCGGGTTATCCTTGCCGAAGACCATGTTCATGGAAGTGAACTCGGTGGGGTCGCCGGCGCCGGTGCCGGTGCCGTGGGCTTCGATCAGCCCGACGGTGGAGGGGGCGTATCCGGCCTCCTCGTAGGCACGGTTCATGGCGAGGGCCTGCCCGGAGGGGCGGGGGGCGTAGACCGACTTGAAGCGGCCGTCGCTGGAGGTTCCTACGCCTTTGACTACAGCGTAGATGTGGTCGCCGTCGCGTTCGGCGTCTTCCAGCCGCTTCATTACCAGCATGCCGATGCCTTCTCCGATGAGCATGCCGTCGGCCTCATCGCTGAAGGGACGGATATTCCCGGACTTCGAAAAGGCCGGCGTCTTGCTGAACGACATGTACATGAAGGGGGAGTTGTCGGTATCCACGCCTCCGGTGAGCATCATGTCGCAGCGGCCTTCCACCAGTTCGCTCAGTGCCATCTTGATGGCGCTCAGGGAGGCGGCGCAGGCGGCGTCGACCACGCTGTTGATGCCGCCCAGGTCGAAGCGGTTGGCGATGCGGCCGGAGATGACGTTGCCCAGCAGGCCGGGGAAGGCGTTCTCGTTCCAGCTCACATAGGCTTTCTTTATCTTGTCGACGATGGGCGGAATATCCTCTTCCGCCACGCCGCTGGCCCTCAGGGCCTTCTCCCATACCGGGTACTGCAGCCGGGCGATCAGGGGCAGGATCAGCTTCTGGCCGCCGCCCACGCCCAGCACTACGCCGGTTTTTTCTTTGAGTTCTTTGGTGAATTTCGGGGAGTCCTGCCCGTAGCCGGCGTCCTGCAGGGCGTCGCGGGCGGCCACCAGGCCCAATAGCTGGCTGACGTCCGTCACCTCCAGGATATTGGGAGGCAGGCCGAACTCCATGGGGTTGAAATCGATCTCGGGAAGGAAGCCGCCCCGCTTGCAGTAAGTCTTGTCCGGAGCGCTCATATCGGGGTCGTAGTAGTCTTCGATGCGCCAGCGGCTGGGCGGCACGTCGGTGATGCTGTCTTTGCCCAGGATGATATTATTCCAGAACTCTTCGACATTGAGGGCATCGGCAAAGAGGGCGGAAAGGCCGGTGACAGCGATTGGCGTTTTGCGTAGGGAGCTGTTGATATTCATATCTTTTATTTTGATCCCCGCCGGTTGAAAGAAAAGGCGGGGAAGATCTTTTTTAAACCGAGATGCGAAATAGTTCTTCCTGTTTTTCCAGCAGCTCGATGCCCTTGAGGGTGCACAGGCCGCGCATGTATGGGATCAGTATACCGAAGGTGAGCCGCTCTTTGCTGAATTCCACGGCGGGGAACATATCGTTGTCCTTCAGTAGCTTGAGCAGGGCCAGCACCGTTTTGACCACTACTTCCACATCCATGTCTTCCTGGAAGATACCGTCCTGTATACCCCATTCGGCGAGGTCCACGAGTTGCCGGTGGGCGAAGTTTCCGGTATTTCGATACGATTCGTGCAACAGGCCGGGGTAGTAGTGAATGATGTCGCTGAAGAAGTTGGGGCTGACATGGTAGGTGCGCCCCACGATCTTGTGGTGCAGGTGGCCCATGGCCTCGATGGCGTTATCGGCCGACTGTATGATCTCTTCGTTCTCCTCCTTGATCCGGGCGTGGTAAACGGCCAGGCAGGCTTCCAGTAAGCCGGTCTTATCCTTGAAATGCGTGTAGATTGTTCGCTTGGAGGTATGCAGTTCCCTGACCAGGCGGTCGAGGGTGACCGTCTTTACGCCGTGCTTGACGAACTGCTGGGTAGCAGTTTCTATGATGTGCTCTCGTGTGATCATGTATGTGATTCAGCCTTCTGGCGGCCCGTGTGGTAATATTTTGGTTTCTTCAGTACCACAAAGGAAGAAAGATTTGGGGGAATTTCCTTATTTGAGGCGGGATTTATTTTTTGAATTGTTTATTAATCCTTCTGATTCCGGACTGGCTGAGGTGAAAGAATGGAAGGAAAGACAATGATTTTTGTCATTGATAACACGGCCGGATTTACAGTAACTTTAAAAGTAGCTTACCTATTATCCTTATTAATCGTATTAAGCTATTCCTCTTTTAATTAATACACAGGCCTTTGAGAATTGAAAGAAATAGCTCTTCTGGGCGCTTTTAATATACCAAAAAACCAAACCCATCATGAAAAACAGAAAATTTCGAAACCTCCGGAGGCTTGGGGCCTTTACGGTGGTTGTAACTCTGGCCTTTTTATTCAGTTCCAATGTTAATTCTCCGCCCCATTTACCTTCTGGTTCAGATTGCAGCCTGACCGGAGTGGCTCCTTATAACCGAGTGGAAGGAGTTGGCTGGGAAGGGCAAGGAGCAGGAGTAGGTTATGGAGATTTTAACAACAATGGTAGGCCCGACATGGTCCTGATGGCCTACGACAACCCGGCTTACGGAAATACATTTCGATATAGGGTAGGTTGGGACATCAATTTCAGCACGGGAACAGCAAGCAGCTGGACGAGCTACCAGGAAGTCGCAGGGGTTGGCTGGGAAGGGCAAGGGGCCGGACTGGCAATACACGATATTAATAATAACGGCAAGGAGGACATGATATTTATGGCTTATGATAATCCTGCCGGTAACAACTCTTTCCGGTACAAGATTGGTTGGGATATCAATACTGCCGGCAATGCCCAGAACTGGACCAACTATATTCAGGTTGATGGAGTGAGCGCTGAAGGTTCGGGTGCCGGTGTTGCTGTTGCAGATATCAATGAAAATGGAATTGCCGACCTGGTAATGCTTGCTTCTGTAGAACAGGGCTACGTGGATGATTACCAATACAGAGTCGGTTGGGATATCGGCGCCAATGGCCAGGCTAACAACTGGTCCGGCCCTTTTTGGGCGCCTGGGGTAGGTTATTCAATACAGGGAGCGGATGTTGCGGTCACGGACATTGACCTGGACGGGGCATTAGATATTGTTTTGATGGCTTATGACAATTCCTACTGGAATAATTTCAGGTACCGAATTGGATGGAACCTGCGGCCAACAGGAAAACCACAGCTTTGGAGCCGTTGGTTCATGACCAAAGGGTTCGGGCTTGAGGGGCAGGGCGCCGGGGTTGCTTTTCTTAATGAACCTGAGGGCCGGCCACTGATCACCCTTATGGCCTATGACAATCCTGATGGTAGTAATACATTTCGGTATATGACCCTTCCCATTACTACTTCGGGGGCCACTTTTGGGTTCGCAGATGATGATCCGCCTTACGCCAATAATGTTTTGAGTGTGCCAAGCAGCAGTACAACATTCACTGCGGGCCGGCTTTTCAACCTCAATATGTCCGACGTTCAGGATGCCGCCAATGATGCTATCACCTATCATCTTTTCAGGTGCTTAATCGTTGCAATTGCAGGAAATACTGATGATACTCCCAATTGCTGGTGTAATTATCCTGAGAACAACACGAATGTAGCTGTCGTTGCCAGTAATGCTCAATTGAATTATGCCATAACGCCCGAAATGCTTGTTAATGCAGTTGCATGGTACGTTGATGAGAACATGGGATATACCAATGATGATGCCAATGGGTATGTGCTGAATACCATTCACAACCTGAATTATTTCGCTGGAGGGGAATTCATCCCCGCTTACTATACCATTCATTATACAAACCCTGCCCGGCACCCTAACCTGATCCCTTCTTTGTTTGCTTACAACGAAATTTGGGCAAACGATTACAATGATGGAAATTTATATCACGGGGACTGTGAAGACTTTGCTATTCTGAGGCATGCCCTACTGAGAGCATTAGGGTTTGACAGAAACTATATCTGGAATGCAGATGCTCCGAGCCATGAATTTAATATTGTTCTTTATCAAGGGAGCTACCGAATTATGGATTATGGACGTATTTACAGATATTTCTGCAGGCCCAGCAACATTACCGAAAATGTCTTTGGAGCCTGGAATCAGGTTTACGGCCCAGAGTTAAACGAGATAAACACTTTTGAAGAACAGGTCTTTCCGAAGATCTATCCGGACCGCTGTAGTGAAGGGAGGGGATGGATGTTTACGAGAAGGCCGCATTCCGAATATCAGTCCTACAGCACCTGTTGCGACTGAACTCTTATCATAACTCCTAAAAAAACCAGGAAATGTTTTACAGAAATGACTTCATCTTCATCGTTGCCGTTCTGGCCCTTTTACTTTTTGCCTTTGGATGTAAACCCCGGGAAATACAGATGAAAGAACAAGATCCGGAGGCTTTACTCAGGGAATTTGAAGAGCGTTACGAAAACAAGCTTTCCATTCCTCCCCAGGAAATAACTTTCGCATACATCAATAAAGAGTTTGATGTCAGCCTTAAGGGGGAAATTGACCTTCAGGCTCAACAAGCAGGGCTGGACTACCAAATGCAGAACAGAAAAGAAACGCCCGAAACGTTTACCTTCAGGAACCCTGTTCGAATACAGGACAGCATGCAAATAAGAATTTCATCTAATGACAAAAAACCATTCCGGTTCAGGGAGCAAATCGATATCAGGAAGGTTTCGGAGAATACTAAATATTTCCATATGAGCCCATACCTGATGATCCGAAAAGAAAATGAACCATATAAGATCCTCTTTGGAAATTATGATATTGACCTCAAGGTAAAATTTCCCGAGGGGGCGCGCATTATCCGGTCAACTATCCCATTGGAAATGGTTAATTCAAATACGGCCGCCTGGCAAATGGAAAAGTTGGATGTCCTTCCGCCAATTGACATCTGGTATTCCCTATCAGAAGAGAAGGTTGAATTGAAAAAAGAGGCAGAGGAAAGGAACGGAGCCATTATTATTCATATTACGGTAAGTAATGTTGGGGATAGCTCGGCAAGAGGCTTGAAGTTGTCCTGTAAGGTCCCCAATACCTTTGCTGTTCCGATACCTGAGCAATCGGAAGGCTCTTTTGAGCTTTCTCAGGGTGTAATGCACATCTGGAGGTATAATTTGCCTGCTCTCGGGCCCCAAAGTTCCCGGCAAGTTGCCCTGGCCTTTCAGGCCACCTCCTCAGGTGCTCCTTTTCAAGTACCTAAAATAGTGGTTCACAACGCGGCGGGTGATCTGTTGGCGGTAAAATGAATCCCAAGGGCGGCGAATATATCTACCACTGCTGTATTTTAATAATTGTTGGGAGCTGTCAGAAATTCAGTTTCTCAGTGAGGGGCTCCTGCCGTTTTCCCTGCTCATCCGTCACCAGATGACAAACATACCCATCTCCCAGCTCGATCTCGTACATCGGCCAGCCCTTTCCTTCCATCACCACCTCTCCTTCCCCAATAACCACTTCTTTCAACGGCAGGCCGAGCCCCTGGCCGTGCGCCTTGATGGCCGCCTCCTTTCGCGTCCAGAAATAATAGAATGCCCGGAGGGGGGCGGCTGCAGAAGTTACGGAATCCCATTCTGCATCCGTCATATATCTCCGGAAGTCAGGCAGGTGGATGGGTTTTATTTTTTCTATATCGATGCCCACCCGGCAGCGGTTGCTGAGGGCGCAGGCTACGTACTCGCCGGAGTGGGAAATGTTGAAATCGGCCGGCCCGGGCAGGAAGGGGCGGCCATAGGAGGTATACTGCAGCTGGTGGAGCAGGGCCGCGCCGTCCATTCCGAGCCGGTTGAGGCCTTCGGCGAGCAGGAGCTTGCCGAAGAGGCAGGCGTGGGCGTCCTGCCAGCGGCGGTAGCGTTGGATTTTTTGCCGGATGTCGGCAGGGAGGGGCTTCAGGAGGGCCTCGTATCGCGCCGCTTCCAGTTGCTTTTCGATCCGGGTATGGAGGATGAGTACCATAGTTTATTCTTTCCAGAACGGGATATAAGCCCTTTCCTCCCACACCAGCGAATCCTGCGCCATCCGCTGCGTCTCTACCCGGAGCAGGTGCTCTCCGCGGGTCAGGTACTGCACATCGAGCACGGCAAGGAGGCCGTTGCTTCCTCGTTGGGGATGGGTATAGAACCGGAACCCCGGCGCCGAGAACAGGCTGTCATCCACAATAACCAGGTGGAGGTTGCTCATACACAGCAGGATGGAGTCGGCATTCAGCCCTTTTCGGACCTCCTGTATGGTTATGATCCCTTCCAGCGTCAGGCCGGTGCGCTGGGCGGCGCCCAGCTCCGGGCACGCGGCTTCGATGGCCTTGTCGTCCTCTTCCGGCGCATAGGGTATGAACAATTCGACAAAGCCGTTGCCGACAAAGCGGGAGGGGACGGCCGGCGTAGCAGAAAGATCATCTTCTGCTCCCCGGTCATCGTAGAAGCTGTCATTCAGCCGGGTATGGGGCGGAAGAAAGTCGCCGTCCGACATGGTATGGCCAGGAGGAGGGAGAGGGAAATAGGCGCCGGTGACGGCCTTCAGGGAGGATCCAATGAGCAGAACAATAATGTACGGGGCCAGCAGAAAGCCCACGCCCCGCCCGAAGCGGTTGTCGATGAGGTTGTAATAGAGCGGGCGGTACAGGCGCGCAAAGGTGACGAGGCTGAAAAAACGGTAGATGGGATAGTATAGGAAGGACAGCCACCGAATTCTTTTGAGAAAACCCAGGGTGACAAAGTCGATGAAGTACAGCAGGCCCCCTCCCAGAAGCAGAACGGCGAAAATTTTGGGAAGGACATGGTTCCTCAAGCCCAGCCATTCCAGGAAGATCAGGTTAACCAGGGCCACCAGAGCGATCACCCCGGCCACGGCCAGCAGCATGAAAAGGATGAGGAAAGTAAAGGCGAACAGCACGCTGCAGATCTTCTCCAGCCGTTCGATGTAGCGGTCGAAGCTGCCTACATGCTTCTGGAGAAAGCGGTCGAACCGGGGCGTAAACCGCAGGCTTTCGAAGTCGATGTCGTCGGAGACGGAGCGCAGCCCAATGGTGCTGATCCACAGCCCCCGGAACAATACATGGACGCCCAGGTTGATCAGCAGGATGAACCAGCCGGCAACCAGGATGCCGTAGGGCAGGCCCAGCAGCATCTTCACGCGTGTGCTCATGTCGCTCTTTGTCAGGGCGGCGCCCAGGTTGTCCAGCGGCTCGTAGATGCCGATGAGCAGGAAGATGGCGAAGCCGGAGAGGATGAGTTCCAGCTGCCAGCTTTCGCGGGCCAGGTTGTCCAGCCATTCGGTGAGGCGGGAGGAGGAGCGTTGTTGCATACCGTGAGGTTTGTGCTAAAGTACGGAATATTGTGGTAACCCTCATGCCGCTAAGCCGGCAGGGTATGCTGGAGGCCATCAAAGGGGTGGCTGAGATGTCCCACCTGCATGTCGAAAAGGGCCTGCCGGACGCCATCGCCGATGACATCCTGCACGATTCCGCCTCCAACATCGCCCTCCTGTTGCAGATCCTGCTCCGCAAAATGTGGAACCCCGCCCTGTTCCAAAAACTGGAAAAGCGCCATTCCCCGCACATACGGCCGATCTCGTTGATGCGCTCGGCGAAATCTTTGTAGCGAAGGGAGTTGTAGAGTCCCAGGCCGTAACCGAGGCGGAATAAATAGCCAGGGTTTTCCAGGAGGATGTTGGTTTTTTGAGTATGGAGGGCAGGAGCCCTCCGCTTAATCCCGCGTACGAGCCCAGCTCGTAGCGAACGGCTTGCGTTTTTTATAAATAGCTTTCGATTGGTACATCGTGTGAGTTCCCACCACGGTATAGGACCGTGAGATCTGCGAAAATCCGCCGGATCCGCGTCATCCGCGTTCCAAAAAAATCCCTATCTTCTCCCCTCATGCCACGCAAAGGAAAAAAATACAAGGCCCATCAGGTGCGGAAGGTAGCTCCGAAGACCAATATCATTGACTATTGCAGCCACGCCTTCCCCCTCCTCGGCAGCAAAACCGCCGTCAAGAAGGCCATCGCCGGGGGGCGCCTGCTGCACAACGGCCGGCCGGCCCGCCCGGAGGCCACGGTCAGGCCCGGCGACCGCCTTGAGCTGCGGGGCGCCGGCATCTCCGAAGCCCGGGACTTCGATATGGAAATGGAAGTCGTCTATGAAGACGGCCACCTGCTGGTCGTCAACAAGCCTGCCGGCATCGCCGTCAACGGAGACAGGATCAAGACGGTGGAAAATGCCGTGGCCGGAACCGAACAGCCGAGCAACGAACCCGACGCTCTGCCCCGCCCGGTGGCCGTCCACCGCATCGACGTGCCGACCAGGGGGCTGGTGCTGCTGGCTAAAACCAAGAGTGCGCTGATCGAACTGAGCAGGGCCTTCGAGGAAAATGCCGTCCGGAAGGAGTACATCGCCGTGGTGCACGGCAAGCCGCCGAAGGAAGGCGTCATCGACGAGGCCATTCAGGGCAAAGAGGCGGTGACGCACTTCGAGACGGTGCAGTCGGCCCCCTCCCGCGTTTTCCAACACCTGTCTCTGGTGAAGCTCCGCCCGGTGACGGGCCGCACGCACCAGCTGCGCATCCACCTGCAGCGGCGGGGCCACCTCATCGTCGGCGATAAGGAGTACGCCAGAGGGCAAAAGACCATTCTGGGGAAGGGGCTGTTCCTCTGCGCCTGCCGGTTGGAGTTTGAGCATCCGGCGACCGGCGAAGTGGTGGTGGCGGAGATCGGGGCGCCGCGGCGGTTCGGGAGGTTGCTGGAAAGGGAGCGGGAGCGGTATGGGGGATGAGGAATGAATTTTCTGGTTGTAATGTTTTGTGTAGCTGCCCTGAACCGGAGACGCTTCAGCAGTCAACTAGTACGGCCAGTGCCTCCGGAACGAAGTTCCGGGGCAGTTGTTAGTTGTTGGTTATTGTCCATCCGCAGCCTCTAAGCCGTTGATTGCCAGCGAACAACCAACAACGGCATTTTGTTCCCGGCGGGAAAATAACTGCCCTGGAACTTCGTTCCGAGGGCACTAGAAGGGATGCGGGTTTATCGTCTTCGACGCCAAAAAATTTTGGCGGCCCGAGGTAGCGTTAAAACATGCGTTGAAACACAGGCCGCAATTTTTGTCATCAAATTTGTTACGGTTATAATTTTTTTCACTAAATTGCGTAACAAACCCGATTGACTATGAAAAAATATGCTCACGAGATCAAATGGGGCCTGATCTTTACCGCTGCGGCCCTGCTTTGGATGGTTTTCGAAAGGGCCATGGGCTGGCACGGCGAGAAGATCGCTCAGCACGCCACTATGACCAACCTGTTTGCCGTCGTCGCGATCGCCGTTTTCGTCTTTGCCCTGCTGGAGAAACGCCGGAAGCTGGGCGGAACCATGAGCTGGAAAGAAGGCTTCATTTCCGGCCTGCTGATCACCGTGGTGGTGGCCATTCTCTCGCCTTTGTCCCAGTGGCTGACGCATACGCTTATCTCTCCCGATTATTTCACCAATATCATCGCCTATACTGTGGAAAATGGAAAGGGCACCCTGGAGGAGGCCCAGGGTTTCTTCAACCTGCAGAGCTATATGGTGCAATCAGTGATCGGCGGCCTGGTGATGGGAGTGCTGACATCGGCTATTGTAGCCCTTTTTGTCAGGAAGAAAGCGGCGCCGGCTGTATAAACCGGCTTCTAGTGACGAAGAACCCATGAATAATCCGGGATAAGGAAGTGTTCATTCTCAGACACCCGCTGTCCGGTTTTGAACAATCCAACCGGAAGGATCTGGTGGGATAAGGTTGTTATACCGTTGGTTTTCAGTGGATTGTTGGCGTGGCATGGGATTTGCGCTCATTTTTTGTCCGGGCCGTCTGATCCCGGCTCTTAGCGAATCAACCGAGACACAAATGCTGGCCAACTTCCTCAAAATTGCCCTGCGCAACTTCTGGCGCAACAAGACTTTCAGCCTCATCAACCTCTTCGGCCTGGCCCTGGGCACGGTATGCTGCCTGTACATCCTGCTCTATGTGCAGGAACACCGGGGCTACGACCGCCACCACCGCGAAGCGGAGAACCTCTACCGGGTCATCAGCGACCTCAGCTTTGCTGAAGGGCAGGAGCCCCATCACATGGCCACCTGTTCGCCGCCCATTGTGCCGGCCCTGCAGGCGGAATTTCCCGAAGTGGAAGCTGCCGCCCGCCTGTGCAATCCGCCCGGTGTAGAACAGCACCTGTTGAAAGTGGGGGACAAGGTTTTTTACGAAAAGGCCGGCTATTATGTGGACAGCACCTTCTTCCGGCTTTTCGATTACCGGTTTGTTGCCGGCGATCCGCGGCGCGCACTGGATGAGCCGTTCACGGCCGTCATTTCGGAAAAACTGGCTCATAAGCTGTTCGGAGAAGAGGAGGCGGTTGGGCAAACCGTCCGGATCGCCGGCGGCGATGAAGAACACCCCTTCAAGGTCACCGGCGTATTCGACGGCAGCCTGGGCCGGAGCCACCTCATGCCCGAATTTTTCATGGCGATGAACTCCGCCGGTATCGGGCAGTACATCCGGTCGAACACCTCCTGGGCCGGCAACAATTTCATCTACGGTTATCTGCGCCTCCGGCCGGGGGCCGGCCCTCAGGCGGTGGAAGCCAGGCTCCCGGATTTTCTGCAGAGGCACGGCGCTGACCAGTTGCGGAATCTGGGCATGGACAAAGAGCTACACCTGCAGCCGGTGAGGGACATCCACCTTACCGCCGGCCTCAATGCCGATATAGCCACCAATACCAGCGCCACCTTCCTGAACATTCTTTTGCTGATCGCCGGCTTCATACAGCTGGTGGCCTGCATCAATTTCATGAACCTGTCTACCGCCCGCTCCACCCGGCGGGCGAAGGAAGTGGGTGTCCGTAAGGTTGTCGGGGCGCCGCGCTCCATACTGATGGGGCAGTTTCTCAGCGAGAGCTTTCTGATGACGCTGCTGGCCATGATGCTGGCCCTGCCGCTGGCCGCCTATTCCCTGCCCTTCCTTAACCGCCTGACGGGAGCGGAGGTCAGCCTTCACTTTTCCTGGGGCTGGACGTACCTCGGCATGGCCGCCGTCCTTTTTCTCCTCACCGGGTTGGTGGCGGGCAGTTATCCCGCTTTCTACCTGTCGTCTTTCCGGCCCGCCGGTATGCTGCAGAATGCCATCGGAAGCGGAGGGCAGGAAAGCACCGCCTGGCTGCGCAAAGGGCTGATCGTCGGGCAACTCGCCCTGGCCACGGTGCTGGTCATCGGCGCCCTGGTCATCCGCCTGCAGCTGAACTACATGCTGGAAAAAGACCTGGGGTTCGAAAAAAACCAGAAGGTCGTCTTCCATTTCCACTCCGGCGAAGGTTCCGGCAACCTGGAGGCATTCCGCAGTGAACTGATGCGCCTGCCGGAAGCCAACTCCGCTTCGGCCATGAGCCAGGCGCCCGGGCAACCGCTGATCAGCGATATTCCCCTGTATAAAAAAGGGGGGTCTATGGACGGCGCTACGGATATTCGTTTGGCCTATGCGGATGGCGATTTCTTTAAAACGCTGAAGGTCGGCCTGCTGGCCGGCCGGACGTTCACCCCTGCGGATACGGCGAGTAGCCGCGGCATTATCCGGGTAGTGGTCAATGAATCGGCGCTGAGGCGGCTCGGGATACCGGTGGAAGACGCCCCCGGAACGGTTCTTTACTCCGACTTTGAAGACGTTCATATTGAAGCCACTGTGGTAGGGGTAATGGAGGACATCGAATTTGAAAAACTGAGCAGCGAGCTGGGCCCCTTTATGGTCGTTGCCGAAGCCCCCCGCCATCTGAGCAACCTGGTTGTCGATGTGAACACCATCGATTACCAGGCCTTTATGGATAAGGCAAAAGCGCTGTGGGCAGAAGTCGTTCCCGGCCTGCCCTTCGACGCGTCCTTCCTCGATTCCGATATCGCCCGGCTGTATCAGACGGAGCAGTCGCTGGCCCGCATCATCGGCGCATTCACCCTCATTGCCATCCTGATCTCCTGCCTGGGCCTGTTCGGGCTGTCCGCCTTCGCCGCCGAACAGCGCACCAAGGAGATCGGCATCCGCAAGGTGCTGGGCGCCAGCGTGGCGGGCATCGTCGCCTTGCTGTCCAGAGACTTTCTGAAACTCGTGCTTATGGCGCTTGTCTTTGCCTCGCCGCTGGCCTACTGGGCTATGGAAAGGTGGCTGGCCAGTTTTGCCTACCGGATTGACATACAATGGTGGGTGTTTGCCCTGGCGGGAGTAATAGCCGTGGCAGTGGCCTTCCTGACGGTGAGCTTTCAGAGCGTGAAGGCGGCGCTGGCCAACCCGGTGGATAGTTTGCGTTCGGAGTGAGGGGAGGGCGGTGTACGGTGGGACACTAAGGGGACTGTTCAAAACGCTGTGTTTTTTCTTTCTAACCGCAGGCGACACAGAGTTACACAGAGGCTGCACAAAGTATTCGCTGTCAAGCGAATACTCTGTGTTTCTCTGTGGCCTCTGTGTTCCAAAACTTGCGGGCGGACACACATTTCTGAATACTCCCACACTATGTACTTACACAGTCACGCTTTTATACTTCCCCGGGAAAAAGAAAGGGCGTAAAGCCGAGGCGGCGCCCTTCTGCTGTTGGCCGACAGCTTAGAGACACCGGGCCTGCTTTACGCCCTCCGAAAATACTATTTTGCTATCCAAGATCTTTCGGGATTCTTTTTAGCTTTTGTTCATGGGATTATTTCCGGGCGTGGGCCCCGGAAGTACCATTTCCTTTTGAAGTTGGAGGCTTGCCAGAATTCCTTCTGATCTTGATTCAAAAGTACGTTGAGTAGCAGCTTTGATCAACTACGATTTATGCAAATTTTCGAGAGGATGATTTTGGCAGAATAGTGAGCTTTTAAGCGCTGGGTTTGATTTAATAAATTGGTTTTCAGTTTTTTGTGATTCAATATAGTTTGTTTTTTAAAATGTGTTTTGGCTTGTTTATCGAGAAGGCATGATTGTTGCCCGGTAAAAAAAGGCACTAATATTTTGGTAAAATGCGCTCATTCGGGGCTTTCACACGGTTTTCAGGCGCCGGTATCGTCCAGGCAATGGCCGAACGGTTTGGCTAGCAGTCTAGCGTTGGACTAAGTCGGAAGTCGGAATGCGGAAGTCGGAATGACTTTGGATGTTCCGCAACTCATTGGCTATCAATAGTGTCCAACCTTAGACGGGTAGCCAGCGGTTTGCTCATAAGTTGCTCTCTGCTGCCCCACCGGTCATAAGCGTAGAGCAACAGCAGGGCCGGCACAAGGGCGAGAAAACCCGCCAGGCCCGTAACCCCCACCAGCAGGTCGCTTCCCCCCCCGATCATCATGATCGCTAGGCCGGCAGTGCCGTTGAGGGTGCCGTGCAGGATGGCCGCTGCGATGACGGACCGGGCCTTGACGGTGATGTAAAGAAACAGAGGAGTCAGCAGGATGCACCAGATGATCATCATCAGTATGCCCAGCCAGGGGTGTTCCGGATAGTTGTGCCCCATCAGGATAAGTGGGGCGTGCCAGATACCCCAGATGAAACCGATCAGGAAGGAGGCCTGGAGAAAGGAGCGCTCCCGGAAAGCATTCAGCAGGAAGCCCCGCCAGCCGAGTTCTTCACCAAAGCCGGCCAGGGCGTTGATGGTGATGCCGGCGATCAGCCCCTGCCCGAGCGTCAGCCAAAACGGATGAACGGGAAGGGTTTCGATTGAGCGGCGCATTTCCTCCATCTGTTCGGGCGTCATCATGTCGGCAAAGCGGTCGAACATGCCCTCCATGCCCGGCGAATAGCTCACTCCCGGAAACAACAGGGCAATGCCGAACGCCCCCAGGCTGATGGCCGGCGGCAGAAGCCAGGCCCCCAGAAACCACCGGTTGAACCGGAAGGAGATGAGCAGTGGACTGCGGATCTCCGTCTTGTGGATCACCTTTTCCACCAGCAGTACGGCCAGAGTAGGTACGAACATATAGGCCACGGCCATGATAGTGCCGGCGACGGAGGGGTAGGCGCCTCCCAGCAGGTAAAAAGCTCCCGCCAGGGTATAACTGATCCCAAAGGTGAGCAGGAGGAAAAGGGTTGTTTTTCTGATGTTTTTCATTGATCCCGGATAACTTCGTAAATGAAAGCGGCCGTTTGCCTGAGGTATTCCGCATTGATGAGTTCCACCGTGTCTTTCTCCGTGTGGATGACCTCATCGATGAGGGGGAAGATCTCTTCCGAGGTGATGGCGATAGTGGGTAGCTTCCAGGGCGCAAAGATCATGTGGTCGCCCTGATACCAGGGGGCAGACATCCTCAGCGCCGGGAAGGCTTCGAGCTTTTGGCTCAGTTGCCGGACAAACCCTTCCGGACAGTTAAGGGTAGAAACGCCCGTTTTGCCCACTTTATACCCCGCTCCGTCGCAGTTGACCACCAGGCTGGCCTGATCGGGGCTTTTCCCGAATGCCTCAAGGTAGGCCATCTGCCCGGGATTGGAAAAATAATCTTCCCCATTCATGGCAACGAGTTCAACTCCCGCCCGAATCGGGCTTTTCTGCAGCAGCCGGCTCAATTCTAACAGGACAACCACCCCGGCGGCGTTGTCCAGCGCGCCGGGCGTGCCGGGCTTGGTATCGAAATGGGCCATGACGATCACTTTCGGCTTGCCGGGCACTCCGTTGCGGGCAATGACATTGGCGCCTGTCGACGGCCGGCGCTCCGCACGCATCTGTAATTCCAGAGACTGAGCGGCGGAGGCCAGGAATGCCCCGAAATATTTGCCGGCGACAACGGCAGATGGGATCTTGAAATCGCCGTCTTCAAAGATGGGCACGGGATGTTCCTTTGAGAAACTGGCCGTTATGATGGCTTCCGGCACTTTCTCTTCCAGCAGGCGCACGATCTCCCGGTGGTGTTCCGGGTTCCAGAAAGTGAAGTTCTTCGGCATGATGGCCTCTTTCGTCAGCTTACCGCCCAGCACGGCCACCTGTCCGCTTAGGTTAGCTTCCCGGAGCGCTTCCGGTGTTTCCAGGATGGTGAAGGGCGCCGTTACAGCGCAGGGCAGGGAATAGGGAGAGATGGCCGCTGGAATGGTAACGCCATCCATGTGTAGCGTGGCGGGGCCGCCTTCCCAGTCGAGGCAATCGAAGGCCTGGTGCTCTGCCTCCAGTCCATGGGCTTTGAAAACGCTGCCAATGTACTGTTCTGCCCGCCGGTTACTGGCGGAGCCGGTGGGGCGTTCTCCGATCTTTACGGACAATTCCTGCAGGCATTCGGCTAAAAAACCGGTGTCTTCTTTCATTGTGGTTGTGGTTTTAAAAGGATGGCCGGATATTTCTGTGTCGCCCAAATTGCTGCAATAAACCAGAGGATGAGCATCAGTATATCGGCCACTGGCCCCGTTTCCCAGATGCGGCGGAGAAAATCGGTGCGTTCCAGCCGCCCGGCATGCCGGTAGAGCAGGACAAGGGCCGCCAGAGCGGGGCTGATCCCGCCCAGGGCAATTGTTATCCTGCCAAAGGAGGAGGCCGCTCCCAGGCCGAACCCAACGTTCAGCCACCACCAGAGCCAGGCCCAGGATAAGGCGAGAAATATGAAGTGCCTGGCGTGTCGCATGTTATTGCGGATGGTATTCTACATTTTTCATCAATAAGAACAATCCGCCCATCCCGCCCAGGACAACGAAGGCGTAAAAGGGCAGCAGCGGGTCGCCCCCCAATCCGGTGATGGACAGGATGATGGAATTGGCCGTGAGCACCAGGCCGTAGGTGATCCCTTTCACCAGCAGGAGCGCCGCCAGGATGAAGCCCCACTTCCGTTCCTGCCATAGCCAGGCGGCGGCCAGTACCGACAGGGGCACGACGATCGTCAGGTCGAGCGCATACACCACATTCGTCGGGTGATCCGTCTTTTCGATGAGCTCGGGGATCTCTCCGGTTAGGATGAACTTTATGATCGGCGGTATTTCCACCATGCAGAGAATAAAGGCGATGAGCAAGAGGTAACCGGCGATCCAGAACAGGTATTTCGGCCGGAAGGACATCCGTGGAACCGGAAGGGCCGACAGGCCGTAGATCAAAGCAAAGGCGGAAAGGGAAAAGACGGCGGCGTAGAGCAGAAAAACGGCGTTGAAGGCGGCGGCAAAAAGATAAAAGGCATAGTTGTAGAACAGGTACAGCAGCAGGCCCATCCAGATCAGCCAGGCCTTTACGGAGCCTTTTTCCGATAAATACAGGGTGATGAGGAGGGCGGGGACGACGACGATCAGCGTCACCCAGTCGTTGCCCTGCCAGACGGTGATCAGGAATTTACTGTCCTGGTACAGGCCGGGCATGAACAGGCCGACGGACGAAGCCATCGCCGCCAGGATAGTGGCAATAAGAGTGAGGCGGTAGCTGGTTTTCATGCCAGGGTATTTTGGTTTTTTACTGGATGTATAGGGTGAAGGCGTCACCTTAGCTCGGTGACGTTATATTCTACACTTTGCAGGTTGAATTTTCCGTAAACAAACTTCCCGTCCGGATAGTGCCAGACGGCCTCGCCGTAGGACATGATATTGTAACCGTTGAAATCCTGGTAGTCCCGCACCGGGGTCGTGAATGGATATTGTTTCCTATCGTCTACCGAATAGCGGTCATCAGAAGCGAAGTCGACGAGCTGGCCTTCTTCATTGAAGTAGAGGACGGCGGAGATGCTGACGCCCTGGTTGGTAAAGGTAGCCCGGGCGGAAGTATCGTCAATGGGCTCCCACTCGATCCTGTCGCTGATGAGGGTGGCCGGCGCCATCAGGCACATATCATTGAAAACGGTGACCGTTTCCCCTTTGAACATTTCTGCCCCTGCGACGTCCACCACCGGAAAGAGAGACAGCACCTTTACCTTCATGCCTGCCTTGTCTCCTTTATAGGCGTGGTAGCCGCTGGCGGGCAGCCCTTTGACGCTGGCCTTCATGAAAAACAGGCGGGTGGGCTCGTCAAAGAAATTGTGCTGTTCAGCGGTGAAATCGAACCAGTCCTGCCCCTTGCCCCGCATCTGCCCGGTGAAGGTGATGCGTACGTTTTTCACTTTGGGCTTTCCTACTACCCCTGCATACCGCAGGTACCTCTGCACCGGCGCCGGCAGGGGCTGCAGGTCCGCTTCGGTAAGCAGTTCGCTTTCCATGGCGTTGGTGCGTTTCAGGGCTTCTTTTACGTCCTCCTGATACGTTTTCTCAAAACGCCAGCCGGCATAGGCGGGGATGGCTACCAGCAGGATGATAATGTTGGCGATCGTGCCGAATTTGGCGTCCTGCCAGGCCAGGAAGATGAGCGCCTGAGATAAAACGATGGAGACAAAGGCCAGGATGGGCCACAGCTTGTCATTGCCCGAAAGGTACAATGCCCCGGTAGCGATGAACAGGCCGGTGGCCGCCAGCCACAGCAGGCCCACCGGCCGGGAAATGTCCTGGGTGAGCTGGCTCACTTCACTGAACTGAAAGGCTTTTACAAAGCCGAGGAGGTGGATCAGGCCGTGGATGAATACGATAAAAATAAAGAGATAGCGCAGCATTGCTTCTTTGTTGAGAAATAAAAACTGTGCAAAGCTTATTGATTTCTCAATTGGAATACTATGATATTCCTCATTTTTGAGGTTGATCCTTATCACTGATCTTTGTATATGCAGAAGCAATCAAGTTTCCCCAGGCTCATCGTCCACGGCGGCGCCTGGAACATACCGGCCGCCTACCACGCCGCTCACCTGGCGGGGGTGCGGTCTGCTGTGGAACAGGCCTACCCGCAACTGCTGGACGGCGGCAGCGCCCTCGACGCGGTAGAAACGGCCGTCCGGGTGCTGGAAGCCGACCCCACTTTCGACGCCGGCCGCGGCGCCTTCCTCAACGCCATCGGCGAGGTGGAGCTCGACGCCATCATCATGGACGGGCGCACGCTTGGCTTCGGGGCGGTAGCCGCCCTGCAGAATATCCTGCACCCCGTCAGCGTAGCCCGCCAGGTGATGGAACGAACGGAGCACAACCTGCTGGTGGGCGCCGGCGCGCTCAGCTTCGCCCGCCGGGCCGGCTTTACCGAACTGCCGCCCGAAGAACTGCTGACGGAGCGGGAACTGGAGTTTTTCCAACAGATCAAAAGCGACCCCACATTCCGCACCCACCACCCCTTCCGGGACGGCCCGGGCGACACCGTCGGCGCCGTAGCGCTGGACCGGGACGGCAACCTGGCCGTGGCCACTTCCACCGGCGGCACCGCCCGCAAGCTGCCCGGCCGGGTGGGCGACTGCCCCATCGTGGGCGCCGGCGCCTATGCGGACAATGAACTGGGCGCGGTGTCGGCCACCGGATGGGGGGAGTCGATCATGAAAGTGCTGCTCAGTAAAACCGTTTGTGACGCCTTCGCAGGGGAGGAGGCTATGGCCGCCGCTCAACTAGGCATTGAGGTACTCGCCCGAAAGGTGGGCGGGTTGGGCGGGGTGATCGGCATCAACGCCAGAGGGGAGTACGCCTGGGCGCATAACACGCCGTATATGGCGATGGCGTATACGGAAGGAGAGGGGGTGGTTAACGCCGGCATCAGGGTTGACAACAAATAATTTAGTCCATTAGAATGTTTATCAAAAAAAACGCTAATTTTGATTAGTATATAAATCATTTATTGAGATAAAAAAGTTTTTGAATAAATCAAAATGGAAAAGATCAGGCTGCGGTCTAACCAAAAAATAGAACGGGTATCCCTGGATTATCAAAGGGATGAGCTTCATAAATTTGACTGGAGCCTTCGCCTGATGGGTATTAAAGGAGCCCGGGGTATTGGGAAAACAACCCTGCTTTTGCAACATCTCCGGCAAACGCACGGCTTCAGCGAAAAAGCCATATATGCCTCTCTGGACGACATCTATTTTACCGAAAACCGGCTGGTTGATCTTGTAGAAGATTTCTATCGGAACGGAGGGCTGTATCTGTATCTGGACGAAGTGCACAAATACCCGGATTGGGCCATTGAAGTTAAAAACATATACGACACCTATCCTGACCTTCAGGTCATTTTCACCGGCTCTTCCATGCTGGAAATTCAGAAAAGCAATGCCGATCTGAGCCGTAGAGCAATCATATTCCCCTTGCAAGGTTTATCATTCCGGCAGTTCCTGGACCTTAAGTATCAGATAAAAACCCCGGTACTCGCACTAGAAGATATTTTAGAAAACGCCAATGAGGTTATAGCCTCTTTTGATCGTGGCTTCAAACCTTACCCCCTTTTCAAGGAATATCTTCAAAAGGGGTATTATCCGTTCTTCAAGGAAGAGGAAAAGTTTTATTTCGACCGTTTGGAAGGGGCTGTAAGAGCGGTTATCGAGACGGATTTCCCGCTGCTCCATAATATTGATATCAGGAATATCCGCCGGATATACCAGCTCTTATTCGTTATTTCCACGTCTCCTCCATTCACGCCGAATATTCAAAAACTGACTGAGAGAGCGGGGTTGTCCCGAAACACTTTACTGCAATATATCTATCATTTGGAGCAGGCCGACATTTTAATGCTTCTACAAAGCCCAGGAAAAGGCATAACGCTATTGCAAAAACCGGAAAAAATATTTCTGGAAAACACCAACTTGCTTTATGCTTTTGCACCTACCGGATTGGATATTGGGATGGCCAGAGAAACCTTCGCGCTCAATCAACTGAAGGCCGTTCACAAGGTTAACTACCCGAATAAGGCCGGAGATATTCTCGTGGATGAACAGTATGTTTTTGAGATCGGCGGCAAATCAAGAAAGCAGGGCCGATCGGCCAATACAGAGCATCATTTCATCATTGCGGATGACTGGGATTTCAAAGTGGGCAACAAGATCCCTATCTGGCTTTTGGGGCTGCTGTATTGAGAGGCTGGACTGAAATGCGTAGACATTTAAAGAAATAAGGAAATACAGTCCGAACCTAAACACAGCGGGCCCCGTGGAATTCGCAGAGCGACTATTTCACAGGGCGGGACATTTCCACCGCATTTCTGCGCATTTCCACCCGTTTCACTATCAGCAATTCCCACTTTGGCTTTCCAAGGTGGTTCTGGAGGTGTCATCTACGACGATAGGAGTAGGTGACATCTCCTAATTGGACGAGATCCCCCTTTTTCGTTCCTCAAAAGATGTCACCTCATCCAAAGCGGGAATCGCTGTTTCACCATTTGCGTCCATGTAAGTTTCTGGACAATAGCAATAAGCAATTTAACAATATGACCATCTAACAATCGAACCCGAGTCCATGGAAAATGCCCTGAGCGTCTCGAATTCGAAGCAGCTTAGGTGAAGGCACTTACTTACAATTTAAACCGCACCCCTCCCATCACCCACCTCCCCGGCATCTGTGCTCCGAGAATATCCTGATAGTCTTCATCGAACAGGTTGTGCACCTGCACATTTAATCCAAACTGGGGCGTCAGGTTGTAGCCGGCGCGCAGGTTCCACAGCTGGTAGCTGGGCGTAAGCCGGGCGTTGATGGCCGCGGCCTGCCGCGCCGGGCGCTCCTTGTACAGGCCGTTGAGGGCCAGCTCCAGCTTGCCGGCCTCCAGGACGAGGTTGGTGGTGAGGAGGTGGCGGGCGTGGCTGGAGATGTATACCGAGATCACGTCTTCCTCATTGGTGGTGTTCAGGTAGGTATAGCCGAGCGACCACTGGAGTTGGGCGTTTTGCCCCAGGGGCGCGCTCACCCAGGATTCCACTTCCAGGCCGCTGGTCTGCACATCGGTGATGTTGGTGGCGTAGAAATAATCTGCTCCTTCCTGCAGGTTCTGGTTGTTGGGGATGTCGGCCTCGTTGGTGGGCGCGTAGTCGATCAGGTTGGCCGACTGCCGGAAGAAGGCGGTGGCCCTGAGCTGCCAGTGTTTTGTCAGGCGGTAGTCCAGCCCGATCTCTTCCGACCAGCTGCGCTCGGCTTCCAGGAAAGGGTTGCCCAGGTTGCGGCCGGGCGTCAGGTTCTCCAGGTTGTAGGACACGTAGCGCTCGGTGTAGTCGGCGGCGCGGATGCTCCTGCCGGCGGCGGCGCGCAAGGTGAGATTGGAAAGAATGTAGGAAACGTTGAGCTGGGGGGTGAACTCCAGGCCGTAGTTCTCGTCGTAGTCCAGGCGCAGGCTGCCGGTCAGGTTGAGGCGTTTGCCGGGCCGGAGTACGCCCATGGCGTAGGCGCCGTAGTGGAGGTCGTCGTGGTTGCCGCGGTCGGTGCTTTCGATGGAGCGGCGGTCCAGTTGCCCCCCGAACTGGAGAGACAGGTTGTCGTTGAGGACTTGCCGGTGGTTTACATTGAAATTCCAGAATTGCGTGGTGTGCTCGTTGGTGGACGGGAAGTCCGGGCTGAAGACGAACTGGTCCGTGCCGTTGCGGTAGGCCAGGCGGAAGTCGGTGCTGCTGTTCATGCCGGTCCGGGACACCTGCATCTGGTTCCACCAGTTGCGGGTAGTTTCTACCGACTTGTCCAGGGGGCTGGTGGTATAGAAGAAGCGGGCGCTGAAGTGGCGATCGTCGTAGGCCGTGCGGGCCTGTATGCGCCAGGTGTCGTTGAAGCGATAGCCGAGCGACAGGCCGAAGGTTTTCAGGTTAAAAAAGTTGTTATAGCTCTCCAGGGTGGTATTGTCCAGCACCTGTTCGGCGATAAACTCTCCATCGGACTGGTTCATGCTGAAGCCGCCGCCGGCGTACCATCTGTCCTTGCGCACGGAAAAGCCCTGCTGAGCACTGACGAGGCGGTGCTCGCCGTAGTTGGCCTGCCCGCTGACTTCGCTATCCTCCCCCTGCTTGTCGACAAACCCTTTGGTGATGATGTTGATGACCCCGCCGACGGCATCGGCGCCGTACATGGCGGAGGCCGCGCCGCGCAGCACCTCGATGCGTTCGATCTCGGCCGGCGTCACAGGGATGTACCCGTTGAAGTGGGCGGTGAGCGGGTCGTTGAGTTTCATGCCGTCGACCAGGACCATCACCTGGGTGAAGGTAGCCCCCCGCATGCTGATGTCGCCCTGGGCGCCGAAGGCATTGCGCGACTGCACCTCGATGCCGGGGATGTACTGCAGCAATTCGTCCAGAGAAGTGAAGGCCATCTTCTGGATGTCCTGCCCGTGGATAACGGAGATGTTGCGGCCTGTTTCCGCCGGGGTGAGGGGGATGCGGGTCGTCCGGATGGTGATGGTGTCCAGGCCAGCGAGTGTTAATTGCCCCCAGGCAAGGGAACAGGAGCAGGAGATGAGTAGCAGGCAGAGCCAATTGGGAGTGTGCTTTTGCATTATTTTCTGCTGTTGAGGATTTGCGGGGGCAAAAATAAGATTTTGGCAGGAAATACTTATCGACGGGAGGGCAGCCGGTTTGGGCTTCTTAAAAAACGGGACGGAAAAGGAGGTTCATATACAATCTGTCCGCACGATAGGCCACTGATTTCTTACGGTTTCCGCTGGAAACTTTTCTATCTTAGAGGACAGAATGATCTTTATCCTATGCGAAGAAGCTGGAGCTGCATACTATGGGGTAGTACGTTCGCCTTTTTGGGGATTGTCCTGCTGGGGTGCCGCCAAAGCCCTCCGCCCCGGAAGTACCACATTGGTTTTTCCCAATGCTGTGATGACCCGTGGAGGGATGTAATGGAGCGTGAAATGTACCGGGAACTCGCTTTTCACCCTGAACTGGACCTGGAGGTGAGGGTGGCGTACAATAACAGTGAAACGCAAATTGAGCAGATCCGTGAACTGGTGAAAACAGGTGTTGACCTGTTGATCGTTTCGCCCAATGAGTCCATACCACTGACCCCCATTGTCGAAGAAGTGTACCGGTCGGGTATTCCCGTCATTCTGATCGACCGCAAAACGGAGTCGGAACAATACACGGCCTATATCGGCGCCGACAATTACGAGATCGGGGCCACGGCCGCCGATTATATTGCCAGCCGGTTCGGCGGGAAGGCAAAGATCATTGAGCTGCAGCTCGGAATGACCATGACCCCAGCGCAGGGCCGCAGCCTGGGTTTTCAGGCCGCAATGCGGAAGTTCCCGGAAATGGAAATCCGGGCGCAGGTGGAAATGCCCTCAGGGATGGAAGAACTGAAAGCTCAGTTCCTGGATACGCTGCTGCAGTACCCCGATGCCCAGGCCATCTTCGCCCATAGCGATTTCCTGGCCGAGAATGCCTACCGCTGGGCCCAGGAAGCAGGCAAAGCAGAGGAGTTGTTCTTTCTGGGCGTAGACGGCATTCCCGGCCTGGGTAAGGGCATACAGGCGGTAGAAGACGGCGTACTGGATGCCTCGCTCCTCTATCCTACGGGGGGTGCGGAGGCCATTCAACTCGCACTGGCCATCCTCAATAACCTGCCCTTTGAAAAGAATAACATCCTTCAGACCATCGTCATCAATAAGAGCAATGCCCGGATCCTCCATTTGCAAATGAAAAAGGTGGAAAGCCTTCAGCGGAGCATCGACGGGCAACTGGAGGCGGTCGAGAACCTCAACAGGATCTATCTCAATCAGCGGGCCTATATCTTCATCCTGGTGTTCAGCCTCTTGCTGGCCATCGTATCCGGAGGCGTCCTTCTGAAATCACTTAAAGCGAAGGAGGAACTGAACCGGAACCTGGAAGCAAAAAACCGCGAGATCCTGGAGCAACAACAACAGATCGTCTCCATGTCGGAAGAACTGCAAGTGGCCACTCAGGCCAAAATGGATTTCTTCACCAATATTTCCCATGAATTCCGCACTCCGCTCACCTTGATCCTGGGCTATATTGAAGGGATGCTCGCCGGTGGCGCCGCCGCCGGCAAGGCGGCCCGGCAAGACCTGGGTTTGGTGCGCAAAAATGCCCTCCGCTTGCTGCGCCTCATCAACCAGCTGATGGATTTCCGGAAAACGGAAAGCGGGAAAATGGCGGTGCGGGCAAGTGAAAACGGCCTGGTGGCCTTTACCCGCGAGATTGTGGAGGCTTTCCGCAAAATGGCCGATAAGCGCAACATTGAACTGGACTTTTTCGCCGTCGAGAAAGAACTGCCCGTATGGTTCGATGTCAATATGATGGACAAAGTGCTGTTCAACCTGTTGTCCAATGCCTTCAAATTCACTCCCGACGGTGGAAAGATACAGGTGGCGGTGGTTAAAGACCCGATTGCTGAAAAGGCCATCATAAAAGTGGAAGACAATGGCCGGGGAATGTCTAGGGAAGAAGCGGAGCGGGCGTTTGAGCCATTCTATCAGGCCGGCGACAACCGCTCCCGGGGAACGGGCCTGGGGTTGTCCTTATCGAAGGAACTGGTAGGGTTGCATTCCGGAGATATTAAGGTTTGGAGCGAGCCGGCCAAGGGCGCCCGTTTTGAAGTGTCGTTGCCGCTCGGCGACACTCACCTGAGCGAGGGCCAGAAGGCCGGCCCGAAACCCGACAACATCTCCTATGATGAACTGGCCTTTCTGGAAGAAGAAGAACCGGAAACAGGCACTCTTCCGATGGTATCCACTGACGCCGAACACCACATCCTTATCGTTGAGGACAATGAAGATCTGCGCTCATTTTTGAAAAGGCATTTTGGGAATGCCTACCACATCCTGGAGGCTGCCGACGGCAATACCGGCCTGGATATGGCCCTGGAAGAAGTCCCCGACCTGATCGTGGCTGATATCATGATGCCGGGAAGAGATGGCCTGGAACTGGCCAGAATACTTAAGACGGACCTGCGCACTTCCCACATACCGATCGTTCTGCTCACCGCCCAAAGCAGCATGGATCAGAAAATCCAGGGCATACAAACGGGCGCCGATGCTTATGTGACCAAGCCGTTCAACCTGAGTTTCCTCTCCGAAGTCATTAAAAACCTGCTGCAGGGCAGGCAGGCGCTGAAAGAACGCTTCAGTGCCATTATCCAACCCGGTCAGCTCCCAAGCAGTATGGGTAGCCTGGACGAACAGTTCCTGCGGAAATTCACCCAGTATGTGGAGTCCCATCACGACGACCAGAACCTGACCGTGGAAAACCTGAGCGAAGCGTTCGGCCTGTCAAGGGTGCAGCTGTACCGCAAAGTGAAGGCCCTGCTCGGTGAAAGTGTCAACGACTATATCCAGCAGGTGCGCCTGAGGAAAGCCAGCCGGTTGCTGCTGGAGGGAGAATTGACGGTGGCCGAAATCGCCTACAAGGTAGGGTACTCTTCCCCGGGGTATTTTTCCACGGCCTTCAAAGGGAAATACGCTTGTTCGCCCAGTGAATACCGGGAGAAGAAAAGTGAATCCTCAGCCCGGTAAGCTGTAACATTTCCTTAAGCCCGCGTAACATAATTGGAACCCGCCTGGCTTCCCGTAAAAATTACAACAAGCATTAATTGCCTTGATTGTCAGTTTTTTAACAGAGGTTTGTTCCGTGTAACAAATTCAAAAGGATTTGAAACAATCCTGTAACCCTTTCCCTTTTCTTCCCGGTAAATTTGGGTTATCAAAATGGCGGAAATGAGCCGCGGATGAAGTTCTCCGGCTCATGTTGAATTCCTTCAAAATATCAAACCAGCATGAAAAATGTAAAGCACCTCCTATCGGTTATAGCGTGTTTCGCCCTTTTCCCGGCGGGGGCCGCGGCCCAGAATACGCTTTCCGGTAAAGTCACCGATGCCGAAACACAGGAGCCGCTCATCGGCGCCAACATCGTGATCACCGGCACAAGTACCGGCACGATCACCGACTTCGACGGTATGTATGAACTGGCCCTGCCCGAAGGGGTTACTTCCATCACGGTTTCCTATACGGGCTACGAACCCAGGGTTTTCGAAAATGTCCAACCGGGTGAGTTGAACGTAGGCCTGACGGCGGGCCAGGTCCTGGACGAAGTCGTCGTCGTTGGTTATACCACCCAACGCAAAAAGGACATTACCGGAGCGGTTTCCGTAGTGAAAGTTGAGGAACTTTCTGCTGTGGCCACCCCCAACGTCATCAGCAAGCTGCAATCCAGAGTGCCGGGGCTTTCCTTTACTTCCTCCGGTGTTCCCGGAGGCAACGATACCCAGATCTCGATCCGGGGGCTGACCTCCGTGTTTGGGGGGACCGGCCCGCTGTGGGTCATAGACGGCGTGCAGACCACCAATCCTGCCGGCCTGAACCCCAATGACATCGAGAGCATCCAGGTTTTGAAAGATGCTGCCTCGGCGGGTATTTACGGTACGGAAGCCGCCAGAGGGGTGATCATTGTCACGACCAAACAGGCCCGGGGCAAAACCAGCCGGTTCTCGCTGAACAGCCTTGTCACTTACAATACGATCCGGGAAGACTTCAATGTGCTGGGCGGACAGGAATGGCTGGACGTAAGGTATATTGCTCAGGGCAAAACGCCGGTTACAGCCGGTAATTTTGTTTATGAGCCCGGGACGGAGCTCCCCGCTTTTCTCGATAACGAGAACAACCTGAGGTTATCCAATACCGATTGGGTGGATGTGATCATGGGCAATTCCGTCTCCGCCACTACCGACCTGGGATATTCTTTTGCCAATGATACCTGGAACGTTTATGTGGGCGCCGGATATGCTTCCGATAACGGGATCATGGAACATACGAATTACGAGCGGGGCAATTTGCGGCTGAATGCCAGCGTGAAACTGTTCAACGACAGGCTTACCCTTGGAGAAAACCTGACCGTTTCGAAATTCAGTGAGGTCAAGGCCAATGCGACGGAAGACGCCCTGCTGCAGAACCCGCTGATCCCTCTGTACGGCGAAGACGGAACCTGGGGAGGGCCGGTCGGGGCCGGGTTGCAGGACAAATGGAACCCCCTTGCCATTTTGTACATCAACCGGAACAATGTCGAAAGATCGTTGCGGTCATTTGGTAATGTCTATGCCGACGTTAACATCCTGGAAGGGCTTACCTTCAGCAGTAAGTTCAACTTCGATGTCAATCAATTCAAATTTGATGAGCAAACCGAGTCCTTCAACCAGAACGGCAGTATTCTCGGCAACCGCATCCTGCTCGACGGCCAAGAATTCTCCAGGTTTGCCAGAAGAAGGAACGACGCCCAGACCTACATCTGGACCAACCTGCTGGCCTTCAACCGCGATTTCGGGCCGCACACTATCGATGCCTTTATCGGCCATGAAGTATTCGACCGAAACCAGGACAATGAATTCCATCGCATTCAGGTACCGCTCGGCACAGAAGTCGACTTCGAGAACATTGAAAACTACGACATCATTGCCGACAACGTTATCCTCGATGCATACGGCATAGGGGCCGACAGCAGAAGGATGTCGCAGTTTGCCAAAGTTTCCTACGATTTTGCCGACAGATATTATATAGCCTCCAGTGTTCGGCGCGACGGGTCTTCCCGTTTTGGCAAGAACAACCGGTACGCTATATTCCCCACCGTTTCTCTCGGCTGGACGTTGAGTAATGAAAACTTCCTGTCCAGAATTAATTATATCGACGACTTAAAACTGCGCTTTTCCTGGGGCGGGAACGGCAATGCCGATATCCTGGAGTATGCCCAGTACTCTATCTTTAACAATGCGCTGGAAAACAGCAATTACGACCTGGATGGAGACGGTGAAGGCCCCATCAGCGAGGGCGTCTCTGCCAATCAGGTGGGAAACCCGGACCTGAAATGGGAGCAGTCTTATCAGACAAATCTTGGCCTGGACCTGGCCCTTTTCGACTACCGCGTCAAATTCGTAATAGACCTTTACGAAAAGAACACTTCCGACCTGCTGCTCCAGATCATCCAGCCCTCCGTGCTGGGCGAAGCCGGCAAGACTCTGTTCTTCAACGCCGGCGATATGACCAACCGAGGCGTCGACCTGGCCCTGGGGTATCAATCCAACCCGGTTAAAGACTTCAGGTACGGCATCGACCTTACCTTCTCTGCCTACCGCAATGAGGTTACCCAACTGAACAATGCCGACAATTTCATCCTGGAAGGCGTATCCTTCACCGGTGTCGGCCATCCCATCGGCTCCTATTACGGGTTCATCGCCGACGGCATCTTCAGAACGCCGGAGGAAGTAGCCGTTCATGCCGAGCAGACCGGAAAAGGGCTGGGGAATATCCGCTACCGGGACCTGAACGGCGACGGGGTGATCAACCAGGACGACCGAACGATCATCGGTAACCCGCATCCCGATTTCATTTACGGCATCAACCTCTCCATGGAGTACAAGCGGTGGAGCCTTAGTTTCTTCTTTGACGGGAGGCAGGGCAATGAAATGTACAACGCCCAGCGGGAACTACTGGACTTCCCCTACTTCGGGTTCAACCACGGAAGAAATACGCTGGACGCCTGGGCGCCGGACAATGCCAACTCCATGATCCCCGCCCTGAGCACCTCGGATGTAAATGACCAGCGGCGCCCTTCCACCTATTTTGTCGAAGACGGCTCCTTCTTCCGGTTGAGGAATGTGAACATTACCTATTTCTTTAATCAGCAATTGCTCGACAGGATCGGGTTTGAGCGCGCAAGCATTTTCATCCAGGCGGAAAACCTGGTCAATATCACATCCTTCACCGGTTTCGATTACGAAGTGCCGGGCCTGAGCCGAACGGGGATCGGGATCGCCGGGTTGGGCACTTATCCGCATACCAAGGCCTTCAGCTTTGGCCTAAATCTTGACTTCTAAAAACTGATCCGATGAAAAATATAATAACCTATTTAGCCTTAATCTTCTCCTTCCTGCTGGCCGCCTCCTGTGAGGACTACCTGGACGTACAGCCGGAAAATGTAATTTCGGAGGACAACCTGGAAATAGAAGAACTGGTAGTGAGCGCTTACAGCGCCCTGGACTACCGTTTCAATACCGGAGAATTCAGAGACAACTGGCCTTTTGACCACGCTCCTTCCAACTGGGCCTTTTCCGATATCCGGAGCGGCGACGCCTACAAAGGCGGCGGCGGCGTGGGGGACAACCCCGGCGGTGGCATGCATGCCCTGGAGATCCACCAGGTTTTCCCGTCCTCAGAAAATGTATACAACCTGTGGAGGGCCTTATACTTTGGCCTGTTCCGGGTGAACAATACCATCATTACCCTCAATGAGGCAACAGATTTTGCCAATAAAGATCTGCGAATTGCCGAAATGCGGGTGCTGCGGGCACACTTCTACTTTGAATTGATGAAAAACTTCGGCTCCTTCGTCTACATAGACGAGAACACGCCGATCGGGGAAGTGGCGAGCCTGTCGAATTCGTTTGACGAAAACTTCTTGTGGGGTAAAATTGAAGAGGACCTCAATGCTGCTATTGAGGTATTGCCGGAGACACAGGCCGACTTAGGCAGAGTGAATAAACTGGTTGCTTACGCCTATCTGGCAAAGGCCAAATTATCCCAGGGGCAGTGGGCTGAGGTTATTGTGAATGCGGACCGGGTGCTGGCCGGCCCCTACAGGCTGGTAGCGGATATCGAAAAACTCTATTCAGTGCCCGGCTATGGCAACGATGAGAACGTCTTTGCCATCCAATACTCCATAAACGACGGCTCGGAATACGGGAACCTGAATTTTGGAGACCTGCTCAATTCGCCGGATTCACCATCCGACGACCTCAATCATCCCTATCTCAACGGGGACGATTTTCACAAACCTTCCCAGAATATCGTCAATGCCTTTAAGGTGGATGAAAACGGCCTGCCCTTACTGGATACCTACAATAATGCAGACCTGGCGCCCCGCGATATCAGCACCCCGGTCGACCCCCGGCTGGACCATTCCATAGGCCGGCCCGGCATCACCTGGAAAACGTGGGCGGCCATGCCGCAGCAGGATAACTGGAGCCGGGATGTTGCCACCTACGGCCTGTATGTGCGAAAGAAGAACCAGATAGACCCGAACTCTGATCTCAGAGCTTCCGGTGGTTTCCCCTGGGCAAAGGGTGCCCTGGACCAGGCGTTGATCAAGGTCAGCGATGTCATGCTCTGGAAAGCCGAAGCCTCCATCGAACTGGGGGATGTCGAAACCGGAATGGCGTTGATCAACCAGATCAGAGAACGCGCCATGAATACTCCCTACGTCCGAGACTTTGTAGACAATACCAAGCCCGCCGCCAACTATCAGATCGGCCTCTATCCGACAAATGTAACGCAAGCCTACGCCCGAAAAGCCCTGCGCATGGAAAGGCGGCTGGAGCTGCACAACGAAGGGCATCATTTCTATGACCTCGTCCGGTGGGGCATCGCCCCCAATTGGATCAACGACTACATGGTGGCGGAAAGCGCCAAGCGGGCTTACTATGCTGGCGCCAGTTTTACGCCAAACAGGGACGAATACCTTCCGATCCCTCAAATTGAGATCGACGCCTCAGGGGGCGTGTTGATCCAGCGCGATAACTATTAATCAACGAAAATCACAAAACACACTTAGATCATGAAAAATATATTTAGCAATATCAAATGGGGCTTCTCCCTGTTCCTGGCCGGCGTCCTGCTGTTCCACACTGGGTGCCAGGATGAACTGCTGTTTGAAGACCACGTTCCGGATTATACCCATTCGATCATTCGGAATTTCACCGCCAACGGGCAGGCCGCCGACATTGACCATACCAACGGCGCCATTACCGCTACCCTGCCGGCAGGAAGCAACCTGTCAGCAGTGACGGTTACTATCTCCTTGCCGGAAGGCGCTGCGGTGAGCCCGGAATCGGGAAGTACGGTCGATTTCTCCAAGGGGCCGGTGATCTTCACCGTTTCCAATAACGGCGTCGAAAGAGAGTATACCGCCACGATCTCTGTATATGGAAACCCATTGATCATGTCCTTCTCCATTGGTGAAAATGTGGGGGCAATTGACCAGGAGAATGGAGCCATTAACGTCACTGTCGGAAGTGAGGAGGATATTACCAACCTGGCCCCGCAATTTACGATCCCGGCCGGAACAACCGTCACGCCGGCTTCGGGCGTAGCCCAAAACTTTTCCAACCCGGTAAAGTATACGGTGGTGTCTAATGACGGGTTTACCGGTAAGTCCTACCTGGTGTATGTTACGCAGATCAAGGCGCCCGCCATTACCAGTTTTTCGGTAGACGGCATTGCAGGAACGATACTCGAGGCAGAACGAAGGATCATCCTTTTGCTTCCGCCCAGCTATGACCTTAGCAACATTACACCGGAAATTGAAGTGCCTGCCGGCCAGTCTGTATCCCCGGAAAGCGGCGTGCCGCAGGATTTCTCCGGCGGCCCCGTAAACTACACGGTCACCAACACCGAAGGGCTGACTAAGGTGTACGAGGTATCGGTGAGCCTGGGAAGTTCCAATATCGCTTTTATTGGCGATGGCGATGATGTCAACTCTATTGTTGATGACGACGCCAGGGCGGCCGCGCTGTTCCTGCAAACCAAGTATCCGGATGAATTCAACTACATCAAATTCTCGGATATTTCGGCGGCGGCGCTGGAAGACATCAACGTAGTGATGTTATATTACCTGACCCCCTTGCCCAATCAGGGGTACTCCGCCACGCCGGACAATGTACTTACCATGCTGCCGGCAGAACTTCAGCCCGGCACATCTCAGAGTGACGCTTTGACGGCATGGGTAAAAGCGGGCGGCCACATGTTCATCGCCGGCGACCCCACCCCCTTCATCCACGTTTTAGGAAGAATCCCCGGCGATTATTCTGCCGGGCCGTTCCCCGGAAATTACCTGTATACCGAATTCGGCTGCGCCGGCCCGGAAGGCTGTGTCGATATGGGCGTGCCGCCGGACGATATCTGGGGGCTGTCCGTCAAGGTGGCCAACACCTCAGCAGACCGGAGGACGCACCAGATCTACTCCGGCCTGACGTTCAACGGCGATGGTGAACTCCCCTTGTACAACGGCGCCACCCGCGAGGCCCGGCTGGTATGGTGGCAACACTTTGACAATACCATGGATGGATACACCTGCTGTGGCACGGAAGGCGTGCTGCTGATGGAGCAGACGTTCAACGCCGTCAAACTGGGAACGCTCCGGTGGATCGGCGACGGCTTTGGAGTCGGCGCCATGGAGTACCTGCCTACCAACGGGAACGTGGACGGCAACTTCGACTTCAACATTCCCACCGACTTCCAGGGGCACATCATCTCCCTGGAGAATACCATCATTGGCTATGAATTCGGCTCCAACGAAACCACCAATGATTATCATAGCAATATCGAAAAGCTGACGGCCAATATCATTGATTATTTGAGAACCCTCTAGAAAAATTCCTTCTTTGACAAATCCTGTGGACAGTACTTCATGCGGAGGCAATGCGACTATAAGGAGCAGTGGTTTCGCATGAAGTGCTGTCTCTAAAACACAGGATTTGTCAAAGAACAAAATAAACGTCATGAAGTACTCAAAAATAATAGTCATGCTTGCTGTTCTGCTGACAGGGTTGTCTTCCTGCAACGAAAGGCAGAACTATACGGATGGCCCGGCCGTGATTGATGTACTCGAATCGGTTTCCATCAATGGCGTAGCCGCTGCTGTGGATCACCTGTCCGGAACCATCCGAGTAAGTTTACCCGGAAATACCGACCTGGCCAATGTGTCCTTTGAGGCGACTGCTCCCAATGGCGTAACGGTGAGCCCTCCCAGCGGCGCCACCCTCGACCTGTCCGCACCGGTAGAGGTGGTGGCCGATAATGGCGTTACCCGGCGCACCTATTCAATCACCGCTCAGTTGCTGCCCTCAAAGATCGCGTTTCTGGGAGATGGGGCCACCATCGCCGAGATCGGAGACGATGATGTTATGGAAGCGGCCAGGTGGGCCGAAGAGACGTACGGCGAAGACTTCACCTATATTTCCTATGAGGAACTCTCCGACGAGGCTTTAAATGGGGTGAATGTCATTTTCTACGTGCACGACCAGGTGGGTTCTTCGGCACAACCCCAGGCTGTCCTGGAGAAGCTGAACATACTTTCCAAATTCTACGTCAATGGGGGAAAGATCGTCGCGGGCCAGCACGGCACCGGAATTGTCGAAGAACTGGGAAGAGATAATTCCGGTCTCCGGACCATCATCGGAACGGGTGAAGGTGGCCATAATCCGGACACCTGGGGCGTTGGTTTTACCAATTCCGCAATCGCCAATATCCTGACGGACGGCGCAGTGCGCAACCCGGACGGATCGATCAGTGTGATCGACGGCGGTTATAAAGAAGACCACAACGCCATGTGGACGTTGGATCCGCTCGATGCCCCGAAATACGCCACTTTCCAGTCGATGTTCGACGCCGAGGTCCTTGCTACCTGGGACTGGAATGTGGCTTCCCAGGGCACCGGCGGCATCATCATCTGGCATCCCAGCGGCCGGTTCAGGGGGACTATCATCACCCTTGGCATCGGCGGCATGGAATGGAAGATGAACGACGGCCGCACGAACGCTTACGGCCAGAACATTCGCATCATTTATAAGAATGCGATCGATTACCTGAAGTCGTTGTAGAATTGATATTTCAATGGAGGTTGCCTGCCCCGGCAACCTCCCCCAAACCTTTATTATGCTTCGTATTTGCCTGTTCCTCATTTTTCTCGGCAACCTGCTCTCCTGTGCGCAGGAGAAAAAGCCGGCCTACTACTGGAGTTTTGCCACAGAGGCCGATAAAGTACTCACAGAGCAAAACACCAGAGAAGGATCTCCCATCCAGAGCAATGCGGATGTTCCCGAATTCGTGGACGGGATCGACGGGACGGGCCTGCGGTTTGACGGCAATACCACTTTCATTTCCCATAAATTGCCTGAGCCTTTGGAAGCGCCCTTCACGGTTTCGGCCTGGGCCGCCCTGGAAACTTACCCCACTGATGTGGCGGGGTTTTTCTCGCTCTTTTCGGAAAACCGGGATACGGCAAACTGGCTTTCGGCCTGCATCAACCGCTTTGGTAGGTTAACCACCGGCGCCAGCCTGAACGGAGAGGAGCATTATCTCGAGTCGGAGGCGATTATCCCTAAATTCCAATGGGAAAACATCAGCCTGATCGCAGAAAAGGATAGCGTCCGGCTGCTGTTGAATGGAGAAGTAGTGCTATCTCACGCCCTGCCGGCTAATATTACTTTTGACAACATCCTGATCGGCCGGGACAGGAAAGAACGCTTTGTGCAAATCTTTCCGACAATGCACATCAACGGCATCCTGGATGAATTGAGCATCTGGCGGGAACCGCTTTCTCCGGATTATGTAAAAAGGAATATCGTTGGCGACAAGAACGGAACAACAGCAAAGTTAGCGATCCCGGAATCCCGCTTTGCCGATGATTTTAACCGGCCGAAATACCATCTCCTGCCGGCGGCCAACTGGACCAATGAGACGCACGGGCTGATCTATCACAAAGGTAAATACCATATTTTCAATCAGAAAAACGGGACCAATGTTTTTCTGGGGCAGATCAACTGGGGGCATTACAGCAGCCCTGATCTCGTACAATGGACGGAACACCGGCCGGCCTTGAGCCCGGAAGAAGGTTATGACCAGAATGGAATATGGTCGGGCCACGTAATCATCGACGACAACGGCACGCCCGTGATCATGTATACCGGCGGAGACGGCAGGGAATTCGGAATGTGCCTGGCCTATCCGGAAGACGACGGCCTGATCGCCTGGGAAAAATATGCCGGCAACCCGGTAGTGAAAGGGCCGCCTTCCCAGTATGAAAGAACTGATTTCAGAGACCCTTATCTCTGGAAGGAAGCAGACACCTGGTACATGATCGTCGGTTTCGGCATCGACGAGAAAGATCACCGCAAAGGAACAGTATTATTGTACAAATCCCGGGACCTGAAGAACTGGACGGCACTGGAGCCCTTATTCACGGGAGATCCCGAAGTGGACGGCTCGGGAGTCTTCTGGGAAATGCCGGTATTCTGGAAAATGGATGATAAGTACATCCTTCTGGTCAATCCGATCCCTTACCGGGGTACGCCGGCAGTAGCTATCTATTGGGTGGGTGATTTTGTGAATGAAAAGTTTGTCCCTGATCACAAGCTGCCCAAACGGCTGGAAGCGGTCAACCGGATGCTTTCTCCTTCGGTGGCCCTCGATGCGGAGGGCCGAACTACCGCCATTGCCATTATTCCGGACCTGATCCCCGCAGAACTGCAATTGCGGCAGGGGTGGACACACTTGTACAGCATCCCAAGGGCCTGGACGTTGGTTGATGGAACCATCCATCAGGCGCCGCACCCGGCGCTGGAAAAATTGCGCGATTCTTTGGTGGCCTTTGAAAACGAAAAAGTAGGCACTGGTTCAAATTTAGTGGTTGGAGCAGGCCATCAAATGGAGGTCCTGGCCACCATTGATCCGAATACTTCCCGCAGCTTTGGCTTCCTGGTGGGAAAGAATAGTGAAAATGGAGAGGAAACGAAGATCCTGTTTGACTTACAGGAGGAAACCCTGATCATTGACCAGACAAAATCCAGTAAAGAGGAATTGTTGGAACCCCGGGTTGAAAAGGGCATAATCCCTCTTGCGGAGGGCGAGCCCTTCAAATTTCAGCTGTTTATTGACGGGTCAGTGATCGAAGGGTTCATCAACGATCGGTGGGCGTTTACAACCCGGATCTTTCCTAAGTTCAGGGACAGTAATGAGATCGAAGTTTTTACTGAAAAAGGCGCCTTGATGGTTGACGACATGAAAGTGTGGACATTGAGGCCGAGTAATAGTATTGTAGATTTTTAAAAATTCTGTTATAAACTCGCGCGCCAATGGAAAATTGGCGCCCGAGATGGTAACGTCGGGGCGCAATTTATTCCATTTCATTCCATCAGTCGCTACGCTCGTGTTCTATTGCGCTCGGACTTAAGCCTCAAGATCGTTAAAAATTAAGGCCATGATCAAACATCTTATCCTAACCGCCTCCCTTTTCCTTCCCGTTACCCTGGCCGGGCAGACGCCCATCTTTCACCTCAGCTTCGACGAAGAAAATGGGGCGACAACGGCTACCGAGCAAGTCTCCGGCTCCGTGCTTTCCATCCGGAATACCTTCAACCGGCCGGAGCGCATTCCCGCCAATTTTGGCAATGCCTTGCGCCTGGACGGCTATTCAACCTATATTGCTGATTTAAATTATTTCATCCAGGATTACACCGACAAACTTACCATCGAGGCCTGGTATGCTACCGAGGCATTCACCAAGGAACCGGCCGCCATTATCCAAAGCCAGTCAAACGATGGAGGTTTCAAATTACAAACCAACTCCTTCGGGCAACTCATCCTATCCTATTATTTCAACGGGCAGGAAAGATCCCTCAAACCCAACCGAAGGCTGACTCCATATCAATGGCATCATATCGTGGCCACCGTCGATGCGGCGGCAGGAGAAGCCAACATTTATGTAGACGGTGAAAACTGGCTGAGCCACAACTTCGCCGAAAATTCCAGCCTCAACAGCACCCAAAGCACCTTGTGGGTCGGTAAAAGTTCGCTCAATCAGGTCTTTGCCGGGTTTTCACTGAACACCCTGAATGGCGCTATTGACGATATAAAAGTCTATAATGATGTTTTGGCAGAAGAACAGATCCTCGCCCATTACCAATTGGCAACGGCCAGTGAGGTGGATTTATTCATCGATCCTAATATCCGTCATGCGGATGACTACCTCCGGCCTCAGTATCACCCCATGCCGAATACTTCCTGGACCAATGAGCCTTATGGCCTTACCTATTACGAGGGCAAGTATCATTTATTCTTTCAGAAAAACCCCAATGGCCCCTATCTCTATTTCATGCACTGGGGGCATCTGTCCAGCCCGGACCTGGTTAGCTGGACAGAGGAGCGCATCCCCCTGGCGCCTTCTTTTGGGTTTGACGACTTCGGCGTCTGGTCCGGAACGACTGCGTTTGACAGCAACGGAGATCCCGTCATTTTCTACACCGGCGTCGATGGCCAGAAAGCAGGCATCGGCAGCGCCTACCCGCTCGATGACGGCCTTATAGAATGGGAAGAAAACAATGCCAACCCGCTCATACCCAACCCTCCACCCAATTATTTCAGCCTGGATTTCAGGGACCCCTATGTCTTTGAAAAGGACGGCCTTTACTATATGGTCGTCGGGTCGGGCTTATCCAATAACGGCGGCGGCATCCTGTTTACGTATACTTCCACGGACCTTGAATCGTGGACGCTGGTAACGCCCCTGTTTCAAAGCAGCGATTTCGTCAACCACGGCACCTTTTGGGAAATGCCCGCCATGGTCCCCTTCAATGAAACAGACTACGCCCTGGTAGTGACGCCACAATTTCCCGGCGCCCCCGCCGATGTGATATACTGGACGGGAACTTTTGACGGAACCACCTTCAACCCCCATGATAGTGAACCTAAAAGGCTGGAACATCTCTCCAAAAATTTACTGGCCCCGGCCTTCGGGCGCGATGAAGAGGGCCGATGGACGTACATCGGCATCATACCCGAGGACCGCGACGTCGGCCTGCAGATAGAGGCAGGATGGCGCCATACTTTTAGTATTCCTCGTTTGGCCCGGTTACTGGACGACGGGGTGACTTTGTCGGCCATTCCACATCCCAACTTGTGCCGCCTGCGGATGGATTCCACTACGGTAACGAATAGGGCCATAGCGGCAAACACCAGTAATAACTTGCCGGAATTCAGCGGCACGCAGTGCGAGCTGGCATTTGATCTGAACTTTGCAAGTGCTGAAATCATTAACCTGCAGGTCTACAAGCATCCGAATAGTTCGGAAAAGACAAGCGTGGTTCTCGACAAAGGGAACAATCGAATCGGGCTGGACCGCACCCAATCTTCTCCTTACCCTACGGTAGAAGACCTGAGATACCAGCATTATATTTTCAATCCGGCAGGGGACGTCGAAGCCAGGATCTTTCTGGACCACTCTACGCTTGAGGTATTTGTAGATAATCTCGTGGTATTCTCTTCCCGGGTGTATCCCTCGGAGGCAAGTGATCTGATCGATATAACGGTTGAAGGTGGAGAAGCCGTACTCGGGGAGTTTAAGGGCTATCAATTAGACAGCAAGGAAAATACATTCAGCGATATTTCCTGCCCTCCGGGCAATCTTCCCGGCGGGCTGTACACCAGCACCATTGAACTGCCCGAACAACAACAAATCAGGGTTTTTCCGAACCCGGCAACCAACTTCCTGTATCTTAAATCAGAGGTGGCAAACAAAGTCAGGATCTTTGATACCCGGGGGCGGCTTCTCGCTTTTTATCCGGAGGCTACTGAAGAGATCTGCCTTCAAAACTTCGAAGCGGGCGTGTACATACTTCATTTGGAAAACAAGTATGGTGTCTTCACTTCTAAAATAATTAAGGAATGATGAAAGTTAAAATGAAAAACCTGATATTCAGTGTTTTATTTCTACTGCCATTGTTGTCAGGCTGTCAGAAAGACATGGAAAAAGAAATTACAGGCGCTGGCGGGAACGCCGCTTATTATACAGAACAGCACCGCCCTCAGTTCCACTTTTCTCCCGCGAAGATGTGGATGAACGATCCCAACGGCATGGTCTACTACGAAGGGGAATACCACCTCTTCTACCAGCACTACCCCGACAGCAACGTCTGGGGCCCTATGCACTGGGGGCATGCCGTGAGCCGCGACCTGGTTAACTGGGAACACCTGCCCATCGCCCTCTATCCCGATTCGCTGGGTTACATCTTTTCCGGCAGCGCCGTGGTAGACTGGAACAACACCAGCGGCCTCGGGGAGGACGGCAAGCCGCCCCTCATCGCCATTTTCACCCACCACCAACCGGAACTGGAGCGCGCCGGCCGACAGGACTTCCAGTATCAGAGCATTGCCTACAGCAACGACCGGGGCCGCACCTGGACGAAGTACGCCGGCAACCCTGTAATTCCAAACACGGAAAAGATCCGGGATTTCCGCGACCCTAAGGTGATCTGGGAGGAGGGCTCCGGGCAATGGATCATGGCGCTTGCTGCTCAGGACCACGTAAAATTCTATGCTTCGCCTGATCTCAAAAGCTGGGTATACCTCAGCGATTTCGGCCGGGAATGGGGTTCGCACGGCGGCGTATGGGAATGCCCCGACCTGTTTCCCATGCAGGTGGAAGGAACCGGGGAGACAAAATGGGTGCTTTTGCTGAGCATCAACCCGGGCGGGCCCAACGGCGGTTCTGCCACCCAGCATTTTATCGGTAATTTTGACGGGAAAACTTTCTCGCTGGATCCCGCTTTTGCCCCTCAGGTGAGCGGCGAGCAGGCCGTCTGGCTCGATCACGGGCGCGACAATTACGCCGGCGTGACCTGGTCGGATATACCGGATTCGGATGACCGGCGCCTCTTCATGGGCTGGATGTCGAACTGGGACTACGCCAACGTGGTGCCTACCGAGGTTTGGCGCAGTGCGATGACCCTGCCAAGGACGCTGGCTCTGAAAAATACGGAAACCGGCCTGCGCCTGTTTTCGCAACCCGCCCGAGAGCTGGAACGCCTGCGCGGGGAGGCCGTTTCCCTGGAAGGCCAAACCATAGGAGGCGAACTGGGCCTGGGCAGTAAGCTCGGTTTTCCCCCTTCCCAAATGGAAGTCCTGCTGGAAGTGGAGCTGCCGGAAGGCGCTGAAACGGACTTCGGCATAGCCCTCTCCAATTCGAAAGGGGAGGAATACCGGGCCGGTTATGATACCGGCAACCGGGTGTTTTACAGTGACCGCACCAAGGCCGGAAAAACCGGGTTTTCCGAAAAATTCGTGGCCAAAGCCCACACAGCTCCCCGTTCGAGCACAGGCAAGACGCTGCGCTTGCACTTCTTTTTTGACGTGGCTTCCTGTGAACTGTTCGCCGACGGCGGGGAAGTGGTGATGACGGACATCTTTTTCCCTTCGGAGGATTTCACGGATGTGAAGCTGTTTTCCACCAGCGGAGACGTCAAGGTGACGGAACTGAAGGTTTATCCTCTGAAAAAGGCGGCCATCCGCTAACCAGGGAAGATGCTGTAAACTTTACGGCTATGCCTTCTGCAGAGCCAATGAAATACAAGCTGAAGCCGCCATGCGACAAATTTAAAGTAATTTTGGTACGATAGTTAATTCTACTTTGTTACTTTAAAAAGCCGCGCCTGCCTGCCCGCTAGGCAAGACGCCTATCGGCCTGGCAGGCAGGTAGCGGCGATAGCCCATAGCCCGGAGCGTTAGCTCCGGGTGTGGGGCCCAAGGG
>CAYQKY010000014.1:0-92271 GCA_964418125.1 uncultured Phaeodactylibacter sp.
ACGACAGCAAGGACTTCGGCCGCGAGGTGATCGAGATCCTGGTCAAGGAAATGTCGAACGGCCCGGGCGACCTGGCGGTGATCGTCGCCGGCTACCCCAAGGAGATGAAGCATTTCCTGGACTCCAACCCAGGGCTGAAGTCCCGCTTTAAACTGTACTTCGAATTTTCCGACTACCTGCCGCAGGAACTGTCCCAGATCGCCGACTTCGCCTGCCGGGAAAAAGGGGTGGTGCTGACCGGGGACGCCAAGAAAAAGATCGACGAGATCATCATCAACGCCTTCCGCAAGCGCGACCGCTCCTTCGGCAATGCCCGTTTCGTGTACGACCTCATCGAGAAGTCGAAGGTCAACCTCGGCCTGCGCATCATGTCGGAGGAAGACCCCAAGGCACTGGACAAAGAACGGCTCTCCCTCATCCACCTGGAAGACGTGGAAAAGATCGACGTGGAAGCCAAGCCCGAACTGCCCAACATCCCGGTGGACGAACCCCTGCTCAAGGAATCCCTCGACCAGCTCTACCGCCTCATCGGCATGGAGAACATCAAGGCGCAGATCAGCGAGCTGGTCCGCCTGGTGCGCTTCTACCGGGAGACCAACCGCGACGTGCTCAACAGCTTCTTCCTGCATACCGTCTTCATCGGCAATCCCGGCACCGGCAAAACGACCGTGGCCCGCATCCTCACCCAGATCTACAAGTCCCTGGGCGTACTGGAGCGCGGGCACATGGTGGAGACCGACCGCCAGGGCCTGGTCGCCGGCCACGTGGGCCAGACGGCCATCAAGACCGCCGAGCGCATCGACGAGTCCATGGGCGGCGTCCTGTTCATCGACGAAGCCTACTCCCTGACCCAGCGCGCCGGCAGTGGCGGCGACTTCGGCGACGAGGCCATTCAGACCCTCCTCAAGCGCATGGAGGACCACCGCGGCCGCTTCTTCGTCTTTGTCGCTGGCTACCCCGACAATATGGAAGCCTTCCTGAAGGCCAACCCGGGCCTGAACTCCCGGTTTGATAAGATCCTCAAATTCGAAGATTACACACCGAAAGAACTCAACCGCATCGCCCTGCAGATGCTGGCCGAGGAAAATGTGGTGCCTTCTCCGGAGGCTGAAGAACACATCAAAGAATACCTGGCCTTCCTCCACGATTACCGCGACAAGTACTTCGGCAACGCCCGCACGGTGCGCAACATCGTCAACGAAGCCATTAAGAACCACAACCTGCGCCTGGCGGCCCTGTCCCCGGAAGAACGGGCGCACACCCCGGCCAACCTGCTGACCATCGAGGATGTGCAGTCGTTCAAGACCGACAAGAGCAGCTTCGTGTTCAACAAGCAGTCGATCGGCTTCCGGCGGCAGGCGGGAGAGTGAACGTTAGCTCGGCCCGTCAAAATTTTTTGGTGTCGGAGACGATATTCACTACTTTTGATTGTTTGTATTGGTTCACGTCTTCAAGCCAAATAAATTTGGCGCTCCGGGATATCGTTTCAATCGAAAAAACCCATCCGCCACGGCTTCCACCCCGACCGGATCACCGTAAAATGCTCCTGCTCCCGCTGCTCCTCCCGGAAGAACAGCAGGCCGAGGTGAAACAGGTCAACCGACAAGCTCACCCGGGGATGGCGGCGCATGGCCTCCCATGCTTCTTCCATTTCATTCGACCAGTGGATGTCGGCGATCACAAAAATACTATCGGAATGGGCGTAGGGCAGGCATTGTTCGAAGTATTCCAGGCTGGCGCCGCGGCGGTGGTCGCCGTCGAGGTAGAGGTAGTCGAGGCGTTTCAGGCTGGCCATCGCTTCGGGCAGTTTCTCCAGAAAGGTTCCGGTGAGCAGGTGGACGTTGGGCAGGTTGAGCTGCCGGAGGTGCTGCTGCGCCAGGGCCGCTGTCTCCGGGCACCCTTCGATGGTGAGGAAGCGGGCATTGAGGGCGGCGGCCGCCTGGTAGGCGGTGGAAATGCCCAGGGAGGTTCCCAATTCCAGGAGGGTAGTGGGCTTGGTGAAGTGCACCAGGCGGAACAGCAAGCGCCCCGTGGCCGGGCTGACGGCGCTGTGGCGGGCCAGGCTGCGCACCGTGCGCCGGGAGGCGGCATCCACCTTCGAGCCCGCGCCGTGGTCGGTAACGGTGATGGCCGTATTGTCCCGCAGCAGCAGGCTGCGCAGCCCCTCGATGATGGGGTAGGCGTAGAAGGTGCGCGTATCTTCCACCGTTTTTTCCACCAGTTCGTACACGAAGGGAGAGTGCAGGCTGTAGCGCGTGTCCGCCCGCCAGTAGTACTGCAGGTACTTCCAAACCAGCCTGAGGTGTATGGCAATCCAGTTCATTTCCGATTCCTTCTGGAGGGGAAAATAGGGATATTTGGGGAAAATGGAACGCAGGTGAACGCGGATTCGGCAGATTTTCGCAGGTCTGCCGCTCATCTCATTCAGTAAATAAACGATATCGTTTGCGAAGTGGAAGACAATCCTCCCGGGAAAGTACTTGATTGTGATTTGTCTTGCAGGTATCTTAAGTTCAGAAATTTTCATTATAGCGCACTCTACGAATTGATACAGATGAAAAAAGAATGGGTACTTTTTATCTCTCTGATCGGATCTGTTTTTTCCGTTTGTGGGCAGGATTGCTCCATACAGCTGAGGGCCGATACCTTCATCTGCGGTTACGCCACTAACCTCTACGCCTTCCCGCCGGGCGGCGCCTGGTCGGTTGACTGTTCGGCCGCACCAGGGCCGGTCGACTTTTTTCAGGTGAACGACACCACCACCAGCCTGACGGTAACGCAATGCGGAACCTATCCGCTCCATTATACCGTCCTGCAGGTGGATACTACGCTGAGGCTGGACACGGTGGCTACAACTCCCGGCCTCATCATCGACACCACGCTTGTGGTGGATACCCTGTGTGCCTCTTCCGGCTCCCTCACCTTGTCTTTCGACACCCCGGGGCAGGCCATCTTTGACCTGCTCGTGGATGTTACGGTAGCGTATCCTGCCTCCACCTGCCCGGGCAATGACACCATTTACTGCCGCAAAGGCATACCGGCCCTACAGGAACCGGACCCCCTGTGGACCTTTGTCATCGGCGGGCTATGCAATTCTTCCCGCCTGACAGCCGAGGTATCCGGGGTTGAGGATTGTGTTGCGGAGCAGATCCTGTTCCAGAGCGAAAACCTTACCGGGACGATCCTGGACACCATCGAAGTACCGCAGAGCACTTTTCTGCAAACCGACCCGCTTACCGGCGCCGTCCTCGTCAATGAATTTCCGGCCGCCGTCCGGCAGGCTGCCCTTCAGGCCATACAGGAAAGTGAAGAGGGCTGCCCTATACCCATAAGTTGTGACAATGCGCCGCTTTGGTGTTACGACACCCTGTACGATACCACTACCGTAGTACTGCCGGCCCGCATTGCCGGGCAGTGGCTGTTCCATCCCGGGGCGGGCGAAATAGTAACCCTTCAGGATACCACTGCATTTATTCGTGAAGACTCCCTTTATCTGGCGGTTGCCCGGCCTTCAGCCCGGGTTTACTCCGCCAATTTTGATTTTTTCCAGGTCAATTACCTGGGAGATACCATTCCCGCTACTCCTCCCGGCGGTATCGCCCTGCAATGGACGGAGGAGTGGGGGTTCGATACCGTAACTGAGGTGAGCTTCAGCCTGGTGGATACCTGTTGCGGAGGCGGCCTGAACCTGCGCACAGAACTCCTTGGCCAGCCGGAGCCTCCGGTTTACGACTGTCCACCGGCCGGTTATGTCTTCTTGCCGGAGCTGGCGGCGGAGGTTAGTTATCCTCTCTGCCAGGATTCAGTTTACAGGGTAAGAGTGGACTTAAGCGGCGGGCGCCCTCCCTACCAGTTTGAAGGGGTGAGCGGCATACTTACGGATTCCGTTTTTCTTAGCGATACCCTTTCGCTTTCCGAAAGCTATTCCCTTTTCTTTTCCGATCAGGGCGATTGCAGCCTGAGGCTGAGCAGCGATGCCTGCTCCTGTGTCGGGCTGGCCGCCACCACCCCGGATACGGCCTTTCTGGATTGCCGGGATCATTGTGTAACGCTGGAAGGCTCTGCCATGAACAACCTGGGCCTGCCGGTTGAGCTGGAGTGGAAGAATACAGCCGGCGCACTTCTGGCTGAAGGCTCATCTCTCCGCCTTTGCGATACTGCTATTGCCTTTTTTGTGGCGAGGGAACCTGTTTCCGGTTGTGGAGTGGTAAACGAAGTCGTCGTTTTGGATGGCCAACCGGTGGCGGATGCCGGCGGGCCTTATGTTTTAAATTGCGTCAACACTTCCTTTCGCCTCGGAGGCAGCAACCTCAGCCTGGGAGAAAGGTTTACTTATCAGTGGTCAGGGCCGGGCATTAGCGATAGCATCAGCATGGAGCCTTTTCCGGAAGTGGATGCTCCCGGCCTGTATATGCTTATCGTCACCGGCGAAGGCGAAGGTTGTATCGATTCGGCCCAGGTGGAGGCCGTGGATGACAGGATCACCTTTTCGCTCAGTCCGGAGCCTTCCTGCCTTTCCGGGCCGACCGGAAGGATATTCGTCGAAGACATCAGCGGGGGGCGGGCGCCTTATGTATTTTTGCTTAATGGAACGAGCGGTTTTTCCGATCCCATCATCGATAATGTGCCGGAAGGGCGACACCGGGTGTACGTCAAAAGCAGTGATGGCTGCCTCGCCTTTAAGGAAGTGGAGGTGGGAGCCGCCGGGCCGTTCAGCCTTTCTTTACAGGAAGAGTATCCAGTCTGCGGGGACACGCTGGAAATAGACGCCACGGTTGACAGCCAGGGCCTGCCCGTCGACTATATCTGGGAGGGAAGAGGAGAGAGGCTGAGGGGGGCGGTACAACAATTTGACAAAGGAGGGCAATGGCATCTTCGCGTAGCCACCCGTTGTCAAACCCTGGAGGCGCAATTTACCATTACCGATAAGGCGGATTTTGAGCGGTATCTCGTATTTCCCGGCGCGTTTACGCCTAATGGCGACGGCCACAACGACCTCTTCCTGCCGGTTCAGGGCGCCCAAACGGATGTTGAAGATTATCACCTGCTGATTTTCAACCGGTTCGGGAATAAGGTCTTCGAAAGCCGCGGCCCGGAGGTTGGATGGGACGGCACGATCCGTGGAAAGCCGGCTCCTTCCGAGGTCTATTTCTGGATTGCCCGGGGGATACCCGCCAATTGTGACAATATCGCCGGGGAGTTGATCCGGCAGGGAGATGTCACTTTAATTCGATAGTTTCCGGCAAAAAAAAATGCCGCCAATGCAACTCTGGCGGACTGACTGACGTTAAAATTACCGCCTATAGCCCTTCCTATGCTGTTTCAACAATAAATTATTGGCAATTTTGTGCCCCTGCAATAGTGGCAAAGGGCGTATCATTGCGTCATGATTTTAAAAATAACCTTAAAGTAAATCTGGAATTGATGAATTTGAGAAGAATACTGGTGGCCTGCAGCTTGCTACTGAGCTTTACCCTTGGCATTTCACAAACTAGTGCGCCACAGAACTGGTTCAACCTGGACCCCGCCCAGGATAATGTGCCCGGAGTAAGTACGGAGAAGGCCTATGAGAAACTCCTGGCCGGCAAAAAAGGCAAAACGGTGGTGGTTGCCGTCCTGGACTCAGGAGTGGATTATGAGCACGAAGACCTCAAGGATATTATGTGGGTCAATGAGGATGAGATCCCCGGCAATGGTATCGATGACGATAAGAACGGGTACGTGGACGACATTCACGGATGGAACTTCCTCGGCAATAAGTCCGGAGAGAACATACAGTATGACAACCTGGAAGTGACGCGCCTGTACCGGGAATACGACAAGATGTTTGCCGGCAAAGGCCCGGACGGCCTTACCAAAAAGGAAAAAGCACTATATAAAAAGTACAAGGAATACGAAAAGGTGATCGAAGAGAAGCGTACCGAACTGGAAGAAGAGGCCGGCACTTTCGTCGCGATCGCCACGGCGGTCAACGCCCTTTCTGACGAGATCGGCAAGGACGTGGTCAGTAAGGAGGACCTCGCTCAGTTCGAATCCGACAACCCCTTGTTGATGTACGCCGCTCAGATCAGCCAGACGCTGATGGACCAGGGGCAAACCTTCGAGCAGATCCGGAAAGACATCAACGACTATGCCGAGCACCTCGCCGCTCAGTACGAATACCACTACAATCTCGAATTTGACCCGCGCCCGGAAGTAGGCGATGACTTTACCAACCCCTACGACCGCGATTATGGCAATAGCGACGTCAGAGGGCCGGACGCCTTGCACGGCACCCATGTTGCAGGCATCATTGCCGCCAAGCGGGACAACGGGCTGGGTATGAACGGTGTGGCGGACAACGTTCGCATTATGTCCGTACGGACAGTTCCCGACGGAGACGAACGCGACAAAGATGTAGCTGCAGCCATAGTCTATGCTGTTGACAACGGCGCTTCGGTCATTAATATGAGCTTCGGAAAAGGCGCTTCCCCCCGTAAGGAACTGGTGGATGAAGCGGTAAAGTATGCTCATGATCATGATGTACTGATCATACATGCTGCCGGCAACGACAATAAGCAGATCAGCAGCGACAACAACTTCCCGACCGATGAATTTGAGAAGCGCAGCGGCTTTCTGGGCCTGTTCGGTTCCAAATATGCCGAAAACTGGATTGAGGTGGGCGCCCTCAACTGGCAGAACGATGAAAGCCTGGTCGCTCCCTTCTCCAATTACAGCCCCGATTACGTGGATATTTTTGCGCCCGGCATGGAAATCTACTCTACAACTCCGTTTAACGAGTATGAGAACCAGCAGGGAACCAGTATGGCGGCCCCGGTCGTCACCGGAGTGGCCGCCGTTATCCGTTCTTATTTCCCGGACCTCACTGCCGAACAGGTAAAGCAGGTGATCATGGAATCGGCGGTGCGCCAGAACAAAAAAGTAAAAGAACCGGGCTCTGAAGTTCTGGTGCCGTTTAGCCAGCTCAGTGTCACCGGAGGAGTCGTCAACGCCTATGAGGCCATCCAACTGGCCGGCAAGGTGAAGGGCAAGAAAAAAGGCGCTAAGGGAACTGCCGCCAACGATAGCGGCTCAGACAGCAATAAGAAAGACAAGAAATCGGTAGCTGTGCCGTAGCGCTATCTTTTGTTGCCGGTTGTTGGCTGCCAGGCAAAACGCCCAACCAACAACCGGCAACAAAAACCCAAACTCACCGAATGACCACCTCCTCGATATAATCCTCTCCCAGCCCTTCATTCAGCATTTTTCTGATCTTTTCTCTTCCGTAGGACAGTTCCTGTCTCAGAGAAGCCGATTCGATGGTGATGTACAGTTTCTTATTGTACAGGCGCATCTCTTTGGTATAGCCGGTTATGGAAGGCCCCATCCGCTGCACCCACAGGGACTTGATGCGGTTCTGGTTGAGCCTGCCCTTGAGCCGGTATTGTTCGATCATGGCCTTGAGAGCTTCCTTGATGGTCATTTCATTGTGCTGCTTCTCACTCATTGCCCTTGATTTTAGTGGCCGTTCCGTTCTCGACCAAATATTTCAGGTATTGCTGGCCGAATTGCCGAACGGCCGCTTCCAGCCGTTGTTCATCCGTATCGGTGATGAACGCCTGCCCGAATTCTCCTTCGATGAGCAACTCCAAAAGCTGACGGCCCCGTTCATTGTCCAATTTATCAAAAATGTCATCCAGTAGCAGTATGGGAGGAGTTCTTTTTTCTTTCATCAGTTTCCGGTACTGGGCCAGCTTGAGGGCGAGAATGAACGATTTCAGCTGCCCCTGGGAAGCAAAGCGCTTGAGGGGATACCCGCGGATGGTGAAGTCGAGGTCGTCTTTGTGAGGGCCGACGGTGGTGCGTTGCAGTATCCGGTCCTTTTCCGCCGCCTCCCGGAGCAGTTCGTCCAGTGGCGCCTGTTCCATCTTGGAAACATACTGGCAATCCACCTCCTCTGCCTCTCCGGAAATGCTTTGGTAAAGCTGCCGCAACAGCTGCCGGAACGGCTCCATGAATTGAAGCCGGGCCTGATGGATGGCGGTTGCCGGCCCCGTCATCTGGCGGTCGTAGGCTTCGACCAGGGCGGGGTTATAGCTCCCGTTCTCACCGAATTGCTTGAGCAGGGCGTTGCGTTGTTGCAGCACCTTATTGTAGGTGATCAGTTGCTGGAGATAGTTGTTGTCCAGTTGGGATAGCGTATTGTCCAGGAAGCTGCGCCGGGTTTCGCTGCCTTCGGTGGCCAGGTTGGTATCATCGGGAGCGATCATCACTACGGGCAGCAGGCCGACGTGTTCGGAAAGCCGGCGGTAGGGCACGCTGTTGCGCTCCAGTTCCTTTTTTTTGCGGGGAATGACCTTTGCCACCACCACTTCCTTTTTCCCATCTACTGTGAAATGGCCTTCCAGCCGGAAGAAGCTTTCCGTGTGCTTAACCGCCAGGCTATCCGGCATATTGAAATAGCTCTTGCCCATGCACAGATAGTAGATGGCATCCAGCAGGTTGGTCTTGCCCATGCCGTTCCTTCCGATGAAGCAGGTGAGCCCCGGAGAACATTCTATTCTCTGTAAGGAATAGTTCTTGAAATTGGTCAGTATGAAGGATTCGAGTTTCACTTATGCTTCATGTTGAGCGTTTTTCATAATGTTTTCCAGCGTCCATTCCACCTGAACTTCGGTTGGCGCCTGTCGTTCGGGGCAGCCTTTCATCTGGCAGATCCTGCAGTTGCGGGGCGGGTCGCAGGGGTCGACGTGGATGAAGAATTCGACGGGCACAGTGCTGTGGGCTTTGAGCAGGTCCTCAAAGTTTTTCACCTCGCAGTGGGAGTGGCGGGTGTCGAAGTACCAGGGCACGGTCATATGGCAGTCGATATGGAGGGTGGGCCCGTATTTGATCACCCGGAAATTGTGCACATCGATCCAGCAATCCCGCCGGTTGCGGTGCAGGGTGGCCACCATTTCGTCGATCAGTTGGTAGTCGGCCTCATCCATGATGCCGGCCACAGAGCGGCGCACCAGCTGGAAGCCGGTGAACATGATGATGGCGCCGAAAATGAGGGCCAGCAGGTTATCCAGCAGGGGGACGCCGGTAATCATCACCAGGGACAGGCCGATGATCAGCCCTGCCGAAGAATACGCATCCGACTTCAGGTGCTTGCCGCTGGCCTCCATGATCAGAGAGTTGGAGCGTTCTCCCTGGCGTTCCAGGTAATGGCCGATGCCGAAGTTTACGGCTCCGGCGAAAGCGGTGAGCGCAAGGCCGACATCGAGCTTGAAGAGGGGCTGGGGATAAACGATGTTGTACCCGGCCTTCGCCCAGATAGCCACTCCCGCCAGGAAAATGAGCGCTCCCTCAAAACCGGCGGACAGGAATTCCACCTTGCCATGGCCGTAGGGGTGGTTGCTGTCCCGGGGTTTGGCGGCCAGGAAGAGGCTGTACAGTCCGAAGGCGGCCGCAACGACGTTGATGATGCTTTCCAGAGCGTCGGTGAGTATGGCGTTGGAGTTGGTCAGCCACCAGGCTAGGAACTTAAGGGCCATCAGCGCCAGCCCTACCACCAACGCTATGGATTGCACGCGTACATTCTGTCGGAGCGAATAATTTTTCAATGCATTTCTTTTTGGGCCGGAATATAAAGGGCCTTCTGTTCATTGACAAGTAAAGAGGGGCTTACTTTCCCGGTCAGTAACAGGAATAACCCGTTCGGCGGCTTTTTTTTTCGAATCCCTTACCGGGGCTTCATCTTTGAAACGAGAACAAAATTAGTCAATTTAAACCACCTGGCTATGAGACAATTTGCCATCACAACACTGCTGCTATCCTGCCTGTTTACTTTTTCTTCTTTTCCGGCTTTTGCCCAGCGAAGTGCTGAGCGCCTCTGGAAAGGCAACCAACTGGACGCTCATCTCGGCATCGGGCTGTTCTCTACATTTTCGGCGGATAAGGCCCGGGCTGCTGTACCTCCACTGACGATCAGTGGGGAATACCTCCTCAATGAAAAGCTCAGCCTCGGGTTTCAGTTTGGATACACGGCTGCCGAGAAAACACGGGAAACCCTGGGGCAACAGGCCACCTGGCACAACGATTTTTACACTTTCAGCCTCCGAACCGGTTTTCACTATACCCGGATAAGCCGTTGGGACCTCTACGGCGGGTTTGCCCTTTCCCATAACATTTCCCGGATATCAAAACTGGAATCTGAGAAATCAGGCCTTGATGCCAACCTGGGCATTCAGGAATCCACATCCCAGTTTTCATACACGGCCTTTCTGGGCTGCAGGTACGCGGCTAATCAGCGGGTGAGCCTGTTTGCAGAGGCAGGCTTCCTGACTTCTATTGTAACCGCCGGTTTTGGATACCGGCTGCTGTAAATTTCCTGTTCGGACAGAATATTTTCCCACTGGGAATGTTTTATTTCCCGGTTCTGGTGTTTTAATTTAAACTTTGGCCCAATAAAATCGGAATATGAAGTTTTACGGACGTACGGTTTTGTTCATTCTGGCCACTTTGCTCATCTGGAGTTACTGCCCTGCCCAGGAATTTTATCGGGTGGAGGACGGGACGATCTATTTCAAATCCGATGCGCCTCTGGAATTGATAGAGGCTACATCCAACAAAATGAGGGGGCTCATCAACCCGAAAGATAATTCCTTTGCATTTGCAGTGAAGATCAATACATTCCAGGGATTTAACAGCCCACTGCAGCGGGAGCATTTCAACGAAAACTACATGGAGAGCAAGCGGTATCCGGAAGCTACCTTCTCAGGTAGGATCATCGAAAATGTCAGCCTTACCCAACCCGGAAAATAAACCATTCGCGCCAAAGGGAAGCTAAGTATCCATGGTGTGGTACAGGAGCGGATCATAAAGAGCGAAGTGGAAGTGAGCAGGGACAAAATGGAAGTCACTTCCAGGTTCAGTGTTTTTCTGGAAGAGCACAACATCACCATTCCCAAGATCGTCTACCAGAAGATCGCTGAGGAAATTCAGGTGGAGATCAAAGCAACTTTGTTTAAATAAGCGAGCCTTGAGAGTCCTTTTTTTTATACTGCTTTTTTCTTTCCCGGGCCCACCGGCGCAGGGGCAGGCGCCTTTCTTCGTTTCCCATCCGCTGGGTGAGGTATACCAGGAGGTAAAAATGTCGCTGGTTTATGAAGCCTCCGACGGTTTTCTCTGGTTCGGGTCGAACGAGGGCCTTTTCCGGTACGACGGGCAACAGTTTCAGCAATTCCTGGCTCCTGACTCTCTGAGTAATAACAGGGTAAGCGCTATTTTTGAAGATAAGCGGCGCCGGCTTTGGGTGGGGTATGAGGATGGCCGGATTTTTCACCTTGGCCCCTCGGGTGAATTAACGCTGTGGCAACCGGAGGAAGGCCTCCCTGCCGCCCGTATTTCCGGCTTTGGGCAGGGTAAAGACGGGATGATATGGATAGCCACCTACGGCGAAGGTTTGTACTATTACAACGGCCGCCACATGTACAATGTTGACCTCAGGGACGGGCTGCCGGGTAATGACATCTATGTTATGGTAGTGGATCAGGAAGGCAGGGCATGGGCCGGCACGGACGGTGGCATCAGCGTTTGTTCAACCCGGAATGGGAAAAAGGAAGTCCGGAATATTACCAGAGCGGATGGATTGCCGGATGAGATTGTCCGCACCATAATTCCTGCCGAAAACGGCAACCTCTGGATAGGTACTTATGATAAGGGCATTTGCTATTACGATACCCGGGCTCAGGCCTTCAGCCATATACAGGAAGGCTGGGCCCACGGGCCGGTGAATACCCTGGAGTTCTTCCAGGGCAAGGAACTGTGGATCGGGACTGAGGGGGAGGGGGTTTATCGCTATCTGTTGCCCGAGGCCCGGCTGGCCCCGGTTGATTTTGATGGGTTTGCCGGTGCTAAAGTCAAGGATCTTCATAAGGATTGTGAAGGAAACATCTGGGTGGTCAATTCCAATAAACCTGTATATGCTGCCAATCGCCAGTTTGAATTTGTCGAAGGCCAAGTTGACAATGTGCAGGCAGTGCTCTCCACGCGGGATAAAAAACTCTGGGTAGGAAGCCAGAACGGGTTGTATCGCTACGATGAACAGGAAGGAACTTTCAGCTTATTCAAGAAGGAAAACGTGATCAGCCTCTTTGAGAGCCAGTTCGGCACGATCTGGATCGGTACTTTTGGCAATGGCCTTTTTTGCCTGGACCCGGAAACCGGCCAAGAACGCCATTTAACCGAAGCGGATGGCCTGTCCAACGGAAGTATACTCGCCATCGATGGGGACGGGCCCTATATCTGGCTGGCTACTCTGGGAGGCGTTACGGAGTTCATTTGCCAAAAGGATATTTTTGAGGTTGATCATACGCGTGTGAAGCGTTTTGATGAGGCCAGCGGGCTGGGTACCAACTTCATTTACACCGTTTTTCTGGACAGCAAAGGCAGGGCCTGGTTCGGAACCGATGGGGAGGGGTTGAGTTATATAGAGAACGGGCAAATACACAATTTCACGGAGGCGGATGACCAGTCCCTCAAGGCCATTTACTCCATCACCGAAGACCAACGGGGCCATATCTGGTTCAGTTCCGGGCAGGAAGGCGTTTTTGAGTGGGATGGGGAACATTTTCAGCACCTTTCTGTCAAAGAAGGTATCCGGGATATGGCCATCACCAGCCTGGCCACTGACGATAAGGGTAATATTCTGATCGTCCATCCCTCCGGAATCGATATTCTCGATCCCGTCACCAAACATATCATCTATTATGATAATGAAATCGGGTTACAGGATGTGGAGCCGAACCTGAATGCCATCTGTCGCGGAAAAGATGGCGTTATATGGATCGGCGCACAAAGCCGGCTGATCAGGTACACAGCGCTCAATGAGGAGCTTTGCATACATCCCCGCACCAGTATCAACAGTGTGGCTGTTTTTCTGGAGCCTGTAGATTTTCGGCAGCGCGACCACTTTTCCTACAGTGAGAACAACCTGATCTTTGAATACGTCGGCCTTTGGTATACCGACCCTTCGAAGGTTCGTTACCGCTACATGCTGGAAGGTTTTGACCTGGACTGGATCTATTCCCGGGACCGGCAGGCCATTTATTCCAACCTGCCTCCTGGTTCCTATACGTTCAAGCTGGCCGCCACCGAAAACGAGGCCTTCGACGACGAGCCGATACAGGTATACCGGTTTACTGTCAGTGCTCCTTACTGGCGGCAATGGTGGTTTATTTTGCTTTGCGTATTGTTGGCCAGTACGGGAAGCGCCTGGTTGATCCGGCAGCGCGATAAAAGGCTGGAGCGGGAGGCTTTGCTTAAGCGGGAGAAGATCGAAAGCCAGTTTGAGGCGCTTAAGAGCCAGATCAACCCGCATTTTCTTTTTAACAGTTTCAATACCCTGATCACCATCATCGAGGAAAACCCCGAGATGGCGGTGGAATTTGTGGAAAAACTATCGGATTTTTACCGCAGTATCCTCCAATACCGGGAGATGGAAGTGATCAGCCTGCAGGAAGAGATCGAGCTGGTACAGAATTATGCCTTCCTCCTCAAGAAGCGGTTTGGCGACAGCCTCTCCCTGGAAGTCCACAACGGCCATCAGCAGGCCTATATCGCTCCCCTGACCCTGCAAATACTGGTTGAAAATGCGGTTAAGCACAATATCATCTCAAAATCACGCCCTCTGAAAATCGAGGTTTGTATCGATAAGGAATATATCACTGTACGAAATAACCTCCAGAAGAAGATCGCCATGGAGTTGTCGACTGGATTTGGATTGCAGAGTATTGCCAACCGCTATGCACTGCTTATCGACAGAGCCGTACGCATCGAGGAGGGAGAGGAATATTTCAGTGTAAGCATACCGATCATAAAAAACGGAGAAGAATGAGAATCCTGATCATCGAAGACGAAGATGCCGCTGCACGACGTTTGCAGAAACTGGTGAAAGAGATCGTTCCCGAAGCGGAGTTGGAAGGCCAGCTCGATAGTGTGGAAGGCGTCCTGAACTGGATGCAGGGCAATGAAATGCCCGACCTTATTTTTATGGATATCCACCTGGCCGACGGTTCCAGCTTCGAGGTGTTTAACCACGTAGAGGTGGAGCGGCCGGTCATCTTTACTACAGCCTACGACCAGTACGCCATTCAGGCCTTTAAGGTCAATACGATCGATTATCTGTTGAAGCCCATCAAAAGGCAGGAACTGGAAAAAGCCATTGAAAAATACCGAAAGTGGCAGGGTGGGGCACAGGTCGATTATGCTCACCTGGCGAGGACGCTGCAGGGAGAACAGTACAACAAGCGTTTCCTCATCCGCATCGGGCAGAGTATTCGCGTGGTGGAAATGAAGGAGGCCGCCTACTTTTATACCGAAAGCAAGATTACTTTTGTCGTTACCAGAGAAGGAAAACGCTACCCCCTGGATTACTCTCTGGAGAATCTGGAAGAAATGGCGGACCCCCAGTCTTTCTTCCGTATTAACCGGCAGTTTATCGTCAACATCGAGGCGATCAAGGAAATGTATGCCTACTCGAAATCACGCGTGAAAGTCCAGCTGGAACCACAATGTGAGCTGGAAACCATCGTCAGTACGGAACGTTCGCCTCATTTCAAGAAATGGCTGGTGGGGGAGTAGTTCGTTACTCGTTATTCGTTACTCGTTATTCGTTACTCGTTATTCGTTTTTCGGGATTCGGAGACTCGCACCAGGCAACGAATAACGAATCAACCATTCAACGAATCAACGATCCCCTTAAGCCCTCATCTTACTCCTCTTCACGAGGAAAGACTGCAGGACATTGCGAAAGCCCTCATTGATGTCGGCCTCTACAAAATCAATGCGGTATTGCAGGCATTTGAACCTCAACTCTTCCTTGAATTTGGCCATCTGTTCGATGTAATAATCCCGAACCTGATTGGACTGGAGGCGCACTTTCTCTCCCGATTCCATGTCGATAAAGATATAGGGCCGGTTCTCAAATTCGAAGTTGACTTCTTTCGATTTATCCACCACGTGGAAGAGCACAACTTCGTGCTTGTTGTGCTTGAGGTGTTGCATGGCGGCGAAGAGCTGTTCGGTGTTTTCCGTTTCTTCGAACATATCGCTGAAGATGATAACCATGGAGCGCTTATGGATGGAATCGGCGATCTGATGCAGCGCTTTGGCCGCGGAAGTGGCCCGGTTGCGCTCAGGGTTGTTGATGGCCTGGTCCAGGTAAGTCAGTAGTAATCGATAGTGGGAAGTACTGCTTTTGCAGTGGGTATGGATACGGACATCCTCATCGAAGACGCTGAGCCCGAATGCGTCGCGCTGTCGTTGCAGGAGGTTCATCAGCGCCGCTGCCGAAAGGGCGGAGAAACGGAGCTTGTTGATATAATCCTTGCTGGTTTTGGTCACTTCGGGGAAATACATCGAAGAGGAGGCGTCGATGACGATCTGGCACCGCAGGTTGGTCTCTTCTTCGAACCGCTTTGTGAACAGCCGGTCCGTCCTGGCAAAGACCTTCCAGTCGATATTGCGGGTATCTTCCCCCGGGTTATAGAGGCGGTGTTCGGCAAATTCTACGGAAAAGCCATGGAAGGGGCTTTTGTGTAGGCCGATAATGAACCCTTCTACTACCTGCCGGGCCAACAATTCCAGGTTGCCCAGGTTGCGCACATCGTAATTATCTGACAGCTTCATGAATGCGGGTAAAAATTAAAAAAACGCGCAAAGCCCTTATTCTACTGAAATGGGAAGAAGAATAAGGGCTCTCGGCTAATGGTTTACTTTCATCTTAAAGGTGCGACTCGATCTTGTCTACCAGCACCTTCTTTGTCGTTACGCCTACCTGTTTGTCGACTACCTGGCCGTTTTTCAGGATGAGGACGGTGGGTATACTGCGGATGCCATATTTCATGGAAACCTCCGGATTGTGGTCCACATTGACTTTCCCGACGACGACTTTGCCTTCGTATTCCTGGGAGAGTTCTTCAATGATCGGGGCGATCATGCGGCAGGGGCCACACCATTCCGCCCAGAAGTCCACCACGGCAACGCTTTCTGTATCTATTGCTGTTTCCTGGAAATTTGCATCAGTGAACTCAAATGCCATATTATAGCGATTTTGTGGGTTAGTAAATTGTTTGTACTAATTTTGATTTAACAGCTTTTCGGGTAAAGAGTTGCAAATATAGGCAAACTCCTGCATTCATTTGTCCCGGCCGGGACAGTGGTGCCGGCGGAATGAATTAGCGGTTTTTTTGGGGCCCTGAAAATCAGGTTTTAAGGGTATCGTGAGCTGACTGTTTAATTTGGCCCGGCCGAACTTGCCGTACATTCTTTTTGGACAAAAAGAGAACAAACCAGGCTCTGGAAAGTTTTTCTTTGCAGACGAACCTACACTAACATTCCGTTTGAGTAACGAAAGCCAATAAATGGCCTATGTCTAAGATAAAAATCAAACTGGCCTGGATAGGGGCAGGCCTGGCGGCTCTGTTTCTCCAGGATGTTCTGTCGGGCCACCCTGAGATCGTCGAACAATATTACAGCCGGGGGCTGTTCCCCGTCCTGCGCTGGCTCATTGATTATCTGCTGGCCTGGTTGCCCGTTCCTCTGATCTACCTTTTTGTGTTCGGGCTGGCCTATTTTTTAGTGCGGAGGATAGGCCGCTGGTGGCGAAGGGCCTATGAGCACTCCTGGGAAAAGGCACTGGACGGCCTTCTGGGCACAGGGGCTTTTTTCGGTGGAGGCATCTTCCTCTTTCTGGCCTTATGGGGGTTTAATTACGGGCGGCTTCCGATCGAAGACCAACTGGGGCTGGAACTGCAGGCGCTCACTTTTTCTGAACTGAAAGAGGAGTTTCTTCATGAAACAGAAACCATCAAGCGGCTGAGAAAAGAAATACCGAACATCACCCGGGAGCCGGTTTCCGCAGAAATGCTGCCGAAAAGGCTGGAAAAAAAGCTCCGGGCAGAATTGGAAGGGTGGCTGGGCCAGCATGGCTTCTCCACCGCTGGAAGGGTGCGTGGCCGCTATGTGCTGCCTAAAGGGATCTTTTTGCGGTTCAGCTCCTCGGGGCTCTATTTCCCCTTTACCGGCGAGGGGCATGTCGACGCCGGCCTGCACCCCCTGCAGAAACCCTACGTTATGGCCCATGAACTGGCCCACGGATACGGCTTTGGCGATGAGGGCACCTGTAACTTCCTCGGTTACCTGGCCTGCATCCAATCTGAAGATCCGCTGATCGCCTATGCCGGGCACCTCAATTACTGGCGCACCCTGGCGGCGGATTACCTGCAATATGAACCGGAAAAGTACAGGGAATTCCGGGAAAGCCTGCCCCTAGGCATTCAGGCCGACCTCGATGCGATCAACGAAGTGCTGATGCGTTATCCGGATATCATGCCGCGTTTTCGGTATTACGCCTATGACGCGTATCTGAAGTCTCAGGGGATAGAAGAAGGGATCAGAAATTACGACCGCGTCACCATGCTGGCCAGAGCGTGGAGGCTAAGCCAGAGGATATAGGAGGGAATGAATGAATGAGTGCCCGTCCTCATTCTTCGGCCGGGTAAAAATGAAGGAATGGTTCCCTGGACGGGCCTTCACTCCTCCGTTTTTACCCATCCGTAGCCTTTGGCGAAGGCGGGCCCTCATCCCTTTCCAGGCTGTTCTTGACTTCCTCCAGCCTTTTCGTAATATTGTCGTGCATTTCCTCCAGGCGGGCGATCTGGCCTTCCTCCTTTTCCAGCAGTACATCGAACTTTACGAAATTGCCCTCGATCCGTTCCTTGAGGTTGGTGATGTAGGCCTTGAGGTTGGAGCTGATGTCTTCTTCCAGGCGGGCGCGGCCTTTTGCCACTTCATTTTTAAACCCTTCCAGGATCTTGCGGCGCTTAACGGTGGAGGAAATACCGGCAAAGAGCAGCCCGATGGCGGTAAGGATGCCCCCGGTGATGTCGAAGACCATGCCCTGGGCTACGGCGGCAAGTACCAGGCCGACTACGGCCAGGCCGCTGCCCGTAGCGACGGTAGGAGAGATGGTGCTTTTGTCCGGGAAGAGGCTTTGGTCGGTGAAGTTCTCGGTGCGGCTGACGAAGCGGGAGAACTGCTCCTGCAGCTCCCGGAGTACATTATTGCGGCGCTCGGCGATATCGCTGAACAACTCGTGATCGTCTTTGAGAATGGTTTTGCTGCTGCGGATCTTCAGGTCGATGATCTTGGCCATCTGCTGTATGCTGTCGGCCAGGTCGGCCACTCCACTGTTCAGCTTGGATTTGAGTTCCTCGTTGAGGCCGTTTTCCAGCTCTTTGGCCAGGTTTTCCAGCCAGTCTTTGGCACTGGCCTTTTTGCTGAAAATGGAAGCGAAGGTACGGCGCAGGAGAGAGAAAAAAGATAAACCGGCGCTGAGTTCGTCCTCTTTCTGGCGGGTGATGCGGTCGTATCCGGCCAGGAGGTTTTCCACCAGTACATCCACCTGCTTCAGGCTTTTGGTTTTCTGCTTTTCCAGCGTATCGTGAATATCCTGCCGGAACTCCACATCGGCCTTGTACTGCGCTTTGCGTAGCTCCAGCCCCTTGCCGATGCGCTCGTGGATGTTCAGAGAAGTTTCGATGTTGTTTTGCAGCTTCAGAAAAGGGGCCTTGCCGCCGGTGATGTTTTCATTGATGTATTGGCGCACCTCCCTGAAACCGCTTTCTTCTTTTTTTCCTTCCAGTTCCAGTTTGGCGGAAACGGCGAACACCTTCGGGTCGGGTACGCCTTTCTTTTCGGCGTTTTCCTGCACCCCCTTGAAGTTCACTTCCAGGTCTTCGGCCGGCATCAGGTCCTTTTGCTGGAGGGCGAAAATGACCTTTTTACGCCAGTCGGCATGGATGAAATCGAAGAACTGCCAGGCGGATTGCCGGTAGGGGTTCTTGGCCTCGAAGACAAAAACGATCAGGTCGGAGGCAGGAATGAAGCTTTCGGTAATTTCCTGGTGATGCTCCACGATGGTATTGGTGCCCGGGGTGTCGACAATGGCTATCTCCTTCAGGATCTCTACCGGCAGCATGACTTTTTTCAGATAAGGATTGATGACTGTCATCTCTTCCTCTTCCCCATAGATGATCTGCTGTATGGTATCGGTCATGGGCTGAGGAGCTACTTTGGCGACCTCCTTGCCAGTATCGAGCAGGGCGTTGATGAAGCTGCTCTTCCCCGATTTGACTTCTCCTACGATGACGAACATGAAAGGCTCGTGGATGCGGTTGCGCAAATCGCTGATCGTCTGCGCCAGTTCCTCGTTACCGATCCGTATGGCCAGTTCGTGCAGGTCTTTGATGATCTCATCGGCCTGAGCCCGGTAGGTTTGCAAGTTTTTGTTTATGAGTTTGGCCACAGGGTTGTTAGTTTTTCAAATGAAAGATTCCTCCAGAATAAGTGGGGCCTGGGGGCCGGTGCAAAATAGTAAATCTAAAATACTCAAATTGGGTAAAAAGCCATGCTTTTCGAGAAAAACCTGGGGGTAGGTAGCGGGGGTGAATTTCGGAGCGGGCTGGCAGCGTTGTTTTTTGGGGTGAATGGAGTTCCTCAGGTCGAGTACATCTTCGGGCGTTTCCTTTTCATAAGTATCGGTCAGGAGGAGGCTTACGTCCAGCTGCAATAATTCCAGGAGGGCTTGGAGCAGCCCGAAGGAAAAGTCGAACAAAAAGGTGGGCTTTCGTTCGAAATGGGGCCTAAGCTGGCCAGCGTAGAATTCAAAATAGGGAGCCTTGCCGTAGGCCGAGCGTATGCTGTTCCAATGCTGGCTTTGCCAGGGTTCCTTGTAAGCAATCTCTACCTCGCGGATAGCCTGCTGTTCGTTCTTACCCTGCTTCAGGGGGATGGACAGGCGCAACAGGCCGTTGGCGCCGGCGATGTGGCAGCGGTTGCGGTAGCTGCCTTTCTGGTAGTTCTCCTGCTGCTCGATGTATACTTCCGGGTAATGCGCCAGCGTGGAAAAATAGCGGATGCAGGGAAGGTAGTGGAGTTCGAAAAGTATTGCCGTGTTCAACGTTCCTGGTTCAGGCGTTCAGTCTAAAGATCTGCAAAGTGCACCATCAGGCCCTGAAATTCGAAACGGGATGCTTTAAAGCCTTCTTCCGCCTGGAATTTTTGCCACAATTTTTCGCCGTACTGCTCCACTTCCTCCCCCTCCATCCGCACGGGCTCCCCGATACTCATGGCATCTGTTATGTAGCTGTGTATCAGGGCCTTATACTGTTTCTTAAAAAGAGCCGGATGCGCAAAGATATCTGTTCCGATAACCTGGCCTCCGGTAACGGCAAGTACACCAACCACATTTTCCGTGTCGTCGAACTTATCTTCAAAAAACTGCAGGTAACGCGCCCGGTTTTTGGTAAAGGTTTCCGATTGTTCCAGTGCTGCGTAGGTACCGGTAGCGGTCTCAGCATTATGGATGGCCGTTAATTCTCCGACTTTGTCCCATACTTCCTGCTGGTTTTTGCTGTGGGTGGCGCTGCGGCGAATATCTTTGGCCGCTACGTTGTAGTAGCCGGTAAAAGCATAGATGTGTTTGTTCTGTTCCTGTTGGCGGGAGCCGTCCGTATCCACTTCGCCCTGAGCCTGCCAGCGGTGAGGTTCTACGCAAAACACGGCAATATCCGTGATGGTTCGGGGCGGAATCACGCGGTCCTGGGCGATCACCCGGTCCTGCTTCCCTCCCTGGACCACGTCGCCGGCCATAAGGAAGACGGTGTCCTCCGATTTGTTTTGAACGGTCAGGGTATGGACCGCTCCCATGTCCTCAAAGCGGCCGAAGGGTTTCTTTTCAGTAATCCGGAAGCGGTGATTATGGATGGCTTCTTTCAGGTTTTTATAGTTGGCGGCGGCGGCGTGGCGCTCAATGAAAGCAGCTTCGGCAACCACCGGGTAGAGGCGAAGGTTCTCGAAATCCAGCTCCGGGTTAGGCCGGGTGTTGATTTCCAAACCGACAGGGTTTCCTTCTTTACGGGCATTGCCATGTTCATGCCGGCAGGCAGAGAGGAAAAACAAAACGGCAAGAGTCAAAATGGGCGCGATTCTCATAATATCAGGGTTAAAATAAACTGCTATTAACAAATATAACGGAAAATATCCTATGCTGCTGTATGCCTGTTTGCAAAAAGGCCTGGAATTAGGCCGGGTGTTCCTTATCTTCGCGCCTGGGCAAGGAATGACGATATGACGACGCAATACCGAGTATTCACTTATATAGCTGGCTCTTTACTGGTAGCCAACCTGTTGGTTATGAACGACTTCACTGCCCTCTGGTGGGGGGCGGAATCCTGGCTGGTGTGGCGCGGCCTTGATGGTAGTTTGCCCGGCTCCCTTTATGGGATGGTGTTGTCCTGGACGGTGGTGGGAGGGGAGATCCCTCATTTTTTGATCCGCTTACCCGGAGCCCTGGTATTTATTCTTGCTCTGGGAGCATATTGGAGTATTGCCCGTAAGCTTTTCGGAAAGGAGGTGCTTGTGAGCACGCTTTTAGTTTTGAGCGCATCCCTGCTCATGCCCAACCTGGCAAAAGTAGCTACGGGAGATATCTGGGCCATGGCCACTCAATGGCTGGCCTTTGCCGCACTGATCCGCTTTTTGAAGCAACCGGCCCGGCTGTGGAGGGCTGTTTTTTACTTGTTGCTGTTCCTGGCAGTATGGGTGCAGCCGGCCAATGCCCTGGCCTTTCTGATGGGCAGCAGCGCTTTTCTCTATTTCCTTCACCCTCAGGGCAGGCGGTTGCTGAGCCTCAATCCCTGGCTGGCCGGCCTGGCCGTTTTCCTGCTGATCTACCTCACCGGTTTGGGGGCGTTCGGCCAGGGTGGTTTCCTGGTGGGGTTCAGAAGCGGCCGTTTTTTGCTGTGGAACCTGATCGGCATACTTCCATTCCTGGGTTTTGTGCTGGCAGGGTTGTGGGAAACGGCCCGGCGGCTGGGGCGCCGGGAGGAAATGGCGGTGCTGAATGCTGCCGGCCTGATCTTTGCGCTGCTGGGGCATTCCCTGGCCCTGCAGGGGCTTCTTGCTTTCGTGGCGGCCCGGCAGTTGAAACACTACTTCGACCCCAATTATCCTCATGGGCCGGTAGTGAAGGCAGGAGCGATCTTTCACCTGGTGGGAGCATTTTGCATAATTACCCCGGTAATGATCGGCAGTTTTTTCCAGTTCGGAGGGGTAGGCTTCCGCGCTATGCTGGCCATTGGGGGTATTTACTGGATGCTGAGTTTTATAGCAGTTATCGGGCTGTTCGGGCCCAACCGCCGTTACCTTCACGGAGGGGTGATTATGGGGGGGCTTTTGCTGACTACCCTGTTCTGGCTGCAGGCCAACCCTTTGCTGCAGCAAAAATTGAACTGGCCGCACACCCTGGTGCAAAGCAGCCAGGAGAATGAAGCTGCCCGGCAGGCCGGCCGTGTTTTCCTGATGTATGAGGAAGGTTCTCCTTTCTCCCCCTTGGCGGCTTACAGCCGGGCGGTTTACTCCAATACACAACTCCTCCGTGGCCCGGCTACATTGGAGGAGTCATGGAATGAGACGGGCCAGGCCCTCTTTTTTCTGGAACGCTCCGAGGCGGAAAAACTGAAAGCAGCGGAGCCGGCTGATACCATCAAAGGATGGGACAGCCGGCTGAGGCTCGTCGAGTATGTACTGTTGGTGAAAGAATAATTCAGGAATTCAGATAAAGCAGGAACAGCAGTACCAGTAAGATGATCGTTGCAATGACAACGACCCGCATGAACTTTCTGGCATCCCGCTTATCGCGGAGTTCCTGCCTCCTTTGTTTTCTTGACTTTGTCATAGACGGAATGTTTTTGTCGCTGCTAAAATGTCAAATTATCCACAGTCAAGATAGTGTTTTTTAAAAAAATCTTTTCAGGCGATATTATGAGCCAAATAGAGCCCGGTATGGTGAAAGCCTCCCAATAACCGCTCAGGTTCAGACGGAAAACCGTATTTCCTTTTTATCGGCCGGAAGTTCATGAAATTTACAGGAAATTTAAAAAGCCAGGACGATGTTAAACCCTCGCCTTACCCTCAACTGCCGTGGTAAATTGCTCAGCCTGGAGCAACCCATGGTGATGGGTATCCTCAATGTTACCCCCGATTCCTTTTTTGACGGAGGCAAATACACTACCGAAGATGCAATTCTGCAGCAGGCGGAGCACATGCTGGAAGATGGCGCACAGATCATTGATATAGGGGGGATGTCTTCCCGCCCCGGCGCAAAGGTTATTTCGGCAGAGGAAGAACTCAGCCGGGTGATCCCGGCCATCCACAGCCTTCTCCGCCGGTTTCCGGAGGCCGTCGTTTCCATCGATACCGTTCACAGCCGGGTGGCTCGGGAAGCGGTGGCTGCCGGGGCAGGGATCGTCAATGACATCTCGGCGGCCCGCTTCGATGCCGGCATGTATGAGGAGGCAGGCAGGCTGGGGGCGCCCTACATCCTAATGCACATGCAGGGAACACCTGAAAACATGCAGAAACAACCTGCCTATGAGGATGTAGTACAGGAAGTCCTTGACTTTTTTATCGCGGAGGTGGCCAAGCTGAGAGCCGCAGGGGTGAAAGACATCATTCTGGATCCCGGTTTCGGTTTCGGAAAGACGGTGGAACACAACTTCCGGCTGTTGAGAGAAATGCATGCTTTCCAAATACTGGATTATCCCATCCTGGCGGGGCTGTCCCGTAAATCCATGATCAACAAAGTCCTGAAGATACCTCCGGAAAAAGCCCTCAGCGGCACTACCGCCCTGAATATGGTGGCGCTGCAGCAGGGAGCGAAGATTCTTCGGGTCCATGATGTGCGGCCTGCCGTAGAAACCATTAAATTGTGGACACAATTGGAAAAGTGATAAATCAATTAAGGCGTGGCCTCACTCAACGAACGCGATATTACACAGATCACCCTCCGCTTTCTGAAGAGCCACTACCGGCAACGGCAGCGGGAAGGGGCAACTGTGCTCAGCTCCGATATGCGAGGGGCAGGGGGCATCATTGCGGATGGCTTTTTATCTTTTCCTCAGGCTGAAGGTGAGGTTTTCCGGGCGACGGTAGAGGCTACCTCTCACGATTCCCGCCAGGAGGTCCGCTATCAGCTGCGGCGGGCCTTACTAATGTGGGACAGCGCAGCGGCCTCCCTGGCATTTCTGGCTGCCGGATTCGTTACCCTCTATGTTCGGGGCGTTTTGCCCATGGCGCAATTTGCCGTCATTGTATGGATAGCATTCCTCATCGTCGCCTTTCTGCTCATCTTTCCCTTTTTTTACGTGCCGCTAAGCCCGCTGCGGCGGTACCGGTACATTTATGCCATCGAACAGTTCAAACAGTACTACGCCGACGAGCAATGGGTAGCCATTGCCGAGGATGTTTTCCCCAATTATTACGATGACCGTTATTACCTTGAGTTGCGAAACCAGTGCATTTACAATGGTTTTGGGTTGCTCGTGGTCCGCGAGAATAAACCGCCGGTCATGCAGGTGACGCCCTCCCGTCAGGACCTGTTCAGCAACCGCCGGCGCCTCATTCCTCTGTTTTCGCAGATGGAGATCGATAAGGTGATCCGGGAGGAAAAATATCCGGATTGGCTGCGCCAATTCAAGCCCCGTCGCTTTTTGGCTTTCAATCAGCGTTTCAAATATCAGATGATTGCCTGCCTGATCTCCTTTGTGGCCATTGCCGGCGTTCTTTACCAGAAAACACAGGAGCAGCCAATGGAGGAACAGGAATACGCGGATTACCTGGAGGAAATGGAACAGGCAAAGCTGAAAAACAGAGGCAATATTCTTCCGGACTCCATCCGCCCCAACCTTTATGTGGTCGATACGCCCTTTGTCTGGCCTCCGCCCTACCGGAAGGATGTGAAAAACTACCTCCAACTTGGGCTGGCCCCTGAGCCGCCTCCCGGCCCGGCCCCTCTTCTCGAACCCAAAGAAGAGGAGCCGGGGTTCATTTTGCCCTATCCTGATGTCGCAGGCCTGATCACTTACGATTGTTCACAGCTCAGGATCGAAGGTGATGCCTTTGTCGTCCAGGAAGGTGCGTACTCATCTTATTCCCTGGCCGCCCCCCGGATCGCCGAACTGAGCAGTTATGGCCTGGAGGTATATGGGATGTGGCTGGGGTGTTTCCTGGAAGCTGGCAGTGGTTATGTGGTATATTTTGGGCCGGTTTTCCGGGAAGAGGCAGAAGCAGAACGGGCAATGAAGGCCTACGCAACCCAAATGGGAGATAATGTGTTGAATATCAGCCTGGAAGTTCGCGCTCTTTCCATCAAACCGCAATAGCAACCGTTTATGCCTTTGATCAGCAAATCGACTTATCGGGCCCGTGGTGTTTTCCGGTACGGGCACATCAATACCATTTATCCGGCTCTTTTTCGAAGGGTGGAAGGGGTACAATTCGAACGGGAACGCATAGATACCCCCGATGGGGATTTTCTGGACCTCGACTGGGCCGCTCGCGGCAACCGGAAACTGGCCATCCTCCTGCATGGCCTGGAGGGCAGCGCTCACCGCCCATATATCCGGGGAATGGCCCAGTATTTTAACCAGAGAGGGTGGGATGCCCTGGGCTTCAATTTCCGGGGGTGCAGCGGAGAACCCAACCGGAAAGTTCGTTCCTATCATATTGGGGAGACCGGAGACCTGAAATGGGCTATCTCCCAAGTCCTGGATAAACGCGACTATGGGTCCATCGCGCTGGTCGGCTTCAGCCTGGGAGGCAACGTTGTTCTCAAATACCTGGGGGAAAACGGGGAAGCTGTTCCCCCACAGGTGCGTTGCGGGGTGGCTTTCTCCGTACCCTGTGATGTAATGGGTGCCAACGGGGAGATCGCCAAGTGGCACAACTATCTGTATCGCCACCGCTTCATCAAAAGCCTTAACGAAAAGGTACGGGAAAAGGCGTTGCGCTTTCCGGAAGTGTTGAAACTGCCGGAGCAGATGCCCCGTGATTTCTATCAGTTCGACGGGCAGTTCACGGCGCCCATCCACGGCTTCCTCGATGCTGAGGATTACTGGGTGAGCAACAGCAGCCTGCGCTTCCTGCCCCACATCCGGCGGCCGGCCCTTTTGGTCAACGCCAGGGATGATTCCTTTCTCAGCGATGCTTGTTACCCCTGCCGGCTGGCGGAAGAACACCCCCACGTTTTTCTGGAAACCCCTCGCTGGGGCGGACATGTCGGCTTCGTGTCTTCCGGCCCGGGTGGAGCCTATTGGTCTGAAAAACGAGCCTGCCAGTTCGTAGAAGAGATGTCGGTAGGGTATTAAATCTTCGTTAAATGCCGTTTACATTGAATATATTCGCAGGAATTTGCGGTTAATAAAGTGACATGGAGGAAAGAGAAGATAACCTTCAGCAGGAAAATGTTCAACCACCCCGCTGGGTAGTGGTTGCTCAGGCTGCCTGGCGCTGGGTAAAGCGCCTGGTAGGGGCCGTCCTGTTGTTCTTCCTCTCCATCTTCCTCCTCCTGCAGGTGCCGGCCATTCAGAACTGGGCAGCCTCGAAAGTTACTGCCGCCCTGAGCCAGACACTGGAAACCACGGTTTCGGTAAAACGCCTCAACCTCGCTTATCTCGACCGCCTGGTCCTGGAAGAATTCTACGTGGAAGGGATCAACCCCGGAGACACCACCATATACAGTAAGCGCCTCTACGCCAATATCAGCATCAACCCGGTCACCTACCTGTTGCGCGGCCTGGTCATTGAAGAAGTGGCGCTGGATAGTGCAATTATCAATATCAGGACTCCGGAAGGGGCGGAGCAAAACAATATACAGATCCTGCTGGGGCGCCTGTTCCCCCCCGACAGTACGGCCCTGAAGAAGGAAAAACGCCCTTTTAAGCTCGATGTACAGAGGCTTTCCCTGACGGATGTGCATTTCCTGCAGGAGGATAAGGTCAGAGGCAAACGGCTGTCCGTTCGGCTGGAAAAAGGCGAGCTGGAGATCGAAGAGCTCAACCTGCCCGAAAATTACATCCATGCCCAATCCGTGTCCCTTAAGGGGCCGTATGTCCGTATTGACGATTATCCGGAAAAGCCGCTGCCGGCAACGGATGCAGCACCTGCTGCTGATCAGGTGGATACCCCTGAAGATGAAGGGCGCCCTTTCTACGCCACCATCCGGCAACTCCGGCTCAGCGACGGGCAGTTTTCTCTGCACAACTGGCTTAAAGCCCCGGTTAAAACTACCGCCATTGATGAACTGGATTTTAAACACCTCGACGTATTCGATATCAATATCGGAATCGACTTTTTTTCGTTTTGTGCCGACAGCCTGGATTTTGAGGGGGAGGTCCGGGAATTTGCCCTGCGCGACCTCAGCGGCTTCGTCCTGGAAAACCTTTCCGTAAAGCAGGGGAGGGTCTGGAGTAAAGGTGTGGAACTCAACGGGTTGAACCTCAAGACGCCCTACAGCGAGATCGGCGATACGCTCATTTTCAAATACAATACCTACGAAGCATTCACCGAGTTTCCCGACCGGGTGAGAATGTATATCGGCCTGGATAATGCCCAGGTGCGCCTGCGTGATATCATGACTTTTGCGCCCGGACTCAGAGAAAATACTTTCTTCCGCCTGAATAAAGACCGCCTGCTGTTTATCGACGGCCTGGTCAAGGGCAGGGTCAATAACCTCGACGGGCAGGATCTTTCTATCGCCCTGGAAGACAACAGCTTCGTCATGGAGGGCGAGTTCCGTTCCCGGGACCTTACCTACCGGCAGAGTGAGACCCTCAACCTCAACCTGTCGAAGCTCAAAACGAGCATGAGCACCCTCCGGCAACTCATTCCCAATTTCACTCCGCCCCCCAACTTCGACCGCCTGGGCCGGCTCAATTTCCAGGGGCGTTTTGACGGCTACTTTTCCGACTTCGTAGCCTACGGCGAACTGGCCTCTTCCCTGGGGCGCGCCCGCATGGACATGCGCATGAACCTCAAGCAGGGTAGGGCCAAAGCCAACTATTCCGGGAAGCTTACCCTCACCGATTTCGACCTCGGCGGATGGTCGCAAAATCCGGATTTCGGCCTGGTGAATTTCACCTCCTCCGTTAGTGACGGCTACGGCCTGACCGTGGAAACAGCGCGCGCCGACCTCTCCGCTGAAGTACAGAGCTTTGTGTTTAAAGGCTACAATTACCAGAATGCCAGCCTGACCGGTGAGCTGAAGAAGAACCTTTTTAGCGGGGAATTCAATATCCAGGATGATAATATCGACCTTTCCTTCCTGGGAAGGGTCGACTTTACCGATACGGTGCCTTTCTTCAACTTCCACGCTTTTGTCAAAAAGCTGGACCTCCATAAACTCAACCTTGCCGAACAGGAAATAGCCCTTTCCGGGGATATCACGCTGGACCTCAAAGACAGCCGCTTTTCCAATATGGAGGGCACCGGCCAGGTGAAGAACTTTTTACTCAAACACAGCCGCCTGGGCGATGTGCGAATCGACTCTGTTTACTTCAGCTCCGAATTCCTCAATGGCGGCAACAAACTCTTTCTGGTAAAGTCGGATATTGCCGACGCCAGCCTGGAAGGCGTATTCGATATTGAACAGGTGCCGGCTGCCTTTATGCAGTACCTGTCCCGCAATTTTCCGGAATTCTTTCAGCGCCTGGGCCTGAAAGCTCCGGAAAAAGAAGTGCGGCCACAAAGTTTTTCCTTTAATGCCGAAATTTTCAATACCAAGAACCTGCTGGCGGTGCTGAATGAAGGGCTGGGCCCCATCCGGGATGCTTCCGTAGAGGGGTATTTCGACAATGTCCGGGACTCCATCTCCGCCTATGTTTATTTGCCGCAGTTCCGGTTTGATAACATAGAGCTGAACGAAACCGGTATCCTGCTGGAACTGGAACAATCTTACGGCAACATCGACCTTGCGGTCGCCGAGCCGGTACTCAACCAGAAAACTTACCTTTCTCCTATCAAAGTCCTGGGGTTGCTGGAGCGCGACACCTTTGAAGTAGCCCTGGCCTACGAGTCGGAGGGGATGACCCTGCTGGACAAGCTCAACCTCAACGCCCGCCTGTTCATGCCGGATACCCTCAACTACCGGGTGGAGTTCAGCCAGTCCAACCTCGTCCTGATGGAAACGCCCTGGCTTATCAACGACCGCAATTACATTACCTTCCGGAAAGGGCACATCGATACCAAGAATTTCCTGCTGACCAACGGGGAGCGGCAGATCAAGCTGGAAGGGGTGCGAAATAAAGGCCTCAAACTGGGGCTGTACAACTTCGACTTCAGTTTCATCGATGAAGTGTGGGACTATGAGTCCCTGGATTTTGCCGGCCGATTCAACACAATAGCCGAAGTGGAGAATATTTTTCAAATGTCCGGGATAAAGGCTACCATCCTGGCAGATACCCTCCTGGTCAACGGGGACGACTGGGGCGCCCTGCGGCTGGATGCGCAGGCCGATAACCTCAAGAGCCCTTTCCATGCTTTTCTTTCCATCACCAAAGATACCTCCCAATTGCTGGCGGAAGGGTCGTTCAACCCCGCTCCCGTCATCGAAGGGGACGATATTCCCGAAGAACAGCAGGCCAACTACATCGATTTCAACCTGGATGTTGTAGGGTTTCCGGTGGGCATCGCCGAGTACTGGATCGGCTCCAGCGTATCGAATACCGTTGGCAGTTTCAACGCCAACCTGCGCATTCACGGTTTTCCCAAAACCTTGCAGCCCAGCGGTTTCATTACCGTCCGGGACGGAGCGGTGACGGTCGATTACCTCCAGACCCGTTATTTTTTCAGGGAAGGCCTGATCAGCGTCAACGACTACCTGTTTGACGCCAGCGGGACTATCGTCCGCGACGAGCTCAACAATACGGCCATCGTAAGGGGCGGGATCACCCACGACCACCTCAAAAACCTGGGCATCGCCGCCCGCCTGGAAACGGATCGCTTCCTGGCCCTGAATACTAAAAAGGGAGACAACGAGTTATTCTACGGCCGCGCCATCGGAGAGGGAGAGGTCTTGTTCAACGGCCCCTTCGACAAAGTGGACATTTACGTCAACGCTACCGTTGGCGAGGGTACACGCCTGGTGATACCGGTCAGCGCCGGGGAAGACGCCTCGGAGCTGAGCTTCATCCGGTTCCGGGAACGCCCGGAAGAAGGGCAGAAAGACAACCTGCAACAAGCGCTTACCGGCACCAACCTGGAGATGGACCTGACCATTACCGAGGAGGCCACCGGCGAGATCGTTTTCGACGAACAGGCGGGAGACATCATTAAGGGCAACGGCCGCGGCAACATCCGCATCCTGGTGCCCCGCAACGGGGATTTCCTGATGTACGGCGATTATATCATCGAGCGGGGAGATTACCTCTTTACCCTCTACAACGTCGTCAATAAGGAGTTCAGCATTAAGAAAGGAGGCGTCATCAGCTGGTCGGGCGACCCCTTCGAAGCGCAGATCCGCCTGGAGGCAGAGTACGAGGGCCTGTCCACCTCGGTAGCCAACTTCATCCAGGAATACCTTACTGAGGCGCCTGCCGAGGTGCGGAACGACGCCAGCAAGGCGACCGACGTCAACCTGACGATGGACCTGCGGGGCGACCTCCTCCAGCCGGTCATCAACTTCGATATCAGCTTCCCCCAGCTCACCGGGCCCCTGCAGACCCTTACCGACAGCAAACTACGCGTCATCCGGCAGGACCCCAACGAGCTCAACCGGCAGGTGTTCGGCCTCATCGTGGTCGGGCAGTTCCTGCCGTCCGACCTGGCCATTCAGGGCAGTGAGATCTTCTACAATACCGTTAGTGAGTTCGTCTCCAACCAGCTGTCGCTGTTGCTTACCGAGCTGTTCTCGGAATTCTTCTCCGACGGCAGCGCCCTGTCCGGCATCGACTTCGACATCGCCTACAACCAGTACCAGGCCGACCTGGGTGAACAGGAAGAGCTGCGGCGGGGCGACGAATTCCAGGTACGCCTGCGGCAGGAATTCTTCAACGACCGCCTCACCATACAGGTCGGCGGCAATGTCGACATCGGCAACAGCGCCTACACCGCCCCCGAGGCCAGCGGCACCTTCGTGGGCAACGACCTGGTGATCGAATACGTCCTCAACCGCGACCGCACCCTCAAGCTACGGGTCTATCAGCGCCTCGAACCCGACATCGGCGGTGGCAGCCGCCTGGAAGTGGGCACGGGCATCAGCTTCCGCAAGGAGTTTGACAACTTCGGAGAGTTCCTGCGGAGCTTCCGGAAGGATGGGAAGCGGGTAATGGATTGAGGTGATTGTATGCAGTCGCTTTGGATCGCCTAGTCCTTATTGGAAAGGTTTTGCACCAACTCTTTAACGCCCTCTTTGTCTTCCGCTTCGGCGATCTTCCGGGCCAGTTCCTGGTTGGGGAGCTCGTCCCGGCGGCCGAGGGCGGAGGATAGTTTGTGGAGGATGGACATGGGAAAGGATTTATTTATATAGATTGAAAAAGGTTCTGGAAAGAGCCACAGTTTCTTTAAGTCGGAGCGCAATCGAAAATTGCACCCCGACAAAATGGGGCCAGTCTAAATGGAGAAAAACACGGATGACGTAGTGTTGATCGTTACTGTTGAAAGTGAAAAGAGAAATCCGCGCAAATCTGCCTGATCCGCGTCATCCGTGTTCTATCATACTATATCTCCCTCGGCGCCGTCACTTCCACCCAGCGCCCCGGCGCGCGGGCACTGATGCTGTTGTCGTACATCGCCGCACAGGAGGTTGCCGGTAGGTAGAACCGGCCCTGGTAGGCGGCGTTGAGCTGCACGCGGTAGGTATCGGTCTGGCGTTCCTGCAGGCCGAAGAAGGTATTCACCCGGTCGTCCCGGATGTCCTGATAATCCGGGCGGCTCGGCTGAGCGAAAGCTTCGATGTTATCCATCCGGGTATTGGTGATCTCCCAGCCGGAAGGGAAGATCTGGCTCAGCGCCAGCTCCCGGTAGGGTATGGGGCGGGTGCCGGGATGGGTGACGCGCACTTCGGCGATGAAATCCGTACCCTGCGGCAGGGCGGCCGGGTCGATGAGGGCGCCCTGCATGTTCTTGTAGGCCACCTCTATCCGGAGGTCGTTTGAACTGGCCGTTTCCTGCCCGGCCAAGGGCTGCCCGGTGCGGATGACTCGGGTGAACAGGGCGCCCTGTCCGGTATTCTTGACTATCACTTCCCGGCGCGATTGTCCCTCCAGCGGGATTTGTATCTGCATGACCGGCTGGCTGGAGCCGGCGTTGACGGTTTTGCCGTCCTGCACCTGGTAGGTGAAGGCCAGCTTACTCTGCGCGCCTCCCTTACCTACGTACTTGCCGATGGCCAGCAGGGAGAAGGAGATCTCCTGGGTGCTGCACCAGCGGCTGCTGCTCAGCTCATCGGAGATATATTTCACCAGAGTTGCCGCTCTTTCCCGCTCGCCCATCAGCACCAGCGTTTCCAGGATCATCGCCCGGTCGCGCAGGCCGGAACCGTAGGTGTAGGAGAGCTCCTGGTACCGGGGCACTTTTGTGTCCAGATTTTTCGTGATGGCCTGAGCCGCTTCCGGTTTGCCGGCCGAGGCGTAGGCTGCCGCCAGCGTCCAGCTGGCCTGCAGGGTGAGGCCCCTGTATTCGCGCAGGCGGTTCATGGCGGCCATGTCAGGCTCCTTGGCCAGGGCAAGGGTGTAGAGGCGGTAGGCCTGCATCAGCTCGTAGTTGTTGCGGGAGTAAAAGCCCATTTCTTCCATTTTGGGGTCCCACATGCGGGCCGCCTTTTTCTGGAACTGCGTCCATTTTTCCAGCATGGCGGGAGGTATGGTATATCCCAGTGCTTTGGCCTCCAGCAGGAAGTGGCCGGCGTAGGAGGTCGCCCAGTGGTCGGGCGTATTGCCACCCGGCCAATAGGCGAAACCGCCCTGGCCTACCTGGAACTGCTTCAGCCTGTCGATGGTCGCGTTGATGTTGCGGGGTATCCTTTCCTTCTGCGCCTCGTCGAGCTCCATCAACTGGTTGACGTAGAGCTGCGGGAAGCCGCCGGAGAGGGTCTGCTCGAGGCAGCCGTAGGGGTAGCGGAGTACGTACTCCAGGCGTTCGCCCAGGTTGATCGGCGGGATGCTGGAAACCTCCAGGATGGCCTCATTGGTGCCCCGCATGCCGATGGGCGTGAAGGCAAAGGCATGCGACTGCCCGCCGTCGAGCACTTTGCTGTCCACATCGGTGACGTAGGGGTTGGGGTTGCGCACCTGTATCTCTATTTCCTGTTTGGCGCTCTGCCCGTCGCCGCTGGCGGTAATGGTGAAGCGGGCTACGCCGACGTTTTCACTGACTTCTATCGGGAAGCTCACCAACCGGTCGCCGGGGCGGGAGAACTGCACGCTGCGGGAAGCGGCTCCGACCTTCACTAGCCCGCTCTTTTCCTGTACGCTGATGGTGGCGTTCTTCACTTTGTTGTCCATGGCGAACACATTGACCGGCAGCTCCAGCTGCTCGCCCGGGCTGAGCACCCGCGGCAGGGTGGCCAGCACCATGAGCGGCTGCCGTACCGGCACGGTCTTTTCGGCATTGCCGTAGGCGCCGTTGTCCGCTACTACAACCATGGCCCGCACGGCGCCGACGTAGTTGGGCATGCGGATCTCGTGTTTGGCGGTTTTGCCTTTCTTGAGCAGGAAGGGCCCCAGGTGCATGGCCACCGGCTCAAAGCGGTTGGCGCGGTCTTCCTGGGCTCCGCGGCGGATCTCGCCGTCGCCGCCGATACTCAGCAGGCGTTCCAGTTCGGCCCCGTAGGCGCCAAGCACCTGGTCGTAGACGTCCCAGGTGCGTACGCCGAGGGCTTCCTTGGCATAGAAGGCATTCCAGGGGCTCGGCGTTTCAAAGCGGGTCAGGCCCAGCAGGCCTTCATCGACGATGGCCAGGGTGTAGGCCATGGGCTGGCCTTTGGCTTCGGAGACTTCTACCGTGAAAGTTTGCTCGGGCTTGAGCTCTTCGGGCATTTTGATCTTCGGCGCCAGGCGGGTGGCCGGGTCTTCCACATTGACCGGGATCACACCGTACATCCGGATGGGCAGGTCGTTCTTCACCTGGGCGTGGGGCTGGATCATGGCCACGTGGGCGTAGGCGGTTGGCGCCATTTCCGGCTTGGCCTGGAAAGTAAAGGTATTTTCCCCCTCTTTTGATTCCGCCCAGAAGGACTCCAGCACTTTGGTGCCGTTTTCTACAGTGACCAGCACCTTTCCGGCCTCTCCTTCGGGAAGGGTGAGTTTGACCTGTTCGCCGACGTTGTATTTTTCCTTATCCGAGGCAAAGGTGAGCATGGCGGCGGCCTGCCGGTTGGCTTCGTCACCCTCTCCGTACCAGGGATAGCCGGCGTAGAAGAAATCGCCGGTACAGTGCCCCGTTTCCGTATCGCATACCCGCACCAGGTAGCGCCCCCATTCCTCAGGCGTCACGCCCCATTCGGCCTGGCCTTTGGCGTTGGTGGAGACTTCCTGTTTCAGCAGTGCATCGTAGTGGGAGCTGCTGTTGAAACGGGAAATGTCGTCATAACCCTGATCCCACCACCAGCGCCATTCTACCCGGTACAGGCCGACGCTCAGTTGGCGGTTGGCGGCGGGCTTGCCATCCTTATTCAGGGTGGCGAAGCTGATGACGCCCCGCTGGTTGACCTCCAGGCGCTTTTCCCCGTATTTGCTTTCCGGGATGCGGATGCCGGCGTATACCTCGTAAGGGTGGTAGGGCAGGCTGCGGCTGTCGGTACTGAAATCGCCGCCCCGTTCGAAAACGCGGGTTTTGAAGCTGGCGGTGAGCTTGCCCGGCATGGGCTGCTTGCCCGCCAGGCGGAACTGCAGGCGGGCTTTGCCCTCTGCATCCAGCGTGCCGTCGAAGACGGTGGCCGGCTGGGACTCGATGGAACGGGCCGGATCGTCAAAAATATAGCCGGAATACCCTTCGAAATTGGTTTTTCCGGAGCGGAGCTGGGCTTCCACCTTGGCATCCAGGTTGGCGGCGGGAGCGCCGTGCAGCCAGGAGGCGGTAAGGGTGGCATTGAGGGGCTCGTTGGCGGCGCTCAGTTCTTTGGCGCCAAAATCGAGTTCTATTTTTATCCGGTTGGGCTTTATAGTTTCAATTCGGATGGTTTTCTCGAAGGTGGCGCCTCCCGCTTTGACGCTGGCCATCCAGGCGCCGGTGGGGTCGTCCCGGCGGGTGGTGAAGTGTAGCGGGTATATGTAATTGACATTCTGGGCCACCGAGCGGCGTTCCTGCAGTTGCCCCCGAGGGTCGCGCAGTTCAAAGGTGACCGGGTAGTTGGGCGGCAGTTTCCCGCCCTGGTCCTCCAGGATGAAATCGAGGTAAACGGAATCGCCGGGGCGCCAGACGCCGCGCTCTCCGTAGAGGAAGCCCTTCAGCCCCTTCTGGGCTACAGCGCCGGAAACATCGAAGCGGCTGAGGGAGAGGGAATTCCCGTCCTCCAGGCGCAGGTAGCCACGCTGGCCGCCCTGTTCGGCGATCACCACAAAGGGTTTGCGGGGCAGTTCTACCTTTGCCATGCCTTGCCCGTCAGTGGTGGCTTCGGTAAGCTTTTGCTGCTGGAAGTCATAGAACTGCAGCTTGGCGCCACTGAGCGGCGCGGCAGTCCGCAGGTCGGATACCACCACCATGTAGGAATTGTCGGTGCCGCCCTTTGCGATCAGCCCAAGGTTGGAGGCGATCACGTTGCGCTGCACAAAGCGGTCGGCATTGTAGTAGGCAGCCCGGCAGGGGTCTTCGCGGTGTTCCCAGGAGTAGCCGGAATAGTAGCCGCCAAAGCCGTACCAGTTGTCCATGATGCTTTCGGGCTCCTCCTCTTCTGCCTGGGCTACCGTAAGCGCAAGGGCTTCGCTTCCTGCCTCTTCTTCATTGCTGCTGCAAAAATAGGTGGAATATTCCGGTCGGAAGCCGATGCGGATCTGGTAGATGGCCTGCCCGTCCTCCTGAATGAGGTTCCTCAGGTCGAGGGCATAACGCGTCCATTCGGAGGTGCTGGCGTTGGGGTTGAGGTTGAGCAGGGGCACCTTCTTCTGCATGATGATGCGCCCGACGCGGTAGAGTTCCTGGTTGCCGTCCAGCTCATTGACCTGCAGGAACTGCAGGATGTTGTTGTGGTGAATCTTGAAGACTTCCACCTCCACGGCGTTGAGCCCTACGGCTTCGAACGGAAAGATCAGGCCCTCGGAGTTGGGCATGATCACGCCGGAGCCGGCGAGGCGTACCTGCGGCTTTACATCCTGAATCCTGACGGTCCATTCGCTGGGGTTGCGCATGCGCTTGTCATTGATGTTGCGGACGCCGGCAGCTACCTGTATGGTATGCTCGCCAACGAGGCGGGAAGTGGGGTAGATCCTTAGCTTATTGCCGTCGATGATGAAGCGGAAATTGGTTCCATAACCTGGGATGCTGACCAATCCTTCCAGAGACTGGGACTCGAGCAGGGGGTCGGAGAAATGCAGCTGTATATACTGCTCTTCTCCCTGAACGGCTCGTGCGCCTGTAACCTTGAAGTCATCAATGGCGGGGATCGCTACTTCCCGGCTGTCGCTGCTGCTGACACCCAGCGGCTGGCCGTCCCAGCTGAGTTTAACGGTGGACGCCTGCTCTCCGCGACTGATGCCTTCCACGTAAAAGTAGTGTTCGGTGCCTTCTGCAGAGTGGGACCAGCGGATGGGTAGTTCCTTCCCTTTTTGCCGGGCGGTGAGGGCCGCCTCTGCAGCTTCGTCTTCTGCCATGTCTGCAGTGTAGAGAGCCCCCTGTAACTCCTGTTTGCTCAGGTCTTTGGGGTTGGGGGCGCTGATGCCGTCGATGGCGAGTTCGAGGTATTGGCCGCGCGTACGGAAATCGAATTCGAAGGAGGAAGCTTCCTCCGGAACATCGGGGATCACCTTTTCAAGGTAAACCGTGGCGACGTATGCCGTGCCGGAGGCCAGCGGTCCGGAAGGGTCAAAGCGGAGCGTCTGGGCGTCTTCCCAAATAGCAACTCCACTGATACTGGGGGAAAAAGAAATGAGCCGGCTGTCGGCTTCCTGTCCAATAGCGTCTTCACCGGCGGCCAGGGTAGCAAACCGAACCCGTATGGGCGCCGCCCGGGAGATGATGCCCGAGGTATATCCGTAAACGTAAGCGCTGACACTCTCCGGCATCTTCCGGGCGCGTTTTTCTTTGTTACAGGAGGGTAAGGCGATTAAGGCGGTGAGAAAAAAAACCAGTGCGGGAAGAAATGAGAACTTGTTGTTTGTCATAGTTTTGGAATTTAGCGGCTCCATCTGGAAATAGAACGGGGATTTCGCAACCCTGTTCTATCCCCCTTGTTAGAAATGTGGGTACAAGGTAAGTGCTTCCAGCCTACCATTCAAGTGCTGGAGGAAAGGATTTTCGATATGTGGCGGGTGACGGGTAACTTGTGAAACAAAAGCCATAGGCTGCACAAAGATCGCGGCTTTTACCGTACACATCACCCATCAAAAATCACCCATCAAAAATCAAAAATTGAATGCTGTATGGATAAACTGTTGCCTATGTTTCCTCTCCAACTGGTGGTTTTTCCCGGCGAAAACCTCAACCTGCACATATTTGAGCCCCGCTACAAGCAGCTGGTCAAAGAGTGTGAGGAGGAAGGCATCACCTTCGGCATTCCCGCCTATATCGATGGCAAGGTGATGGTTGTTGGCACAGAGATCAAACTGTTGAGTATCGAAAAGCGCTATTCCAACGGAGAGATGGACATCAAGACGCAGGGTGTGGGATTGTTCTCCATCAAAGAATTCTATCGTACCGCTCCCAAAAAGTTATATTCCGCTGCTGATATCAAACACCTCCCCCACGATACCGAAGGTGATGTAGTAGCCAACACCCAGATCCTGGAGCTGGTGGAAGAACTGTTCAGCCTGATGAACATCAAGAAAAGCGTTCCTTCCGACCCTGCAGCGTTCGTCACCTACGACCTGGCCCACCATGTCGGCTTTTCCCTGGAGCAGGAGTACCAGTTCCTCTGCGTGACAGATGAACGCAGCCGCCAGGAATTCATGCGCATGCACCTGGAAAAGCTGATACCGATCGTAAAAGAGATGGAAAACCTGCGCAAGCGGGCAGAGATGAACGGGCATTTTAAGAATATCATTCCACCCTCCATATAGTAAGTGAAGATGGCTATCGCCCGGCTAACTGCGAATTGCAGCCCCTGCCACTCACCCCTCCGCCACCGCCGCCTGCGCCTGATTGAGGTACTGGACTACATTCAGGAGGGCCTGGTTGGCGTTCTGTTCCGAGCCCAGCAGGTCGCGGAGCGTTACCTGGCCGAGCACGTGGTCGACAGAGTACTGAATTATCTTCCACAGGGAGCGCACGGAGCAATCGACCGAATTGGTACAAATGCGGAAAGCCCCGGAGTGGCTGTCGCAGAAATCTTCATCGTAAAGCGGGCCGCCCAGGGCGCGCAGCACTTTGCTGACCCGTATTTCTTCCGGCGCCCGGGCCAGGATATAGCCGCCCTTCTGGCCAGGCGTGCTCTGTATGAAACCAGCCATTCTCAGGGTGCGGGTCAGTTTGGCCACATAGGAAGCCGACATGCCTTCCGCCTCGCTGAGCTGGGGAATGCTCAGTCCGTCTGCACTTTGGGAACGGGCGATCCTGAGCAGTATTCTGAGTCCGTATTCGTCCTGGGCTGATATTTTCATTATTTATGGGTTGGGCTTTTATTTGGGTTAAAACATATCGAGGGCAAAGCGCGCCTCTTCACTCATCATTTCCTTGTTCCAGGGAGGATCGTAGACTACATTCAGGACTACTTCGGAAACGCCGTCCACTTCCCACACCTTCTGCTGTACTTCCATAGGCAGCGATTCCGCCACCGGGCACATCGGGGAAGTGAGGGTCATCGTAATATTGACCTTTCCATCTTCCTGGATATCGATCTCGTAGATCAGGCCGAGCTCGTAGATGTCTACCGGGATCTCCGGGTCATAGACGGTCTTGAGCGCTTCGATGATCTGTTGTTCGAGTTCTGATCTGGGTTCGGACATGGTTGATTAATTCTTTGCGTGTAATGCTACTCCGTATAGCTTCATTTGCTTGACCATACTGACCAGACCGTTGGACCGGGTGGGGGAGAGGTGCTCCTTCAGGCCGATCCGGTCTATGAAGTACAGGTCAGCCTGCGCCACTTCTTCCGCAGGCTGGTTGGACAGCACCCGGATCAGCAAGGCGATGATGCCTTTGGTGATCACCGCATCGCTGTCGGCGGTAAAGGCCACTTTGTCGCCATCCAGGCTGGCATGCAGCCACACCTGGCTCTGGCACCCTTTGATGAGGTGCTCTTCGTCCTTGTATTGCTCGTCGATCAGGGGCAGATGCTTACCCAGGTCAATGATGTACTCGTATTTTTCCATCCAGTCGCTGAACAAAGAGAACTCATCGATGATCTCGTCTTGTATCTCGTTGATGGTCATGTTTTGTTGTTTGTTACCTGTTGCTCGTTGCTCGTTGCTCGTTGTTCGTTGCCTGTTGGAACACTCGGAGGTAACGGACAACAAACAGCAGGCAACAGACAACAAAATCCTACAAGCCTCACCGCAGCATCGCCACCGCCCGCTTCACGCCCTCTACCAGCCGGTCGATGTCGGTTTTATTGTTATAGAACGCCAGCGACGCCCTCACCGTTCCGGGGATGCAGTACCGCTCTATCAGCGGCTGGGTGCAGTGGTGCCCGGTGCGTACGGCAACGCCCAGTTTGTCTAGGATGGTGCCCAGGTCATAGGGGTGGATGCCTTCAACCAGGAAGGAGATCACACTTGCTTTTTCCCGGGCCGTGCCGATGAAACGGATCCCTTCGACCTCCTGCAACTGCCGGGCGGCATAGTGAAGCAGCTCCATTTCATGAGCGTGAATACCCTCATAACCGACCGACCGAACATACTCAATGGCCGCTCCGAGCCCGATTGCGCCGGCGATATCCGGCGTGCCGGCCTCGAATTTGTGGGGCAACTCGTTATAAGTGGTCTTTTCGAAAGTAACCGTTTCGATCATCTCGCCGCCGCCTTGATAGGGAGGCAGGGCGTTGAGCCATTCTTCCTTGCCGTAAAGTACTCCGATACCGGTAGGGCCGTAGACCTTGTGGCCGGAAAAGGCATAGAAGTCCACATCCAGCTCCTGCACATCCACCTGCATGTGGGGGACAGCCTGGGCCCCGTCGATCAGTACCGGGATATTTTTGGCATGCGCCTTCTCAATGATCTCCCGGACGGGGTTGATGGTGCCGAGGGTATTGGAAACGTGGGTTAGGGCCACGATCTTTACCTTGTCCGTCAGCAGCCGCTCGAATTCAGCCATCATCAACTCCCCGTCGTCGTTGATGGGGATCACCTTGAGTTTGGCGCCCCTGTCTTCACAGGCCATCTGCCAGGGCACGATGTTGCTGTGGTGCTCCATGGCGGAGATGAGCACCTCGCTTCCTTCGTCGAGGAAGCGGCGGCCGAAAGAAGAGGCCACCAGGTTGATGCCCTCGGTACAGCCCCGTACGAAGATCACTTCTCGGGCGGAAGGGGCGTTGATGAAGTCCCTCACCAGCTCGCGGGCGTTCTCGTAGGCCGTGGTGGCCTCCTGGCTGAGCTGATAGACACCCCGGTGCACATTGGCGTGCTTTTCCCGGTAGTAGGTGTCCATCGCCTCGATCACCCGGGCAGGCTTCTGGCTCGATGCAGCGCTGTCCAGAAAGGCAATCGGCTTGCCGTTCATAGACGTCTGCAGCAGCGGAAAATCACTGCGCAGTTTTTCTACATCGAAGCCTTTCTGAGCGGTTACTGGCATAAGCTATTCTTCAAATTTTTTCATTATCAGCTGTTCGGCGAAGTCCTTCACCGGCTCCAGCTTCATAAATTCGATGACCTCTTCGATGAAGGCGTGCTGCAGCATAGCCCTCGCCTGCGCGTCGGACAGCCCGCGGGAGCGGAGGTAGAATACCGCCGTTTCATCCAACTGGCCGATGGTGGCGCCGTGGCTGCATCGCACGTCGTCGGCAAAGATCTCCAGCTGCGGCTTGCTGTCCATCTGGGCTTTGTCGGAAAGCACCAGGCTGCTGTTCTGCTGGAAGGCGTTGGTCTTCTGAGCATCCTTCCGCACCAGCACCTTGCCGTTGAAGACCCCGTGGGCCTTGTCGGTCAGGATGCCTTTATAGAGCTCGTTGCTCTGGCAGTGCGGCATGGCGTGGTCGATAAAGGTATGGTTGTCGATATGCTGCTCGCCTTTGGCGAAGTAGGTGCCGTAGAAATTGGTGTTGGTCCCCTGGTTGTTCAGGGTGGTGGCCAGGTTGTTGCGCACCAGCCGGCCGCCGAGGTCGACGGAGTAGGAGGAATAGGTGCTATCGCCGTCCTGCTCGATATCCACATTGCTGATGAGGAAGCCCTCGAGGCCTTCCTGCTGCAGGCGATAGTGGTGCGTATGGGAGTTGGGCTTCAGCCGGAAGCGGTTCACCAGGTTGTTGAAATAGGTGCCTTCGGCGCCGGGCAGTTCGAACAGCCCTTCGATGAAGGATGCTTCGCTGCTTTGTTCGGCGAAGACGATGTTCAGGTAACTGCTGTAGGTCGGCACGTCGCCGGGAGCAGCGAGGTGAATGAGGTAGACCGGCTTTTCAATCACCGTATTCTTGGCCACGTGAATGAATATGCCGTGGCGGGCGAAGGCGGCGTTGAGCACCATGAAGGGGTCCGTCTGGCCCTCCATCAGGCTGTCGAGCTGTCGTTGTACCATTTCCTGAAAGCGCTCGTCGGCAAGGGCATCGTCCAGCTCCATGACCGTCAATCCCTGGGGCAGCCTGCCGATATCGGAAAGCTCTTCCCGGAAGGCGCCGTTGATGAAAACCAGGCGGATGGCGTCGAGGCCTTCGATCAGGAAAGGCTTCAGCTGCTCAGCGGTTACCTCCGCCGGCGTTTCCAGCTGGTATTCCGGCTGCAGCACGCGGTTGACGCTGGTGTATTTCCACTCCTCGTCGCGGCGGGTGGGGAAACTGAGGCCATCCAGTTTTTTGATCGCTTCGGCACGGAACTGGTGATAGGGATGGCTGGCATGGCCGTTGAGCTGTATGTGTTGCGCTTCGAACAGCCGCTGAAAGCGCGCTTTGACTTCGGCGTATCTATCTTGAACTACTGTTGGCATTTTTCGAGTTTTTCTTTCTCAGGAACATTAATCAGGCAATTATGCAGGAACGGAACCTGCTTCTTCCTTGAGCCAGTCGTATCCTTTCTCCTCGAGTTCCAGCGCCAGGTTTTTGTCGCCCGACTTGACAATGCGGCCGCCCTGGAGTACGTGCACCTTGTCGGGCACGATATAATTGAGGAGCCGCTGGTAGTGAGTCACGATGATGAAGGAGCGGTCTTCACTGCGCAGCTGGTTGACGGCGTCGGCGACAATACGCAGGGCGTCGATGTCCAACCCGGAGTCCGTTTCGTCGAGGATGGCCAGCTTTGGCTCCAGCAGGGCCATCTGCAGCATTTCACTTCTTTTCTTCTCGCCTCCGGAGAACCCTTCGTTTAGGGAGCGCTTCAGGAGGCCTTCATTCATGCCCACCATATTGATCTTCTCGCGGATCAGCTTGAGCATCTGTACGGCGTTGAGTTCTTCTTTGCCCTGTGCTTTGCGTACGGCATTGACCGTACTTTTCAGGAAGTTGGACGTGCTCACACCCGGGATCTCTACCGGATACTGGAAAGCCATGAAGATGCCGGCCTGCGCCCGCTCGTCTACTTCCATTTCCAGCAGGTCTTCGCCCTTATATTCGATAGAGCCGTCGGTGACTTCGTATTCTTCGCGGCCCGCCAGGACATTGGCCAGCGTGCTTTTGCCGGAGCCGTTCGGCCCCATAATGGCGTGTACTTCGCCCGGCTTGACCTCCAGGTTGATGCCCTTGAGGATCTCCTTATCTTCTATAGAGACTTTGAGGTTTTTGATCGTCAGCATTATGTTTGGTTGTGTATTAGTGTATTAGTGTAATTGTGGATCCGTTTGCCAGTGCGTGGGTCCATTTACGAGCTGGACTGCATCCGTGTAAGGGTGCCTTGGGGCGAATGCACGAATACACCCATACACGCATGCACGGCCTTTACCCCACGCTGCCCTCCAGGCTGATCGCCAGCAGCTTCTGCGCCTCGACGGCGAACTCCATCGGCAGCTCGTTGAAGACCTCCTTACAGTAACCGTTCACGATCATGTTGACGGCGTCTTCCTCGCTCAGCCCGCGCTGCATGAGGTAGAACAGCTGATCTTCGCCGATCTTAGAGGTGGTGGCTTCGTGCTCCACCTTGGCGGAGTTGTTCTCGACCTCCAGGTAGGGGAAGGTGTGAGCGCCGCACTTGTCGCCCATGAGCAGGGAGTCGCACTGGGAGAAGTTGTGGGCGTTCTCGGCCTTCTTGCCAATCTTGACCAGCCCCCGGTAGGAGTTGTCGGAGAAGCCGGCGGAGATGCCTTTGGATATAATGGTGCTCTTTGTATTCTTACCCAGGTGGATCATCTTGGTGCCGGTGTCCGCCTGCTGGTAGTTGTTGGTCACGGCTACGGAGTAGAACTCGCCGACCGAGTTATCGCCCATCAGCACGCAGCTGGGGTACTTCCAGGTGATGGCCGAGCCGGTCTCCACCTGAGTCCAGGTGATCTTAGAGTTACGGCCCTTGCACAGGCCCCGCTTGGTGACGAAGTTGTAGATCCCGCCTTTGCCGTCCTTATCGCCCGGGTACCAGTTCTGTACCGTGGAGTATTTGATGGTGGCGTCGTCCATGGCGACCAGTTCGACCACGGCGGCGTGCAGCTGGTTCTCATCCCGCATGGGGGCGGTGCAGCCTTCCAGGTAGCTCACGTGGCTGCCTTCCTCGGCAACGATGAGGGTGCGTTCGAACTGGCCCGTGTTTCGCTCGTTGATGCGGAAGTAAGTGGAAAGCTCCATCGGACAGCGGACGCCCTTGGGGATATAGACAAAAGAGCCGTCGCTGAATACCGCCGAGTTGAGGGCGGCAAAGTAGTTGTCCGTATGGGGCACTACCGAGCCAATGTATTTCTTGATCAGTTCCGGGTGGTCCTTGACCGCTTCGCTGAAGGAGCAGAAGATGATGCCCAGCTCCGCCAGTTTTTCCTTGTAGGTCGTTTTAACGGAGACACTGTCGATCACGGCATCGACGGCCACGCCGGCAAGGAGCTTTTGCTCTTCGAGGGGGATGCCCAGCTTATTGAAGGTGTCCAGCAGTTCCGGGTCGACCTCATCCAGGCTATTCAGCTTTTTCTTGGGTTTGGGAGCAGAATAGTAGATGATGTCCTGGTAGTCGATCGGAGGGTACTTGACGTTGACCCATTTGGGCTCCTTCATTTCCAGCCAGTGGCGGTAGGCCTTGAGGCGCCATTCGGTGAGCCACTCCGGCTCGTTCTTTTTCATAGAGATGGCGCGCACAACGTCCTCGCTTAGGCCTTTCGGAAAGGTGTCCGAATCGATGTTGCTTGTGAAGCCGTATTTGTAATCGCTTCTGGTGTGTTCTTCCAGCGTCTGCATGGAATCGCTCATATAGCTGTCGGTTTTATCTTTTGTGGCTTATTTAGACTAATTTTAATTACGAGTCCGGAATTTATACAAAAAAGTATAAATAAGGTTTAGAGGGGGGGAGTTTTTTTTGAGTTTTTTTTCCCTCTTGCTTCTGGGCAAGGTTTAAGAACCTATCTCCAGTGAGCTGGAGGTAAGGTTCTCAAACCTATTCCTGAACGATAATGTAACTTTTTTCCGGTTTTTACGTATCAAAATGTTTATAATCCCAACCTTCGGGGCGCCCCCGCCGTATATCCTTCCCCATTGGCAAGAAAAAGAAATCTGAACCGGGCCGACACCCTTCGCCGGCGCGTTTGGCGGCTTATATTCACTAAACCCGGGATAAACACCATACTGATGTCCCATGCTGCAGCCAAATTTAAAGTCGTAAATGCGAAGCCGGAAACCGAAACAGCCCTGCCAGGAAGCCCTTGCTTTGGTTTTCCGACTTCCGCTTTCCGACTTCCGACTTCGGCAAACCCCAAATAATTACACTTATGAAAAACTTGGCCCTATTTCTTATTACAGTCTTTTTTATCGGCCACGGCCTTACCGCCCAGGTGGTCTACATCCCTGACGCCAACTTCAAGTCCGCCCTGGTGGCCAACCCTGCCATCAACACCAATGGGGATGAGGAGATCCAGGTGGCGGAAGCTCAGGCTTATAACGGCCCGGTCTTCGTTTCCGCAATGGGAATAACGGACCTTACGGGAATAGATGCCTTTCCCGGCCTGGATTCGCTGGATTGTTCCGACAACCAATTGGACACCATCAGCCTCAGCCTGAATGCCGGCCTGGTGTATCTGGATTGCCAGTCCAACAACCTCTCCTCCCTGGACCTGAGCGGCAACCCCGCCCTCAACTGGCTGCTTTGCCACAGCAACCAGCTGACGAGCCTGGACTTTAGCGCCAACCCGGCTCTGCTGTACGTGCAGTGCCGCTCCAACCGGCTGACAAGCCTCAACGTCAGCGCCAACCCGTTGCTGGTCTTTCTGCGTTGCAATGCCAACCGGCTGGCGAGCCTGGACCTCAGCGGCAACCCGGCCCTGACGAGGTTGTATTGCTATGACAACCTGCTCAATCGCCTGGATGTGGGTACGAACCCGGCCCTGGAAAGGCTGGAGTGTGACCAGAACCTGTTGAGTTATCTGGATGTAAGCATGAACCCGGCCCTGGAAGAACTGATCTGCCATGACAACCAGTTGCTCATCCTGGATGTGAGCGCCAACCCGGTTCTGGAAGTGCTGGAATGCGGGAGCAACCAGCTGGAATACCTGAACGTGCAGAATGGCAACAACATCAATTTTACCAGCTTTGATGCCCTGAACAACCCCAACCTCTCCTGCATTCAGGTGGATACCTCCGCCTGGGCGGAGGCCAACTGGGCGCCTTTTGCCGACTCTACGGTTACTTTCGATACCTTTTGCATCGAACCGGTACTGGATATCCCGGACCCCGATTTCAAAGCCGCCCTGGTGGACAACCCCGCCATCAACACCAATGATGATGGAGAGATACAGGTGTCGGAGGCCCAGGCCTACGAGGGGATCATCAATGTGGCGGGCCTGGGAATAACCGGCCTTACGGGGATCGGCGCTTTTCCGGGGGTAGAATTCCTGGACTGTTCCGGTAATGACCTGGCTGCTCTTGATATCAGTAAAAACGAGTTCCTGAAAGTACTGCGCTGTGGCGATAACCAGCTCACGGGCCTGGATGTGAGCGCCAATCCGGCCCTGCTCCACCTGGACATTTCCGGCAACGGGCTGGAAACCATAAATGTGCAGTTGAACCCGCTCCTGGAGTTTTTCAATTGCCGGGACAACCTGTTGACAAGCCTGGATCTGAGCCGGAATCCTGCCTTAGCTTACCTGGATTGCTCCGGCAACGATATTAACATCCTGGATGTGAGCGCCAATCCGGCCCTTGCTTACCTGGATTGTTCCGATAACCAGCTTCTGTACCTGAATGTGCAGAACGGCAACAACACCGCCTTTACCCGGTTCGATGCCCTGGGCAACCCCGATCTTACTTGCATTCAGGCCGACGACCCGGTATGGGCGGCTGCCAACTGGGTAAGCTGGGTGAATAATATGGGGGGTTTCAATTCCTTTTGTGCAGCTCCGGTTGTAACTATTCCGGACCCCAACTTCAAGGCAGCCCTTTTGAACAACCCCGCGATAAATACCAACGGCGACAATGAGATACAGGTGGCCGAAGCACAGGATTACAGTGGAGCGATCGTGGTGAGCGGGTTGAATATCAGCAGCCTGGCGGGCATCCATGGGTTCAAGGCTATCGATACCCTGATCTGTGCCGATAATCAGCTCACGAGCCTGGGCCTGGCCTCCAACCCTGAACTGGTTTACCTGGATTGCTCCTACAATCAGTTACAGAGCCTGGATGTGAGCGCCAACCACGCCCTGGTTCATCTGGACTGCTTCTACAACCGCCTGGATGCCCTTGATGTGAGCGCCACCCCGGCATTGGAAAACCTGGATTGCTCCTATAACGGCATTCCCGGAATCGGTAACCTCAGCGCCCTTGATGTGAGCGCCAACCCTGCTCTGAAACGCCTGGTCTGTAATGACAATCAGCTTACCAGCCTGGATGTCAGCTCTAACCCCAACCTGGCCGAATTGCGGTGCCAAACCAACCAACTGGCGAGCCTGGTAATCGGCCCCAGCCCGGTACTGGAGCGGATTCACTGCTCAGACAATCAGCTCACCAGCCTGGATGTCACCCAATGCCCGGTTCTGGCTCACCTGGAATGCCGCACCAACAGCCTGACAGAGCTCAATGTCAATGCTAACCCCGCCCTGATCAGCCTGCGCTGCAACCGCAACCTGCTGGCAGAACTGGATGTGAGCGCCAACCCCATGCTCGAACGCCTCTTCTGCTATGACAATCAACTGACGAGCCTGGATGTGAGCGCCAACCCCGTCCTGCAGCGCTTGGAATGCGAAGACAACCTGCTGACAGATCTGAATGTGAGCGCGAACCCGGCCCTGCAGGAACTGATCTGCCACGACAACCAGCTTACCACACTGAGCATGAGCGCCAGCCCGGCCCTGGAACGCCTGGAGTGCTACGAAAATCAGTTGACAACCCTGGTTTTAAGTGCAAGCCAGGTTTTGGAGTATGTAGACTGTCATCGCAATAACCTGGCGTCTCTGGAGGTGAGTTCAAACCCTGGCCTGCTCGAATTACGATGCTCGAATAACCAGCTAACAGCCCTGGGCGTTGGTATGAACCCGGCCCTGGAAAAGCTTATCTGTTCCTTTAATCAGCTGGAGAGCCTGGACGTGAGCGCCAATCCGGCATTGGTAGAGTTGTGGTGTTCCCGGAATGAATTAACGGATCTGGATGTCAGCCTGAACCCTGCTTTGCAGCGTTTGATCTGTTCAAATAACCAGCTTACCCACCTGGATGTGCAGAATGGCAACAATACCGGATTCCTGGAATTCTATGCCCGTGAAAACCCCGAACTCTCCTGCGTGCAGGTGGATGATGCCGTATGGGCGGCTGCCAATTGGGCGGATGACGTGGACCCGGGCGTCATTTTCAGCACCGACTGCACGGTTGGTACTCAAGAGGCCGGCGAAAAGGTGTCATTCTCGGTATATCCAAACCCGACAAGCGGCCAACTGATCCTGGCTCCGGGGGCTGCTTACCGTGATATTTCGATTGAAGTAAAAAATGCCATGGGGCAGGCGATACTGCGGGAAACATACAACGGTGAAGAGTTGCCGGAACTGGAAATACCGGGGCCTGCCGGTGTGTATTTTCTTGCCATCAGGGTGGATGGAGAGAGAATAACTACCGTAAGAGTGATGAAGAGGTGAAAAGGCCCGGCTGGAATTGGGTAGGAGAGGAGGGTAAGCTCGCGTTTATTTCCTTTTAATACGGGCCACCTAAAGGTAGCCCGTCCGAATAAAAAAGCCCGTAATGGATATACCATTACAGGCTTTTTGTGAAATGCTGGTGCCGAAAGGGGGAGTCGAACCCCCACGCCCGTAAGGACACACGCCCCTGAAACGTGCGCGTCTACCAATTCCGCCATTTCGGCATTTGTACAAAGAAAACAGATGAAATCTCGTTTTCGTTCCAGGGCGGGGCAAAGATAATATGAATTCTAAAAAATGAAAATAGTGGAAGCAATTTTTTATGGCTGAGCGGATAAAAATTGTTTTGACCCTGCCCAGTTCCTGTGGAATTACAATGGACGGCTGGTTCGGTAAAAAAAAACAGCATGGATAGTTGAAGTGCCGTGGAGTATGGCTTCTTTGATTTCCTCTTTTGCCTGCTTATAATCCTTATCGGCCATCGGCTGGGCCGTGAGGCTGATGGTAAATAAAAGCATGGCGATCAGTGGGATTAAATTTTTCATCTTGGTGTGGTTTTTGGTGAAAAAGGCTTATAAATAAAAAAAGTCATTGAATTGATTATCAATGACTTATGATTTGTTTATGATTCTAGCTTTTCAACACGGAGGAAAACCGGATTGTTTAGCGACAGGGTATTCTTTTGGTGTTAAATTCGGCTCTTTGACAATCAGCAAAAAGTTTGTTACGGGCAAAAAAAAAAGCAATATGGGTAAATTGAATTCCCATATTGCTTTTTTTTACCGAAGGTGGGACTTTCCGCTAGGGCATCCGTAGCACTCGCTATGCTCGTTAACGGGCTGCATCAGCGGTCGTCCCTACGCCCAGATGGTACCGAAGGTGGGACTCGAACCCACACGGTGTTGCCACCACTGGATTTTGAGTCCAGCGCGTCTACCAGTTCCGCCACTTCGGCAAATAGTAATATCAAGGATGCTGCCCGGCACTTTTGCCGGCTTCTCATTTGCGGGGAACAAATTTAGGGAAAATTTCGCTTATGGACCAAAAAAAGTGCACACACTTCAATGCGCTTTCGGGCGAAAAAGTTCCCTGGTTTTCCTGGGAAATACCGGCCGGCCGTAAATAGTTCGATCAGAACCAGTTACCGAGGAAACGGGTTACATCCAGCCAGTTGGCGTAGACGACCAGGCCGAGCACCAGGATAAACCCGACCATAGTAGCGTATTCGATGAACTTATCGCTGGGTTTGCGGCCGGTAACCACTTCGTAGAGGAGGAACATGACGTGGCCGCCATCGAGGGCCGGAATGGGCAGCAGGTTCATGAACGCCAGGATGAGGGACAGGATGGCCGTCATTTTCCAGAAGCGTTCCCATTGCCATTCACTGCCGAACATGGAGCCGATGGTTCCGAAGCCTCCGAGGCTGTCCTTGGCCTTGATCCGCCCGCGGAACATCTGCCCGAAAGCTTTTGCCTGGTCGCGCAGGAAGGACCAGCCCATAGAGACGCCGGCGGGCAGTGCCTCGGCAAGGGTGTATTCCTCCCGCCTGGTATCGAAGAAGTAGGTGGGGCCGAAGGGGTATACCCCTATTGTCCCGTTTTCGGTGGTGGTCATTTCCAGGGTAGACGTATCCTTTTCTTCCCGGACAACGGTGACCTCTACCGGTTCGCTCTTCATATCCCGCGCCATCTTGTAAAAATCGCTGAAATAAGGGGTAGGCTTACCGTTGAGGGCGATGATCTTGTCCTGTTCTTTTATGCCTGCCTGCTCAGCCGGGGAACCTTTCACCAATCTGGCGGCGATAAAGGGCACCCGGGCAGAGAACAGCGGCCTGTCCTTGTTCTCATGGCTGGCCAGGATGGAAATGAATTTCGGGTCGATCTGCACCTGGCGGACCTCGCCCTCCCGTTCTACCTTGATTGAACTGGCGTTGTTGATGATGATCTCCCGGACGACCTGCCGGTCGTTGAACTTTTCAAAGGGCTTGCCGTCAATGGCCAGGATGTGGTCGCCGTCGCGCAGGCCCATTTCCTGGCCGAGAGAGTCGACGAATATACCGAATTTGACATTTTCATTGGGCAGGTATTCATCTCCCCAGTACCACAATACCATTCCATATATGAAGAAGCCGAGGATGAAATTGACCGTAACCCCACCCAGCATGATGATCAGGCGCTGCCAGGCCGGTTTCGAACGGAATTCCCAGGGCTGGGGGTCCTGCTTCATCTGTTCGGTGTCGAAACTCTCATCGATCATGCCGGAGATCTTAACGTACCCTCCCAGCGGGAGCCAGCCTATTCCGTATTCCGTTTCTCCCTTTTTGTATTTGAACAGGGAAAACCAGGGGTCGAAGAAGAGGTAGAACTTCTCCACGCGGGTGCCGAAGAGCCGGGCGGGAAAAAAGTGCCCCATCTCATGCAGGACGATCAGGATTGAAAGGCTCAGCATCAGCTGCCCCACCATTATCACATAATCCATATAGCGCTATAGTCTAAAAAAGTGTAATAAAAATCCTGGCAACCAAGCCAGGTGCGTAACACTAAAAAATAAATTCGGAGAGTTTGAAATATGTTGAGCCAGGAAGGCCGTTTGGGCCGAAGGCAAGGCATGTTTCAAACTCCTGTATGGAAAACTTAATTTTGTTATCACTGTTTTGTCGAGATAGAAAACAGGATTATTTTTCTTAATGTTGCGTAAGCGGACGCAAAGGTAAGGGGATTTGGCTAAAAATTATACGCTCCTCCTGCCAAAACCGATTAAGAGCCGCCATTTTGCTATGAACTTATTTTTTACCACCGCTATCGAGGATGGCCGGGCCATTCTTCCGGAAGAAGAAGCACGCCATTGCATACAGGCCCTTCGCCATAAAACCGGCGACATTATATTTATTACGGACGGTAAAGGCAGCATTTACGAGGCCCGGATCGAGGAAGCCGGAAAAAAAACATGTATGGCATCCATACAGCAGCGCCTGCCTTCCGCCGCCGCCCGCAATCATCATCTTCATATTGCCATTGCTCCGACCAAGAACCTGGCCCGCTTTGAGTGGTTCCTGGAAAAGGCTACCGAGGTCGGGATCGACGAGATCACCCCTTTGGTTACGGAGCATTCCGAGCGCCGTAAGTTAAGGACTGAACGTCTTGAAAAGGTCCTGGTTTCTGCCATGAAACAATCGCTTAAGGCGGCCTTGCCAAAGCTTAACGACATTTCCGGCTTTGGTGAAATTATCCGGAAGCCGGTGGAACCCGGGATACAGAAATTCATCGCTTACCTGGGCGACGGCGTTAAGGGGCGCCTGAAAGACAACTACGAGCCGGGCCGTGGCGTTTGCATTCTTATAGGCCCGGAAGGAGGCTTCAGCCGGGCGGAGGTGCAGTCTGCCGTCGATGCCGGTTTCATACCGGTGAGCCTGGGGCCGGCGCGCCTCCGGACGGAAACAGCGGGCATCGTGGCCTGCCATACCATTAACCTGTTAAATGAGTGATATTCATGAAGCGAATACTGATCGTATTAGTTGTTCTTACTGCATTTTCTTTCAGAGGGGCGGAGGCCCCGCCGGCTTTGCGTATGGGGCTGCTCAAATACAGCGGGGGCGGCGACTGGTATGCCAACCCCACTTCACTGCCCAACCTCGCCCGTTTTTGTAACCAGCACCTGGGGACGGATTTCGATACCGATTACGCCGAGGTGGAAGTCGGCAGCGCGGAGTTGTTCAACTACGCCTTCGTGCATATGACGGGCCACGGTAACGTCGTTTTTTCTGACGCCGAAGCCGAAAACCTGAGAAACTACCTCATTGGTGGCGGCTTTCTCCACATCGACGACAACTACGGGATGGATCAATACGTGAGGGTGGCTATGAGAAAAGTATTCCCCGAACTCGGGTTTATCGAGCTGCCGTTTGAACACGAGATCTATAATCAGGAGTTTGAATTCAAGAACGGCCTGCCCAAGATACATAAACACGACGATAAGCCGCCCCAGGGGTATGGCCTGTTCTGGGAAGGGCGCCTCGTATGCTTTTATACCTACGAATGTGACCTGGGGGATGGCTGGGAAGACCAGGACGTGCACAACGACCCTGAGGAAGTCCGCCTTCAGGCCCTGAGAATGGGAGCAAATATCATCCGATATGCTTTCGAACAATAGGGTTATTCCCAGATCAGGGATCGTTTGTTTTTGACGTACCTTTTCAGGTTGAGCCAAAAGGCTACGAAAAGGTAAAAAATTACAGGTGACCCCAGTGTGACGAAAGACAGGTAGATGAAATAAAGGCGCACCCTGGCGGAAGCAACGCCTATTTTCTCGCCGAGATAGCTGCAAACTCCGAAAGCAGAGCGCTCCAGTAATTCTTTGATAGTATGCATGACAAAGGAATTGAGCACTAGGGTAACAAATATCAGCTCAAATTGATTTTGAAAGAACCCTGAAATTTGTACATTTTCCTGCTTTTTTGCCTTCTTTTACTTATCTGCCGGAGAAAGCTGGGCCATCTCAACCGGTGCTTCAATGGAGTGGCTGGGGTCTGAAGCAGAGTTGCCCCCGCCGGAAAACAGATGAAATGCGCCGAATGCGCCTACCAAAAAAATGATCAGTACTATGATGCTTTCTGCCTTTGAAGATTTTTTGCTGCGTGACATTGTTCTAAGGTTGTGGTTGGGTTGAAGAAATAGTTTGCCAGGCCCTGCAGTGGGCTGCAGCGTAAGCGGGGGGAAGTTTACCGGGCTGGTTATAGGGGGGGCATACGAGTGGCTTTCTCTCTTCTGTGCAAAGAAAAAGAGTAGCATGGCCTGCCTTCAGGGCATACGGATGGCTATCCTTTGCCGAACAACTGACAACCGTTGGAAAACTGCCGTCAGGGCATAGCAATGGCTATCCGGCCTTTGGCCGGCTCAGGTTTGGCAACGGCTTATAACAATGCTTTACTCAGGAGCAGTATTGGGGCATAGCCCGCCCGTTCTCCTCAGTTGGAGCCCTGTCGAATAGCCGGCCTTGTAAAGGCTTTTAACCTGTTGGAGGATGTTTCGCCCGGTAGAAAAAAGGAATGGTTCGTAAGTAATAGCGAGGGGGAGGCCCGAAAGCGAGCCGCAGAAGGTGTAGAAATAGCTGCATGACGTAACTAGTTTTAATGAATTGGGAATAATATATCCTACGGAAGCAGGAATGGTAAGTTTCTGGGAATGGAGACAAATATAGACATTATGTATTAAAATTTTGTTTAATCTGTTCATTTTTAGCTCTTCTTTCCAGTCTTTTTTACATTATTGATTTCTTTATTATGACAAGCAAAATGCATGCCAAAAAAATATAATATAAGACAGGGAAAAGTTTAAAACAGATGGGCGCCGGCCCGGGCAGGCTGAATTCAGGTTGGGCTTCCGGAAGTTCCCGGTTATTATTCAGCCGAAATGAAAAATGCTTTTGGCGGCTTGGGTAGCAGGAGCCACAGGCTGCCGTAGTAATTGATCCGGCCGGCGGTGCGGGCGGCTTCGTTGCCGATACCGGTATAAAGGTCGATATGCCCCGGGCCCTTTATGGCGCCGCCTACGTCCTGGGCTACGAGGAAACGGTATTCATGGCGCACGACCCGGTGGCTATTGCGGTCGTAGACCGGAAAGGCGGCCAGCAGGCAACTGCCCAGCGGAATATAGCGGCGGTCTACCGCAATGGAATATCCGGCAATGAGGGGCACACTGCCGGCTCCTTTAGGATGGGCGGACCGTTTTCGGGTGAAAAAGGTATAGGAGGGGTTCTGATAAAGGACGGTGTCCCTTATTGCGGGATTTTGTTTGAGATAGCGGCGAATGCCGCTGATGGAGAGGTTGTTCAGGGGAATGTCTTCTCTGCCAATAATATACTTTTCGATACTTTGGTACGGATGCCGGTTAGTGCCGTTGTAGGCAAAGAGGTCCAGTTGCCCGTTGGGGTATTCTACAAAGCCGGACCCCTGCACCTGCATATAGTATACGTCGACTTTGTCGGCGGCGTAGGCCAGTTCGAGCCCCATGCCTTTGAGTACGCCCCCACCCTCGATCTGCCGGCGGGTGGGCAGTTCACCCTCCCATTCCAGAGGGCGGTCATAGAGTGGGTACTTGAAAGGGCCTTTCGGTTCTTTTTGCACTTTGACAACGGGGGTGAAGTAACCGGTAAAACGAACATTGCCTTTCCGGTCCGCTCCCCAGATCTGGTAGGCTTCCAGGTGCTCGTGCAGGCCATAGGGTTTGGTATGCTGCCAGGCAATAAGTGTATGAATGGTTTCTTCCAGTTCTTCGAAGGCAATACGCAGGCTGCCTATCTGCTGGTTCTTTTTTCGTTGTTGCAGCCTCAGCAGTTCCAGGTTGTTTTGAAGGGCTTCGAGAAATTTGCCGTCGATCACCGGAAGGTCGAAGGTGTCGAGTGGCGCCGCCTGGTAGACTTCCGACATCATTGGCAGGCCGGCCAGGCGGCCATCACGCCTGAGGCGGGGAATAGAAATGTGGCTTCCGTCTTTTTGCAATAGGGTATCCGCTTCGCCGGCGGCAGCCTGCTCCCTAGCTTCCGGAGGGGGTTGTTCGCAGCCGAGCAGGAAAAGCAAAGATATGATAACCAGGGCTTTATGTTTATTCATTCGCAACGGGAGCTTGAGCTTTTTAACGAAAGCCATTACGGCAATTATAGCATTTATACGGTTAAATCCAAAATGGTATTTTTCGGAGGCGGATACCGGGGAGTATGTCGGTTGCTTTTATCCGGAGATGCCCGCATCGGGCTTCCTAGCAATAATAGTTGCGTAAAACCACAGCCCCTGGTTCAGGGCATTGAACTGCCGTATGCTGCCTTTGATGTTTCTGTGTTGGGCCCGGGAGCGTATGCCCAGGCCGTAGAGCAGGTAGTCGGCCCACAACCACCGCCGGGCGATCTTGTGCAGATTTTTCAAAGATACCCAGGTTTGCCCGGTAAAGTCACGGATCCGAATGTCTTCAAAACCGGCGGAACGAGCATAGCCCAGGTGTTCCTGTGGGGTATCGATGTCGGGAATGGCCCAGCTGTTGAGCCAGCCGAGGAGTAGTTTTTCCTCATCGGCGGTATGGGGGCGCCGGGACCGCACATATTCTGCAATCACCAGGCGCCCGCCCGGGCGCAACAGACGGAACGCCTCCTGGTAAAATGCGCTCTTTTCTGCTGAATGGCAAAGGCTCTCACAGGCCCATACGCAATCAAAACTGTCGTTTTCGAAAGGGGTTTGGCAATAATCAGCCTGCAGGAAGGTGGCGAACCCGTCCAGCCGGCCCCTGGCCGCCAGCCGGCGGGCCTCTTCCACCTGGCTTTTCACCGGAGTGATCCCTACGGCCTGGGCCTCCAGGTGGCGGGCCAGCCACAGGCAACTGCCTCCTTTACCGCATCCGGCGTCGAGGACACGCTGCCGGGGCTTCAGCTCCGCCAGCTCTGCCAGTATACGGTTGGTGTTTTCCAGCGCTGAGGCGTGACGGCCGGCACGCTGGCCGTAAAACCCGAAGTGTATGGCGGGGTTTTCACGGCCAAGCCAGGCCACCTGGTAATCAAAACGGGTGGCGTCATAATATTCAATGATATCCCGGAAGCGGGATTCGTCAAAACCGGATCCCTGGCGTTGCCGCATGGAGGTCGGAAAAGTTTCTGGCGGGAAAGATAAAAAAGAAGCCGCTATTCTGGAATGAATAGCGGCCTCGGTCAAGCAAAATAGTATTCTCAGCACTTAGTTACGTAAAAACATGGGCTTTGTTTCCGATAGAGAGGAAAAAATTCCTCCAAAGTTTTGCTCTGCCCCTTGAGCAATTAGTGAGGCAACCTACTTCTCAGTAACCCATAGGCGAAAGTGCCGGCCATGGCAGCTGCCAGAAAAACGATAAACACCGTATATCCACTGCCCATCAGGATGAACATAGGGCCGGGGCATACGCCGGCCAGCGCCCAGCCCAACCCGAATATGATGCCGCCGATAAGGTAACGGGGGATGCTTCTGTCCTTGGGGTGGAAAACGATCTCCTGCCCTTCGGTGGACTTCATGTGCGTCCGTTTAATGACCTGTACGATAACCACTCCGGCGATGATGGCAGAAAAGATGATCCCATACATGTGGAAAGACTGGAAGTGGAACATCTCGTAGATCCTGAACCAGGATACGGCTTCTGCTTTATAGAGCGTGACTCCCAGCAGGATACCAACGAATATATATTTTGAGATTTTCATGTCTTAAGCCTTTTAGAACAGGATGGGGAATACGAGGTGCGTCATGACGAGCCCTCCGATAAAGAAGCCGACGACGGCGATCAGAGAAGGCAATTGCAGGGCTGACAGGCCGCTGATGGCGTGCCCGGAGGTGCAGCCCCCGGCATACCGGGCGCCGAAACCGACCAGAAAACCGCCGCCTACGATGATGATCAGGCCGCGCAGGGTGAAGAGGCTCTCCCATCTGTAAAATTCCGGGACGAGGGGAACTTCTCCCTTCTCGTAGTTGAAACCTAGTTCCTTCAGGCTTTCTACGGTTGCGGCCGATACGTGTGCTACATCGCTGCTGCCAAGAAAGTAGTGGGATGCAATATACCCTCCGAACATAGCTCCCAGGGCTACCATCAGGTTCCAGCCCTGCGACTGCCAGTCGAAGTTAAAAAAATCGGCAAACCGCCCTGCGCCGTCGGCGGCGCACATGACCCTCAGGTTGGCAGAAATACCGAACTCTTTGCCGAAGAACAACAGAATGAACATGATCAGCGCGATCATCGGCCCGGCTACCCACCAGGGCCAGGGCTGGCTGATGAATTCCTTGAATTGGATGAGAAAATCGGGTACCATGGTTTTGGTTTTTACCTTTGAAAATTTTCCGAAAGCCGGTTTCGTCAGCTCCCGGATCATACCTCAAAATTAGGGGTAATCGAGGGCCCGTTAATGTGATACTCATTACATAAGGGGGTGATTTATGTCAGTTAAAAGTGGTGATTTTTGCTACTTGGGCTTTCATCATTGAACAGGCCTGCTCAATTTAAAAGGCAAGAAACCAATGCATTATGAAAAACTGCGCTACTTCGTTTTTTATCCCTTTCATTGTACTCTTAATCACATTGGCTTTTCATATCCCCAGCCTGTCCTTGAGCAGCTTCCTCAGCGTTGGCCGTGAGCTGGGATTCAGTAAATTTACTGCCCGCAGGCCGCATAGCTTTTCCACCAGTTCTACTGCTGCAATAGTATTGGTTGCCGGGCCGCTGACGAGGTCGGGATGCAGCCCGAAGCTCTTCATTACACCGTACACGGCGTAAGGGTCGGAAGCACATAGCATGGTGCAGCGGATGTTGTCCTGGATATGGTTTATGGCTACATCTCCATTGTAGGGTTCTAAAGGGGAGGCGCCGATCTCAACCACTGCCACATCGCCGCCCTCGTTTTCCATCAGCGACAACATGTGTTCCAGGGCGGGCAGATATTCTTCCCGGGTACATACGGTGGAAGGGAGCCCGGCATCGACAAAATCGAATACGGCGGCTGCGCCGGCGTCTTTGACTGCCAGGATGTCCCGGTAGCGGCCAGCGCCGGTCATCTTTGCGCCAATTACTTTTAACCCCATCGATTTGAGTTCCCGGGTCACAATACGGGCAGTAGTGGTTTTGCCGGCTGACATGGAGGTGCCTACCATCAGGACCACCGGCAGTTTGAAGGGGCGGGCGGGCGCCGGTGTAATAGAATTTTTCATGGTGCATTTGGCGCCATGCCGGATGACGTGGCCGAGGTATTCCACCTGTATGGGAATGGGGGAAAAGGTGGAAGCCGAAGTGGCTTTGCCGATCAGCCCGGCAGCTGTCATCAGGTGAAAACGCTCGTGTTGCTTTATTTCCCGCCAGGTGCCGGTGATCTCCAGGGTGGCGTGGCGAATGCCCAGGGCGCCGATCAGCCGTTCCCCTTTGAGGGGGTCCATCATCCTGCCGTTATACAACTCGATCCTGGCGTTTTCAGAACCAGGTTTCATGAGCTCTACTCCAATAAAGTCACCGGTTTCCCACTGGCTGAACGGGATGGAACGGGTCTCGAATTTCCCGTCCATCAATTCGGAATTCCGGGCCAGAGAAGTGAAGGTGAATTGGTATTGCTTCATAGGTTTATTATTCATCGGTCACCCTTTTATTTCTTCTGAAGGCAGCAACAATAGAAGTGTCAGCAGGGCTGTTCGTTCCAGCAGTTTATCCAGGAAGATGAATTCATGAGAAGCGTGGGCGCCGTCGCCGGTAGTGCCCAGGCCGTCGAGAGTGGCGGTGTATAGGCTGGCGGTGTTGCCGTCGGAGCCTCCTCCGGCGGCTGCCTCCTGCAGCCCCAGGTCAATCCTTTCTGCTGCCTGCCGTGCCTGATGCCACAGGCGGCGGTTTCGGGGCGTTCGCTCCATTGGCGGACGCCCGAAGCCCCCCTCTATTTCCAGTGATGCTCCGCGCGTGGCCGGTTGGAGGCCAAGGATGGCTTCGCTGATGCGGCCAGCATCCTCCTGCGTTGGCACCCGCACGTCGACTACCGCTTTGCTGATGGGGGCTACTACATTGGGGGAAATGCCTCCCTCCACCATCCCGACATTGACTGTTATCCCTTTTTCGGGCTCATTCAATGCAAACAGCCGCTGTATCTGGTGGGAAAGCTCGAGGATCGCGCTGGCGCCTTTCCCGGGGTCGAGGCCGGCGTGGGCGGCTTTCCCTTTTACAGTCAGCGTGAACCGGCCGAGGCCTTTTCGGGCAGTTTTGAGCTTGCCCTCGAGCCCCAGTGGAGGTTCCAGTACAAAAGCCCGCTCGGCGATCCGCGCCAGCCGGCGGATAGCAGGGGTGCTTTCCCGGCTACCGGTCTCTTCATCTGAATTGACCACGCATACTGGCGTCGCCTCCATTTTCAGGCCCAGGCTTCGGATGGCCTGCAGGGCGTAAACCATCTGCGTGAGCCCGGCTTTCATATCAAATATACCGGGGCCTCTGAGCCGGCCATCCGCTTCTTCAATGGGCATTTCCTCCAAAGTGCCTTTTTCCCAAACGGTATCGCAATGGCCGATGAGGAGTTGTACCGGCAGGCACTTTTCCCGTTCCCCCGGCCGGGCAATGAGGTACCCTCCGGTCAGCCTGCCGGGCATGCGCAGGGTGCGGAAGCCCAGGGATGCAAATTTTTCTTTCAGTATGTCAAAGATGGCATCCTGGGCGTACGGATCCTTTGAAGGGGTTTCCACTTCGGCCAGGCGCCGGAGAAAAGCCTCCATGGCCGGCCGCTGCTCCCGGAGGCACTGCAGTATTTTCTGGACATTAGCTTCCATGGCTCAGCTTTTGAAATTGCGGGGAAAGGGAAAGGCCAGGCTTTCCCGTATTTCTGCAAAACGCCCGTAGGCCAGGTAGGCCAGCAGGGGCGAATGGTAGATCTGCTCCTGCTCGTCCCGGTCGGAAGTGCGCAGGTATTCCTCATCGACAAAAGCACCGGTGATGCGGCCACAGATAAGGCTGTGGAGCCCGAAGCCATCCACCGTGTTAATGTGCTCACATTCAAAGAAAAGGTAACTTTCCTCGAGAAAGGGCGCATCGATGGAAGGCGCCATCTTCAGAGGAAGGCCCTCGAGGATCAGCTTCCGGTGCTCCACCTCCTCACAGCGGGGGGAGGCCGACAGGCTGGCAAGCACTACCTGGTTGGGCTTCGGGAAACTCACAGTGAAGAAACCTTCGCGCGCCACATTGTGATAGGTAGAATGGCGGGGCGTGCACACGAAGCCAAAGAAGTTGTCCAGCCCCAGGGCCGTGGCCATGTGCTTGGGGGCCAGGTCGTATCCGTCCTCCTCTTTCGTCCCGATAACTACCAGTGGGGCCACCGTGAAGAAAGATTCCCAGATGGGCCGGCTTACATCCAGGCTGACGAGGCTGCTCTCTTTTTTTGCCATAAACCGCTTTGTAGTTCCGTGCCGGTTGAATTACCGGAAATATAAGGTCGTAACTTAGCGGTTCCGGTTCATTGACATTAGCTACCTCCCGGGGTGAGAAAGGTCATTGGAAGAAATTTCGGGAAGAAGCATCTTGAATTATTGTGTATTTTCGTTTTTTGGGAAAGAAATGGCCAGGCCTAAAATTGCTCTTTTCAGATACCCTCACCTTCTAGCCTTTGGTTTCACCCTGGCCTTTTTCTCCGGATACGGCCAGACTTTCCTTTTATCGCTCTATGTGCCGGAAATCGCCGCTTCCTTTACCTTGAGCAATACCCAACTCAGCAGCCTGTATGCTGTTGCAACGTTGGGCAGCGCTTTCACCCTGCCCTGGGTGGGGCATTATGTAGACATTTGGCCGTTGCGGCGTTTTACCACTGCAGTGATATTGGGGTTGAGTGTGGCATTGCTGATACTCTCCCTGGCGCCCCATCCGCTGGTGGTACTGCTGGGCTTCTGGGGAGTTCGGCTGGGTGGCCAGGCGCTGATGGGGCATACCGCCATTTCGACCCTGGCGCGCGCTTATGAGCAGGCGAGGGGTAAGGCCATCAGCCTGGCTACGCTGGGCCATCCTGCGGGAGAAGCTGTTCTGCCGCTGGCCATAGCCGGGCTGATCGTAGCGGCGGGCTGGCCAAGCGCTCTACAGTGGTCGGCAGGGAGCCTGGTGCTTCTGGTCCTGCCGCTATGCCTGTGGCTGCTGCGGGCGGCGCCGGAAGGGGTGGCCTTTCCCGGCGGCGCCGATTGGAAGCGTGCCCCCCGTGGGCTTTCTTTTGGCCCTACCTACTGGAAGTTGCTGGGCAGCGCTTCTTTCTGGAATATTGCACCTGCTGCCTGCCTCTGGGGCGGAGTGGTTACCGCCCTGCTGTTCTTTCAGCTCCAGCTGGGCGCTGCCCGGGGCTGGAGTACGCAATGGGTGGCGGGGTCCATTGGGGCCTTCGCTGCCGCTAATGCTCTGTCGATGATGGGGTCGGGTATCATTGCCGACCAGATGACGGGGCGCCGGGTGTATCCTTTCTTTCTTCTGCCCATGTTGTTAGGGCTCTTCCTGTTGATCTTCATCCGCCAGGCCTGGGTGTATCCGGTGGCGCTGTTCTTTACCGGCATGTCTAACGGAGCGGGCAGCACCCTGCTCAACACTGCGCTGGCGGAGGTTTTTGGCACGGCCAGTATCGGGGCGGTGCGCAGCCTTTTTGCAACAACTTTGGTGGTGAGTACGGCAATCGGCCCGGTAGTTTTCGGTGCTTTGTTCGACCTGGGTATGAGCTTCGAAGGAGTGCTGGGGGTGGCGGCCGGGAGTGTGGCCTTAGGGGTGGGGTGGAGTGCTGCCAGGGTTGGAGCGGGACTGCCCTGGGAGGAGTAATGTGTAATGTTATGTTAATGAAGGGGTTGACAATGTGAAAAAGGGAATTTGGGCCCATTGGCGGGAATTGAAGAACTCCCTGGCGCTGTCTTTTATCACCTGCCAAAGATGATAAAATGCATTGTTGAAAAAGGCCTACCAAAATATCTTCGCATTGGTTGTAGTTTCTTTTGGAATTTCCTTAGGGATAAAATCCTTTTATATGAATTACTAAGATTAGAAAATAAAAATCGCATCTTTGTATAAATAGCCGCTACTTTACAAAAAAAGAACACATTAACTATGCCGGCCACATATGGCTTAACTTCTGCGGGCCAGGGCCGCGGTAAATGCTGACAGGCAGCTTTGAAGTTTTGGCGGCTTTCGCTCCAGGAAATTACCGCCTTTTATCTGTCTGCATCGCAGGAAAGTCTCAGGGCTAAAATGGAATCAAATCAGGACGACGCTACCCAGTTTACCTTTTACTTCCGGCAAAACCGCTTCAGGGAGGGATACCAGTATTTTCTTGAAAAAGCGAAAAGGTCCAGCATAGCTATCTTTGGCCGTCGTTTCTCCTTTGGCGAAAAAAGGAAGGCCTACCTTAGTGCGCTTATTTACCAATGCCGCTTTGCACTCATTCTGGGAGAATGGCAGGAAGCCAGGAGTGGCATAGAGAAGTTCCATTCCTCATACCATTCCCTGTTCGGGAAATTTCCCGAACTCGAGGCCGAGATATGGCACAACGAAGGGGAGGTCCATTTCTACATCAGTGAGTACGATAAAGCGACTGAATATGTCGACAAGGCCATAGCGCTTAAAAACAAGGTCGATTATTCTTCCCCCAGGGCAAAAGCCATTACGGCCGGACAGAGCCTTGTCGTAAAAGGTAAAGCTTATTGGAAAAAGGGCGATTTTTTTGAGGCGCTTCGCTGTTATTACCAGGCTATTTCCAGGTATTATAGTCATTATTCGGATTCTGACCGGCACCTGATCGGCCGGGTAATGTGCCTGATCGGGCAAGTGTATATGGACCTTGGAGACGCGAAGAGGGAAAAGGCGAGGTTGTTTTTGGAGAAAAGCAGGGAAATACTATCCGAAGCTTTGCCGCCGGGCCATTTATATCTGGGAGCAGTCTATAATGAGCTGGGAAAGTATTACATGAACCAGGATGCCAGTTATGGGCAGGCCCGTCATTATTTCAATAAAGCGAAAGCCAGCCTGGAAAATATATACCATGAGCGCTCCCACCGATACATGGCCAGTGTGCTGGGCAATATGGCGGACCTGTTCATTAAGGAACAACGCGATAAAGTAGAACAAGGTAGCCTGACAACTGAGGAGTACATAAGAGGGGCCCTGAAAAAACTGTCCAGGGAACTGGAGGTACGCGTTTCTTCCTTCGACGGCCAGCCCCATTCTTCAGTAGCCCGGGTATACAACAAGATAAGCGGTTATCACCGCACACTGGGGCAACACCGAGAGGCTGCCTCAGCCGCTCACAAAGCGCTGTTGGCAGCCATCAGTGACTACAAGGATAACGACGCGCGGAATTACCCCGATATCAGCCAGGCAGGGAAGGCCAATTCAAGGTCTATGGTGTTACATGCGTTGAGGGTTAAAGGGGAAGCCTACTTACAGTTGGCTGTTCAGGAAGCAAAAGAAAGCGAAGGCCACCTCAGGAATGCCTATCAGGCGGTGAACCTGGCAACCAAGGTTATCGAATACATTCGCGGTGATTTCCATTCTAACGAATCCTGGCTGGCTTTCGGGAAAGAAGCGCGGGCGATATATGAACTGGCAATTGAAGTCCTGATGGCTCTTCGCCTTGAGGCATTCGAAAATAACAACGCAAGAGAAAGAGCCGAGTGTGATGAACAGATACTGGAAATCTTTCAGAAGAGTAAAGCTGCATTGTTGCTGGAAACCATTCAAAAGCCTGGAAAACGCAATGGCCTTTTTTGGAACACCAATGCACGTGGTGAGGAATTTGATATCCTGAAAGAGGTTGAAATCTGGCTGCTGAGCGACCAGGCATCCGGTTTTGACCCGAATAAGTTCAAAACCCTGAATAATTTCCTGGAAAAGGAAAAAAAAGCAAAACAAAAACACCTCAAAGAAAAAGAACACCTGGCCGAATATGTGGAAAAAGGAAGAGAAGATACAGTGGAAAAGAGCCCTGTTCTCAATCTTCAAAACCTTTTCCGCGAATTCAATGAGGGCGAGGATGGTATGATCCTATCCTACTTTGTGGGAAAACGCAATATGTACGTACTTCTTATTTCCGGCAGTACCGGCGACTTTGACATCCAGTTGTTACCCTATTCCGAATGGGTGAGGGGCCAGGTCCACCTCCAGCGCCTGATTGGCGAACTGCTGGACGTTCTGGATACTTACGATGGTGACAATACGGGGATCGGGCAGCAGGAGCATCCCCGCCAATTGCAGAACCTCCAGTTCATTGGCGCTGTAAATTGCCTCTACCGGTCCCTGATCGAGCCGCTGCTGCCGAGGCTTGAATCCTGTAAACGGCTCTACATCATTCCCGATGATGCGCTCTCCCTGTTGCCATTTGAGTTACTCGCTCCGAAGCCCAACGATAATTTTGTGTTCAATTATCAGGAACTGGAATACCTGATCCGAAAGTATAAAATATCATATCATGCTTCAATCTCCATTTTGTTCAACAACCACTGCAAGTATAAAGAACGGGAATGGAGACAGTACTGGAAGGGTAGGCCCGGTGAGAACGGCACTCCATCGCCGGGCCCTTTTCAGCTGCTGAGTGTGGCGGCAGGGGTCAAGCAGAACAAACAATTCCGGAACCGGACCAACCGGATTATTGAAGAGGGGGTTGTCAATGTCGCAGGCATCCTTGGCGTTGTTGGTACAAAACATCGCCTCTTCATGCGGGATGAGGTAAAAAAGCGGAATAGCATCATCAATGCGATGAGGCACTCTGAGGTCCTTCATTTTTTTGGGCACAGCACTATCGATGATATGGCGGAAGAAACACCCGCTCTGGTCCTGCTTGACGAACTTGACCGCGCCGGGCGGAAGGTCAACCGCCACCTGCTCACGCAGAAAGAGATCTGTTCGCTGGAGTTGTTTGCCGAACTTGTTATTCTGAATACCTGCCGGGGAGGCTGGGGAAAGATCACTACCGGGGAAGGGCCTATGGCCCTCACCCGCGCCTTTCTAATGGCCGGAGGTCGCAATATATACTTTACCTTTTTTAAAATAAAAGGCGCCTTCGCTAAGGAAATGGTGGAAAACTTTGTAGAGAAGGCATGGCTGGAGGGCCAGGATTATGTCACTGCCATGCAGGAAATAAAACTGGCAATGATCAAAAGAAAGAAGACAGCTCACCCTGCCTGCTGGGCCGCTCCGGCCTTTATCGGCAATCAGTTGGGAAAATTGGCTGTGCTTCGCGGAGGCACAGGCATCACTTAGTTTCCGGTAGGTCGATCAGGTCTTTCCGGATCGTAAATGTCCTGTAAACTGGTTTGTATCCCTTCGCAGAAACCTTGAGATAGTGCAGGCCCGGGAAGAGGGTAGTGTCTTTCAGCACATCGATGATAACCTTCTCACCCACTTCTTCGTATTCTTTTTCCAGCACGGTTTGAGACTGATTGTCTTTGATCTCGAACCTGACCTTGTTCTTCACAGGATGTGCAAATTCGAATTCCAGCAAGTTGTCAAAGTCGCGGTGTTCTTCAAGGTCGAGAGGGATGGGGTGTTTGTTTTCCTCATTATCGGCGAGCAACGGGTCCTGCTGCACCTCCAACTGGTGGTTGATCCTGAAAAAGGACGTCAGCTTTTCAAAACGCTTGAGATACCGGCTGATCTGCTTGGCGCTGAAGCTTTTTCCCTTTGCCGTGATGTAGCCCTTTTCATTAAGTTTCTGAGCGATTCGGTTCTGGGAGTACCCGGCATTGCTCAGTTGGACGGCTTTCTGCATGGCTTCCTTATTATCGAAAAATGCCTGTTGCTTTCTCCTCCGCGACGCCCTGGAGGCAATCTCCTCGCTTTGCAGTTGAGGGTTGCCCTTCCGGCGGGAACTGGCTTCCTCGGTTTGGGCCTTTCTGGAAGTAGATTGAAGTTCAAAGAGCTCGAGCACACTCTGGAGGCTGTCCTTGTTCAGTGATTCAAAATCAAAAAAATGGAAATCTATTTCGGCTTCATATAAAAACTGAAGCAAATGCCGGTTCTCAGCTCTTTGAAAAGGAACGAAAGATTCGATGAACAAAGCAGAGTTATTGCGTGCTGCTTCCCGGACGGCATCCTTAAACATTGCCGCCAAAACATGGACGGGGATCTTTTCATCAGGGTCGTGAGGTATGTAGAACTTTTTACCAGGAGTTTCCTGGTGGCCAGCCTTTTTAAAGTCTTTTAATAAGCCATATTGATCGAGTGCTTTTTTAAATTTTGGGGAGATGGATTCTGAGTCGGGGGTAAGAAAGTATAGGAAGATATTTCCGGGCTTTGCTGAGATCGTTTTCATAAAATACAATTTTTGCATCTTGCCACAAGCAGGAATATATGTAGACTGGCCTTTGTTTCCGGTTTTGCCACTTGCAGTATTGGATGCTCTTTCATGTAATAGGATTGAGGCTGTGCCTTCATCCGGCGTAAGCCCGTCGCATAAGGTGTTTATATCTTTCGAATGAATAATAGCAGGTGAAGGCACCATCAGACAAAAGCAGCCCGGCCCTGCTGCCTGAAGGGGGGATGCTGCGTTAACACCTCCTCAATGGAAATGCCTAGAGTACCTGTGCTTTAGAAAGACGCTGCAAAGTTAGGAAAATGAAGTGAAATTTGCAATGACATACCCTAATTAAATACAATAATGTCAAATATATATTCGTGCCTGCAAAAAAGTAACAGTTTGACAAAACTATTTTTCATCTGAAATTGTCATAATTTTGTAAACGTTGTTTTTTCTTTCTTTGTTGTTTGACAAAATTAGTGTAAATAAAGATCTGTCTAAATTTTTTTCGTAAATTTATTGACACAACCAGTATTTTACTGGGTCTGTAAAACGGTCTTTGAAAAGTTTCCGGCGAAAAGACAAAGTTTTCATCCACCTTAAACTAACTGGCCATGAAAAAGAGACAAGAAATCATTCTGGAAGCCGCCCAACAGAAAGCGGACCTTATCAACTCGGTTGTCAAACATCCCAGTATAAAGGCAATCGAGGAGATGCACGATTTGCTGGTTGACCAGTGCAGCCAGGCCGGGCGGGAGGACGGCAGGCGGGGCATTCCTTCTTTCGAGAGCGAACACAGTAGTTTCGAGGCACAAGTTGCCGCTCAGTACAAGGCTGCTTTTATCCGCCGTTCGGCTTCAGAAAAAGGGCTGCTGGCCCAGTTGGAAAGCCGGCGCCGTGCTCTCCGGGAGGAGTTCGTTCAGACGGATGCCGGGCAACTCTGGCAGGAAGCTCATGACATCGAGCAGCAGTTTTCGCGAGTAAAGATCTCCTCCCGCCGGTTGGATGGAGAGACAGACGCCGTTCGTAAAATGCTGCAATACGGATCGGCCTTTCTGGCGGCCTATCTTTTACTCAGTTTATGCGAGGCTCCGTTTACAAGAGGTGCATTGGAGGCACTGGGCATGTCCTCCTGGGGCGCCTTACTCCTGAGCGGCGCCGTTACTCTCGGGGTAGCCGGCCTGGCGCATATGGCCGGTAAATCCATTAAGCAGTGGGGGGCGTCTTCCAAAGCCCGGCCGCTGGCCTTTCTCTCCCTTTTGATCATTCTGTTGTACATTCCCATCCTGGGTTATTTCCGTGGAGCTGTGGCCCTGGCCCGTAATAATGCGGCGGCCCCGGCCACAACTGCGGCAGATATGCCCTTGAGTAATCCTGGGGAGGAGTTGAGGCGACTGGACCTTACAGAAGTCATTCAAAGCCACCATTTCCTCGTCACCATTGGAGCTATGCTTGTCATGGTGGGCATGGGTATGGGCATCGGCTTCACGGCCCATGACAGCCATCCGAGCTTCGAAGCAGCCTATACAGATTACCACTTCAGGCGCCCGAAAGTACTTAAGGCCTATAGCCAGGCCAGAGAACAGAATGAGCGGGAAGCCCGGGTTCTGGGAGTGGAGGATCCGCTCAGCCGCATCCTTGCGGAGTTGAGGCGCCTGCAGGAGCTTACCGACACCCTCCGTTCCCACCTTTATGATTTTGCCAACTATACAGACGCCATGTGCCGGGCAGCTATCGGCACTTACCGCAATTGCAACCGGCAGGAGCGTACCTGCCCGGAGGAACTGCCCATTTACTGGAACTACGCCCCGCAGCGATACATCGACCCTGAGGAGGCCCTGGCGGCCGGGGAATAAGGGGCTCATGTGAAATGGCTCCGTTGTAGAGCCTGCCGCATCTATTCATATCAACTGAGCGCTTGTTTGGAGGTGGTGCTTTGGAAGCCAAAGATTACCTCCAGGCACGTGAAAAATAATGGCCATGAAAAATGCTCTGTCAATCGCCTTTGGTTTTATCCTCATTTGTTCTGTTCACTCCTGCCAACCGGAATGTAATTACACGCAGGCCAATACTGCCTACCTGTTTATTGACCATACTGATACCCTCAACTACCGCCGGCTTCAGGAGTCCTGGAAAAGGGATATGGAGCAGCTGAACCACAGAATGTTCCCGTTTTCACCCTGTACCGGCGGCGCTTTCAAGGCAATTATCATCAATTCCATTGGTAGTAACCCCTCCGGTGGATTTGCATACGGGCCCCTGCCTGCCCGTCTCAACGACTTTTCACCCCCCCCGGATTATCAACAGTTTTTCAGGGAAAAATATCAGGCAATGGAAAAGGCCACTGCATTTCCGCCCCGAGATTTACCCCGCAGTTTGATCTACGAGCCTGCCTGCCGCCACCTGGCCGAGCTGGCAGAACAGCCTCTTCCCGGCCGTAAACTGGCCGTTTTCTACAGCGATATGCTCGAAAACTCGCAGGTTGATTTTTATAATATCCGGAAGGATAATGAAATGCTGCTTGCTGAACTCGAGCAGGCGTTTGGTTGTCAAATGCCGAACCTGGAAGGAATAGATATTATTATCGTCAACCACCGGAGCCAGGAAACGGACGCTCTCATTCGCCGGGCTAATCAGTTCTGGCAATGGCTTTTCGAGCGGAATAACGCCCGTTCAGTTCACTCGGGAAGTTCCCTGGTAATCGGCGGCCCATTCACCTTTAAATAGAAGCCATGAGATTTTTTCATTTTTTCACCCTTTGTGCCGGCCTTTCGTGGTGCACGCTTATGGCAGCTCATGCCCAGCAAGGTTTGTACCTGGAAAACATATACTCGGAAACGGATATCAGGATCCTTCCGGACGTTGTTTACGCAGTGGTCGAGCCGGGTGGATACTGGTATGATATGTTACGGGATTTTGAGCCCCTAAACCAGAATGAGGAATTACAGGGCCTGCTGACAAAGGAACTCAGGGCTGACGTTTACCTGCCTCCTGCCGCTTCTTATCGCCGCCCCCTGGCTATCGTCCTGCATGGCGGCGGCTTTTTGGCTGGCAACAAAAAAGACAAGGTGGCTACTATAGCTTGTATGAACTTCGCTCGCCGCGGATATGTGGCAGCTTCCATCAATTACCGGCAACTGGGGCTGGGTAAGGCCTCTTTCCTCAAGGCAGGATATACCGCTATTCAGGATACGAGAGCAGCTATGCGGTTTTTCCGTAACCACGCCGACTCCTTCGGCATTCACCCCGGTTTCCTTTTCCTCGTGGGAGAGAGTACTGGTGCAGTAATTGTGCTGCACGCCGCTTTCTTGTCTGCCGAAAACCTCTATGGTGAATTCCTGTTATTCGACCGCCAGTATGGAGCTTTAGACGCTATTGGCGAAGAAGGAGACAATGGGCCTCCCTGCGGGGTGGTCAACATTTCTGGAGGGATTACCGATACGGCCTTGCTTAACAATTACGATATTCCTTTGATCTCTTTCCATGGAGGGAAAGATGAGGTCATCAATCCTTACCATGCTTTGCCGAGAGAGAAGCTGATCGAGCGCTTCGATGGGTTTCTTCAAAATCTCGGGGATAAACTAGGGTTGGCCTTGCGCTCACCGTTTACCGCTTCTTCTGGGAGCGGGGTGGAACAGATTCGGTTGGTGGACTCCCTCTTTGGTTCGGCGGCAATTCACCAGCATTTTTCCCGGAAGGGAGAATATCCCCAGTCGTATGTTGACTTCCCGGGGATGGGACACCACCTGGTGGCTAGCCGGCAGGGGGTGCCGCGCCAAACGGCCAACATCATTTTTAAACGGGCTGCTCATTTTCTGTACCCAACCCTGAGAGATACTGCCAAAATATACGGGAGGAAGGAAGCGCCGCCCCGAACCCGCATTACCTACCGGTCGGTTCGCCCGGCTGTTGCCTGGAAATGGAGTGTTGAAGGCGGGCACATCGTTGCCCAGGACGGCCCTACGGCCGAGATCAAATGGGATGCCGGCGCGACTAAGGGAGTAGTAAGCCTAATTACAACCAATGAGATAGGTGTGCAGAGCCTTCCGGCACAGATGGCCGTTGTCATAAGGCAATACGAATTCAGGGAATGGGCACGGATTACCATAGATGAAGGAAACTGGCCTCTTTCCCTCCTTATAGTTGCGTTAGGGGCCGCCTCTCTGGCGCTGGTTGCCTGGTGGATACGGAAAAAACGGTAACACCGCCGGAACTTTTGATAGTTTGGTCTTTTTTCCCGCCCCGAAACTCTTGTTAGTGGAGGGGCTCTTTTTTTATCCCGGGCACTTCTCATCCGCCTGAACTTTAAACCGCACGGAACAATCAGCCACTGCAGTTCTCTGCGATTCACTCGAGAAGATTATTTTTCTATCCCACCTGAATATCAGGGTCCCTCCGATTTTCCTATCTTAGCCAGTGGTAAAAGCCGAAAATCCACACATGGACATACTCGAAACCATAGGGCTGGACCAGCAGGCACTAGACATGCTCAAGGAGATCTTCATCGTTCTGGGGATCGGCCTGTTGCTGGGGGTGGAGCGCGAATATTCCAAGCAGGAGAAGGAAGAACGGCTGTTCGCCGGCGTGCGTACTTTCCCCATTGTGGCCCTTCTCGGTTATCTGGCCCTTTTTCTGTCCGACAAGTACTCTCCCTTTATCTATGTGGCGGCTTTCCTGGGCGTGATGGCCATCATTGCCCTGGCCTATTCCACCAGCCGTAAGGCCGATGCCGGGACGACTACGGAATTTTCCCTGGTGGCCTCCTTTATTCTCGGCAGCCTCATTTTCACCAAAAACTACCACCTGGCGGTTACGATTGCCGTGCTCATTACCGCGCTGCTATCGCTGAAGATCAAGCTGCACGAGGCAGTGCACAAGTTATCGCGGCAGGACATCATTTCCATTCTCTATTTTGTTATTATCTCCGCCCTGGTACTTCCCTTGCTGCCCAATAAGGAAATGGGGCCGTACGGGATCTTCAACCTGTACAAAACCTGGCTCATAGTAGTAATTTTTATCACGCTCAATTTCCTGGCTTACTTCCTGAGCAAATTTCTCAGCCGGCGGCATTCGGTCCTGCTGACCGGCATTCTTGGTGGGTTCGCCTCCAGTACCGCCACGGCCTGGTACTTCTCCCGGCAGAGCGGAAAGAACAAGGCCGGCGGCATGATGCAGGCGGCGGCAATTGTCCTGGCCTCTTCCATCATGTTTCCCCGCCTGTTGATCTGGCTGTCCTTGCTCAACCTGCAGATGCTGCGCGTTCTCTGGTTGCCCGTTCTGGTTTTCGGGATCGTGGGTATGAGCATCGGCTATTATATAAGTACCCTGGAAAAGCAAAGCGCGCAGAATGGCGACGGCCTGGAGATCGGAAATCCCATAAACTTCAAGGAGGCGCTCTTTTTTGCGCTGATCTATATCGCCATCCAGTTTGTCGTTGGCTACGCCGAAGAGCAGTTTGGGGATAAAGGGGTTTATATCGCATCCGCCATTTCCGGCCTTACGGATGTGGACGCCATTACCATCTCGATGGCCAATTACGGGAAAGAATCCATAAAACTGGGAGTGGCCGCCCTGGCGGTGGTTATCGGTGCATTCGCCAATACTTCGGTAAAATATGGCTTCTGCCTGGCTTTCGGCAATGCCGGGATGCGGAAGTACGCCAGTTACGGTTTCCTGCCTTTGTTTGTCCTGGGGATAGGATATGTGGTTTTCCGGCTGGTGTTTTAAATGAAGGCCTCTAATTGCCACAAAGAGCCCAAAGGCGCCAGGAATGCGCCCGTTAGGATCCTTCGTGCTTTTGTGCCTTCTTGGCTACAAGAGCCCCAAAGAACCCATTTTGCCCACCCTCACTAATTATTTGTAAAAATTAGGATATAAATCAAAATGCCCATATCTTTGCTGCAGCATTAGGAACTCCGAAAAGCTGAACAATTATTCGATTGGCTCGCAGATCTTATTTCTTCTTCCCTTGCCGTTAGCAGATCTAGAATCTTCCCGCTCATCCAAATACTTGTCCACTATCCGGCTTCGGCTATGCAGCTGTTCTACGGGGCATCCCGGAAGCACAGTGCTGTTCAACCCGGTGCGGAGTTCTGATTTATTACTTTTTTAATTTTTTTGAAATGAACATTTTTGTTGCAAAACTCAACTTTGACACGCAAAGTGAGGACCTTAGAGACGCTTTTGAAGCTTTTGGCGAAGTTAGCTCTGCCAAAGTGATTGATGACAAGTACACCGGCAAATCCCGCGGCTTCGGTTTCGTGGAGATGGACAATGACGAGGAGGCCCTCGAGGCCATCAAAGAACTGAACGACTCCGTCCTGGACGGCAATACAATTGTCGTTAAGAAGGCGGAACCCCGTGGTGACCGCGGCGGCAACCGTGGCGGCGGCGGCGGTGGTTTCAACCGCGGCGGCGGCAACCGCGGCGGCGGTTATGGCCGCAACGATCGCTGGTAATCAGGGATAATTCTTGTAAAGACAGAGAAAGGCGGAAGGGTATCTTTCCGCCTTTCGCATTTCGGACGGGCCACTTTCAAGTGGCCTGTATGGCAGGCACGCCTTCAATCCATAGAAAGCCCTAAAAAACCACCCGGCTCACCGCATAGTAAATGGCCATCAACCCTGAAAAAACAGCGCTTGCCGGAAAACGCCAGCCCAACCGGATGACATTCTGTATGATGTAGTTGCCCAGTAGCGATAGGGGGATGTTAGCCAGAAAAGAAAAAAAAGCGATGCGCAACAACTCCCAGCCTATTTCCTCCACCCTCCCCGAAAATAACTCTATAAAAAAGAAATGGCGGGCGATCCACAGCGGGTTGAAAAAAAGCATGGCCAGGATCGTCTTCTGAAGGGCGGCCCAAAACCTGCGCCTTCCGGCTATCTTCTTCTCGATCCAGCTGAAGTAGTTGGGGATCTCAAAAGCGTAGAGGGTTGCGCCAATAAATGCCAGCCCCAGCAGGCGGCTCCACTGAAATTCCTGTAAAAAGATAGCCGCAATGGTATCGCCGGTAGCATATATGGCGGCGCCGTAGAAAATATTGGGCCAGGAATATTTCCACTTCAAGGGGTGTGCACTTTTACGGTTTCTGCCGGCAAAGGTATGGCGCCGGGCAGGAAAAATTATCCGGCCGTCCGTTTTTATATTTGAAAAATTATGGGAAGTTTGTGTGACAAAACTTTTTTCGCTGCGTTTAACAAGCTATGCAGGACAAATTGCGATCATTCCTGAGCCCGGCGCTGGAGCGCTGGCGCCGCTTTTCCGATAACTGGCCGCGGTTGTCGCGGATAGTGAAGTGGACGTCGGCTGCCGGGCTTGCAGGGCTGGCCGTGCTTCTTCTGGCCTGGGTAACCGTCCTGTTGACCGTGCCAACGAGGCGGGAGCTTCGGCAAGTGCGCGCCCAGATCGCCTCCGATATTTACACTTCCGACAGCTTACTTCTCGGGCGATATTACAATGAATACCGGACGGTAGTACCCGTCGAAGAGATCCCCCAGCATGTGCTCGATGCATTGGTGGCTACCGAGGATGAGCGCTTTTTCCAGCACGAAGGTATCGACTATCGCAGCTGGGCGCGGGTACTGGTCAAGACCATCCTGCAGGGAGATGAGGGCAGTGGCGGGGGCAGCACCATCAGCCAGCAGTTGGCAAAGAACCTCTTTCCCCGGCGAGATTACCTCCTTTTTTCTCTGGTAGTTAATAAAGTAAGGGAAATTGCCATCGCCCGCCGCCTGGAGCGGGCCTACTCCAAAAAGGAACTGCTGGGGCTCTATCTGAATACGGTGCCTTTTCCGGAAAACGTCTTCGGGATAGATGTGGCGGCCCGCCGCTTTTTCAATAAACCTCCTTCTGAACTGCTTGTCGAGGAGGGGGCTACTTTGGTAGGGACCCTCAGGGCGACAACCTACTACAACCCGGCCCGTTTCCCGGAAAGGGCCCGGCAGCGCCGCGACGTCGTCCTTCACCAGATGGTTCGCAATGGCTACATCGACACCGTTGCCGGCGATTCCCTGCAGGCCCTGCCCCTGACTCTGAATTACAATCCGGTAATTCGGAACGAAGATATCGCCCCCTACTTCCTGGCCTATGTCCGGAAGGAGTTGGAACAGATCCTTGCCGGGATTCGCAAACCTGATGGAGAACCTTATAACCTCTATACTGATGGCCTGAAGGTTTACACCACACTGGAAGGGCAGATGCAACGTATTGCCGAGGCTGTAGTGCAGGAACACCTCAGTGAGGTGCAGAGCCGCTTCGATGAGCACTGGCGCAACCGCACAGCCCCCTGGATGGACGTCCGCACGGTAGAACGCGCCATGAAACAATCGCGCCGGTATCAGTTCCTGAAGCAACAGGGGCTGGACGAGGGGCAGATCCTTCAGGCCTTTGAACAACCGGATTCCATGTCCATCTTTACCTGGGAAGGCCCCCGCAGGGTATGGATGAGCCCTCTGGACAGCATCCGCCACCACCTGGGGCTGCTGCAGGTGGGCTTCATTGCCATGGAACCCTACACCGGGTATGTTCGGGCCTGGGTAGGTGGCATAGACTTCGATTTTTTCCAGTATGACCATGTGACGGCGCGCCGGCAGGCAGGCTCTGTTTTCAAACCGGTGGTCTATACGCAAGCTTTACGCAGCGGCATGGAGCCTTGTGAACAGATCCCGAACGAGCTGGTAGTATACCACGAATACGCCAAAGGCGACTGGGCGGTAAAGGACTGGCGACGCGATGATCCGGAGCCCCATTTCACCCCGGACGGTAAAGACGAAGATGACTGGATACCCCAAAATGCCGACGGGCTATATGGAGGGTCCTACAGCCTGGAAGGCGCCCTGGTCAATTCGGTCAATACCGTGACGGTAAAGCTCATTATGAGGATGGGGGTAGAACCCGTTGCCGAATTGGCCCGGAATATGGGCATTACCACCGAGGTCCCCCCTGAACCCTCCATCGCCCTGGGCACTGCGGAAGTCTCTCTCTACGATATGTCTTCCGTTTTCTCAACGCTGGCCAGCCAGGGCCGGCAGGTCCGCCCCCGGGTGATCCGCCGTATAGAAACCCACGACGGAGAGGTGCTGGCAGAATTCAGCGAACAGCAGGCTGTTCAGGCAGTGGATTCCTCCCTGGCGGCAATGATGACCCGCATGCTGGAGTCGGTAGCGACTGTCGGGACGGCCAGCCGCCTGCGCTGGCGCTACGGCCTGTATAACGTGCCGCTGGCCGGAAAAACAGGCACTTCCCAAAACCATGCCGACGGCTGGTTTATCGGTTATACCCCCAGGTTGGTGGTTGGCGCCTGGGTAGGGGGTGATTCTCCATTGGTGCGCTTCCGCAATTTCGAGAATGGCCAGGGCGCTGCTACAGCCTTACCGGTTTGCGCCCTGTTCCTGAGGCAGGTGCTTAAAGAGCCCGGGTTGGAAGAGTGGCAGGGCGGGGAATTTCATAAACTACCACCTGAAGAACTTCGCCGCCTGGACTGCCCGTTGCGGATCAAGTCGCCCGAAGAATTGCTGAGAGATTCCCTGCTGGCGGATTCCCTTTTCCGGGATTCTCTGCGCCTGGCGGATTCCCTTTTGATGGACATGCCGGTATTGGAGGAAGGGCGGTAGCATGCCAGCTTACTCCTGCCTCATGTATTTCACGATGAGCCGCGCCGCCCGGCGTGATGCTCCCGGCTTGCCCATTCTTTCCCGGATCAGAGCATAGCCTTCTTTTATTCGCCGGCGGTTTTCGGGGATCAGGAGTTTTGCCAGTTCCTTCTCCAGGTTTTCGGGGTTGAACTCGCCCTGTATCAGTTCCCTGACCACTTCTTTTCCGGCAATCAGGTTGGCCAGGGCGATAAACTCCACATTGACCAGGCGGCGGGCGATGAAGTAGGATAACCGGCTGCCCCGGTAGCAGACTACCTGCGGGACGCCGATCAGGGCCGTTTCCAGCGTAGCGGTCCCGGAAGTCACCAGAGCCGCTTCGGCCTGGCGCAACAATGCGTAAGCCTGGTTGGAAGCCAGTTTTACCCGCTCCGGATCGGGAGCCGCCTCATCCAGTATTTCCCGGTAAAAGCTTTCCGGTTGAGAAGGAGCGCCGGCGATGACGAACTGGTATTCCGGAAAAGCGGGAGTGATTTCCAACATGACGTCCAGCATACGTTCGATCTCCTGTTTGCGGCTGCCGGGCAACAGGGCAATAATAGGCTGTCCGCCCAGGCCGTTTTCCTCCCTAAAGCTTTCCCGGGCGGGCTTTTCATCTATAACATCCATCAGGGGGTGGCCGACGAAGTCCACCTCGTAGTCGTATTTCCGGTAGAACTCCTCCTCGAAGGGCAGAATGACGAACATGCGGTCTACGCTGGCCTTGATGCCGTGTACGCGGCTGCTGTGCCAGGCCCACAGCTGAGGAGAGATATAGTAATACACTTTCAGTCCCTTTGCTTTGGCCCATTTGGCGATGCGCAGGTTAAACCCCGGATAGTCGATCAGTATGAGAGCGTCGGGTTGGTATTCCAGAATATCCTTTTTACAGAATTTGATATTGCCCAGTATGGTGCGCAGGTTCATGACGACTTCGGCGAAGCCCATAAAAGCGAGGTCCCGGTAGTGTTTCACGAGGTGGCCGCCTGCCGCTTCCATGAGGCCGCCGCCCCAAACCCGGCACTCGGCTTCCGGGTCTTCTTCCCGGAGCCCCCGGATGAGGTTGGAGCCGTGCAGGTCGCCCGATGCCTCTCCGGCGATGATGTAGTATTTCATAGGATGAACTTTCCGAAATAGACGACCCAGATGATGACGTACACAACGGTGGCCAGCACCACCCCCCGCATGGAATTGATGGCCCGCCGCTTCTGGAAGGCATTCAGGGGGATCAGGTTGAAGCAGATGGCGATGACGCCCGTGGTGCGTTCCCTGAACATGGGCGAGAATCCCTCTTCGCTGACAATACCGGCCGCTTCGAGTTGGCTGTAGAGCAACATCAGCAGGCCGAACGCCATCAGGGGAAGGAGAATGCCGATGGCCAGCCCAACGGGTATCGAGTTTCTATTCCACATAAGTTAAAAGGCTTTTTCCAGTTTTTCAATTGCCTTCAGGCTTTTGAAGGCCCGGTAATTGGTCAGGTCATGCATGGAAGGCACCACGGAAATGTAATCATTCTGCAGGGCCCAGATGTCGGTATCTTTTCCTTCATCTTCGTTGACGAAACGCCCGGTCAGCCAGTAGTATTTCTGCCCGCGGGGGTCGGTGGCTTCCGTGAACTCCTCGTCCCATCGCGCTTCGGCCTGGCGGCATACCCGCATGCCTTTGATGTTTCCATCTTCTGGATTTGGGATATTTACGTTGAGCAGGCTGCCCTCTTCCAACCCATTTTCCAGGACGTATTCCATCAGCATTTTTGCGAACGGTTTGGCCGGCTCGAAATTGGCGTCGTGGGAATAATCCAGCAGGGAAAAGCCGATAGAGGGGATGCGTTCCAGCGACGCCTCCATGGCAGCCGAGAGGGTCCCGGAGTAGATGATGTTGATGGAAGCGTTGGAACCGTGGTTGATGCCCGAAACGCACAAATCGGGTTTGCGGTCTTTCAGCACAATGTGCTTGGCGAGCTTTACGCAATCGACCGGCGTTCCGGAGCATTCGTACGCTTCAATACCCTCGAAGACGTTGGCAGGATGAAGGCGAATGGGGTCGCTGACAGTGATCGCATGGCCCATTCCGGACTGGGGAGAATCGGGAGCTACCACGACAACGTCGCCCAGTTCGCGGGCTACGCTTACCAGCGCCCGGATGCCGGGAGCGGTGATACCGTCGTCATTGGTAACAAGAATCAGTGGCTTTTTCATGGAAGCGGTATTGGATGAGCGCCAAAATTAAGGAAATATGTAGGATGAAGCTATATTATGGCCGGATTGGTTTTGACTCAAAAACAATCCGGCGGGCTGGAGGCCGGGACTTGGCAGGCCCAAAAATCCGACGTCGAATTTTAAGCTTTTGGCCATAAATTTGCTTCGGTTTGAACTTCGGCCTGGCGGGGCTGTTGAACTTTTCGATTTGCGCATGGGCAGCAACGAAGGCAAAAAGACACAACTCTTGGCGCAGATTTCCTGCTTTTGCGTTTTAGTGGAATAGACATTTTGCCAAAAAATAATTATTAGACATCAATTCATGACGACATTCGGAAAAAAGGGGGTTCTTCTGGTCAACCTGGGCACTCCTGATGACCCCAACCGCGGCGCGGTATACCGCTACCTCAAGCAATTTCTGCTGGACCCAAGGGTTATCGATTACCCCTGGCTGGCCCGCAACCTGATCGTGCGGGGTATCATCGCTCCCTTCCGTTCGGGCAGCTCTTCCAAACTCTACAAAATGCTGTGGACGGAGGAGGGCTCCCCGCTGAAAGTATACGGGGAGCGGGTGGCCCAGGGGGTGCAGGAGATCCTTGGGGAAGAATATGTTGTGGAACTGGCCATGCGTTACCAGAACCCCTCCATCGAGTCGGCTATAAAAAACCTGCTGCAGATGCAGGTATCGGAGATCATTGTTTTTCCCATGTTTCCCCAATATGCTTCCGCCACTACCGGCTCCATCCATGAGGAAGTGATGCGCGTGCTGGCCCGGCAGGAAACCATTCCGAACGTAAAACTCATCAACTCCTACTTCGACAATGAGGTGATGATCGATATCTTTGCCGATAACGCCCGCCGGTTTGACCTCAGTTCCTACGGCCACATCATCTTCAGCTACCACGGCCTGCCCCAGCGGCAGCTGCGCAAGGGCGACCCCACCGGCAGCCACTGCCTGAAAAAGGAAAACTGCTGCCAGGAGCTCTGCCTGGCCAACCAGTTCTGCTATTCCGCCCAGTGCCACGCCACCACCCGCGCCATCGCCGAAAAGCTGGAGCTCAGCCCGGAAGGATACACCACCTCCTTCCAGAGCCGCCTCGGCCCGGAAGTGTGGGCCCAACCGTACACCATTAAAACAATCGAGAAACTGGCGGAAAAAGGGGTCAAGCGCCTGCTCGTCTTCAGCCCCGCCTTCGTCGCCGACTGCCTGGAGACCATCATCGAAATCGGCACCGAGTACCAGGAGGAATTTGAAGAGATGGGCGGGGAGAAGGTTGACCTGGTGCCCAGCCTGAATGATGACCCGCGGTGGGTCCGGGCGGTGGCGGAGATGGTGGAGGGTTGGGGATAATTGTGTATAAGTGCATTGGTGCCAGTACCTGGACAGAAATACTTAGACACGCATAGAAATATTGAAATACATTGCCAGCCCGAGCCGGGCAGCAGGTTCCAGGGCATTCCTGCACGAATCCCGAATCCACGAATCCCGAATCCACCCTCAATCCACTCTCCCCCTCTCTTCCTCAGCGCCGGTAGCCCGCCGGCGCGCACCTTTCAATTCCTCGTCACCAAAATTGCGGGAATACGTCAGCTTGAAAGTGCGCTGGCTGAAATCGGCCTCAAAGGAGGAAATGAGGTTGTACTCAGGAAAATTGGTTTCACCACGCCACTTTAAGGAGTTCAGCACATCATCGACGCCGAATCGAAGCGTACCTGCATTGCCCTTTAACTTTTTCTGTATCCCGATATTCAGCGCGCCGATCGGCAGGAACTCAGCGGCCCCGAAAAGCCCTCTTGTTTGGTAAAAACCTACCACTTCGGCGCTGAAATCCTTAGGCAGGGTAAACATGTTGATCCAGGTTAACCGAAGGTTTTTTGTACTTACCTGCACCGGCCTGCCGTCGAAAAAAGTATTCACTTCCTGCCAGGAACCGATGAGGTTGTTCTGCATCCGCCACCACTCCGCCACCTGTATGGGGAATGCAGCAGTAAAAGAAGCCGTTTTACGGGTTTTCATGTTTTCCGCTGCGATAAGCTGCTGGTTGGTACCTTCGATGACCCGGGACTGGAACCGGGCAATGGCGCTGTCCTCCACCGTGTACTGTATAGAAAACAGGGCCGTTTTAAAACGATAATCCACCTTCACATTATTGGAAATGGATGGTTGCAGGGCGGCGTTTCCGGAAAAGAAAGTGTAGGGGTCCACGAAGATCACAAAGGGCGCCATATCGTTGAAGGTAGGGCGGGTGATGCGGCGGCTGTAGGAGGCATTCACCGAATGCTGATCGTTCAATGCCCTGGAGAGGAAAACGCTGGGGAAGAAATTGCCGTACTGCCGGTCCACGATATTGGCCTGCTCCACCGTGCCGAGGTTGGAATTGGTGTATTCATAGCGCAGGCCGAGTTTCAGGTCCGATTTGTCATCCAGTTTAACGTCCAAAGCCGTGTAGGCGGCGCCGATGCTTTCCTCCAGGTTGTATCGGGCGGTCAGGTTGGGGTCGATCACGGAAATGCCGTTCTGGACCCTGAACACCGACACATCGTTGTCGAACCGGGAGATGGTGGCCTTCAGGCCGGCTTCCATTTTTAGTTTGTCAGATAATTTCTTGCTGTAATCCAGTTTACCTACCCCTACCTCGATGGGGGTGGCTTTCCCGCTGAAAGCCTGTTCTTCGAACAGGAATGCTCCTGTGCCGTCGGAATAGTTAATGAAGTAGTTGGTCGGGTTGGTATTATCGTAGTGAAGATAGTCGGCGTCGAAGGTTAGGATCTCCCCTTTGCGTATGGTATGCTGGAGGTTCAGGTTGCCGCTCAGGTGTTTCCAGTGGTTGACCTCATCGTTGGCGATGGTGAGCAGGGTATCCGGCAGGCCGTTCCGGGAAATGGTGGAATTGTTCAGGGCGTCCATACTCCAGCGGTTATCATAGCCGGAGATAAGCAGGCCGAAGACGGTTTTGGAACTCACGTTCCAGTCCAACCCCAGCCGAGCGTTGTGGTTGCGTTGAATGGGGCCGCGCACGCTGCGGGTATCCGTTCCGATGGTTTCTCCGTTCAGCATGACCTGCCTCCCAAAAGTGAACACCTGTTCCTGCGCCCTCCGGCTGAAGGAATAATCACCGTACAGGTTGATATTTTCCTGGCGGAAGTTGAAGTTGATACCGGAAGAAGCAGTGGTTCCCCTGCCATAACCGCCGGTGAATGTATAAGAGCCGTTCAGCCCGTTGTCGTTCGATTGTTTCAGGACGATGTTGATAAAGCCGGCATTGCCCTCGGCATCGAAATTGGCGGGCGGCGTGGTGATGAGTTCAATGCTTTCAATATTGCTGGCAGGCATCCCCTCCAGCATTTGCACAACCGCTTCGAGGGGCATGCGGTTGATCTTACCGTTGATCATGACCACCACGCCATCTTTGCCGGATACGGAAATGCTGTTGTTCTGGCGGTTGACGACAACCCCCGGCGAGCGCTCCAGCACCTCCAGGGCCGTGCTGCCGGCAGAAGTAATGCTGTTTTCCACGTTGATCACCAGGCGGTCGATCTTTTGCTCGAAAAGCGGCCTTTTCGCCACTACCTCCACTGCTTGCAGTTCTTTCACATCTTCCTGCAGGGCGATGGCGTCGAGCTTCACCGGCCCTGCATCGCCCTTTACCTGGAATGGGCTGGAATAGTACTCCAGGTAACCGACCATGGTGGCCATCATCAGGTATTTGCCCGAGGTGATGCCTTTCAACCGGTATTCCCCATTCTCCCCGGATACTTCCCCCTTTATGAGCGAACTGTCGGCGGCGGACAGCAGGAGTACGTTGACGAAGGGGAGCGGCTGCCCGCTTTCTGTTGTGACTTTACCGGAAATTTGTGATTGGGCATGAAGGGTTTGAAGGTGGAAAAAAAGGAAAGCAATAATTCCCACGGAAATTTTTAAGAACGTTTTCATTGGAATATGAATTTTGGTGTGGTTTATAGTGTAGTTTTCTATATCGTAATGCAAAGGTACGGGTATAGCCTGCCTTACACCCGCACTTATCTTTCAAATAGTAGGATTTATCTTTCATCCTGGGGCCCTTAATTATTCCTTTGGTGATTTCAGCACGGATGCCTGATCGCTTTCGTTGCGTTTGTCCGGATAATAAGGCGCGAATTTTTCCTATATTTCCTGTATGGATCGATTAACCCAATGGCGCCAGGCCGGCAAAACCATCAACTGGAACGGGAACCGAATCTTTTACCGCGAGGGTGGGAGAGGAGAGGCACTGCTGCTCCTGCACGGCTTCCCTACCGCCTCCTGGGACTGGCACAAGGTATGGCCTGCCCTGGAAGAGAGGTTTCACCTCATCGCGCCCGATTTTCCGGGCTTTGGCTTTTCCGATAAACCCCGGAAGTATGATTATACCATCGCCAGGCAGGCGGATATGCTGGAGGAACTGATAAGCTGTGCCGGCATCAGGGATTTTCACATCCTGGCCCACGATTACGGAGATACGGTAGCCCAGGAATTGCTTGCCCGCCACAATCATAAAGAGAAAGGCTTTAACGCCGGCCTTTCCATCCAATCCCTGTGCTTGCTCAATGGAGGCCTGTTTCCGGAAGCGCATTCTCCCCGCCTCATTCAGCACCTGATGGCCTCGCCCATCGGCCGGTTGCTGACGCCCTTTTTGTCCAAACGGGCCCTTGCCCGCAACTTCAACGCCATCTTCGGGCCGGATACGCCGCCTTCCGAGAAGGAGATCAGCGAATTCTGGGAACTGATAACTTTCAACGGAGGTAAAAAGGTCATGCACCGGCTGATCCGCTACATGACAGAGCGCCGCCTGAATCGCGAACGCTGGGTGGGCGCCCTGCAACAGGCTGATATTCCCCTACGGTTGATCGACGGCGCTATGGATCCGATATCCGGGCGGCACATGGCGGAGCGTTATCGGGAGCTCGTCCCCGATCCGGATGTCATTTTCCTGGACGGCATTGGGCATTATCCGCAAACCGAAGCGCCGGAAATCACCCTGCAGCACTTTCTGGATTTTGTGGAGAATAGAGCTTAAATCTTTTATCCGTCCTTAAACAACCGGATGCCCTTTCGGGGCGCTGTTTTCATTCAAATGCTTTTCTACTTATATTTGTGGCTCTTGTAAATTTCAATATCCAGTCAAATATCAAAGCCAATTTCAGCGCTTCATGGAAATCTCTCTCGATAAAATAAAACAGAAACTCGGTAAGGCTTATAAAGACCTCGAAATGCTGCTCCTCCTTTTGCAGGAGGCGCTCCGGGAGAACGGGGAACAGGGCATTGCCGGGCATATCCCTCTGATCAACGAGGCGGCCTTCGAAGATATTGAACAGTTTACTGTTAAGCACATCCAGTTATACAGTATCATCTTTCAGTTGATCGACACGGTAGAGATCAATGCGGCAATGCAGGAACGGCGGAAGCAGGAAAACAGTGATCCCTCCGGCATTTCCGGATCCTGGGCCTGGAACCTGAAACGATTAAAGGAAGCCGGGTTCTCTGCAGAGCAAATAGCGGCCCATATGAGGCAGGTGCGCATCGAACCGGTCCTCACCGCTCACCCCACGGAAGCCAAGCGGACGACTGTCCTGGAACATCACCGGGAACTGTACCTCCTGCTCCTGAGCCTGGAGAACAGCATGTTTTCAGAATGGGAGCGCAGCAATATCCGGAGCAATATCAAACAGGCGCTATACCGCCTTTGGAAAACGGGTGAGATCTACATCGAAAAACCTGATGTGGAATCGGAACTGCGCAACGTATTGCATTATTTTATCAATGTCTTTCCGGAGATCCTTTCGGTTCTGGACCGCCGGCTGCTGCAGGCCTGGCGCCACCACGGTTTCGATAGCGGTATGCTTTATGAGAAAGGTGCTTTTCCCCAGGTGCGGTTCGGAAACTGGGTAGGAGGGGACCGTGACGGGCATCCCCTTGTGACTGCCGAATTTACCAGGAATACTCTCCAGCGGTTGCGCCTCAACGCCTTCGTCGTATTGAAAAGAAAGCTGGTAAGCCTTGTCCGGCACCTCAGCTTTGCGCTTTCGGTAGAAAATGCTCCCCAGCCTCTTCGGGAAAGGATCGCTGAGTTGCAGAGGGAGCTCGGAGAACGAGGAGGCGAGGCGGCCAGCCGCAATCAGGGCGAAGCATTCCGCCAATTCGTCAACCTGATGATCACCAAATTGCCGGTGGATATTGCCCGCGGGCATGCAACATCCCTGCGCGAACATGAGGGCTCCTACGTATTCAGCCAGGAATTGCACCGCGACCTTTGCCTGCTGCGGAAGTCCCTGCTGGATTACGGCGCCCGTACCATCGCCTGGGAAGAAGTGCAGGGCGCGATCCGCCTCGTGGAAACCGTTGGGTTTCACCTGGCAGTGCTGGACATCCGGCAGAATAGTGCATTTCATGATAAGGCTATTGCCCAATTGGCCCATGCTGCCGGAATTGACGCTGTAGACTTCCCGGTGGCCGCCGAGGCGGAACGAGTGGAATGGCTCAACAGTGAATTGGCGATATCAAGGCCCCTAGCCCTGATCAATGCAAAACTGGAAGAGGAAGCCCGTGCTGTGGCCGATACATACCGGATGGTGGAACAACACATGTCGAAATACGGCCCGAAGGCCATCGGGGCCTTTATCGTTAGCATGACCCGCGGCTTGTCTGACCTGCTGGCGGTATACCTGCTGGCCCGGGAGGGCGGCCTAACCAGAACAGAGGAGGAGGGGCAGGTGTGCCTGGTTCCGGTAGTACCTTTGCTGGAAACCATAGACGACCTTGAAGCCGGGCCACAGATCGTCAGCAGCTTTTTGTCCCACCCTTTCACCATCCGGAGCCTGAAATACCTGTCCCGGGAAGCTGAAGGCGGGCAACCCGTACAACAAGTAATGATCGGCTACAGTGACAGCAATAAAGATGGGGGTATTCTGGCCAGCCAGTGGCATTTGTACAAAGCCCAGATCAGGATCTCTGAAGCCGGAAGGCGGCATGGCGTCCGCATTCGATTCTTTCACGGCCGCGGAGGTTCTATCAGCCGGGGCGCCGGGCCGACTGACGAGTTCATCGCTGCCCTGCCAGCTCAGTCTTTCAAGAACGACCTCCGGCTCACCGAGCAGGGCGAGACCATTGAAGAGAAATACGCCAATAAAGGCCATGCCGTTTACCAGATGGAATTGCTTGCTGCCAGTGCAATGGGACAGTCGCTGTCGGACAAGCACGAGGACAACGGCCTGCACCCGCTGGCGGAAATACTCGATTGGATGTCGGAATACAGTCGTAAAACTTACGTAGCCTTGCTGAAAGAGGATGGCTTTTTGGACTACTTCCGCCAGGCTACGCCCATCGACGCCATAGAAAGCAGCAAGATCGGCTCCCGCCCCTCCCGGCGAACCGGGGCCACTTCTCTCGAAGACCTGCGGGCGATCCCCTGGGTCTTTGCCTGGACTCAGTGCCGCTGTAATATGACTTCCTGGTACGGCGTTGGGGCCACTCTGGAAAAACTCCGGACAGAGCGGCCGGAAGATTTCGAAAAATTGAAGGCAGCAACGAAAAAGGACCCCTTCCTCAGTTATGTTTTCGGTAACGTCCGGCGCAGCCTGGGCCAAACCGATAAGTCCATCATGCGCCTGTATGCTTCATTGGTAGATGATGGGCAGGTGAGAGAGAAATTTCTGGAACTCCTTTTCCATGAACTGGGCCGGACAAGAACCCTCCTTGAAGCCCTCCTCGGCGAGAATGGGGAAGTGGATGGGGCCGGCCGCTATTACGCCAACGCCCTGCGTACCTTTACCCTGGAGAACCTTCACAAGAAACAGGTGGCCCTGCTCCGGCAGTGGAGAAGGGACAAAGCGAACGGAGATTCCGGGCAGGCGGAACAAACCTTGCTGTCTTTGTTACTTTCTGTAAATGCCATCGCCGGAGCGATCGGGCATACTGGCTGAATGAAATACGAAATCCGCTATTTCACTTTAAATTCCTAATTTTACAAAAACTGCGGCCTTGGAATTTGACCAGATATTGAAGGAACTTCGGAACAAGCAATACCGCCCCATTTATTTTCTGCATGGGCTGGAGTCTTATTTTATCGATGAGATTGCCCATTATATTGAGAAAAATGTCCTTTCTGAATCCGAGCGGGCCTTTAACCAAACCATTCTCTATGGAAAAGATGTCGACCACATGGCCGTGGTGGATACTGCCCGCCGTTACCCGATGATGTCTTCCCATCAGGTAGTCATCCTGAAGGAAGCACAGGATATGAGGAGCCTTTCCGAGCTGCTGAGTTATGTCGTAAAGCCCATGGAGAGTACTATTCTGGTGATCTGCCATAAGCATAAGCGTTTCAACTTCAACTCCAATTTCGGGAAGGCCCTGAAAAAGCACACCCTGGTTTTCGAATCAAAACCACTATACGACAATCAGGTTCCGGCCTGGATCACGTCCTACCTCAAAAAGAAAAAACTGAAGATCACGCCCAAAGCCTCCGAGCTGATTGCCGAATACCTGGGCACTGACCTGTCGAAGGTGGCCAATGAACTGGATAAGCTGGCCATTAACCTCCCCCCGGACACAGAAGTCAACGGCCAGCATATCGAGGCTAATATCGGGATCAGTAAGGACTACAATATTTTCGAACTGCAGCGCGCCCTGGGGCAACGCGATGTGCTTAAAGCCAACCGCATCATCAATTATTTCGCCGCCAATCCGAAGAAGAACCCTATGCCGGTCCTCATCGGTGCGCTGTACGGTTACTTCAGCAAAGTATACATGTACCACGCCGCCAAAAATTTGCCGGAAAAAGAATTATTGAGTACCTTACAGCTGCGGTCCGGATATTTTTTGAAAGAATACCGGGCCTCCGCCCGAAATTTCCCCCCTGCCCAGGCTGAAAAGGCCATAACCCTTCTGAAAGAATACGACCTGAAGTCCAAGGGCGTCGGTTACAACAGTACCGGCAAGCCCGAAGGCGAGCTGATGAAAGAACTGGTCTGGCGGTTGTTGCATTGACCCGTGAACGTTCGCTTGGCCCGCCAAAATTTTTTGGCGCCGGAGACGAAAACCTCATACGCTCTCCAGTTTCGAAACCCTCCTTATCTCCTCCCATAAGTTTGTCATTACTTAAAAACCAAATAGATTATGACTATGAGGATCGCTTGGCTGATGGCCATTCTGTTTATTGTTGTGCAGCTCCCCGCCCAGTATTCGGTGACGGGGGCGGATACGCCGGCGTTCGGCCCCGAAGAATTGATTGAGGACGTTTGCCTGGGAGAAGGCATTCAGGTATTGGACATACAGTACGCCGGCGTACCGGCAGCGGTAGGGCGCTTCAGCGGAGGAACAGGAGTTATCGGGCTGGAGCAGGGGTTTGTCATGACGACCGGCTTTGCCGCGACGGCCTCCGGAGGGCCCGGTTCCGACCTGCCCAGCTCCTGGGATGTCAACATTCCCAACGGCAGCACCGCTTCCTATGCGGGCCTGCTTCCTCTGGCCAACGACGAGATCTTCGACGTGGCGGTTTATACCATTCGGTTTATCCCCACCGGGGATTCCATCATGTTCCGGTATGTATTCGCTTCGGATGAATACCCCACCTTTGTCTGTACCAAATTCAATGACGTGTTCGGATTTTTCCTCACCGGCCCCGATCAGGATGGCAATACCACTACTATCAATATTGCCAGGGTGCCTGGAACGAACCTGCCCGTTTCCATCAACAGCGTCAACAACGGCAACCCGGGCGATCACCCATTTTCCAACCTTTCCTATTGCGAAGGAGACAACGGTTCTCTGGATAATGCCGCTTTGTTCAATAGCACTCATCCCAATAGCGTGCCGGCCTACAATGGGTATACCGACGTTTTTGTGGCTAAGGCAGCGGTGACGCCCTGCCAGGAATACACAATGTCTCTCGTACTGGCAGATATTGGCGATGCCATCTGGGACTCGGGCCTTTTCTTCGAAGCGGAGAGCTTCTGTTCCTTTACCGGCGGAGGCCAGGCCAGTGAAGAGATAACGGTGATCGAATCCTGTTCGCCCGATTTGCTGGAAGTCTCCCTGGATAATTTCCCGGACGACGATTTTCCTCTTTCCTATACCATAACCGGCACGGCCGAGGCCGGCGCCGACTACACCTTTACGGGGATATCCGGTAGCGGGCAGGTCGAAGGGCCGGCCGATAGCTGGGCACTGGAGCTTACCGCCGATGACGACGGCCTGGAGGAAGGCGTGGAAACCATCGAGATCCGCCTGCAGGGAGCTACCTGTTCCGAAAAAACAGTAACGCTCCGGCTGGTTGACCCCCTGCGGATCGATGGGCCGCCTGAAGTGTTCTGCTCTCCGCAGCCTGTAACTTTGAGAGCGGTGGGAGATTCGGCCGCTCTGGCGGATTATCCTCTGGTATGGAATACCGGCCAACAGGGCGCCTCCATACAGGTGATGCCAGACGAAACGGCCGAATACATTCTGGATTACGGCGGCGGCCTTAACTCCTGCCAGGCATCCTTCACCGTTGTGGTGGACAACCCGGAGGAGGAGCTCAACCTCGAACTGTGTTCCAATGACGAAGGAGTAGTGGTCAATGGGAACCTTTACGACTTTTACAACCCCACCGGTGTCGAAGTATTGGAAGGCGCCAGTTATGCCGGTTGCGATTCGACGGTTTACATTAATATCACGCCCAGGGCCTCATTCCAGTTGGAGGATGGGATCTGCCCGGGCGAGGAGATCATAGTCAACGGGACGCGATATGATGAGAATAACCCTGCCGGGCTGGAGGTGATCACAGGGGGTGCTACCGAGGGCTGCGATTCTGTCGTTTACATCAACCTGACGGCATATCCGCAGCAGCGCTCCACCCTGGAAGTAACCATCAACGAGGGGGAGAGCTATACATTGGGGGGGCAGCTATTCACGGCCAACGGCAACTACGAATTGGCCTTCACGGATCAGAATGGATGCGACAGCCTGGTATTCCTCCGGCTGAACATAAAGGCTCAAACAACGCTACTCACCGATTCGGTAGTCGTTGGGCAGTCGGAGGCACTGTGCCTCGACACCGCTATTTTCCAGTCGGTAGCTTCCTTCACCAATGTTTGCGCGGATCCGGATGACGGTACGGAATGGCTCTTTTCTGATACGGGCGCCTGCCTGGAATATACGGGCCTGTTACCGGGGGTGGATACGGCCTGCCTGGCCATTTGCGACGGTTCGGGATTTTGTGATACTACCTTGCTGGTTGTCACGGTAAGCGATAACCCGGTGGACCCCGTATGGCCGGGCGATGTAAATAATGACGGCAGGGTCGATCAGATAGACCACTGGGCGATCGGCCTGGGTTACGGGTTCACCGGCCCGGTGCGCCCCAACGCCAGCAATGCCTGGGTTCCTCAGCCTATGGCCGACTGGCCCGGAAGCCTCTTCTTCATTTATCAGTTCAATCGCAAGTATGCCGATTGCAACGGGGATGGGGAGATCAATTCAGGGGACACTTATGCCATCTACACCAACTGGGGGCGCACGCATCCGCTCCGGGCGGAGTTGCCGGATTATCCGGACAGGGGAATGCCCGTACTCCTGGAAAGAACCTCATTGCGTTCTGATTTTGCCGAGTTTGCCCTCTCGGTTGGAACGGCAAGCCTTCCTTTGTCCGGCGCCTACGGGTTTGCCTTCGAAGTGTATTATGAACCTTTGCTGGCAACCGATGTTCAGTTTTCAACTGCGGGAAGCTGGTTGGGAACCGAAGGGGAAGACATGATGGCCCTCATCAAAACCTTCCCGGAATCGGGGTATGCCCAGGTTTCCATGGTCCGTACGGACCACAATCCACGGGCGGGGAGTGGAACGTTGGGCATTTTTCGCCTGCAATGCCCGGCCGGTGATTGTGGGCAGGTTGCCGTCCGCAACATCCAGTACCTGGAAGTTACCGGTGATGCTTATGAAATACAGGAAAGCACCCTGAGCCCGGTGGGCAGCACGCTGCAAAGCCAGGTTCACTTGTATCCCAACCCGGTGCAGGAGCGGCTCCGGGTGGCTTTGCCTTCCTCCGGGGATGCCCGCCTGTTCGGCGCAAGCGGACAGTTGATGTGGTCGGGGCGTTTACAGCCACAGGAAAACGAAATCTCTGTAAAGGGCTTTGCACCAGGAGTTTATGTTTTGAAGATCCTGTTGCCGGAAGGCCTGGTAACTGAAAAAGTAATAGTGGCCAACGATAAAAATTAGATTTTTTTCAATAAGCGGTTTGCTTTTTTGAAAGTAATCCCTTTATCTTTGGCGGGAATAAAAAAAAAGCAATGTCATACGTTCAGTATTCAAATAACTGGTGGTGGCACAGTCATTCGGAAATCCGGGTGAGGTGACACGCTTTTGTCTGAACTGAACATAAAATCATAAAAAGCGGCTTGTCGAATCACTCGGCAGGCCGCTTTCTATTTCGGACGGGCCACTTTGGCCAGGCCCGTAAAAGAAGAAGATGAATCCGGTATAACCACTACTTAATGCCATGGAAGTAAAAACAGAAACAAAGATCAGGATCCGGACAAGCGTCCGCCGTTACCTCGCCGATACGGTGACTCCGGTCACGCTTTTCATGAAGGCACGGGACCGGTATACTGAGCCGGTCCTTCTGGAAAACAACGATTTCAGAAGCAAGGAAGATTGTTTTTCCTTCCTCGGCTTTGATGTGATCGGGAGTTTCCAGGTGGAGCGGGGGCTTGTCCGGGAGCAATTCCCGGGAGAAAGTATTCGGGAAATAAGCGTTGAGGATGTTTCAACGGTCTCGAACGCCATGCAGCGCTTTCTCCAGCGCTTCGATGTACAATACGAGTCGCCCTACCCCGGTTTCAACGGCCTGATCGGCTACACCGGTTTCGATGGAGTACAGTACTTTGACACCCTGCAGTTCGATCCGCAAAAGCGCAAATTCAACCTGCCGGATATCCGCTACAACCTGTATCGTTTCATCCTGGCCATCAACCATTTCCGGGATGAACTGTTCGTGCTGGAAAACCTTCCGGAAGGGGAGGCTTCCCGTATGGAAGAGGTGGAAAGCCTCATTCGCAGCCAGAAATTTGCGTCTCATGAATTCCGTATGTGTGGGGAGGAGGCCAGTAACCTCACTGATGATCAGTTTATGGAGCTGGTAACCATCGGCAAACGGCATTGCCAGTTGGGAGACGTTTTTCAGATCGTCTTCAGCCGGCAGTTCTCTCAGTCCTTTACCGGTGACGATTTTACCGTTTACCGGGCGCTGCGCTCCATTAATCCTTCGCCTTATCTGTTCTACGCGGACTATGGGAGTTATCGTATTTTCGGCTCCTCACCGGAGACTCAGATGGCGGTCCGCAACGGGGTGGCCAGTGTCAACCCCATTGCCGGGACTTACCGCCGCACCGGCGACGACATCGAGGATGCCCGCAAGGCCCTGGAGTTGTCGAAAGACCCTAAGGAGAACGCCGAGCACATTATGCTGGTAGACCTTGCCCGCAACGACCTGGGGCGCCATGCCGTCAATGTGCAGGTCAAAGAGCTGAAAGACATACATTTTTTCAGCCACGTGATCCACCTCGTTTCGAAAGTGGTGGGCGAACTGGAGCCCTCCACCAACCCGGTTCAGGTATTCGGCGACACCTTTCCCGCCGGAACGCTCTCCGGGGCGCCGAAATATAAAGCCATCGAACTGATCAACAAATATGAGAACCAGAACCGCAGCTTCTACGGCGGCGCCCTGGGGTATATCAACTTCAACGGCGAGATGAACAAGGCTATCGTCATTCGCTCCTTCCTCAGCCGGAATAATGTACTGTATTACCAGGCTGGTGCGGGCATCGTAGCCGCCAGCGTGGAAGAGAAAGAGCTGCAGGAAGTCAACAACAAACTGGGCGCCCTGAAGAAAGCGCTGGTGGAAGCGGAAAAGTTACTCTGAAAAATCACTCCCCGTCTTCGCCATGGGCTCAGCCGGGTAAAATTCACTCATTCACATGAAGATCCTGGTCCTTGATAATTACGACTCCTTCACCTTCAATCTCGTGCAGTACGTTCAGGAAATACTGGGCCGCAAGGTGGATGTTTACCGCAACGACGCCATTGCGTTGGATGCCGTAGCAGATTATGACGCCATCATTCTTTCCCCCGGCCCGGGTTTGCCCGCCGAGGCGGGTATCATGCCGGAACTGATCCGGCGCTATGCTTCCGAAAAGGCCATCCTGGGGGTTTGCCTGGGGCACCAGGCCATTGGCGAGGCTTTCGGCGCCGAGTTGGAGAACCTTGCCCAGGTCTACCATGGTGTAGAAACCGAGGTGACGGCCACTGTTTCAAAGGAGCCGCTATTCCGGGATATTCCGCGGCAGTTCCAGGC
>CAYQKY010000015.1:0-87137 GCA_964418125.1 uncultured Phaeodactylibacter sp.
GGCAAAGATCTTTCGCCGCAACGCGGCTTAAAGTTAAAGTAACAAAGTAGAATTAGGGAGGGGCAAAATTGTTAGGCGGCCCGGGCCTGCAAACCAGAATTACACCTTTCCCAGCGATTCCCGCTTTGGATTGCCACGAAAACACCAAGCCACGAAATCCCACGAAAATTTAGTGCGTATTTGGTGTTTTTGTGGTTTCGCGGCAATTTTCAGGACGTCATTTCGTCAAACCGGGAATTGCTGTACCTTTCCGACAAGGGAAATTAGTAGGTTGGTAATCAGTGGCTTGTGCTTTTTTTGTGAGCCGGTTTCCAAAAAAGACCTCATGACAATAGCCGGTCAACTGTCCCGGGAATTTTCCTGGAAAATGGGTAACTTTGCGATAGCCCAAGCCTATGGCGAGCCGGGCTAGTGGCCAGGCGACTTTAAGTCGACTGGCCACTAGCCCGGCGTGGTTTGATGGCTGCTTTCCTTACAATCTGATAAACTTCAGATTGTTATTCTACCGTCAAATTTCGGGAAAAGCTGAGCCGTTATGTTGGCTGTGCAGTTATAAAAAGAAAAAAAATGCTCAAAAAATACTGGTGGAAAACCTTATCGGTGATCATTCTGATCTACGTATTCATCGCCGGAATGACCGTGCCGCTTAGCCCGGGAATTGAGCGCGTGGCGCCGAGCAGTGTGCGGACGGGCGATGAGCTCAGCCTGGAAGTGCTGGGGTATAACTCCCGCTACGATGAGGGCGGAGAGGTGCGCGCCTGGCTGAAACTCGATAACGAGCGTGCCCTGAAAGCCGAATCCGTAAAGGTGGAAAGCGGGCGCCGGCTGACAGCCCTGTTCCGCATTCCCGAATACCTGCCCGTGGATCGTAAAGTACAGGACTTTACCCTCATTGTGGATAATGAAAAAGACGGAACTTCCGTACTGCCCAGCGCCGTTTTCGTCACCCAGGACTCCATCGACCCGGAGATGGGCCGGAAGGCCTGGGTCAACAGCCCCATCGAGAACCTGAACGAGGAATGGGCCATGACTTTCCCCTTCCGCAATATCCTCTCGGAGACTATTCGCAATACCTACTTCCACGTCCCGCTATGGTTCGCTATGATCTTCATCTTCATCGCCTCGGTGGCGCACAGCATCCGCTACCTGCGGGGCGGGAGCCTGGAGGCGGACAATAAAGCGCAATCCTACACCCAGGTGGGTATCCTGCTGGGCATCCTGGGCCTGGCCACCGGCGCCGTATGGGCGCGCCATACCTGGGGCGCCTACTGGAGCGGCGATGTGAAGCAGAATATGACGGCCATCGCATTGCTCATCTACTTTGCCTATTTTATCCTGCGCGCCGTTTTCGAAGACCCGGAAAAGAAGGCCCGCATTTCAGCCGTGTACAATATTTTTGCCTTCGTGGCCCTCATCCCGCTCATCTACGTCATTCCCCGCCTGACGGACAGCCTGCACCCCGGGGCCGGCGGCAACCCCGCCTTCGGCACCCAGGACCTGGACAATACCATGCGCATGGTGTTCTACCCGGCGGTGATCGGGTGGACGTTGATGGGGTTCTGGATCGGGAATTTGTTGCACCGGATGGGGAGGTTGCGGTTGAAGTTGATGGATGCGTTGTAAGGAATTTTAAGGTTTTTTAATAGTCTTCCAAAACTGATTTACTTCAATTAGTTGAGGCTCTTTGAAGTTAATCACTCCCTTCCCTCCCTCAAGGTCATTCAAAGCTTTTTGTAAAACATGTTCACTCCTTGGGGTCCCTAAAAAGGATTTGGCGAGTTTCAAATCTTTATTCTGTATATTAAGCAGGATTGGTATTTTTATTTGTGAAGTGAAATCGAAAGACTTTTGCCTGTATTCCTCAATTCCTTGGGATAATAGAATAACAATTACGCCTTTGGAACCAATCATTCTCAGTAAATTCTCTAGAACCTCAACCATATTTTTTGACTTAAGATAAACATGGGCTTCATCAATTACGATTACATATCGAATTGGTTTAATCCTGTTTTCCGAAATTTTTACGTCATTATAGCTAATGTATTCGGCTAAAAGGTAATTTAAAATTAAGAAAACTGCTGCTTGCCTTACGGATTCTGGTAAAGTTGGGGGAAGGTTTAGATAAATGCTCTTTTCAAAGAGTTTATCAGTAGCAGTCGTATTAGGATCAAATATTCCACCCGCCAATTCGCTTAGAATAGATGTAAGTGTATCTGGATTCAACCCTCCTAATTCATAAATTTGCGATAATTCATCATTAACATCTTGGATTGATGGGTATGCTCCTGAACGGACTGCACGATGAAAACAATTTCTAAGAGCTTGCTCAAGATTATTCTTCTGTTTTACGCCAATCCTTTTATCAATTGAGGCTACTGTATCTCGAAAAGACCGAATATTATAATCCCGAGCACGTTCATTTGTCATGTTAATATATGACAGAGGGTTGAATTTGAATGGATTAGATTGTATGTCGATAAACTCACAGCGAGTTGAGTCTAAAAAGTCCTTTAGGTTCTCAGACTTCCCCTCACCCTTATAATCAAGGAAAATAAATTTTAATTGATATTCAGATTTGTATGAAAGTTGAAATAAAATGTCTTTTACCAATTGGGTTTTTCCAGACCTTGTCATTCCTGCCAAGGCAATATGTTGGCTGTCGAATTGATTAACATCATTCAATTTAATTGAAATCATTTCCCCAGAATTGACCTGTTGTCCTAGTTGGATGTCAAGTAGACCACTAAACGCGGCAAGTTCCTTTTGATCAAAGGTCGGAGAAAACTTTGGAAGAGAACTCAAAAGCGTTAAACTATTATTGATGATACTTAACAAAAAGTCTATATGTGCATTCTTGCCTTTATTGGTCTTTAAAATTTCCCTGTCAAAGATTTCTAACCCATAATCTAAGTGGAGTTTCAATAATTTTGAAAATTCATCATCGGAAAGTCTTCGGCCATAATGCTGATTAAAAACAGCGTGATATATGGCATCGTTACTTTTTCTGTTAATTTCACCCAAAATGCTTTCAGGGTATTCTTTACCCTTATTGTCAACTTTACCAAAATCTTCAACGGTGAATTTTTTATTTAGTTGCAAACTATAAGCAATCGCAATTTGAGCAATTGTCCTATCATCCCTGAACTGGTATTTATTTCTAGTGAGATTGTATACAACTGACTTATTTGCTTCAGAGGTTTTTATCCTATTCATTTTCATTCAAAATATCCTGGTTTAACAATAGTTTTTTTATCAATGTTTTCAAGCTTATATGATTTGGCTACATAAGAATTAATTTTATTCATATCAGATGTTCTTACTTCTGTATTGGTTGAAAAAATTACAACTTGCTCGGAAAGAGTTGGATAATAATGGGTCAAGATATTATCTCTATGTTCTTGATCAAGGCGACCAAGTGGAGTATCAATTAATACAGGTAATTCATGGATTGATTCTGAAAGTATGGATTTCAGTAGTGCTGATATGTATAATTGTTGTTCACCCTTAGACATATCAGTGCTGGGGACTGTATAATGACCTTCATCATTTATCAATTTTACTTCTAATCCCAAGTTGTTTTGTAAAATTGTAATCTCAACTTCATTTACGAGCCCTGGCTTATTTAAAAGTCGGTTAATTTCTTTAAGCAATGTGCCTTGAAGAATTTGCTTTTTCTGTTCTTTCTGGATTCTAATAAACTCATTTAGTGTTTTTATATATCTTCTAAGCACATCAATTTGTTTTTCTACAACTTTTGAAGTCTGTACCTTCATCAACAAATTGTCAATTTTAGTTTGGTGGGTTTTATTTTCAAGCTCCAATTTGATTTTTTCGTCAGTACGCATGCCAATTTCCCTTTCAAGTTTTGACAGGTCTCTTTCCGCTTCATTTTTTTTATCCTGTATTTCTTGCACAAATTCATCCTGTGAGGCAGATTCTGCTATTCTAAGTTCTTTAGTTGCATCCTGGTAATCATTTTGAATCCTTATGAATTCATTAAAAATACCTTCAAAAGAATCTTTTGAATATTGTTGGATAAGGGCAAAGATTTCCCTAATATGTAAAATGTCTGACTTGTCTAAATCATGTTCGAAATCAAGTTCTATTACACTTCCATTATCACCATATATTTCGGCAAACATTTCTTTTGCTTTATTGTAATAAAAACTCTTTTGTTCAAGATTGATATCATCTTCAGGTGCTAGAAGAGGGGGTTTGTTGAAAAGTTTTTCAGCAAATTCTCTTGTTTTCTCTGTTAGTCCAACTTTCTTAATTTCATTTAAACTCCTTTCTTCTTCATGGTCAATTTGTTCAATGACTTCTTCAATTTTATGTGCAATAATAGCTAATGGAATGAAATCAGATACTTCGTTAAATTTCTTTCCAACTTCTTCTAGTTTTTCTTGAAGTTCTTCTTCTTTTTTTCGAAGCGTTTCTATGTCAACTTTGATTGAAGTGTCTCCTCTTTTAATTAACTCATTTGTGCATTCTGAAATCTCTCTCCTTAATTCTTCGATACGATCCTCTTTATCGTCGAGTTCCTTGTCAATACTTTCAATCCTAAGTTCATTTTGCTTTTTTGCATTTTCGAAAGAGCTGATTTGAATATTTATTTCGTGAGGAGCGGCTTCTGCTTTTAGCTTCCGTTCGTAAATCTTTAAATCTTCAACTAAGCTTTCATAAATATTCAGACCGAGAATTTTTCCAAGAGCTTCATTCATTATAACAGCTTGATCTCTAGCGCTTAGAGATGCAATTTCGGCTATTTTTTCTGCATCGAAAAAGACAAATTTAGCAATATCAATAGGTATTAAATAATCATTAATGAAATTGGCTTTATCTACTTCATCAGAAAGTAATCCAATTTCTTCTCCATCCATTAAAATTGAAAGCTCTTCACCATCAACAGGATTGATTGCGTCAAAGCTACGCTTAACTGAAATACTTGATAATCTTTGTTCGTTTTTAGAAAAAACTTCTGATAATTCAACTTCGGAAAATTGAATCTCAACAGAAAACCGTGATTGTCCATTATTTCTTGCCGTCCAATTAATTGCTTTGTTGAGGAATTTGGAATAATTCCCCTTTACTTCCTTTTTGAAGATTTCGTCAACTTGTGAAATATTGATTCCATATAGGCACCAAACAACTCCAACAAGAAAACTTGTTTTACCCTGTCCATTTCTTCCACCTATTAATATCAAGTTTTTACCATCTTTAACTGAAAGGTCAATTTCAACCTTGCCAAAATAGGGTTTGAAATTCTCAAAGGTTACTTTCGATATTTTCATGATTCCTGGGCTTCTTGGCTAAGAATATTTTCAATTGTTTTCAAAATGGGAACTCTTTTTCTGAGCAGCTTTTTATCCTTTTCATTCTTCACTAAATTTATCATTTTTTTGGGATCTATTCCATGCTTTTCACATAGTTTAGAAAGTTCTTCTTGCTGAGATTTTTTCAATTCATCCTTTTTCGTCATAGCAAAATCATTTTTCAATTCATTAAATATGTTGAAATATATTTCATATGCATTTTCATGGAAACCATCCATTTGCCAAATTACTTGAATTGCTTTTAATTCTTGTGGCGTGATTAATTTTATTTTGGACTGTTTTTGGGCTTCTAATAACCGAGTAAGAATATATGATCTTGTTTGGATATTATATGGCCCTTTCCCTTTTCCTCCATTGCGTAGTCTCATTTGTCTGAATTCTTCTTTATCTCTATTTTCTGCAAGCCAATCTCTTAGGTCAAGCAAAGGTTCGAGGTGCTCCTCACCATTGTCAATAAGTGCCTCCATGGACTTGTCTTTTTTTACAACTGTACAAACCCAACAGCCAAATCTGCTTTGTCCACAAGATGGAGTTGACGTATCAATAACTAAAGGGCAATCTCCTCCAGATCCATTTTTGTAAAGTGTTACTAACTTTCTATTGGAGCCATTCCACGGAGATGGTGTTTGAAGAAGGTAAATCCATAGATCATTAGTTGAAACATATGTGATTGGAGTATATATATATGCAAGGTTCAATTCAACATGCCTTCTTAGTCGATTGTTAGAAATTTGAAATTTTTTTACTGATCTTGATCTGGTAGCACTTTCATCCTCTCTTGTACCTAAAAGAATGACAACCTCTCCTTTAGAGGCTACTTGATCCTTAATATATTTGGTTGTTGGGTTTATTTTCAATCTTTCAGTGCACCAACGAAAATTATTAGTAGGAGTTGGATAACCTTTTCCGATTAAGTTGACCCAAAAACTATCTTCAAGATCCGGCTTTGTTTTTGCCACAATAATCGGCATTTCTTCCTTTTTGGCTTGCATATCTATTGCTTCTAAGTTTTGATCGATCCATTCAACAATCATTGGATTTTCAACAAGGGTATCATTACACACCACATGGATTTCTTTTGTTCTATTTTCTTGGGGAAGTTCCCTTAATGCATACCAGACTAACTGAAGAACAGCAGTAGAATCTTTGCCACCACTAAACCCAATAATCCAGGGTCTAGAATCTGATAAATACTGGTCTTTTATTTCATCTTTAATTAATCTTATGTTCATAATTGCTTATTATTAGATGTCCGTTTTCTAAGGTGAAAGAATCGTTTGCAATCTTTTGTTCCAGTGAAGCTCTGATTTGAACCTCTTTAAGAGAGAATTTATTTGCTAGTAAGGAAATGATTTCTTTGTAGGGGTATATTGATTTACCATTCTTGAAAAACTTTTTCTTAAATCCTCTGAAAGCATGGGGGGGGATTCCTTTAAATTGTGTTGATTCTGGATCGTAATTTTTGTTGTTAAGACCTACAAAACCGTAACCGAAAAGAATGAACCTTTCATGAGGGTCGCTTTGTAGGTTGCCGTAAATGCTTGACAAAGAGGTGCTCCTGTGTTTGGTTACAAATTTGGCTATTTCATAAATATGTTTTGGTTCTTCAAAGTTTTCTAAAAACCTCTCCACTAGATCCTTTATGGATCCTCCAATGTAGAGACCAGCTTTCTCCCATTCCTTTAGACCGTATGTACTCCACTCGGTATTTATGAAAAGGTTATTATATCGCAAAATATGCGACCTAATCGCATCTGGGGATTTCGTGACTCCAGGGTGCTTCTTTTCAAGTTCTGAAAATATTTCTTCAATGTGCATTGGTTCTTTTCTTGATTTAAGAACTTCGATGATATATTCATAAACAGGTGTTTTTACTGTTTTTTCAATTGTAAGCTCTCCATTGATATCAGCGAATATGCCAAATTCTTCGAAAATAATCCTTTCAGAAACGAAAACAAATTCATCAATTCGTTCAGCATACTCTTTGTTAAGAAGGTATTCAAAAACCAAGCCCTTTAAGTTGATGTGGAAATCCTTTTCGATTTTTGAATTAAGTATTGATTTTAACTGACTTAAAATGCCTTTTAAATCAATGGTTTTTAAAATTTCTTTCTTTACTAGATACCTGCTTTCGGACTCGTCATTGATAAGCAATTCATGTTTATCGGAAAGGGTATTTAAAACCTGATAGACAAATGAGGAAGAAAAATTTGTAAAACTTTCTGTGTTTATTAAATCTATATCAATTAAGATCAATGCATCGTTCAAATCAACTTTGATGTTAGAAAAGTTGATTCTATCTTTTCCAAGTTCCAAAAGAATTTCTTTGATGTCTTCTAGAAAAGGAGCCATAAGTTTTTCGTGAACTGAAAGTTGTCTAATTCTTTCTCTTGTTACTCCAAATTTTTTTCCAATCGATTCAAGAGTTATCTTTTCAGTCCTTTCATCCCGGGTGTATAGGTTTTTTAAAATAAAGGTCATCCTTTCATCAAGCAATATGCGTTGATTTATTAATTCTGAAATGAAGGAAAACAAAGGAAACTTCATTCCTTCGAATTCATCTTGATGTTTCTTCAGCCATGCTTCAATTTTCGGGTAATTGTTTTTTGATTTTTTTTCTAAAAAAGAAAGAAAAACTTCAAAAAAAAGCTCATCCTTATTTACTTTTTTGATGAGATCCGAAACAGAAAAAAAATTATTGAAAAACCATTCAACTTCTACTGCTGACTTTTTACCAACGTTTTTTATTTCACTGAAGTTGAAATTAATCTTTTCAAGATGCGAGTACAAGGCAAATAGAGAGTTATTGTGTTCATTAAAGAGAAGTCCAATCGCGTTACATGAACGTTTAGAGAGCTTTTTGATCTGCTTGTTAAAATACCTGTTTAAATAGATTTCTTCGGGTCTAGTAAGGTTTTTAAATTTATTTTGTGTTATTAAAGCTTTATCACTACTTGTTAATTCTTTTGGTTTCCAGAAAGTATCTTTTTTGTATTGTTGGCAAATACGTGTCAACTCTAAATCAGTTTTTCGACCACAATTTTTGAGTTTTAAAAATCCTTTTTCTTCTTTGAAGAAGTTTAATATTTTTTCGAGATCTGTTAGGCCATTATCGTTACAAACATTATATGCTCTTAAAGAGAGCTCGTGATGTTCAGCGAGTTCCTGAAGAGTAATTTTGTTTGTTGTATTAGTATCCATAGCCGTGATAAATTCTAACTGCTTGTGTGCGCTGGTAATAAAATGGAATTTAATTTAATTCTATCGTAAACAAATTGCTTTATTTCAAATAGAACTTCAAATAATGCATCTCTTAAGAATTAATAAACGATACTGAGGATTTAACGATTTTTGGCTTTCCCATCCTTAATTCACAGGTTGCTAATATAATATTTATAGCAATATTTTTACGTGTCTACATCAAAAAAGATACAGCTGCGAAGATGAATTTGGAGTTCCAGGAAGAGAAAAATAAGCAAATGTTTCATTACCATTAGACTATTAGTCAAAATGGTAGCCTTTTCGCAGCTTCGTTTAGTGGTAGAGTTTAATGGATATAACTTGAAAATAATAAAGAGCGAAGATATTCTCCCCTCACCGCCCCACCAAATTCCTCCCCGGTTTCAGCAGCGGCTTCCCATTCAGTGGTATGCTCAGCCCGATGCCCATCACCGGCTGGCCCGTCGGGGCGAGGATGTCTATATTGGGGCGGACTTTCAGGCCGATGTCATCATCCACATTGAAGCCTTTGAGGTGGGCGTCGACAAAGGCCTCCATGGCCTGCAGGGTATAGACCAGAATGAAACCCACATACGCTGTCTGGGTATTTTTATCGTAGCTGTCGCGCAGGCTGCGGAGGGTACTGACATTATCGATGGAGCTGCCGGAGAATTCGTGTTCCTCTCCTTTCCGCTTGAGGTCAAGGGCGTCGCGGAGGCGGCGGTAGAGGCCCTGGTTATAATCGATCACCAGCACCATGCCGGTGAGGGCGCCATAGACGAGCGGCACTTTCCACCACCGCTTGTTGTAGAGCTGCCCCGAGCCGGGAATGACCAGGGAAAACAGGGCCGCCCGCTTGGGGTTGGGATAGTCGCGGGTGAACCAGTTCTCTTTTTTTTGCTTTTCAATGACTGTATCCACCTGGCCGGCAGTGATAACCGTATCCACAGGCATCTCTATGGTTAAGGTATCCCCCTGCTGAGCGGCCGATTGCCCCAGGCAACAAGATAAAGCCAATATCAGGATAAATAACTGCTTCATGCTAAAGTAACGCTGGCCCCAGCTTTTTTGTATTTGAATCGCCGCCATTCACTTTTCGTTAACCGGTGGGAAGTGGCCATGCAGGAATGTTATCGGGCTAAGGCACTTGTATAGCCGGACATTTACACGTTTACACTTTTCCACTTCAACACATTTCTCACTCTAATCCTCCAACCGGTCCAGCAACTGGTTCAGCTCGTCTACCGAATTGAAGGAGAGGATGACCTGCCCCTTGCCTTTTTCCTTCAATTTGAGCTTAACCTGGTTCTTGGCGCCGAAGAACTCCTGAAAGGTTTGCTCTACCTTCCGGTATTCGTCGGGCAGTTTGGCGGCGGAAGCCGCACTCTTTTTGGTTTTCGGTTGTTTGTAATCGCTGACCTGGCGTTCCAGTGCCCGGACGGACATCCCTTCTTTGACGATTTTATCCAGCAGGTACTTCTGCATGGCGAAGTCATCCAGCCCGGCCAGGGCGCGGGCGTGGCCCATAGAGATCTCACCCTCTTTGACGGCCTCCTGTACTACCGGCGGCAGCTCGAGCAGGCGCAGGAAGTTGGTGATGGTTGTGCGCTTTTTACCAACGCGCTGGGCGAGATCTTCATGGCGCAGGTCGAACTCCTCGATCAGCCGCTGGTAAGTAATGGCCACCTCCATGGCGTTGAGGTCTTCCCGCTGGATATTCTCTACCAGGGCCATTTCCATCATCTCCTGGTCGTTGGCCAGCCGGACGTAGGCGGGGATCTCTTCCAGGCCTGCCAGCTGGGAGGCTTTCCATCGGCGTTCTCCCGAGATCAGCTGGTAGGAATCGGGGCCGAGGCGGCGCACCGTCACCGGCTGGATCAGGCCGTAGGCCTTGAGGGAGTCAGCCAGTTCCTGGAGGGCTTCGGGGTCAAAATCCTTGCGGGGCTGGTCGGGATTGGGGGCGATCCCTTTCACGGGGATCATGGCAACGGTATGGGACAATTCCCGGACGACCTTTTCCGGGTTCTGCTCAATATCTTCTTCACTGATATTGAAATAGGCCAGGCGGCTGCTTTTTTTTACGCTGCGCAGGGATTCCCGCAGGTCGGTCTTGCTGACGTTCTTTTTACTGATTCTCTTGGCCATATCGACACACTTGATTTTTGGATATTGAATCAGCTGCAAAGGTAAGGAAAATGGCCGGGGATGAGTGGCTGCAAGGTTATTAGTTATGGAAACACCCAGGGAATAGAACAGGTATTGGTTATTTCTGCTGCGGCAACCTCTGAACTGGCCGTGTTATGAATGCATAATAACCAATAATCCTTCAAAGCCGGACGTCCTCAGTTCATACTCGCCCCACTCTTCGGCCGGATCTTATCATTGTTGTTCTTCAGGAACTCCTTGGCCAGGTTAAAGAAATTGATGCTTCCCCGGCTGCTGGCGTTGATCATGGCCACCGGCATGTGCAGGTTGGGCGCTTCCCCGAGCTTGGAGTTGCGGTGGATAATGGTGTCGAGCACCTCGTCTTTAAAGAGCTCCCGTACTTCTTCCACTACGATGTTGGCCAGGCGAAGGCGGCTGTCATACATAGACAGAAGTATTCCTTCGATCTTCAGCCCCGGGTTCAGTTTGGCCTGAACCAGTTCGATGGTTTCCCGGAGGCGGGAAAGCCCTTCGAGGGCGAAAAACTCGCACTGCACCGGCACGAGGATCGAATCGGCTGCCGTCAGGGCGTTGATGGTGATCAATCCCAGAGAAGGCAGGCAATCGATGAAGACATAGTCGTAATCTCCGCGCACCTGTTCCACGGCATCCCGGAGGAGAAACTCCCGCTTCATACGGCTGACCAGCTCGATCTCGGCGCCCACCAGGTCAATGGTTGACGGTATGATATGCAGGTTGGGCGTATCCGTCTCGTAGATACACTCAATGGTATCCACATCGCCGACCATACAGTCGTAGAGGCTGGTTTCCACATCATCCGGCATCACGCCGACCCCGGATGAGGCGTTGGACTGCGGGTCCGCATCGATGAGCAGAACCTTTTTCTCCAGAATGGCCAGGCTGGCTGCCAGGTTGATGGCCGTTGTCGTTTTTCCGACGCCTCCTTTCTGGTTGGCGATTGATATAACTTTTCCCATGGCGTAGTTTGGAATGAAATTTAAACAATACAGGGTGAAGTGGAAGCCCTGCCGCTGTTGCTACAATATCCTGGTTTTACGGGCTTCAACTTCACCCTGCCGTAGTTTCGGATTAAAGCTCGAAGCTTTCACCTATTGACAGCAAAATTAACTCTTTTCCTTTATCCGCAAAAGCTTTTTTGGCTGCGGCGTGGCCTATTTTGATGTAACCGAAGGTATCGTAGTGGCAGCCGATGACCTTATTGCAGCCAATATAATCGCTGGCGAGGACGGCGTCTTCATAGCCCATGGTGAAGTTGTCGCCGATGGGCAGGATGGCAAAATCCAGCTTGGGGCAAGTCAGCGGCAGGAGCTTCATGTCCATGGTCAGCGCCGTATCTCCGGCATGGTAGAAGCATACCTCATCATTCCAAACAACAAAGCCTCCCGGGTTTCCGCCGTAGGTGCCATCGGGCAGGACGCTGGAGTGGACGGCGTTGACGTATTTCGCCGTGCCGAAGTCAAACTCCACTTTCCCGCCGTGATTCATGGGGTGGCCTTCCAGCCCCTTATTTTCGAACCAGCTGACGATCTCAAAATTGGAAACGACTTTCGATTTATTCCTTTTTCCTATGCTCTCGGCATCAGCCACATGATCGCCATGGCCGTGGGTGATCAGAAGGTAATCTGCTTTTATCTGGTTGACATCGATATCTTTGGCCAGTTCATTAGGGGTAATAAAGGGGTCGAACAGGATGTGTTTTCCTTTCATCTCAACGGCAAAAGTAGAATGGCCGTAGTACGTCAGTTTCATATCTGTTTGGTTTTTAATGAAAAAAGAAAGCGGCTTCTGGTTTGGACGCCTGAATATAGGAAATCTGAGGGCTATTTCCTGAGCTTTTGCCGAAAATGTAGGCGCCAATTTTGCCGCAACCGGGCAGGAGTGTAATATTGAAACAAGTTCTAAAATTTGCCGAAACGGTTGAACAATTCCGTGCATTCAACTGTGTAGTAGCCAGAATTTTCAATATCGCGTACCAAAAGGGCTAAGTGCCAATGATCACCGTAATTTCCGGAACCAACCGCAAAAACAGCGAATGCCTGAAGTTCGCAAGGCTGTACTTCGAAATGCTGCAGGAGAGCACTGAAGAAGAAGTCAAACTGCTGGCGCTGGAGCATATCCCGCACGACTGGTTCTTTCCAGATATGTACAAGCGGCAGGCCCCCAGCCTGAAAAGCCTGCAAGATGAGTATATCCTCCCCGCCCAAAAATTCGTTTTTGTTACTCCGGAATACAACGGCGGATTTCCGGGTGCGGTGAAGCTTTTCATCGATGCCTGCACCGTGCGGAAGTACACTTCCAATTTCAAAGGCAAGAAGGCGGCGCTCGTCGGCATCGCTACCGGCCGGGCCGGTAACCTGCGGGGCATGGAGCACCTCACCGGAGTGCTCAATTACCTGGGTACTATCGTGATGCCGGATAAGTTGCCCATCTCCCGCATATCCGACCTGAAGGCAGGAAACGGGGAGGTGATCGATGAAGAAACGCTGGAGGTAATGCGGGCGCATACACTCGAGTTTCTGGCGTTTTAGAGCCTCTCCTTACCCCTCCAAACAAGCTTAATACTCAAACCAGTATCCCGCCGCACCCACCTTCTCTATCTGTTTCTTCTCCCTGGCCATAGTTCCTGCCGTATTCCTCATCCGGGCCATTTTGCTCCTGGCTCCATCCGAGACCACGTGGGAGAAAACCAGCCAGAAGCCGGCGTTCTGCTGCCGATGCTCCTCCAGAATGTCTTCAAGGATGTCATCCCAACTCAGCACGACGCCGTGGGGCAGGGAATATTTTTGTTTGTGAACATGCCACCGGCTGTAGTAGCAGTATGCCGGCCCGGCCTCCAGGTCGATAAATGCCGGCCCTCCTCTCCCGGTTTCTTTGATGGATATCAGAACGCCTTTGAGGTTCTCGATCTCAGTGGAATCTCCCAGTGCCCACAGCGAATTGGCAAAGGGCGCCGCCTCCAGGATGAGCAGGGCGAGGAGGGCCGGCCTGGAGTACCTTCCTGCCCTTTTCCATGCTTCCGAAGCTCCATAGGCGGCCACCAGGAGAAAAATGGGCATCAGAAAAAGGGCCACCCGCGGGATGAGGGAAAACTTATGGAGGGCGGAGGCCGCAAAACTGCCCAGTATAGGTACGGTAAGCAGCAGGAAAACTCCCGTATCCTGAACCGCAAGCCGGTATCCTCCCCACAGCAGCAGGCAAATGCCCACGGCCAACCCTATGGCGGTGAAGCCGAGGGCCGGGCTGAACAGGCCGTATAAGATCCCGCCCAGTTGTTCCCAGGCCTGCGCTTTCCAGAACTGCACCGGAAAGAAAAAGGCGGCGTGGTAATTTTGTAGCATTTCCCGTTCTACGCCATCCTGAAGTACGCTGTAGTACAGAGCCGAAAAAGAAAATAGCCAGGCGGCGCCAACCGCGGCCAGCGCTGCTATGGCCTTGCCGTTTCTCCGGAGAAAAAAGGTATAAAGGTAACCGGCCCCAACTCCGAAGAGGATAAAAACGGCAGGCATGGAAAACCAGAGGCCCAGGCTGCCGGCAACCGCCCATAGCCAGAAATGCCGGGCTTTCATCTTGTCAGGAGGTAACTGTAGGGCCAGCAGGATAAATCCGATGGCCATTGCCCCGTCGGTACTGTACTGCTTCATCTCCGTGCCGAAACGAAGGAGGAAGGGCGAAAAGGCAACCATGGCGAGCGGAAACCAATGCACGGCAGGAGCCAGATAAAGCTTCCTGTTGACAATACAGATCGCGATCAACAGGAAAACCCCTCCTGCGAAGGGCCAGAGCCGCAGGCTCCATTCGTGATTGCCCAGCAATACAACGGCCCCTTTGGTAAACACCATAAACAGGGGCGGAGCATACTGGTCGTAAAGGAGCGGCTGAAAGAATCGGCTGTAGGGAAGTTCGGAAATGTTGAGCGCCAGGTTGGCTTCATCAATGAATAGGGAGCGGGCATCCAGATAATACCATAAACGCAGTGCAATGCCTGCGGCCAGCACAAAGAGGGCGGCGGCTGTTGAAAAGGATGGCCATCGGTTCATCCGGCCAAAATAAAGATTTTCCAGATCTTCGGGGATCTGGAAAATCTAGCCACACTTTAATTAAACGGTATCCAAACCGGCAGCCTCGCCTGGAATCCTTTGGAATCCTTGAGTTCCTGTACGAAGCGGAGGTACGGATAGTATTCGCCAAGTTCGGATTTCAGGACGGCCTTCGCCCGGACATCCTCTTCCCCGAACCATTGCTCGATCAGTTGCTGTATGGGGTCTTTTACCCTTGGGTATTCCGTCAGGCGATACTCGTCCAGTTCCGCCATAGCGGCGGCGGAAGCGATGGCCCGGTCCAGCCCGCCTATTTTGTCCACAAGGCCGATCTCCAGCGCCTTTTCCCCGGTCCAGACCCGGCCCTGGGCGATGGCGTGGACCGAATCGCGGCTCATCCTTCGCCCTTCGGCCACACGGGACAGGAAAGTTTCGTACATGTCATCGGTCCGCTTCTGGAGAATGCGGGATGCCCCCGGAGATAACGGATAGAAAGGTGTAATGCCGGTGGCGTAGGGGCCGGTCTTCACCGAATCGAAATGGATGCCGGCCTTTTCATCCAGCAATTCACTGGCGTCCGGAATGGCCAGGACTACGCCGATGGACCCGGTCAGGGTATTCGGCTCGGCAAATATCGAATCGGCCATGGCAGAAATGTAGTAACCGCCGGAAGCGGCATAATCGCCCATGCTTACCACTATCTGTTTGCCATCGGCCCGGGCCAGGTTCAGCTCTTTCCAGATGCTTTCCGAGGCCATGGCGCTTCCGCCCGGTGAGTTGACCCGCAGGACGATGGCCTTGATCTTGTCGTCCCGGCGGATCTGCTGAATGTATTTGGCGTATTTATCGTCGCCGATACTTCCCGGGGCGCCGTCTCCATCTACGATCGTTCCCTCGGCGTAGATGACGGCGATTTTATTTTTGATGCCGTAGTCTTTTTTACCCGGGTTGGCGCGGTTGTATTCTTCCATAGAGGCCATAGGGACCTTTTCGCCTTCGTCGAGGCCCAGGCGGTTGCGCAATTCTTCCAAAGCATCACTGCGGTGGGCCACCTTGTCGGCCAGGCCGGCTTCGACAGAGGCTTCGGGGTTCATCCCTACATAGTCGGCCGCCAGTTCCCGGAGGCGCTCCTCACTAAGGTTGCGGGACTTACTGATATCCAGGATAAAGTTCTCATAAATATCATCGAGATATTCGCGGATCTGCATGCGGTTTTCCTTGCTCATCTTATTGAGGCGGTAGGGCTCGCTGGCGCCCTTGAACTTGCCGGCGTAGTACACCTGCATATCTATGCCGACCTTGTCCAGCAGGTCCTTGAAGAAAGGAACCTGAGCAGCAAACCCCCGGAAATCGATCATGCCAAGCGGGTTGACCATGAGCTGGTCGGCGCTGCTGGCCAGATAATAGGCGCCCTGGGAGTAGTATTTGGAGTAGGCGATTATGAATTTACCTCCTTCCCTGAAATCCAGGAGCGCATCGCGCAGAACCGCTGAGGTCACCAGCCCGCCGCTTGCCAGCCCGTCAACTTCCAGAAAGATACCTTTAATGTTGTCATCTTTCTTTGCTCTTTCCAGCGTGTTGAGCATTTCCTGGAGGCCCAGGATCTTCTTTTTTCTGAAGTCGAAGGGGTCGAGCTCCAGGTTGTTGGTCTGTTCCGGGATGGGGTCGTCGAAAGTGAGATGGAGAACCGTATTGGGTTTTATTTCCTTGGGCTGGTCCGCCTGCCTGGCGATCTGGGTGATCACCAGCCCACCGATGCTCAGCATTAAGAAGAACGCGATAAAGATACCGAGACAAGAAGCGAGTAAGAACTTAAAGAATTGTCCCATTTTTTTGTGCTTAAGTTTTTGTGCTGCAAATTTACCCCACATGGGGCGGAAGTAACAAAAAATTAGATCAAAGCGGGTTTTTCGGGGAGCAATAACGCCGCCCTTTGTAGCGAGGCCTGAAAGTTAATGCAGGGCAAAAAACAAAGGGGGAGGGTTTACCTGCCCGGAATATGGTTTTTGGGATAAAGCCTCTAATTTTAGCAGTAGAACAGCCATGGGACGGAAAGATGGTTTATCTTTGTCATAGTCCGTTGTCCTGCTCAGTTTTTTTGCGTGAATAACCTTCCTGCCCGTAAACAGGGTTAATCGTTATGGCCAACAATTCAAACTTGATGAAAGCATACCAGGAAACAGATTGGAAATTCACTTTGTTCATAATGGCCTTTGCCGTTCCCTCTGTACTATTCGGCCAACCCCTGGAAGTCAGTAACGGCCCTCCCATCACTCCTGCCAACCTCGTCACGAATATTTTTCTCGGCGAAGGCGTGGAAGTCCTGGATGTACAGTTTCAGGGAGTTCCTTCTTCGGTCGGCTTTTTTCAGAACGGGGGCGATGAAGTCGGGCTGGAGCGGGGCATCGTTATGTCTACGGGCTTTGCCGCCAGTAATTTTGCCCAGGTGGGCGTTGATTCCCCCGGCGGGGCTCAGTCCAGCACCTGGGCCTCCGGTGTGGCCTCTGACCCTGATATGGAGGCCTTGTCCGGGACAGATGAGATCAATGACCTGGTTGCCTACACCATCACCTTCATCCCCATTTCTGATACGCTCCGCTTTCGTTATGTCTTTGCCTCTGAGGAGTATCCTGAATACGTATGTTCAGACTTTAACGATGTCTTCGGCTTTTTTATCAGTGGCCCGGGTATCAACGGGCCGTACTCCAACGGAGCCGAAAACATTGCCCTTATCCCCGAAACCAGCCTGCCCGTGGCCATCAATAATGTCAACCCCGGGCTGGTGGGTTCCAGCGGGGCCCCCATCAACTGTACCCCACCGAATGGGTCTCTTGCTTATTCTCAATATTACAACAATAATAACGGAAGCCTGAGCGGCCCGGTGTACGATGGCCTGACCGATGTCTTCACCGCTGAAGCTGTGGTCTTTCCCTGCAGCACCTACACTATAAAACTGGTGATTTGCGATGTAGCCGACGAACTCTTCGATTCCGGGGTTTTTCTCGAAGCCAAAAGCTTCGGCACCGGCTCGCTTAATGTTGAAGCAGCTACCCTCAGCCTCGACGGTTCGGTAGCGGAGGGCTGTGCAGCAGGCGAACTGACCTTCTCCCTTCCGGTACCTGCCGAATCGGATTACCCCCTTGACTACCGTATCCTGGGCACGGCAGAGAATGGAGTGGATTATGAGTTCATTCCCCCGGGCCTGTTCATACCTGCCGGCGACAGCGTGCTGGCCGTTCCGATTATCGCCCTGGATGATGGCCTGCCGGAGGGAACCGAAACCCTGGTTATTGATGTTCAACGTGACCCCTGCAACCGGGATACCATCATCATTCCGATCCGGGAAAATATCCTTTTGGAACCCGAACTGCTTCCCGACACTTCCCTTTGCCGGGGAGATTCGATAATGCTGGATGGCACGGTCGGTGTGCCGCTCCCGGAGCCTCCCGTTTTTTACAGTGAAGATACCCTTGTCATCAGCCCGAATAACCTTACCCTTTATTCCGATATTGAGGTCTTCGGGGTACTCCCGGCTACCTTGGGGCCAGGGGTTATTCGCTCCGTTTGCATAGAAGACCTGCGGACTACCTGGGTGGATGACCTGCGCATTTTTCTGATCTCTCCCGGTGGCCAGTTTCTGGAACTGGTTACCGATATCGGCAATGCGGGGGATAATTTTATCGGAACCTGTTTCACGCCGTTGGCCACTACTCCTATTACCAGCCTGGGCGCTGCCGACCAGCCCTTTACCGGCGAGTTCGCCCCGGAAGGTACCTGGGCAGACCTGTACGGTGATGGCCGCCCGGTAAACGGCGCCTGGCGGCTGGCCCTCCTCGACAAGTTCTCCGCCGATGTCCCGGTGCTGAACCGCTGGTCTATCACCTTCACCCCTTCTTATGAGGTTAATTACAGCTGGCAGCCCGCTGCCGGGCTCAGCTGTGTGGATTGCCCCGAGCCGATGGCCAGCCCGGATACTACTGTCACCTACACGGTAACGGCTACCGATTCTTATGGTTGTACTTCTGCCGATAGTATTGCCGTCGAAGCGTTGCCGCCCCTGGATGCGCCCCTGCTTTCCTGCGCACAGGTTACCAGCAACAGTATTACGGTGGACTGGGCTACCGTCTCCGGCGCTACCGGTTATGAGGTGAATATCGACAGTGCCGGATGGATGCCCGCCAGCGGGGGGGAAGAACATACCGTTACCGGCCTCACCCTGGCGACGGCGGTACACTTTCAGGTGCGGGCCACCGGGCCATGTGAAAGCCTCATTTCTACCATCGAATGTTCTACCCCGGACTGTGAGCCGCCAATGGTTCAGGTGCTTTCCGTTACCGATGCTTCCTGCTTTGGCAGCAGCGATGGAAGCATTACCCTTTCCGCAACCGGCGGTATGCCGCCATATCAGTTCGTTGTCAACGGCCAAACAGATGCCTCCGGCATATTCAGCGGCCTGTCGGCGGGCACCTATATGGTACAGGCCATTGACGATTCCGGTTGCCCGGCCTCTCTGGAGGTTACCGTCGGCCAAATGGATTCCCTGCTGGTTACCCTGTCCGTCGATTCCGTAAGCTGTAACGGCCTGGCCGACGGAAGCGCCTCCGCCGATGTTTCCGGAGGTGTTGAGCCTTACATCTTTGCCTGGAGCGACGGCCAGGCGGGCCCCACCGCTACCGGGCTGGCAGCGGGAACCTATCAGCTCACCGTCTCCGATGCCGGTTCATGTTCTTCTACCTATCAATTTACAGTAGGAGAGGCCCCTGTGCTGGCAATTGAAGTGGTTACGGATTCGGCACTCTGCGCCGGTATTGCCAACGGCAGAGCCAGAGTAACAGCTACCGGAGGGTCGGGAGTTTACAATTATGACTTCGGCCCCGGCATCATTATCGGTACGAGCCCCAATCATGCCGTTGGCCTTTCGGCCGGCGATTATGCCGTGACAGTAACGGACAGTGAAGGTTGTGAAGTGGAAGCTGGATATACCATCGGAGAGCCTTTACCTTTGCAGGCTCAATTATCGGCTGTTGACGCTTCCTGTGCAGGAACCTCCAGCGCCGCCGTTGAGGCGCTTGTTTCCGGAGGCGCGGGCCCTTATACTTATACCTGGCTGGATGCTGCCATGAATATTGTAGGCATTGGCCCCAGCCAGGGCGGCCTGCCCGCCGGCCAGTATTTTCTGGAGGTAGAAGATGATAATGGCTGCAGTACATCGGATAATATTACTGCCGGACAGCCCACTCCTCTTGATTATAACCTCGAGGTGGAGCCGGCCACCTGTCCGGGAGTGGATGATGGCAGCGCCAGCCTGCAAATTTCCGGAGGGGTTCCGGGATATGCTTACAACTGGAATGACATCGGCCCCGGCCCGGCTGCCCGCAATAACCTGGCTACCGGCGATTATACAGTGACCGTTACCGACCTGAACGGATGTACGCTTGAAATTCCTCTGGAAGTCACGAGTCCACAGGCGATAGGCCTTGAGGTTACTACTGTGCCTGCTCTCTGCTTTGGGAGTGCTGACGGACAAGCTACAGTTGTGGCTTCAGGTGGAGCTGGAAATTATTCCTATTTATGGGGAGACGGGCAAAATACGCCTACCGCGGCCGGCCTGCCGGCAGGTTCCATTTCGGTGCTGGTAACGGATGGCAATGGGTGTCAGGCAAGTGAAACGGCAGTGGTGGATGAGGCCATCGCCCTTGTTCTGGAGGTAGAAGGTGTCGGGCCGGGCTGTTTCGGAGGAGATGACGGTACGGCTACAGTTATGGTTGAAGGCGGGGCCGGAAATTACTCCTATCAATGGAGTAGTGGCCAGGGCTCTCCGGCGGTTATGGGGCTTTCCGCCGGTATATACCGGATTACCGTTGCTGATGGCAATGGTTGTACGGCTGTAGATTCCATCCTGCTGGAAGAACCTCCTGCCCTAATGAGTTCGGTCATTACCGAAGCCGCTACCTGTAATCCCCAACCGGATGGTTCGGCGATGGCTACCGTTCAGGGAGGGACGCCTCCCTATTCCTATTCCTGGAGTGATGGCCAGAGCCAGGCAACGGCTGAAGGCCTTGTCATTGGCAGCTATACCCTCACCATCACCGACGCTAATGGGTGTAGGCTGATAGACACGGCGGAGGTGGGAGGGGTCCCCACAATTGTGCTGATGCTGGAAAAGAATGACGTCAGTTGCAACGGCGAAGCGGATGGGGCCGTCACCGTAACGGCTGAAGGAGGAACCGGCAATTATACCTATAACTGGAGCACCGGTGTATCCGGCGGCCCACAGGCTGCCAACCTCACAGCCGGCAATTATTCCGTTACCGTAATGGATGAGCTGGGATGTTCCGCAACGGCTTCCATCCTGGTCGATGAACCGGCCGCCCTTTTACTGGAGACGGTTGCCGGCCAGGTTTCCTGTTCCGGAGATATGGACGGGAGGCTCTCCCTTTCCGTTTCCGGAGGCGCCCCTCCCTTCCAGGTGCTTTGGAGTACGGGAGACACCACAACAGCCCCTGATGGATTGGGCGTAGGCAATTATTTCGTTACCGTTACCGATGCCAACGGCTGCCGTGTAAGTGCCAGCGAGCAGGTCTTTTCTGCCAACCCGATCGATATTACGGTTGAAATGGAAGATGCCATCTGTTATGGCCAGGCAAATGGCGCTGCCCGGGTACAGGCCAGCGGCGGCCAACCTCCTTATTCCTATCGTTGGTCGAGTGGGGTGACAGGGCCTGCCCTGGAAAGCGTTCCGGCCGGTAGTTACAACCTGTCGATCACGGATGCGCTGGGCTGTGAGGTAGTAGAGGAAGTAGTGGTCGGGCAGCCCGAAGGCCCGCTGTCTGCCATTGTGGTTCCTGTCGGTGTGAGTTGTTATGGTAAGAATGACGGGCGGATTGAAATCGATGCGTCCGGCGGCACGCCCTTCTACCGGTACAGCCTCGACGGAGACTTTTTCTCGGGGAGCGATGTATTCATCGGGCTGGAACCTGGCTCCTATACCGTGCAAATCCGAGACGCTAACGGCTGTACTTATCAGTCCGGCCCTGTAATCATAAGAGAACCCGCGCCTATTCTCGTGGACCTGGGGGAAACCAAAGAGGTTGGCTTCGGGCAAAATCTTCGCCTCCTGCCGGTAATAAACGGTGGCGTAGGGGCGCTGTCCTTCTCCTGGACGCCGCGGGATTCCACTATTCTCGATTGCTTTGATTGCCGGGCGCCTCTGGCTACGGTTACCGAACAGGCCAGCCTGAAGCTGGTGGTAACGGACGCGGACGGTTGCACCGGCGAGGATATCGTCACCGTATACCCTCAGAAGGACCGGCCTGTTTTCGTGCCTACGGGATTCACGCCAAATGAGGACGGCAACAATGACCGCCTGCTCGTCCACGCCAGGGAGGATATTCCGATCCGGATCCGGTATTTCAGGGTATATGACCGATGGGGCGAACTGCTCTTTGAGGCCAATGAAATAACGCCCAATGATGAGCAGGCGGGCTGGGACGGGGTGTTCCGCGGGCAACCGGCCCAGGCGGGCCTGTACATCTGGCACATCGGAGTGGAGTTCGTCGATGGTAACCGGGAGGAATTTTCCGGCAGTACAACCCTGATACGATAATATTTAATTCAGGGCTTCCTGGCTCACTCTGGAATAGGCCGGCACATTGACCAGGCCGATCTGCTGCATGCCCATATCCAGAAAATTCCATTCCGGGCGTTTATTCAACAGGCCCCTTTCGCAGCATGTTCGTTGATGTATTCCCCTTATCTGAATGGTGAAAATTGATTGACGTAAAAAAAATGAAAGTATGATGAGAATGATCCCATTTGCCTTTCTGCTAATTATGGCGTGGAGTTGCCAGCCTACTGCCGGTTCGGAAGAGCAAGCCGATAAGCAAACCGCATTTTCGGGAGAAGCCGCTCCTGCTGAACGTGCCGAATACGCCATTGCCATCCACGGCGGCGCCGGTACGATACTGAAGGAAAATATGACCCCCGAAAAGGAGAAATCCTATCTTGGCGCGCTGAATGAAGCCCTCGATATAGGCGAAAGCATACTCCGGGAGGGGGGCAGCAGCCTGGATGCAGTGGAACAGACAATTATATACCTGGAAAACTCCCCCTTGTTCAATGCCGGCAGAGGGGCTGTCTTTACCCATGAAGGTAAGAATGAACTGGACGCCTCCATTATGGACGGCGCCACCCGCAATGCAGGGGCGGTAGGCGGAGTGACAATCGTGAAGAACCCCATCCTGGCCGCCCGGGCGGTTATGGAGCATTCGAAACACGTCCTGCTCACCGGCGAAGGAGCAGAACAGTTCGCTGAAGAACAGGGGCTGGAGATCGTCGATCCCGGATATTTTTACACCGAGAGCCGCTGGCAATCCCTGCAGCGTGCCAAAGCCGCCGAGGAACAGTCGACTGGATTTCTATCCACCAACCCGGATCACAAATACGGTACCGTCGGTTGTGTCGCCCTGGATAAGGCGGGAAATATCACCGCCGGCACTTCCACCGGCGGGATGACCAACAAACGCTACAACCGTTTCGGGGATGTACCCGTCATCGGGGCAGGCACCTACGCCAACAACGCCACCTGCGGCGTATCCTGTACCGGCCATGGAGAGTACTTCATCCGCTATGCTGTTGCCTACGATATTTCTGCCCTGATGGAATACAAGGGGATGAGCCTGGAAGAGGCCACCCGTTATGTGATCCATGATAAACTTCTGGATGCAGGCGGCAGTGGAGGGCTGATCGCCGTCGACAGGCAGGGTAACGTATCCCTTGAATTCAATTCGCCGGGCATGTACCGGGGCTACGCCCGGCCGGGAGAGCGGGAAGTGGGGATATATGGGGAGGAGTAAGTGTATGGACTGCCCGCCCCATTCGGGCCGGGTAAAAATTAATGGACTTTACCCGCCTCCGCGCGCCGTAGCTCGCTCTGGCAGGCGAAGGCCCGGCTGATCCCGGCAATTGTCGGGATCAGCCGGGGTGGGCAGTCCAAAAAAGAAGCTCCGGCGTACGGCCGGAGCTTCTGGGTGAAAAGTTAAAAACAGCCAGCCTTGCCGGCCATGCCGGTCAAAACTGAAGAATCGATCTTACATCTTCCTCGGTGAGGATCTCTTTGTCGATCAGCTTGAGTTGTAAAGTGTAGGGTTCTTTTTTCCTGTTGATGTCATGAAAGTCTCCGGGCCGCATAAGGGCTATCTTTTGATCGTCGGTAACGATCCAGAGCAGGTTGTCGGAGTCGGCGTCAAAACGCAGGGGCGTCTCATCAGTAGCATAGAGGCGGTACACCGTATTCATGCCCCGGTCTACGAGGTAGGCGGTGTGATGGCGGTAGAAATTCCCGTGCTGGTCCTTAAAAGCGGCCTGTACGCGATGCTCTGCGGGTGGGATGAGGCGGTCACAATTCCAGAAGCCGAAGCCGGTGGCTTTAAAACGGTTGACGGCCTTGCGTTTCACGAGGTATTGGGTTGACTGCCCGAAATCCAGGCCGGCGGCGCGCAGTTCGTTCAGTTTATTGTCGTACTCTTTAAGAGCCTCTGCCTTTTGCCGTTCTACGCCGGCCATCAGGGCTTCCCGTTTTTCCCTTACCTGCGCTTCCCATTCAGCCATAGCCGTTTTAAAATCCTGCAGTTCCTCTTCGTAGAGCTGCAGGGCATTTTCGAAATCGGCGCCGGTGAGGACCGGGCTGACGATGAGGGTCAGCTGGTTCTGGGGATGGATGAGGGTCAGTTCATAGTCCCGGTTATTGGCAGGGCGGATGCGGGCCGACTGCCAGTTGACACTGAATGCCCGCTCGTCGAAGGCGGGGCTGCTGGGCGATATCTGCCAGATCACTCCCCGGTACATCTGTTGGAGCTTGGCCAGTTCATCCTGTACCTGGCCGTTTTGAGTATCTTCGATATTGAGGCTGCCATCGAGGAAGTTGAGTTCCAGCGTTGGGCGGCCCGGGTCGGCCCGATAGGGACGCAGGGGTTCGACCGGTTTCGGGAGGGCCGATTCGATGGCCCTGAGTTCTTCTGCGGCTTCCGATTCGATGGCGTCGTACTGCGCCAGCAATTGCTGTTTATATTGGAAAAGGGGGTCGTTCTCTTCAATGGTCTCTTCTTCAATAAACTGAATGTTGTCAATGTCCTGATAGAGCCACTCTCTGGCGAAAGTATCCAACTGATAAACTTTATAGCGGGGAGGGACATTGATGTTCAGGCTGGGCACGATGATCTCGGAGACCAGTTCCACATCGATGTATTTGCCGGGGACCAGTTGCACGCGTTTGCCGTTCTGTTCGGCATAAATCTCGATCATGCCGGCGGATTCCAGTTGATACTGTACGCCTGCCGAATCGTAGGACATGGGGATGCCGGCGAGGAAAAAGTCTACGTAGTCATGCATTTCCCGGTATCGGATGTCCACTTCGCCTTCGATCAGTTTACCACGGTCATCGGCAAAGGCGGCGGCCGGCACCACCAGGCGGGATCCGCTGGGGTATTCGTATACGCCCCCCTGGTTGGCGTCTACCCGGAAACTGGTGAACTGGGGTTGAATAGCCTCAGACAAAGGAGGGTTGACGAAATCCTGTTGGGCGAAGTATTGTTCGGCGGTCAGTGCAGGTTGTTCGGGGGCGGAAAAAACTCCTCCCAGAACGATGGCAATAGCAGCTACGGCGGCGGCGGCGGCGCTGCTCAGCGAGAGTACCCGCAAGCGGCGGAGCCGCCGCGTGCGCCGGCCTTCCTGCTGGCGGGCATACTTCCGGAGGAGAGCGCCAAAATTTTTGTGGCGCTGTATCTCTTCCCGGGAGGGTAAGCGGGGGTTAAACTTGAAGTCGTAGTTGTTGCCCATATCTTTTGCGGTTTGCACGCTGGGGGCAGCGTCGTCTAACCATCAACTCATCTTTTTTTTCATTCTGTTCAGTATCCGGAAGGTTTTTACTTTGGCATTGTTTTCGGTAATGCCGAGTATTTCTGCAATTTCCTTATAGGGCCGTTCTTCGAAAAAACGAAGCTCGATCAATTGCAGGTCATCTTCCTTCAAGGTGTCCAGTGTATCAAGTAGCAGTTGCCGGTGTTGTTCGTCGTCATGTTCTTCGATCTCATCAAAAAGGCTGGAAATGTTGCTTTCCTCCACACTTACGATGCGGTTTTTTTTTGCCTTTCGGAAATGCTGGGCCACTTCGTTGCTGGCGATGCGGTACAGCCAGGCGGAGAAGGGCACGCCTTTGTATTCGTAATCTTTAATACGTTGTAAAGCCTTCAGAAAAACCTGGGAACAGAGGTCTGCGGTAAGCGCTTCATCGGTAGTCCGGCGGAAGACAAAGAGGAAAATATCTTCATAATAACGCTCATAGAGCGGCCGGAACAAGGCGGGGTCACCCTGAGCAGCCTGCACTTCTAGCCACTCTTCCTGCATTTCTGCCGCAGAAACAGTCCTTTTTGGCGCGCTCATTCGAACGGTTTTTGCAAGAGTACGGCTAAATTGCAAATTCGAAAGCATTAAATAAAGATTTTTTCCTTAAAGTGCCCCGGGGCTTCGTCCTAAGGAACATCGGAAAAGTGCTGCTTCTTAGGTTTCTTTCTGTTCCACCTCCATAATGGGGAATCATGAAAAGGTTACATCCCACCTCGGGAATTATTTTTTTGGAAACCACCAACGGGGCGCCACCATCACCGGTAAGGGGTGAATATCTCCAAATTGCTATATTGGCAGGGAATATTGTTAACCAACAGAACGAAACCGAATGCTCTATCCTATCGTAAGGCCAATTGCCAGGCTCGGCCTCCTGGCCTTTTACCGAAAGATCTATCTGTCCAATGCCGAGCGCATACCCCGGAAGGAGGCGGTGATCCTGGCCGCCAACCATCCCACAGCCTTTCTCGAACCCTGCATTCTGGCCTGTTTTCTCAGCCGTCCGCTTTATTTTCTTGCCCGGGGCGACCTTTTTAAACAGGGCATCTACGCCAGTTTGCTCAAAGGGCTGAACATTCTTCCCGTTTTTCGCCTCAAAGACGGTGGGTATGGTAAACTGAAAGATAATTATTCGACCTTTGAGGCTTGCTATAACGCCCTGGCCAAACGCAAAGTGATCATGATCCTGGCGGAGGGGCGCACCAAGCAGGAGAAGCGCCTGGGCGGGTTGCAGAAAGGTACGGCCCGTATTGCACTGGGAACTCTGGAACGCCACCCCGGAGACCTGGAAGAGGTTTTTATCGTTCCCGTCGGGGTGAATTTCACCTATGCCGACCAGCCCCGTTCGGAAGTGATGATCGATTTCGGAAAGCCCATTCCGGCCAGCCGTTTTCTGGATGAGTTTGAAGAGAATGCCAACCAGGGAATGGCTTCTTTGACCACTCTCCTGCGTAGCAAACTTGAAGAAAGTATGGTCATTATCGATGACCCTAAGGATGATGAACTGGTGGAACATTTGCACCGGATCTTCAGGAATGAAAACCCGCAGCCTCAAATGCCGGCCATTGCTTACCACCCGGGGCCTCTGAAAATGGAGCGGCAGGTGGCGGAAACCGTGAACCGGTTGCCTGAAAAGGAAAAAAAGGCATTATACCAAAAAACTGCCGCCTATTTTTCAGAATTAGATAGCTACGGTATTGACGACCAGGCCTTGGTGGGTAAGGATCAGGATACGGCGGCCAACCGGGCCTTACTCGTCATGGGCTTTCCCTTTTTCGCACTGGGTTACCTTTGGAACTATCCGCCGGCCTGGCTGGCAAAATATATCTCCGACACTCAGGTGGAAACACTGGAGTTCAAGGCTCCGGTGCGCTGGGCTGCCAACCTCGGAACTCATCTCGTTTATGTTTTGGCCTGGATCCTGATTTCGGCATTTTCCGGCGCCTGGGTTATCATTCCCATCATTGCAGCCTTGTTATTGATGGGATATCTTGCTCTCTACTATATGGAATTTCGCAGGCGCTACCGGAAAAGCCGAAGGCTGAACCGCCTTTCGGAAGAAGTAAGGGCAGAATTGCGGAACACTCGGTCAGAGATCCTGCAGTCGTTTAAAAAAATGGAGGCGAGCTATGCCTGAGATAAACCGTCTGTTTTAAAATTCTTTATTGCCTTTGTGAAACCTTTTGTCCAGGTCTCCCGCAAGGCCAAGGAGGAAGATATAGAAGAAGATTATACCTGCGATAAGGAGTAAGTTCATGGGTGTGGTTTTTTATCCGGATTTAGCCGGTAGGAAACGTAATCTGTCGGGGATATGTTCCGAATATCCGGCCTGATAACAGGCTCTTAACAAAAAAACTGCCCCCGGAGGGGCAGTCGTAGTTTGGGTATGTAAATAGAAGGGGAATCGGATATCTTACGGGCAGATCAACCCACCGCTTTCATCAAAAACGGCGTCGAGATCGTCGTCATCTCCCGGTTCTTCCAGTTCGACCCAGTATTGTTTACTTCCATCTTCAAATAAAAGCTCTTTTACATCATCATCGTCATCGATGCTATAGCCGGGAAATTCACTCGCAATGGCGTCAAGAACCGCTTGCGGAAGGCCTTGCTCATCGATTTCTACAGCTGAGAACAGAAAGTTGCCATCGGTGTCGAAATACAGCCTGAACGATTCGTTTTCCAGTTCGACCTCAAGAGCCAGCGTGCCGTCGCAAAGGCGCTCATCGTCAATTTCATCCACTTCAGCGCCGGGATGGTTGGCCTGAAGGTAATCTGCAACGAAGCCGGGGACGTCGTCATCGTCCCCATCGCCGTCCCCGTCGTCGTCATCGTCTCCGTCGTCATCGTCATCGTCATCGTCCCCGTCGTCGTCATCGTCTCCGTCGTCATCGTCCCCGTCATCGTCTCCGTCTCCGTCGTCGTCGTCATCGCCATCATCATCGTCGCGGCAAAGGAAGTCGCCAGCTTCGGAGAAATATAATTCAATGTCATCTGACAGATCCACTTCGAAGAAACTCATACCATATTCCACTTCGATCTCTGCATCCTCGATGGGGATATCGGGATAATTGGTTTCAATATATTCCAGGACAGCATCAGGCAGGTCATCAATGGCGACACTCTGGCTGGAGATATCGTCACCGAAAGAAATCACACTGCCGTCCGCTTCAAAGTAGAATTCGATCTCATCATCTTCAAATTCGATCTCGATACCAAAACGCGTCTCTCCCGAGTCCAGGAATTCCTCGATATCATCGAAACTGAACCCCGGGTAGTTTTCAGATAAATAGTTGCGGATCTCATCCGGGAGATCGTCCGGAGAGATGTCAATACCGTCTTCACAAGGAGTGAAAACGCCGCTCGGGTTGGCCCCCAGGGGGCCGTCGCCCGGATTGAAGCCAAGGTCGTCTTCAGGATTACAAGCGGCCAGGAAAAACAGGGCGCTCAGAAGGAAAGCGCTGAAAGGAATCTTTGTCATAGCACAGAATTATTTTGGTTAAACTATTTAAAGGATCACAATTTTTTTTCTGAATACACCTTCGCCGGCCCTTCCGATAAGCCAGTACATTCCGGAAGGAAGGCCGGAGGCATCAGCCCGGTAGGCTGGGCCTTGTATTTGCCGCAGGTTCAAAGGAATGCCCCGGCCCAGGGCGTCGAAAAGCAAAATCTCTCGGAGCTCCGAATCACACTGTATATGGAAAACTCCGGAAGCCGGGTTGGGATATACTTTCACCTCGGCTGAAGCATGGCTGTTTGAGGTATTTAACAACGCGCTGTCCTTGGCAATGATAATGGTAGCCGTGTCAGGAGCGGTTGCATAGGTGGTGAAGCCGTCTCCGATCAGAAGTATGCTGTCGATCCGTAGCTGGAAGGTATCTACTTCCAGCCCGACGATTATGTCTTCGATGACGATAGAGAATTTACCTACCTCTCCAAAACCGCCCCCCTGCGCCTGCTGGTTGGTGCGTGTGATAGCGACCTGAGCCTTACCGGGGTTTTCATCGTCGTCGTGGAAGAAATATTCTATTTTCGGGGATGCAATCCAGCTCTCGCCTTCCGGGGAGAACTCAAACTCAAAAGCATCGTCACCCCCGAGCAATTCTGTATCGTAGCTGAGGAGTAAGGCGACTCCGTAAAAGCTAGGTATGGGAAGCCCCTGGGCCCCCAGGCTGAGGTTAATGTCAATCTCAGCGCCGGGTTGCACCACAGTGGCGCTGGGAGTAAGGAATGCCTGCGGATCATTACCCGCGATACCATTGGCGAAGCCGTCGGGCAGTATGAGGCCGTGAGTTCTGCCGAAGTTGTCTTCAATACCACTATCAAGATCAGCATCGTCAACAACCCCATCTCCGTTACAGTCGGCGTAAGCATAATTCAGGCCGTTCGGGAAAGACTGGCTCCAGGGAACAGGAAGGGCCTGAGCTTCCCAATCGGTAGCGGGGTCGGTTCTCGGATCCCCCATGCTTCCGTAGGCCTGCCCCAGGTAGAGAAGGTCTACGGCGTTGACTATGCCGTTATTGTTAATATCGCCGGGCCAGAGCTCCTGGGCCCTGGCAGGGATAAATACAATAGAATAGGCAAGGCTGGCTACCCAAACAAGGAACGAGGTCTTTTTTCCCATTATCCGATTGCTTTATTTCTCATGACAATACAAACATAAGGGGTAACAACTATCCTATCAAATACACTTTTTTTAGTTTGTCAGGCGAACAAAACGGTTGTGGTATTGCTTTTTGAAAGTATGTACCCCAGAAAACCCTTGATTTAAAAATATTTGGCACAAACAGTTTATTTTGTTTTGTATATGAATATAGTTTTTGTCGGGAGAAATTTGAAAAATGACAAGGCAGGGAAAAGAGAAGACAGGGGGGGAAGCAAATAATTCAACGGTAAAATGAATAAAAGCAAACTGGTAAAGGCTTTACGGGTAATGGATGAAAAGGAGGTTGCCCGCCTGCGGAAGTTTGTGAGCTCTCCGTATTTCAATGAGCGGGAAGAATTATTTCGTTTGCTCGGGTTCCTGCTCGGTTTTTGGCCGGGCTTTTCGAGTGATAAGCTGAGCAAACAGGCATGTCATGAGGCGGTGTTTCCCGGACAACCCTACGAAGATAAACGGTTTCGTTACCTGGCCAGCAGCCTGTATCAACTGGTGGAACGGTTTTTGGTGGTAGAACGCCAGGCACAGGAAACCCTGCGTAATGAGATCCTGCTGATGGACCATTTGTCAAACCGCCAACTGAATAAGGGCTACCGGCAAAGCCAGCGCCGGATGAGGCGGTATATGAAGCAGGAGAAAGCCCGCAACAGTGAATATTTTCTCAGGCAGCTCCAATGGGCTGAAGTTGAAGAGCGCCATTTTGAGCGGCAGCGGCTCCGGCAGTACGATGCCAGCATCCAACGGGCGGCCGACAACCTGGACCGCTATTATTACCTGCGGCGGCTACAGTTCGCCTGTGGCATGCTCGACCGGCAAACGATCATTAAGGGAGACTATGGCCTGAACATTTCCAGCCAGTGGCTGATCCATCTGCAGCATTGCCGGTTCTTCGGAGAGCCGGTTATCGAATTGTATTTTACCATTCTCCAGGCTTTGCTCGATGAGGATGACGAGGCGCATTTCGGCCGGCTTGAAGCTATGCTTGCCCATCATTCCGCCGGTATTGCCAACGAAAGCCTGAAAAATATTTACCTTTTTGCCATCAATTATTGCGCGCGCAAAATACGGCAGGGGAAGGAAGGATACATCAGCCGTGCCCTGCAGCTTTATCTGGATGGCATTGAGAGTGAAATACTGATCGATAACGGCCATTTGTCTCCCTGGGCATTTACCAACGTGGTAAAACTGGCCCTTCGCCTGCAGCGCTACCACTGGATAGAGCATTTTATTCAGCGTTACGCTCCGTCCCTGCCGGAGAATTTCCGGGAAAACGCATTACATTATAACCTGGCGGAACTCTACTATTACACCAACCGCTATGAAGATGCACAGGCCCACCTCAATCAGGTGGCCTTTTCGGATATGAACTATTATCTCGGCGCCCGGGTCATTCTGGCCAAGATCTACTACGAAAAAGAAGAAACCGAACCGTTGCTGTCTCTCCTGGCCGCCTTCACTATTTTCCTGAAGCGGAATAAGCTTATTTCTTCTGATCTGAAACAAACTTTCCTCAACTTTTGCGACATTCTTTTCCATATCGTACGGGGAAAGGGGCGCCGCTGGAAAAAGTTGGGAGAAAAAATCCGTACTACCCGCCTGCTGACCGACCGGGCGTGGCTGAAGGCTATATATGAAGAAGCTTCCCGGAGCGTCGGGGTGTAAAGGAAAAGTATTAGTTTTATCTTGAATAGAAAAACGAGGCAATGAGAATTTTATTTTGGTTGTTGGCTTTCCTTGTACCAGCGGCCTGTAAACAGCGGCAGCAGGTACAAGAAGGGCCTGTGAAGATCACTACTATTATCCTGGTGCGCCATGCTGAAAAAGCCGATGATGGTACGGATGACCCTCCGCTGACGACGGCCGGAGAGGCTCGGGCGCAACACCTGTCCTTCATGTTGCAGCAATCCGGGATAAAGGCTATTTATTCCACTCCGTTTAAGCGCAACCAGGCTACAGCCGCGCCTTTGGCTTCCAGGCTTGGGCTGCCGGTTGAGATCTATGATCCCGATCGGAATGTGGTGGACTTTCTGGATGAAGCCCGGCTAAAGAATGCAGGGCAAAAGATCCTGATCGTAGGCCATTCCAATACCGTTCCGGCCATGCTTAATGCATTGTCCGGTTCAGACACCTACGACAACCTCGCTGAAAATGCCTATAACGACCTCTTTGTGGTAGAGCGGGCTGGGGAAGCACATCGCATTCTTCATCTGAAGTATTCACCGCCGGGCAGCTGACGATCTATTGATAGCCCGGATTTAAAAGTTGTATCCGACTACCTAAACTCAGCTTTTTCCTTCACTCCTCTTCCTCCCGGGCCGTTTCCACCATTCCCTCCGGCAGGTTTTTGGAGGCCCGGGCGCCGAGTTCCCGTATGCGTTCAGCCCGGCCCACAAGAGTGTCGCCATACTTTTTGGAGTCCACCAGTTTGTTCATGGCGTCGTGGTAGGCGCCCTGTGCCTGCTCCAGGCGCTGGCCGATGCCTTTGAGGTCTTCCACGAAGTTGACGAACTTATCGTAGAGCATGCCACTCTGCCGGGCGATTTCCAGGACGCTGCGCTTCTGCTTTTCCTGCTTCCAGATGTAGGATACCGTGCGCATGGTGGCGAGTAGGGTAGAGGTGGAAACGATGACGATGTTCTGGTCCAGCGCATCGAGGAAGAGGCGTTCATCCTGCTGCACGGCAAGGGCGAAGGCCGGCTCGATGGGAATAAAGAGCAACAGGTAATCCGGAGAGTTGATCTGATAGAGGTGTTGGTAATTTTTGCCGCTGAGCCCCTTCACGTGATTCCGGATACTGTCGATATGTGCCCTGAGGTGTTGCCGGCGTTCTTTTTCATTCCCGGCCTGAAAGAATCGCTCATAGGCAGAGAGAGATACCTTAGAGTCTACGACCAGATGTTTGCCTTCCGGCAGGTTGATGACAAAATCGGGGCGTTTGTGCTGTCCGTTATCGGAAAAGCTGGGCTGGGCTTCATAGTGGATGCCTTTGGCCAGCCCTGCTTTTTCCAGGAGCAGTTCCAACTGAATCTCTCCCCAGTCGCCCTGGGCTTTGTTGTCGCCCTTAAGGGCGCTGGCCAGGTTGTTGGCGTCGGCGCTAAGTTGCTGGTTGAGCTCCCGGAGATGCTCGATCTCCTTTTTGAGGCTTATCCTGTCCTTGGTTTCCTCGAGGAACCGCTTTTCCACTCCTTCTTCGAAAGATTTGATCTTTTCCCGCAGCGGGGCAAGTATATTTTCCAATTGCTCCTGGTTCTGCAGGGTGAACTTTCGGCTTTTCTCCTCCAGCAGCCGGTTGGCCAGGTTCTCGAATTCCATTCGGGAGCGTTCCTGCAGTTTTTCCAGTTCTTCCTTCTGTGACTCGAGTTTGTCTTCCAGGTTGCGGATGATCTGCTCCTGGCCGGAAAGGCGGCTGCTCAGGATGCGGAGTTCTTCTTCCTTTTCGTGCAGGTCGCCGAGGTAGAGGTCCGCTTGTTCCTGCAATTGTTGGTACAATACTTTGGGGACATAGGCCTGTTCGACCTCCGCCCTGGGCATCAGGCCATCCTTCTGGCGGATACTGCTGAAGAGCCACCCGAGCAGGCCGCCCAGGAGCAGGCCGGTCAGTAAGAAAAGTAAAGGAAGGATAAGGTGTTCCGGCATCGTTACAGGGCTTTAAACGTTAAGAGTGTCATCAAAAACATTAAAGTGTGTCGCCCTGAAAGTTACAACTTTTCCGGATTCGAAACTATGGAAGCTGTATATTTTAAAAGGAAGGTTTATCGGCAGACGATGAAGCGTTTGGCGTTCGCGGGGAGGCCATTCACCAGCAGCCGCATGATGTAAATACCCGGCTGAAGTTTCAGCCCATGGAGGTTTTCCACCCGGATATCCCATTCCTGAATGCCGCCGGCCCGGTTCTGCCCTGTAACCGGGGAGGCAACCAGTTTTCCCTCCAGGCTGAATATTTGCAGGCTTATGGAAGCTCCTTCGGGCAGATATACCTGTACTTTTCCCTGTTCTGCCATAGGGTTGGGTAAGATGTGGCGGATAACTGGCTTTCCTGGGTAGCGCTCCGGGGCATCCTGGCTGTTGATGAGCGGTTCGACATCCAGATAAATATCGGCCACTCCATGCAGGTTGCCCTGAGCATCTTCTGAAAGCGGGATGATGCGTTCGGCAGCATCAGGAGAGGAAGCCCACGGGTCAGTGGGAATGGAAGTATCTCCTTCAAAGTAGACCTGGGTGGTGAGTTCTGTTTCCGCCGCGCTCACCTTATAGTGGAAATGCCGGGGGCGGAACTGAGCGCCGTTGAGGTATTTTCCGGGAAGAATGGTTTGGAATGCATACTGCCCGTTGCCATCGCTAAGCACTATCCCCCGGTAGTGATCGTCTTCGTAGCCTCCGCCGTCGTTGGCATGCCATACATCTACCTTGGCATTTGGCACCGGTGTTTCGCAGTCATTTGCGTATACGGTACCGGTGATGAAAAGGGGAGTTCCCGGCGCTCCGTCCGGCGCCAGTTGAGCTATTTCCGGCGCACCGGGAAGGTAAAAAGGGCCCAGGATGTCCGGGGTGGTCAGGCACTGCGCCTGGCTCCGGAAGGCTTTGAGGCCCAGCAGGGATGCAGCACCGGAGACAGATAGCAGGCGCAGGAGTTCGCGGCGTTCAATTTTCATAGGTGTCAATTCTTTTCCTGTTTAATGGGAAAGCGGGTGGCGGGGCGCTGGATCAGGTTGAAAGGGAGGGCTTCTCCGAGCTGCCGGCGGGTGATGCCGGCGGCTTCCGCCCGGCGGATGGTTTCCTCAACTTTGGCCGTATCACCGGCGCTGCGGTAGGCTTTGATGATCTTGATAAAGGCGTCTACGTTGTCCCGGTCGCGCTGGAGAATGGCTTCGCCTGCCCTGACGGCTTCCCGGTAGTCGCCCAGCCGGATGCTCGAGATGGCCTTCTGGTCCCACGCAGCCAGGTTGTTGGGGTTGGCCTGCAGCTGGGCATCGGCTGAGGCCTGGGTCCTTTCCTCCTCCTGTATTTTTTTGTCCACTTCTTCGAGCTTGCGGTTGAGTTCGGGGCTTGGCGCCGTTCTTATTTCCCTGGCTTTCTGCAGGTCTGTGCGCGCCTTTTTCAATTGTTCTGCCTTGAGGTAGGCGGAGCCGCGGATTTCCAGGGCCTCGACATTGTCGGGCTTTATTTCCAGAAAAACAGAAAGGTCTTCTGCAGCTTCCTCGTAGTTGCCTTTTTTGTAATTAAGTACGCCCCGGTTGTTGCGGGCCAGAGGATAGTCGTGCGTCTCCAACAGCTGGCTGTAAGCTTCCCAGGCCTGGTCATCCTGCCCTTTTGCCAGATACTCTTCTCCCAGGAGCATCCCTTTCAGCAGGTGGGCGGTGGTATCGCCGGGCGGGGGCTCATAAGCTTCCAGCATTTCGATGGCCTTGTCCTTATCCCCGGTTTCATGGGCGATGAGGCCAAAGAGCAGCTTGATGCTTTCGGCAATAGACTGTGTAAGGGTGGTGCCGGTGGGAATAATGGATAGGGCCTCGACCTGAGTGAGTTCTGAGCCTTCTGTCAGTTCCAACTTGGAAACCTTGACCAGGGAGTCCTGGCTGACAAATTTGTAATGTGTGTTGATCCTGAAGCCATCCGCCTTTTCCACTGTGCCCCAGATGATGAGGTGGGCCCCGCAGTCAATGGCGGTGGTTTCGGCGTCTTTATCCGAAAAAAAATCGTTGAAATTCACATTTTGTAAAGTCCCGAAGTCGCAGTCAATGTTCAGGCTTTTGACAAAATCCTGCAGGCTGGAAGCAATAGTAATGTGCGGTTTAGGGGCGTCATCGCCGGCCAGAGGCTGAAATGGCCGGAGCAGGATATTGAATTCAGAGGCCATGCGGAATGGTTCGTCTATCTGGCAGCCGGCCACCTGGTTTTCTCCTGGTACAGGCTGTTGGGCCTGGTTCCAAAAATACCACCCCCCTGCCAGGATCAGAACAAGAGCTATGCTCCCCGCTACCCAAGGCCATCGGCTCGTCCTGGCTTCTTCGGTGAACCTGGCGTCCGGATCCAGGTTGCCTTCCTCCAGCCACTGCACCACCTGCAGTGCCTGCCGGGTCGCCTGGTTGTAGCTCAGCTTGGTTTGCTCACTGGAGGCCAGCCCCTGGATGTCGTCCTGCTGCGCTTTCCGGAACCGGGCGCGGGCCTGCAGGGCCAGGTGGTGCAACTCTTTATATTTGGGGTCGCCGCGCAGGAAATCCGTCAGCCGGTTCAACGCCTTTTCGGTTTCGGCATTCCCCAGTAAATCTTTGACTTCCGATATGAGTTGAGCTCTGTCCATATAGGTGTAATATACAATTTTTTGTATAACGCTGCAGGAGGTGGAGATATGGTGTGGGCGGCAAGGCTAAATTGTGGGAGCGCTGTATTGTTAGATGGTTATATTGCCAGCTCAATAAATTTATGCCACACTTTATTACTCCCGCCTGCCCAGCTCAACGGCTCTTTGCAACGCCGCATTCGCCCCGGCTATGATGTCATCCCGCACCAAATTCCGGTTGTACGTGGCCAGCGCTGCCTCCGTGGTGCCTCCTTTGGAGCATACCTTATCGATCCACTCTTCGCAGGTGAAATCCGTTTTATTGAACAGTTCGATCGCCCCCCGAAAGGTCTGGCTGACCAGCAGTTCGGATTCGGAATAGCTGAACCCCATCTCCCCGGCGGCGTCCATCAGCGATTTCATAAAGAACCATACATAGGCCGGCCCACTGCCGCTGATAGCCGTAGCCGCGTCAATAGCTTCCTCTTTTTCCACATAGACCGTCTTTCCGGTGGTGTTGAGCAGGTTCTGCACCATGACCAGCTCGATGCGGGTCACGTCATCGGAGGAGGTGAAGGCCGTCATGCCCATCCCGATCTGGGCCGGCAGGTTGGGCATCGCCCGGATAACTTTATGGACGCCCAGAGCCTCACAAATACTTTCTATTTTAACTCCCGCCATGATAGACAGGAAAACCTGCTGAGGGTCGATCAAACCCTGAAGGCTCTGAAATAGCGCGGGGGAATCCTGCGGCTTAACAGCGAAAATGACCAGGTCGGCCTGTTGCAGGCAGTCTTCAGCACGGCTGTATACCGTACCTATGTCCTTTTTCGCCAGCTCCTGCGCCTTTCCCGCCGACTTTTCGAGGATCATCATGTCTTCCTTGTTGGTAATGTGCGAACGCAGAAAACTCCGGGCGTAAGTCATCCCCATATTTCCGCCTCCAATGATCAGGATTTTCATATTTTTTGGTGTTTAGGAAAAACAAAACTAAAGGTTTTTAATCGATATTCGGGCGGCGCCTGCCTTTTGTTATTCAGATGGTTCAGACATTTCGGCTAAAGGATTATTTTTATGCGGTAATAGGGAAAGTGCAGAAAAAACTATTTTGATGTTGCAACTTTAATTGTATATACATATATTTGCACCGTAATGAAGATCGAAGAAGAAATAAACCAGAAGAAATTTAAGAGTGTGTATCACAAAGCGCACATCAACGTGCTTTTTACGGCTTCCTGGTTGAGCCAGAACTCCGCTCAGCTTCTGAAGCCGTACAAGATCTCCTGGCAGCAGTTCAATATCCTGCGCATATTGCGCGGTATGTATCCCGAACCGGCAACCATCAAGTTGCTTACCGAACGCATGATCGACAAAATGTCCAATGCTTCGCGGCTGGTGGAAAAATTGAAAAATAAAGGCTATGTAGAGAGGAGGGTATGCCCCTCCGACCGGCGAAGGGTGGATATTGAGATCACCGACAAGGGGCTGCGGGTTCTGGATGATATTTCCAGGATCATAGAAGAGGGCCTCAACCGCAAAATGAGCACCCTCAGCCAGGAAGAAGCGGCACAGTTGAATGCCCTCCTGGATAAGTTGAGAGGCTGAACAGGATTCTTTTTTTGAAAAAATAGATGTATCTACAATAATTGTGTAAACTTTATTATTGGGATAATGTTAATCCATTTGTCATCAATAAAAACCATTTTAACCATGAAGAAAGTAATTGTTTCAACGACTCTGCTCGCTGCATTCGCCCTGATAGGCATGAGTTTCACCAACCCGGCCTCCACTGAAGTGGAAAGCAATCCCGTTAATGTTGAGAAAAGCAACATTGTATGGAATGGCTACAAAGTGACCGGCTCTCATAACGGCAACATCCAGCTGAAGTCCGGCAACCTGGATTTTGATGGAGACAAGCTCGTTGGCGGCTCCTTTGAGATCGATATGGCTTCCATCACCTGTAACGACCTGGAAGGGGAGTGGAACCAGAAGCTGGTCGGCCACCTGAAGTCCGACGATTTCTTTAGTGTCGAGAAGTATCCCACCGCCAAGTTCGTCATCACCCAGGTCGTTTCCCGCGGCACGCCCGGCGATTACAAGATCGTTGGCGACCTGACCATTAAAGGAATTACCAAGGAGATCAAGTTCCTTGCTAATGTAAAGGAAGATAATGGACAGAAGGTAGCCACTGCAGACATCAAGGTTGACCGTTCCGAGTTCAATGTACGCTTCGGTTCCGGCAGCTTCTTTGACAACCTGGGCGACAAGACCATCTACGATGAGTTCGACCTCCAAGTAAAGCTGGTTTCTACCAGTTCTTGATGCCGAAGGCTAACCTCACCCGACAATAATAAAACAGCAGAGGCAGTTGCATAATCATTTGCAACTGCCTTTTTTCTTTTCGGGCGGGCTATATCTTCAGGTGGACGTAATAAGAGAAAGGCGGAGGCGGGCTCGCCCGCCTCATTTCCAACTCGATTTAAAGCCTTGTCGGCTTGGGTTTATTTCACGATATAATAGGCAAACGACATATTGATGCCTCTCAGGAATGCTTCATCCTGTTCTTCTGCCAATATATCCGACAACCCATAATGGTAAAATATTCGCAAGCTACTCCGTGCGCTTGGGCGATAAACCAGGCCGGCGAAGATATCTGCTGTGGCGGGTGCCAGCCTGTGCCGGGCATTTTCCCTTCTGAATTCAAATATTTCGGGCATGGCCGGCTGTCCGCCGCCGCCGGCGCTGTTTTGGCTATTGTCCAGGCTCCAGGTATTGTTCGCCTCTCCGGAGAGCAGAAAACCTGCCTGCAGGCCGGCTTCGAAAGCCAGCCTGGGTTTCCATTGGAAACCGGCGGAAAAGGGAAACTGAAGGTAGCGGGCATTCGTAATAGTAGTGGTAGAATACAGAAGGCTACGGCTATTGGCCAGGCTGCCATCCAACTGGACTTCTTTAGAAAAAGAGTTCTCCTGGCGAAATGCCTGGCCTGCCGTTGCAGCCTCCGGGTTGCAGGACCGGAAAAAGGCCCCTGTCCTCCAGTAGATCCGGCTGTTTCGGCGGCGGGCTTCGAGCGCCAGGCCGCCGCCCAGCCCATCGACAAAAGAACGGCCAAGGAAGATGGCGCCTCCTTCCACCGCCAGGCTAAGCCTTGGTGGATCAGAGGAGAGAGAAAAGTGTTGGCCGGCTTCGGCAGCGTAAGTTTCCGCTGGTACAGGCAACGGGCCGGGGCCGCTCAGCGGGAGAAGGGCAGGAGGAGGATCCCACCGTTTATTTTCTGCCGGCAGCGGCGCATCGGCCTCTGCGATCATTTCTGTGAGTTTTTCAGGGCTTTTCGTTTGCAAGGATACCACGGTGTTCGAAGAATTTTCCGGCCCCCGTGCCGGGGTTTGGCTTAACGGAAGGTTAGGGGCGGCGGGATGCCCCCCGCTTGGGGCGGTAATTTTCAACCCGGCGTTTTCAGCTTCATTCCCTGCCTGATGAAAAGTTGACGGGGTTCCTTCATGTTCTTTACCGGATTTTCGTATGGTTGTTACATCATGGCTGGCAGCTTTTTTGTCAGGCGATTGCTGAGAGACTGCTGCTTCTGAGGGTTTGTCAAGGCTGGCGGTGGGTATTGGGAAAGTGCCTTTTGTCTTTGGCCCCGGGCTTATCTGATAGAGGTAATAGGCTCCGCCCCCCAGGGTAGACAACAGCAGGAGCCCGGCCAGGAGCCATAGCCACCAGGCAGGCCGCCGCTTCGGGTGCACCGGCATTTCCTGGTCCAGCAGTTGTTTCATATTCAACCACGCCTGGCTGATAAACTGCTCATCAAATTCTTGCGGGTATTTATCCTGCATGATTGTAGTGTGTGCGAATTAATTGCTTCAGTTTCTTCCTTGCATTGGATAAATGCCATTTGGAGGTACCCACGCTGATGTTGATCTTTTTGGCGATCTCTACGTGGGTGTATCCTTCAATGGCATACAGGTAGAATACTTCCTTTGTAGCATCGGGCAGCATTTCCACCAGTTTAAGTATATCTTCAACGTACAGGTTATTCAGCGCCCCTTCTTTCAGGGGCGCGTCCCGGTCTTCGAGTTCCAGGAAGTGGATCTGCCGGGAATTCTTTTTAAAATAGTCGGATAGGCTGTGAAAGACCAGCCTTCGTATCCATCCTTCCAGAGAGCCGCTGAAAGCGAAAGTATCCAGCTTTTTGAATACCCTGAGGAAACCCGTATTGAGGATGTCCATGGCCACTTCCTGGTCCTGAGTATACCTAAGTATCATTCGCATCATGGAAGCGAAGTATTTGCGGTACAGCATTTCCTGTGAAAAGCGGTCATTTTCCAGGCACCCTTCCACCAGCTCCTGATCAGAATATTGTTCTGGCCTCCGCCTCATGGGTCAAAATATTAAGCCTATCCGGATGACGATGCGGTTGAACTCCAGCCGCTTTTCTTCGATCTCGTTCTGGAATGGCGTCCGCCTTTCAAAGTAGGCTTCCTGGTACTGGTACCCAAGGTCCACCAGAACGTTGGTGCCCTCATCGGCGCTCAGCCTCAGGCCCAGCGCCGCCCGGAAGAATATACCGCCCTCCGCTTTGTTGATCAGCTCATCGCTGTTCCTGAAGGCGAACCCGTAGCCTATATTTCCGGAATAATAAGGAGCAACCCTCTTTCGGGATAAATACCCCCTGGCCTCTGCGAATACCGGATAAAGTGTTTCACCGTCGTCGAAGGAGTAGGTGTCTACTCCAAAACCGGCTCCCAGCCCGAAAAGGCGGTGAAACTGATAGCCGGTGACGTTGTGAATGCCCAGCCCCAGCTGAAAAATACCGTCGGCCGAACCACTCAGCGTAGAAAAGTAGGTGGCGTTGTACATTCCGTTTTCCTTAAAGGCGTATGCCTTTTTTTTCTCCGGTTCAATCCTTGGAATGTCTTCCTTTTCTACTTCCGCCTCTTCCGGTTCCCATCCCTGTTCGATCCGGCGGATCTCCTCTTCCCGGAATTCGATCTCTCCTCCGGGCCGCAGCTGAAGCCGCAGAGTGCTTCCCTGCTGATATTCCAGTATTCTGCCTTCAAATTTGCTGCCGTTCTTCAGGTATATCACATCTACCTCCGCCTGTGCCGTCAGGCACATCGGGAACAGGAGCAGGAGGATCAGAAGGGCCCTTCCGGCCGTATTCATGGTATTCATGGTCTGGCTGCAGTTTAGAAGGCAATATAGCTAAAATCATGCGTCCTGTGCAGTTCCCGCCAGGGCTAAATCTGCAGCTTGCCCTACGAATTCCAGGTTTTACCTTCATTATCTAAGACGGTGCGCGCCCGGCCCGGGGTTGGGCGAAATCTGGAAAAATTTACCTTCTGAAAAGCTATCTTTGTGCTAAATCGCCAATTTATGAAGATGAAATACTGGTTCAGCCTTGTTTTACCCCTCCTTTTTGTCGGCGCCGCCGCGGGGCAGTTGACCATACGGGTGACGGACATCCCCAATGATACGCCTCCGGAAGACGATATTTACATCGCCGGTAATTTCAACGGATGGGACGCCGGAAACAGCGCTTATATCCTGGAAAACCTGGGAAACGAAATCTTTGAGATCACGCTTTCTTTACCTCCTTCCAACCTGCAGTTCAAATTTACCCGCGGCAGTTGGGAAACGGTGGAAGGCAATGCCAACGGCGGCTTTTTGCCCAACCGTACCTATAGCTACGCAGGTGGCGCCGATACCCTGGAACTGCAGATCCTCAGCTGGGAAGAGATAAACACCGGTTCAACAGCGGCGCCCAATGTTTCCATCCTCTCTCAGGATTTTTTCATGCCCCAGCTCGACCGAAGCCGGCGTATCTGGCTGTACCTGCCGCCTGATTACGAAAGCTCGGGAAAGCGGTATCCGGTGCTTTATATGCAGGACGGGCAAAACGTCTTTGATGAGGCCACTGCTTTCGCCGGAGAATGGGAGGTGGATGAATCGCTGAATCAGTTGTTTGATGAAGGCGATGAAGGTATTATCGTTGTAGCCATTGACAATGGCGGTGCGCGGAGGATCGACGAGTATGTTCCCTGGGTGCACCCCTCTTACGGCGGCGGGGAGGGGGACGCCTATGTCAATTTCATCGTCGAAACTCTGAAGCCTTATATTGATGAGAACTACCGTACCAGGCCGGAGCGGGAATTCACCGGCATTATGGGGTCCTCATTGGGGGGCCTGATCTCCTTTTATGCTGCGACCGAGCATCAGGATGTTTTTGGAAAGGTGGGGGCTTTTTCCACTTCCTTCTGGTTTGCCGATGAGGTATACACGCATGTTGCCAATACCGGCAAGGAAGCGGGAATGCGGATCTATATGATCGCGGGAGAACTGGAAGGTTCAGGAGGAGGGCAGGTTACAGATATGAATGCGATGTACAGTACTTTGCTCAGCGCCGGTTTTTCGGAAGAAGAAGTACTGGCCATAGCCCACTCTGACGGCGAACACAGCGAGTGGTACTGGGCCAGGGAGTTTCCGGACGCCTATGAATGGCTTTTCCGTTCCGGTACTACCGGGGTGAAAGAAGCATCAGGCCGGGGGAAGCCCCTGTTAAGGGCATTTCCCAATCCGTCTGACACTAATTTTTATCTTATCACCACGGCTTCGCTTATAGCCGCAGAATATGAAGCCCTGAGCATTGATGGCAGGGTTGTTCAAGAGAGAAAGCCTTTGGAAGGCGATTTGATACGGCTCCGGGAAAACCTGGGAGCCGGGCTCTATTTTCTGAGAATCTACAGCGACGGAAAATTGGCGGGAGTGTTGAAGCTGGTGCGGCGATAAGGCCGCACCCCTTACTTGTCTTCTTCAAGCTCGTAACCCCCCACCACTTCGTACAGCCCGTTCTCTACGCGCTTTTCGAATTCCTTGCGCGGGACGGGCATCTTGCGGTTGAGGGTCATAAACCGGACGGTTATCGTCTTGGAGGTCTCTTTGAGTACTTTAACTCTTATGCTTCTGTTTACCATAACAAATTTTAATTTAAGTCAATCTATAATTTCGGGTAATGGCCCTGGGAAGCCTCCCGGCTGACAACCGGGAGGCTTATTATTTTACAGGCTAATCAGTACGGCGTTGATATCGTGCTTTTTGACCAGCCGGTTGGCGAAAGCACGATGGCCATGGGGCGTAAAGAGGTAGAATTTCCCCTCTTTCAGTGCAGCCATGCGGTCCAGTAATTTCCACTTTGTTACCAATTGCCGTTTGTTGTCGGACTTAATGGCAATTTCAAAGTAGCACTTATTACCGCGCATCACGGCTGTGATGTCAGGTGTAAGAGCCGAATCATCATCGTCGCCCTGCTGTACGAAAGAAGAGGGCTTTTCAAAATCATCAATATTGGCTTTCACCTTGGAATAGCCTTTACGCTTTACCCACTCTATTGCCTTTTCATACAATTTTGAATCTTTTTCAGACATTTGAATATATTTAAAGAGTGAATGATATAAATGGTTAGCTCCCATGCCGGCTTCCAAATGCGAGCCGGGCTTCGGCACCACCCTTATTTATGTGCTTACCGGTATAGAGCTTTCCTTAAATTCTTTGCCGTCCCATTTTCCAAGCCATTCAATTTCTTTCCCGGCTTTCTTATACTTTTTGAAAGCGTTGATGGCAGCTTCTTTCGTCTTGCGGAAAATGGTGATGTTGTTGGGAACCGACTTGATCGTAAAGTAGTACTTGCCTTTTCCCATGGTATACTTCTTACGCATTCTCATAAGTAGAAAAAAATTTGATTAGTAATGATCGATACAGTAAAACTCAGGCGTCTACAATCCTCACATTCCTGGCTTCCAGGCCCTTTGAACTCGCCTTGACCTCGAAAGCGACGTGGTCTCCCTTGGAGATCTGGTCTTCGAGGTTGGTAACGTGCACGAAGACATCATTTTCCAGGTTTTCGGGTTCGATAAACCCGTAACCTCTTTTTCGATTAAAGAATTTTACTTTTCCTTTTCTTTCCCTGGGATCCTTGCTTGTAAAAAAGCTTAAGATTTTTCTGAACATGATTTCCGTAAGTTTTATAATTCTGGTTTCATCGTTCGGAGATTCGTTGCTTCCCGGAGTCCCAACTCGCTGTTCAGTAACGTGGCGTGGGAGGGGCTGTCTCCGCTAAGGCAGCATGGAGCTGTCCCCGGAAGAAACTCTCTAACTCGTTCCTGCATTAAAAGGGTTGGAGGCCCGGGGCCCACAAATAAGTAAGGCTTGAAAAAAAGAGGTTGTTTTCGTTGGCCTGAATAGATCCTTCATTACAAAAATTACTAATTTTACCTGGGCGCCGGCCAATATCCGGTTAAAAAAAACATGGTTCTCTTCTTTCCCGGACGATCGGCAGAAAACAAAAAAACTTTACTTGCTTCTTTTGAAGATTCGTCCTAAAGGGCTGATAAATAGTGGTTTAATTGGTATAAGGTGGTTGGCCGGTAAAAAAAATGCGTAGGTTTTTCATACGCAGACCTATTTTATAAACGCCTGTGTTGAACATATAGTTCACAAAACGCTTAATTTTTGCACTTTTGTCCAAACTATTGGCAGGAAAAGCTTGTTATGTAGAGTTTCAAACTACTGAGCAATGACCTATCTCTTCGCCGGGCTTGCCGCCCTTCTTGCTTTTGTGGCCCTGCGTATCGGAAAACAGATCTGGTACACTTATCAGTGCCCGGGGGATCCCGCCCTCTATGATTTCTGGTACGGCCGAATGGATAAGAAAAGCCAGGCACACCGCAATGTGGTCACGCACCTTGGCCATTGTGAGCGATGCCGGGAAACTTTGTACCGAATACAGAAGGGCCAGCCGCTGGAGGATCATTTGGTGGATTAGTGGATTAGGTTTATTAAGTTGATTGGGTTGATCTGGTTTCCCAGTCAACCCAATCAACCCAATCAACTAAAACAACCCCGAAATATTCCCATTGTCATCGATATCGATATTCTCGGCTGCCGGCTGAGAGGGAAGGCCGGGCATACGCATGATATCCCCGGTGATGGGAATGAGAAAACCTGCACCGGAAGCGATCTCGATTTCCCGGACGGTGACCACAAAATCTTTCGGGCGCCCCAGTAGCTTGGGGTTATCGGAAAGGGATTTCTGCGTTTTGGCAATGCAAACCGGCAATTTCTCGAGTTCCAGTTGCTGGATCTTCCTCAGGTCGGCGCGGGCCCTGGAGGTATAGTCAATGGCCTTGGCGCCGTAAATTCTGGTGGCGACGGTTTTAATCTTTTCCTCAACGCTCCAGCCCCAGTCATAGAGCGGTTTGAAGGAGGGCTGGCTGTTTTCGGCTACGTCGGCCACTACTCTGGCCAGTTCTTCCGCGCCGGCTCCGCCCTTCGCCCATACATCGGATAGTACCACCGGTACGCCCAGTTCTTTGCACCGAAGTTCAATGGCCTGTAATTCGTCTTTGGAGTCGGATTCGAACCGGTTCATCGCCACAATGGCCGGTAAGCCGAACAGACGGATGTTTTCCAGGTGCTTCTCCAGGTTCTCCATACCCCGCAGAACGGCTTTGCGGTCGGGTGTTTTCAGGCCTGAAAGGGACGCCCCGCCGTGATATTTCAGGGCGCGTACCGTGGCTACCAGGACAACAGCCCGAGGCGACAGGCCCGCGCTCTGGCATTTGATATCGAAGAACTTTTCAGCTCCCAGGTCGAACCCAAAGCCCGCCTCAGTGATGGCGTATTCGGACAGGCTCAGCCCCATGCGGGTGGCCAAAACGGAATTGGTACCCTGGGCAATATTAGCGAACGGCCCACCGTGAAGAATAGCGGGATTCCCTTCCAGGGTCTGCACCAGGTTGGGCTGAATGGCGTCTTTGAGCAGGGCGGCCATTGCGCCATGGGCCTTCAGGTCTCTGGCGAAGACTGGCCGTTTATCGAAGGTGAAGCCGACAAAAATGTTGCCGAGCCGCCGTTTGAGGTCGCTCAGCCCTTCGCACAGGCACAGGATAGCCATGATCTCCGAAGCGGCCGTTATGTCAAAACCCGTTTCCCGGGGGACGCCGGAGGAAGTCCCTCCCAGGCCGATCACTATTTTCCGGAGCGCCCGGTCATTCATATCCATTACCCGTTTCCAGGCCACGGTACGCGGGTCGATGCCCAGGCCGTATGTTTTATTCTGAAGATTGTTGTCTATCAGGGCGGCCAGCAGGTTGTGCGCTTTCTCTATGGCGGCAAAGTCGCCGGTGAAGTGCAGGTTGATGTCCTCCATGGGAAGTACCTGTGCATACCCTCCGCCGGTAGCGCCTCCCTTGATGCCGAAAACAGGGCCGAGAGACGGCTCCCGCAATACGGCGGTAGCCTGCTTTCCGATGCGGTTCAGCCCCTGTACCAATCCGATGGAGATTGTCGTTTTACCTTCTCCCGCCGGAGTAGGGGAAATGGCGGATACAAGAATGAGCTTGTTCTGTTTTATGGCTTCCGGGTTGATCAGGGAGAGGGGGAGCTTTGCTTTGTATTTGCCATAGAGCTGGAGTTGGCTTTCCTCAATTTTAAGCTGGGATGCGATTTCCCGAATGTCGCGCATTTGTACAGAGCGCGCAATTGCAATGTCATTCATATTAATTTGGCCTTATTTAGTTTCTCGTTTATTAGCCGGGCGTTATTGAGCGATAAAAATGAGCTGTTCAGCTATAAATCATTATCATTGGCCGGATAATCAAAAATTGTGTGCAGATCCGGGCAACATTTTACTGTAAATCCAGTTAAATTTACAGCAGAGTTTTTTCATACTAGTCCAAAGTTTGAGCTGCACCGGAATGGTGCAGCTTTTTTTTTGGACGGGCTACCCGTCTTCACTTCGTTCTTCCGGGCAAGCCTTTAAGTGGCCAGTAAATAGAAATAATAAGTAGAACGTAACGGAAGTCCTCTTCATTCTCATTTTCCTACGGGCCTATCGGGTAGTCAGCACCTTTTCCTGCGAATTTCCTAAAAAATATTATAAAACCCGCTGATTTATGTTACTATGCATGCAAAAGGCCCCATGCTCTATTCATTTCCGGGAGATAATTCATGTTTTGGTTTGACCTGCTTCTGCACGATCGTACGGTACGGGAAGGGGATTTCAATGCCTTCCCGGTCGAACCGTTTTTTTATGCTTTCCATCAGATCGCACCCCAGTTCAAAGGCATCGGCATTATTGCGGGCCCAGACGTAGGCTCTCAGCCTTACGTAATATTCTCCCAGAGCAATGACCCGGACCGGGATCTCCGGCCGGCCCGCCTCGATCTGTTCGGGGGTCCGCCCGTCGATCTTAAGGGGGTGCCGGAGCGCTTCTTCCAGGATTATTGCCCGGGCAAGGTCAATATCGGAATCGTAGCTGATGTCAATTTCCAGGAATTTGCATATGGTGTCATCGCCAAAATCAGCGTTGATGATAACCTCCTCACTGATCACGGAATTGGGGATGAGGATGCGCCGGTTCTCGAAATCCCGGATGACGACATGGCGCAGGGTAATGTCTTCCACTATCCCCTGCAGGCCGTTCTGGAAGCGCAGGCGGTCGTTGACACTGAAAGGCTTGAAAATGACGATAAAAATGCCGCTGATGATATTGCTCAGGGCGTGCTGAGAGGCAAAGCCCACCGCTACTGCCAGTATACCGGCGCCGGCGAGCAGGGAGCTGGCCACTGTCCGTAAAGACGGCAGGGAATACACCGCCCAGCTGAAGCCCACTACATAGATAACAGCGGTAATGGCGTGGCGCAAAAAGACGTAATTGGTCGGGTCGTTCCGGATCAGCAGGCTGTTCCGGTGGATGAAGCGGCGGAACAGGCGGTTGAAAATAAAGGCAACCAGAATAGTGCCGGCTACAATGCCTAGGCTGATGGCCAGGGCTTCGAAGTTGATGGAAAATTTTTCGAGCATAAATAGCCATTTTTTAAGGAGAGATCCTGTTACTGCATTATTTCCTCTATCAGGGCCTTGTCGTCGTCCAGTGACCGGAAAAGGCGGGCCCGAAACTTGTTTTTGGTATTGAACAGGGTGGCGGCCATTTTATCGATGGCCACCATGGAGAGCACAGTCTGTATGTACGCGTCGACGAGGTCGTCGAGGCCCAGGCCCAGTTTGTTGAAATCCCTCCGGTCCATCAGCATAAGCCGGTTGGTGTCGGAGCCCCAGCTGTTGTCACCCTCTTTGATGGAGAGGTTGGTGCCGAGCATGTCCCAGGAACTGGCGCCTTCTTCGAGGTGGCCGGCAAGGGGTTTGGCGGCGCGCCGGGCGTAGATGGATAACGGGCGTATACCCTGAGCGGTGGAACTGACCATCATGCGCAGGTCGGCAACGTAGGTATTCCCTTTTGCGCTGGGGACTGTCCCGATATGGTAGAGCTTGCCCCGGCTGCTGGTGGAGCTCCAGTTATAATTGCCGATGAGGCTTTGTACAATAAAACGCCGGTAATGGAATTCCGTATTCATAAAAGCCTCCAGTTCCTCTTCGTTGACGATGGTGAAAACACCCTGCCCGGCGTTGCTGTAAGGGATCTTCACTACGGCCTGGCCGCCCAGTTTCCGCACCCAGATGGGGACCTCCTCCAGGCTGACATCCCAGATGGTTTCCGGGGTCAGGATCTCCAGGCCGCTGCCTTCCAGCTCCGCGTTGAAAATGTCATAGGCTTTGGAAGCCAGCATCTTGTTGCGGCCGCCGGCCAGACAGGCAATGATGGGGTTGAAGATCAGGGTTTTACTATTGATGGGCAGGCGCGTCCAGGGGCGCTGGGTGAGGTAACGGAAAGCGGCGCGGATCTGGCGCCATTCTCCATCTTCTCCTTTTACCATCATTACCCCGTCCTCAAAATGCACATGCGGGTCATCATCGTCCTGATAATAGGAAACATAGTGAACGTCTTCCTGAAAAACATCGGCCATGGCGCGGGCATAACCGAGGGCCTCCATCGGGTTCTTATCGTAGATTACCGCCAGCTCGCCCTGGAGGGTGCGCTTCCGGCTTTTGATCAGCGGTTTGATGGTCCGTTCCATAAGCAGGCGGTAGCCGCCCTGCTCCTGGTTGTCATCCAGCAAGGGCATGGATTTCTGGCCCGAAGGGCAGGAGTTGTTCTCTATGACGACCATCTCCCGTTTCCCTTCCTCATTGGTCACGTGCATGAGGTCGGCGCCGGCCCAGATGAAATATTTCGGTTGGTAGGAAAGTAAGGATTTGAGTTTTTCCGGTTTTACCTTGGGATGGAGGTGGCAATATCTTTTGATCATACGGTCTTCCCCCAGATGCAGAAAGAAGGAGATCATCGGATGTATGGTGGCATTCAGAGCTTTGGCATACCAGTGGTCGGCAGGTTCGAACTGGCCTGGGGAAACGAGTTGGGACTTCATAATATGGTCTTATTGGCTCTTTGCTGTTTACGATTTTCTGATGGCCTTTACAAAGGGTGTTAAGGTATTAAAAAATCTTTCTTGCTCCCATCCGTGAGGGGGTTAATTTTATGTTATTTGAATAATGTCTTCAGAATGAAGCCGGGGGCCTTCCTCCAGATCCATCATGGCATTTATCAGGCGTATTTCCTGAAACTCCTGCAGCCGGGCCGGAGGAATATCTGCCGGGGCCAGGCGCCCACCGGCAATAAGGGCGGCCCGGCGTGTCCCCGCCAGCAATGGGCGTGCCGGCGTATACCATCCGGAACCGTCGAACAAGGCGATATTGGCGTAGGACGTATCCGTGACCAGCCCGTTTTTTACCATAAGGACGTCGTCGGCCGTTCCGCGCCGGCTGAACAACTCCTGAAGCTTCGCCCGGTTTGCGAATTTATATGGGTATTCCACCTCTTCCGCAGGCATCAGCCTCAGCTTCTTTACCGGACGGATGACGTAAGGGATGAATTCGACATGCCGAATTCGGATATCATAGAGTATCCTGCACTTGAACAGGCCGGTAGCGGCTTCCGGAGGTATAGTAATGTCCCGCAGGGGAATGGCCCCGCCGCCGGCGCCGAACAATGCCCGGCAGCTCCGGACGGCTCGCTCCTGGTGCCATTCCAGGTTTTGCAGCTTTCCATTTTCACAGCGGATCGTTTCCAGGAGCAACCCTTTCATCGGTTTATCAGTTCAGGAGTGTTGGCGAAGGGAAGGTAGGCTTTGCGAAGCATTTCCTGATACTCTTCTTCTTCCCTGCTGTTGGCGGTAATACCGCCTCCGCTTTTGAACACCATTCCTTCCGGGGTTTGTTCGATAAAACGGATCATCACGCCGCTGTCCAGCCGCCTGCCGTCGAAAATACCGCAGATGCCGGTGTAATAACCGCGCCGCTGCCTCTCGGCGGCCTGAATGATTTCTACAGTCTTCCTTTTGGGGGCGCCGCTGATGGACCCGGCGGGCAGCAGTTGAAAGACGGTATCCCCAAGGCGGTTGCGGTAGCCCACTTCCAGTTGGCCGGTGATCTCGGAGCTGCTCTGCAATAGCCCTCCCTGATGGGTCTCCACTTCTTCGATATAGCGGTATCGTTTTACCCGGACGTTTTCGGCCACCATGCTCAGGTCATTGCGGATGAGGTCGACGATGGTGGCGTGCTCGGCCTTTTCTTTGGCGTTGTTCATCAGCAGGTTCCGGGCATCCGGCAAGGCCGCGTCGATCGTGCCTTTCATGGGAAAAGAGGCGATTTGCCCCTTCTCATCGATGGTGATGAAGGATTCGGGAGAAAAGCAGGCGAACTGGCCGTCCCAACACAAACGGTAGCGCGCCCGGCTGGCAAAGAAAGCTTCCTTCAGGCTCAGGTTGGTGGAAATGGGAGTGGGAAAGGCCAGGTTTACCAGATAGGAGTTGCCAGCCCTGAGGTGATCCATGACCAGTTGGAATGCCCTGTGATACTGCTCACGGGGCATGGGGTGCTTCTCAAAAAAAGCAGCCTTACCGAGCGGCCGGCTACCAGTAAAGTTTCTGATGCCGTTAATATCATACAGCAGGGTGTCTCCCGGCACTTCGTCCAGTTTCAGGACGACGGGCCGTTCCATTTCAAAATCTACAATGAAGAGGAAGGGCTCGCCCTGCCCACCCCATTTGTTCATTCTGCCGATGGCCTCTTCCTGCTTCAGTATTTCGATCATCCATTCGTTTTTCATTCCGCCCATTCTGACGGCTATATATCGCTTTGTAACGCCCGAAGGGGAGGGAGGGTTTAGATAGTATTTATGTGTATAAGTGTATAGGTGCATTTGTGTCCTGGTACTTAAAAATTCCTGGGGCAATCTGTTCCATAGCCCCCACGGCACTTTTACACCTATGCACATTTATACATTTCTTATCTTCACCCCCAAAAAACATGACCCGCCAGGAACTCCACCAGCAGATCTTTGCCAAAGGCTCCTACCTCTGTGTAGGGCTGGACACCGACTACAGCCGCCTCCCCCGCCATCTGCTGAAATACGAAGATCCCGTTTATGAATTCAACCGGCAGATCATCGATGCCACCAAAGATCTTTGTGTAGCCTACAAGCCCAACCTTGCCTTTTACGAGGCCCAGGGCGCTAAGGGGTGGGCTTCTCTGCAGAAAACCCTGGCTTACATCCCCGAAGAGCACTTCACCATTGCCGACGCCAAGCGGGGCGATATCGGCAATACCTCCCGCCTTTATGCCCGGGCTTTCTTCGAAACGCTGGATTTCGACGCAGTGACGGTGGCGCCCTACATGGGCGAAGATTCGGTCATCCCCTTCCTGGGCTTCGAGGGCAAGTGGGTGATCCTCCTGGCCCTCACTTCCAACCGGGGCAGCGAGGACTTCCAGATGGACAGGCAGGAAAACGGCCAGCCGCTCTACGAAAAGGTCATGCGCCGGGCGCAGGAGTGGGGCGGGCCGGAGCAGCTCATGTTCGTCGTGGGCGCCACCCACCCGGAGCAGTTTGAAGAAGTGAGGCGCATCGCGCCGGAGCACTTCCTGCTGGTTCCGGGCATCGGGGCGCAAGGTGGTGATCTGCAGGCGGTTAGCAGCTACGGGCTCAACGATCATTGCGGCCTGCTGGTCAATTCATCACGCGGTATCATCTTCGCCGGCGACGGGGAGGATTTTGCGGAGAAGGCGCGGGCGGCCGCGATGGAGGTGAGGGAGGAGATGGCGGGATTGTTGAAGTAAGCTCCACGCAAGAGAGTTGTAATATTCATTGCCGGTGAGGATCGGTTTATGGGAGAAATGAAATGGAATAAAGTAGTAATAGAAGCCCGCCCGGAACACTCCTCCGGGCGAGCTTCCCTTGTCCATGGCGAATACCGAAAACCGAACGGCGAAAACTCTACCGCTTCACCACCCGCTTCACTCCACGGTACGCCTCATGCTCCACAGTGATCACATATATTCCATCGGGCAGTCCGGCCAGGTTCAACGGCAGCAACAGACGCTCCGTCCTTTTATCTATCTGCTCCTGCACCACAGCCTGTCCCAGCGCATTGCGCACCACAATGGTTAACTCCCCTGTGGTATTATTATCCATCTCCAACTGCAGCGCTCCGGTTGTCGGATTCGGAAACGCCCGCATGGTAGCGCTGATGTCTTCCGGGCCGTAAGTGCCTGTCAGGTTGAACAAGAAAGGCTGCGACAGGGCCGCACACCCGTCCGGCCCGAATACCTCGACGATGTAATTGCCGGGGCTCTGTGGAGTGATAGCCTGCTGTGTAGCGCCGGCGATGGGCGCCCCGTTGAGATACCACTGGTAGCCGTTGGCGGCGCTTGACACCAGCTGATTGCCCTGCATGGTGATGGCAGGCGCGGGCGGGCTGCTGATGCTCACCACGAACTGCTCCTCGCTTTCACACCCCAGGTTGTTGCGGCCGAGGACGGTGAATTCCCAGTCCTCATACAGCGTCACCGTCAGCGAGGGCCCTTCGTAGACGAGGGTTCCGCTGCGCTGGTCGTACCATTCATAGCTGACGGCGCCGGTGGCCGTCAGCGTGAATGGCTGGCCGCCGCAGGGGCTGCCCTGGGTGATGGAGACATTGACGTTGGGCAGCGGCACCACCTCGATGAAATTGGGTACGTTGACGCCGTTGTTGCCGAAGAGGTTGCCGCTCGTCAGGCCGACATCGTAAAAACCGGGCGTATTCCACCGGACGATGGGGTGCTGGGCGTTGCTGCTGGAGGGCGACCCGCCTTCAAACTGCCAGAACCAGCTGTCCGGGAAGTTGCTGGAATAGTCCTGGAACTGCACCAGGCTGCCGGCGCATACCTGAGTGCGGGCGACGCCAAAGTCCACCTCGGGCGCGCCGTTGGTATAATCCAGCGCGTCGATGAAAGAGATCTCATCCAGGTACAGGTTGTTGCCCCAGCCGGAAAGGTTGGCCAGCACGAGGTGCACGCTGGGCTGCCCGGCGAGGAAGCCGAGAGAGACCTGGTTCCAGTCCCACTGGCCGGCGTTGGGCTGGAAGGGCGACTGGGTGGCCGCCGCCGTTGCCAGTTCAGCGCCGCCTTTGTACCACAACGGGTTGAATGTAGCGCCGCAGTCGGTGGAGTAGAACAGCACCAGGGTGTCGGAGTACTGGCCGCCGTAAGGGGCATAGGCATGTTCGAAATAGAGGTAAGGGTTGCTCAGCCCGCTGAAATCCAGCGCCGGGCTTATGAGGGCGTCGACCGTGCCGGAGGGGTCGTCGTCGGTGCTGTAGTTGTCGAAGACGATGCTGTGGCTGCCGTCGCCGTATGAGCTGACGTTGGCGAACTGGAAAGTGCGGTCGGCGTCGGGGTTGTAGAGCACCCATTCCTGAAGGGCCGTATTCAGGTTTTCTATGTCTTCGATGAAGGGGCCGGTGAAGGAGGAGGAAACGATGGTGATGAGGTTGTCGGCCACCACCTCATCGCTTCCTGAATTGTTGGAAACGGTGAGCACTACGCTGTACAGGCCCGGCGAATTGAAGGTAATGGTTTGCTGCTGGCCGTTGAAGGTAGCCAGCAGGTTGCCTCCTTCGTCGAAGAACTCCCATTGCCAGGAGGTGGGGTTGTTGGATGCCTGTCCATTGAAAGTTATGGACTCACCGGAGCAGGCGCCGCGCCGGCTCACCGTGAAAGAGGCCACCGGAGCGCCGCTGGGGCCGCCGCCCAGGTGCACGGTGGAAGTTTTCAGCTCCTTCCGGCGCGGGCTGTTGTCCATCACGGTGCGGACGCGCGCTTTCTGGTTGTCGGTGAAAATGCTCATGCAGGCGTCCTCCGTGTAATCCATAAAGTTCTCGATCATATCGCGGTCGCCGCCGGGGCAGCTGTTGACTTCAATACAGCTGTAGTTGGGCTGCCCGGCGGGCGGGGTGTCGGCGCAGAAATCATCTGCGGAGCAGTCTCCGTCGCCCCAGATGTGGCGCAGGCCCAGCCAGTGGCCGATCTCGTGGGTGGCGGTGCGGCCCCGGTTGTAGGGAGGCGCCACGTTGCCGGAGCGGCCGAAGGACTGCCAGCGGATCACTACGCCGTCCGTACGCGCCGGCCCCATGTTCTGCTCCAGGCCGGGCAGGGTGGACAGGCTGGGAAACTGGGCGTAACCCAGCAGATCGGCCGTTTCTCCGCCAAACTGCACCGTCCAGATGTTGCAGTAGCGGTTGGGGGCCCAGAAGGTGTTGGGTTTTAGCGTATTCTCGATGTCTTCGTACTCCCAGGCCGGCCTGCCGCCATTGATGCGGTCGATGCCCGGCTCGGGCAGAGGGTTGCCTTCGGGATCTACGAGAGCCGGAGCGAAGAGGATCTCCACATCCGCGCCGGCCGGATGGTTGTTGAAGCCGGCGCCGGTGCGGCGGTAGTCTTCATTGAGCACGTCGATCTGCGACTGCACCTGGGCCTGGCTTATGTTGGGCCCTGAGCCTACCCCCTGCCCGTTGTGCACCACATGCACGATGACGGGGATGGTGATGACCTCCTGCGGGCCGCGCATAGTTCCTCCTTGCTCCCGAGCTTGAAGGGCCTGTTGCATTTGTTGCTCGAAATCTTCGAGTGTGCCCAATTCGGGGTACCTGGAGCGCAGGGCGGCGTCGGCCTCCATCGTCCCGCAGGTTCGCTGGTTGACCACAGGGGTGTAATGGCCGGTAGCGGAAGGCGCCTGGAGCTGCTTTTCTTTCAATGGGTGGTAGTGTTCTCGTTTTTTGAGCCGCCCCTCAAACTGGGAGAAATTCTGGGCGGAGCCGAGGCCGGTTAGTAGCATGGCCAGTAAAAAAGGAAGCAGAGTTCTCGTTTTCATGATGATGTTAATTTTACGATTTTGAAAATATTGGGGTGTTTGTCAAGCCTCTCATCTGGCTATTTTCAGCAAGTCTTTTTCGGTTTCCAGAATGCGGAGTTCAAAAGGAGGACTAGCCGGGTCGTCCGGCGTCACCAGCAGGGTGGACCTCCCCTTTAGTTTCCACTTTGCCGGCGCCTTGCCGGGAGCGTCGGCCGTGCCGATGGGGTAGTGCATAAAGCTGCCGTCGCGCCGGATCTCGAAGCCTTCCCGGCCTCGGGATGGCGGCAATTCGTAGCCAGCCGGGCGGAAAGCCCGGTACTCCGCGTGGTCTTCTTCATGGGCGTGCACCCAGTGTTGAAAGAGGTTGTCGCCAAAAGCCTTTTCCGCCCGTTTCATGGGGCTGCAGGCGGCGGCCAGCAGCAAGAGGATAAAGAAATTTCTTTTCATGTTGGTTGTGGTTTACAGTGTTATTATTAAGTGCCTGGACACAATTAATGAGACATAAATTGCTCATTAAGCTCCTGTTAATCAGTCATTCGCTAATTCACTAATTCAGTCCATATACTTGATAGGCCAAAGGTAGGGGAAAGGCGGTTCTAAGGCTTTCAATTTTGTCGCAAAAGTTTAATAGTTTGGCGCGTCTTCTTTGACTATAAGGTTCTCTGTTGGAGCAACCGTCGAAGATTTTAACATTGCTCCTTTTGGAATAATGGTGTGATGGCCGTAAATTATAATAATCCCGCTCGCTGCGGGCGAGTCCGATATTCTACTCTATTCCGATTATGTATCCTCCCCAGGCGCCTGCGGGCTTAGGGGTGAACTTAGCCGATTTGGAGTGGGTTATGAAAATCAGGGAGTGATGGTTTAGGCTATGGTTTTCGTTGCACGTTTGGCGGGTCAAATAAACAACGAAAGCATAACCAGGTTCGTAACCCCTTGACTTGCAGTAGGAGCAAGCTCCAAACGGCCATCCGTCTAAGGTTGGACAGAAGGTTACAAAGGCGTGGACGGTGTACGAGCCAATGTCAGTCCCTGGCCGTGTACGATGTACGGGGCTGTCCAACCTTAGAATGGTAGCCCTCCAAACATGCTCTAAATAGTTACAAAAAAATGTTAATTTTTTGCAAATGCTTTGTTTGTTATTTTTTTTTTATAAAATTTGAATTCCTTGTAGGAATAAAATTTAGTCGATAAGGTTTTTTAATAGCTCTCTACCCTCTCAAATACGCTAAGATGATTCAGTTTAAGTTAGACGAACCTGTTTGAATCGTCCCCAATAAATATTGACTAATTATATAATCTGTGATCCTTCCCTTCACTAGGCAGATACGCCTATTTCATTAATGGCATCTATCTATTTAACCCATGTTATAGGCTAGGTAGAATGAATTTTTTTAACCAAAAACCGCGATCCATGAAAAAAGTTTTGTTTCTTTTTATTCCATTATTTTTCCTTCATTGTAGCAAAAAAGATTTAGGAGATACCTTATTAGAAAATAATGAACATACTGATGTTGATGAGAAAATAAAGCTAAGATTTTCCGAGGGAGATAGTTCCTATACACATAATGGTCTATGGGAAATACCTAACTATGAGATACTTTTAAAGGCTACTTCTAAATGGGTCGCAACTCCAGATGCAAAGTCTTGGCTCCAAACTAAGAAAATTGAAGATGAGGGAATCAGCAATATTAATGAAATCTTACTTCTTGAAATCTTGTGCTCTGATGATGAAGGTGAAAATTTTTTAAATTCTTATAATGATATAGCAACTGAAGATTTATCTCAGGATGAGCTGGAAAGTAGTATTGTTTCCAGTAATAAACATCTCTGTTTAAGTATAACTACATTGACTGAATTGGTGAATTAGCGAATGACTGAATATCAGGAGTTTAACTGGCAATTTGTGTCTCGCTAATTGTGTCCAGGTACTTAGACTCGTACTTTGAACATTTCATTTCAGAACTTGAAAATTTTACCCCCTTAATCAGTGATTTTAGTTTACAAAACACCTACTTGGATGGAGTAGAATTTGATGCCAAAACAGAACTTACTGAAGAAGGTGGAGACGCCATCGTATATTTTAAAGTATCAGAGGCAACGAACACGACATTGTATGATCCTACATCCAATTCGTTCAGTGTGCCTATTAACTATGCCTTGTGCGAAGAAGTTCTAAATATGCTTGCCATTTTAGCTGATCCGATTTGTTCTGGTGAGATACCTCTAAATATTGCTTATGATATTCAACCAATATTTTACGAAGTTTGTGGATGTGCTCCTCCTAATAATTTCTTTATGGAAGTTTGTGACAATGGTATAGACGATGATGGAGATGGGTTAGTTGATTGTGAAGATCCTGATTGTTGCAATTCTTCAAATTGTAACTGTAGTGAAATTTGTAGCAATGGACTAGATGATGATGGAGACGGATTAGTGGATTGTAATGACCCAGACTGTTGCGGAGTTGGAAGTTGTACGTGTGAAGAAAATTGTGGAAATGGTATAGATGATGATGGAGATGGGTTAGTTGATGAAAATGATCCTAATTGTTTCGGATTAACATCTCCATGTATGCGTGATCATTATCTCGAAGACAACTATTTCCACGAAATTGAATTACAGTCTACGGTACAAATATCTGCTATGGGAGGGAACTTGTGTGGTGGAGTTGTAAACTTTACTCATCCAGAAGCCTCAGTCGTCAATTTGTTCTCTTCCAGTTTTGGTTCTATTACTGCACTAGAGGAATGGTACGATTTTCTTGTGAAGATACACTGGGGATCAGCAAATGGTTCTACAGGGCAATTTCAAGATTTGATTTATAGAGCCCATATATTCGAGCTGGGTAATGAGCCAGTGTTTACGGAAAGAATTGTTTCTAGACACGGTGCTTTGATAGTAACTTTGATTAAACCCGGTTTGGAAGAAACGAAGCCAATCTCATTAGGTTCGATTCCTTTTCATATAATATCAAATGTGTGTGGTGTTAATAATTGGGATCCGGGTGTGTTGGGAGATAAAGTAGCAATTTCAGTTCATGAATTTGATAACTGTATGCTACAAACGACTACGGGTAACGTAACTACAACTACTCAGGTTAAGACATACAATTCTTCATTTGAATTGAATCTTGGTCTTAAATCGGACTCGTTTCCATTAAGTGGAGGAATATTATATAAGAATTCCACTGAACTTGCAAACACTACACAAAACCAAATTAGCGCATCATACCAAACAAATTACTCGAATGATTATGACATTGGTAGATTGAATTATGGATACTGCTGGGAAGATCAAGGAACTGCTCAACAGATCCATGAATTACCATTTGGGAATATCCTATTTCTAAGAATGATGACTGAAAAATGTGATTAACTCTTAAATCTGTCGCCTTAATGCCTTAATCTAATAGGGCATTAAGGTTTTTTATAAATATCCTCTATTATGATTAGGTTTACATTTTCGCTCTTATGCTTGTTTCTCGTGCTAAGTTGTGAGAAAAAAGATAGTATAGTGCGTCTTGATCTAAATGATGTTGATTTCTCTGAAATAGCAAATAGTTCAACGGATCTTGAGATGCTTTGCATATCAGATCTGATTTCAAAAGCTTTGCTTGATGTAAGCTTCAGGAAGTTTCTAAAATCAAAATCTATTAATGAAGATCAGAAATGGAACAATGAAATATTACTAATAAGTATTTGGGAAGAAAAATTCTACAACAACAAAACGGTAGCTAACATATTAGAAGAAAAGCTTTCTGAGTCACTTAAAGAGTCGTGTTTCACGGATTACGGGCAATTAGAAAATGCTATCTATAATTTGCCTAATTTGGTGATTAAAGTTCCTGATCTTGTTGATGCAAGTAATTGGGATGAAAACAATGTGGCGCCATTTGTATATGTAGGAACCAATAATCTAGTGAAAAATTATGATGTTTCCTCCGATAGCTCTGGTATAATAATCGGAATACATGGTTCAGGAGTTCTAGATAAATATATATCGGGTGTTCCTCAATATTTTCCTGTGGTTTTAAAAGCAAGTGAAGATTTCTTAGTATTAGATTCAGAATTAAATCTAACAAATGGATCAAATATCAGCAGTTATCATGATCTTAATATAAGTCAGCTATCACTGGAAAATTTAAACACCGAAGAAATTGTAATTCGAGAGGAGAAAAGAGTTATTGTTCACATAAATGACCTAGTTAGGGAGTTGAATATTCAAAGCAACAAGATTAAAGAACCATTGCAGCAAATCAGTTGTACAAATGGATGTGTATATGAATGTATTCCAATAAATTCGAGAAAATTAATTGCTGATGAAGTCATAATAAATAATCAGAATACAAATTCTATAGAATATGAGTTCAGCAGCGCATACAGATTCAATTCTCATTTGATTTTAAATGACAATGCCACTTTCTTATCCTTAACGAGACAAATGAGAAATAATGGAACGGCTGATAACTGGAAGAAAAACCTTATTGGTACATTTAGATTAAATGATCTTTTTGAAGTAACATCTAATTATAATATTCAAAATAGAATATACGATATTGACAAAAACGTTGTTGAGTTATCCGAGATAGAATTATCTTACTCCGTTCGAGGCTTTAAATCAATTCCAATTGACAATATATTGCTTGCTACAAATATATATCAAGGCGATTATATCCGATTTGCTTCAATTAGAATATTGTTTGGACTGGCAGGTGATGAAAGCCTAATCATAAATGATGATAAAATCAGAGTCAGTGATATAAGACAAGATCATGTAGGCAACTATGATCTGTTTTGCTTAAATGGAGATAAAGTAATTGGATTTAATTCAATATCGATCAAATGTGACTTATAAATTGCAGGGATTCCAAATATCCTGAGGTATCAAAGCTGATCCGGTAATAATACCTTCCCTAAGGGCTATTTCACAGGCTAAATCCCATTAATCCCGTCATCCCGTCACCGGCACCACTTTAACCCCATTCTGCTTGCTCAGGTACCGCTGAATGATGCGCGTCGTCTCCGGGTTGCCCTGGAACGGTTTGATGGCGTCTCGCAGAAAATCGGGCTGCCCGTTCATCTCTTCCCGTTCGATGTAGCCGAAGCCGCGGTAGGCGCCCTCTTCGACGAGCACCACCGACATTTCCTCCGGGCTGCGCCCCAGGTCCAGGATGAAAAAGTCCTTGTCAAATACGGTGGAGAGCCTGTCGCGGGCTTCTCCGGCACGTTCGTTATAGGCCTCCGCCGGTTCGGCGCCGATGCAGGCGCCGTGGCACTGCTTGATGTGGTAGTGGAAGCAGGCCCCTTTACCCGGGTGCAGGCTGCAGAGGCGGGAACAGAGTTGGTACTCCTCAAGAGCCCGGCCGAGGTGGCCCTTGGCGTGGCTCAGCTTTGGGTATTCGGAGATGATATTGTATTTCTTGCGGGTTTGGGCCGTTACCTGGGCCACTTCGAAGCAGATGTAGCCGTTCTCGTCTTCAAAAGTGTGGATGACATAGGGAAAGCGGCGGACCCGCTGGGCGCGGTTTATCGGGGGGCGCAGGCGTTTGATCTCGTGCGATTCCAGCAGCAGTGCCACCAACTCGCTGCCGGTCAGCTCAAAAGAAATGTCATGCACGTGCTGCTGCAGTTTGCCGCCCTTTTCCGATTTATTGGCAAAGTGCTCCGCCACCCGCTTTTTGATGTTGATGCTTTTGCCGACATAGACCACATCGCCCTTCTGGTTGTGGAAATAGTAGACGCCGCACTCTTCGGGCAGCGCGTGGATCTGCTCCAGGCTAAGGTTTTTCGGCAGTAAAGCCTCTTTGACCCCCAGGTTGACCATCTCTTTTACGCGCTGTTCATTATCTTCACGGTTCAGAATGCGGCGCAGGATCTCGGCGGTGGCCAGGGCGTCGTCGAGGGCGCGGTGGCGGTTTTCCACCTCGATACCGAGGCTGCGGATCAGGTTGCCGAGGCTGTAGGATGGCAGGCCGGGGAAGGCCTTTCGGCTCAGGCGCACCGTGCAGAGGTTCTTTCGGGTAAAGGTGTAGCCCAGGCGGGCAAACTCCTCGCGCAGGAAGCTGTAGTCGAAACGCACATTGTGCGCCACAAAGATGGCGCCTTCGGTCATTTCCACTACCTTGCGGGCAACCTCGTAGAAGCGGGGGGCGCCCTGCACCATGTCCTGCGTAATGCCGGTCAGCTGGGTGATGCCGTAGGGCACATAACACTCCGGGTTGATGAGGCTGCTGTAGGTATCAAGGATCTGAACCCCATCGTGGAGTACGATGGCAATCTCTATGACCTTGTCGCGCGAGGCGCGGCCTCCGGTAGTTTCCAGGTCGACTATGGCGTAGCGTTTATGCATCATGGTCCCAACTTAGGCGGCCCAGCCATCCAGGCCGTTCGAACCGTGGCAAGTTTTCTCCAGGCACCTCCTGGCCGGAAAACTTGCCAAGGAATAAATTTTAAAAACAATATGGTTGTGAAGGTAAAAATTTTCGTTGCAATTGTTGTGCTGTTTCAACTGAATTGTGGCAGCCTGTCGAAAAAAATCGTGGAACCGGCTCCGGCAGAGCCGGAAGTGCAGGTGTCGGAACCAAAAGAGGAAACGCCCCAGCCTTCGGAAACCGTCCCTGCCGAAGTAAAAGAACCGGCAGGAGCCGAAGAACCGGAACCGGCGGAAACGGCGCCGCCCGCCCCTTTTCCGGGAGCGGCGCTCCCGGATCAGTATATAGAGCAGCTTAAACAAAGCAAAGGAATCGCCCTGCTGGTTAACCAAACTTCGATGGTGGGTAATACCCACCTGGTGGACACCCTGCTCAGCCAGGGCGTAAAGGTAGCTAAAATATTCGCTCCCGAGCACGGCTTCCGCGGCGCTGCCGACGCCGGCGAGAAGGTGCGCGACGGGAAGGACCTGCAGACCGGCCTGCCTATCATATCCCTCTACGGGAGCCGTCGCAAGCCTGCCGCGGATGACCTGAAAGGCGTGGATGTGGTGGTGTTTGACATTCAGGACGTAGGGGCGCGCTTTTACACCTACATCAGCAGCATGCACTACGTCATGGAGGCCTGCGCCGAGCAGGGCGTCCGCTTTATGGTCATGGACCGCCCCAACCCGAACGGGCACTTCGTAGACGGCCCCATCCTGGATCTTGAATACCAGTCGTTTGTGGGCATGCACCCGGTGCCCATCGTGCATGGCATGACGGTAGGGGAGTACGCCCGGATGATCAACGGGGAGGGGTGGCTGGCCAATGGCGTGCAGTGTGAGCTGACGGTTGTTCCCTGCGCCGGTTACACCCACGATACGCCTTACGCCCTGCCCGTGGCGCCCAGCCCCAACCTGCCAAATATGCGGGCCATCTACCTGTATCCGTCCACCTGCTTTTTCGAAGGCACGGTGGCCAGTGAAGGCAGGGGTACCAGCCACCAGTTCCAGGTATACGGCCATCCGGATTATCCGGAAGGCAGTTTTACCTTCACCCCTGTGCCCATGCCCGGCGCCCGCTATCCCAAGCTGGAAGGCCTGCTGTGCCGCGGCTACAGCCTGGTGGACAGGCATCCGGATTCGATCCGCGCCGAGGCTAAGATAAACCTCAGCTACCTGATCGAATTTTACCGCAACTTCCCCGATAAAGACAATTTTTTCCTGAAAAACCTCTTCTTTGATAAACTGGCGGGAGGGGATGAGTTGAGGAAACAGATCATCGCCGGTAAAACGGAGGAAGAAATACGTGAGAGCTGGCAGAAAGGGCTGGAAGCGTTTCAAAAGATACGGGAGAAATACCTGCTCTATGAATAGTGAAGTTATTCTTTGATTTTCCAAAGTGCCTTTATGGCTCCACTGTTGGGCGGGTTCCCCCCGGATATTCACTCATTCGTTCATTCATTAATTCAGTCCATATAATGAAGATCATCCACACATCCGACTGGCACCTCGGCCAGAAATTCCTGTATAACGGCCGGGAAGAAGAGCACCAACTGGCCCTCGACTGGCTGCTGGCCGCTATCCGCGAGCAGGAAGCCGACGGGCTGATCGTCGCCGGCGATATTTTCGATATCGGCAACCCACCCAACTACGCCCGCCGGATGTACTACCGCTTTCTCACCCAGCTTATGGGCACGGCCTGCCGCCACGTCGTCATTACCGGGGGAAACCACGATTCGCCATCCATGCTCAATGCGCCCCGGGAACTGCTGCAGGCGCTCAACATCCACGTGGTGGGGGAGGCTTCGGAAAATATTGAGGATGAAGTGATCGAATGGCGGGATGAACAAGGTGAACTGCTGGCCGTCATCGCCGCGGTGCCCTTCCTGCGCGACCGCGACCTGCACTTCAGCGTCTCCGGGGAAGGAGGGGTGGGGCGGGTGGAGCGTATCAAAGAGGGCCTGCGCCGCCATTATCAGGAGGTTGGTGAACTGGTAAAGGACAAATATGGAAAAGCCAAGGTTCCCCTGATCGCCACCGGCCACCTCTATGCTACCGGCGCGGAAGCTTCCGACAAGCAGGATAACATTTACATCGGCAATAAGGAGAACATCAAAGCCGGGGATTTTCCCAAGGTGTTCGATTACATCGCCCTGGGGCATATCCACCGGCCACAGGAGGTTGGGGGGCTGGGCCATATCCGTTATTCCGGGTCGATCCTGCCGCTGAGCTTCAGCGAAACCAAGGACGAAAAGAGTGTCTATCTGCTGGAATTCAACGGCAAAAAGCTGGAGCGGGTGGAAAGCCTGCCCGTTCCCGCTTTTCGCCGCTTAAAAACCATCCAGGGCGCGCTGGAGGAGGTGGAAGGGGCCTTGCTGCGCTTCGGTAAAAAAGAACGGGAAGGGCTGACACCCTGGGTGGAAGCATTGATTGAGACGGACCGCATGATCCCTCAACTCGACAAACGCCTGCATGAGCTAACCGCTGAAATGGACCTCGATCTGCTCAAGATCCGCATAATCAACAACTACCAGTCCCTTGACGCTCAGGCTCCCGCCCCGGAACTGGGGGAGCTGGGCGAACTGGAGGTCTTTAAGATGCGGTGCCAGAGTTACGGCAGCCCACCGGAGGAGATGGAGGAACTGGTGGAAACCTTTCTGGAATTACGCGAATGGATGGAAGAAATTGAAGAATGAAGATCCGAAAAGTAACCATACACAATATCAACTCTCTGCGCCTGCAGGAGACGATCCGTTTCGACGAGGCGCCGTTGAGCCAGGCTGGCCTGTTCGCCATTACCGGAGATACCGGGGCGGGAAAGACCACCATCCTGGACGCCATCACCCTGGCCCTTTACGGGAAAGTACACCGCAACAAGCAGGCCTGGGAAGTGATGTCCTACGGAGCAGTGGAGAGCCTGGCGGAGGTGGAATTTGAAGTGCAGGGCGATGTCTACCGCTCCAAGTGGAACATCTGGCGGGCACACCGCAGGGAAGACGGCAATATCCTGGGGCCTGAGCGGGAGCTTTCCCGCTGGAACGCTGAAAAGGGGGAATTCGAGATTATCGCCGAGAAGATCAGGGAAGCCGACACCATGGTGGAGGAAGTCACCGGCCTGGATTACGACCGCTTTTGCCGGTCGGTGATGTTGTCTCAGGGGGATTTTGCCGCTTTTCTCAAAGCCAGCGAGCGGGAGCGGAGCGACCTGCTGGAGCGCATTACCGGCACCGAAATCTATACCAGGATCTCTGTCGCCGCCTTCGAACGCCATAAGCTGGAGCAACAACGGCTGGCCGAACTCGAGAAGCAGCTTGAAACCCTGGAAGTGCTGAGCGAGGAAGCTACCGCCGCCTTGGAAAAAGAATTAGAGGCTAAGAAAAAAGCAGCCGAGGTGGAGCGTAAAGCCCTCGATCAGGTGCGGGAGCAACTGGCCTGGCTGCAAAAACTTGAAGAACTGGCCGCCAGGAAACAGGAGCTGGGCCAACGGCTGGAAGCCATCCAGCTGGAAAAGGAAGAGGCACGGGAAGGTTTCGGCCGCCTGGAAGAATACCTCAAAGCCCGGCCCCTTCAGGGCCAGCTCGATCGGCTGGACGACATTCTGGAGCAACAGGAGGGCCTGCAGGTTGCCCTTTCCACTCTGAACAAAAGGCTGCAGGAAGGCCGTACCGAAGAGGCCGCCATCCAGGAAGCCCGGCATGCTACGCAGGAAGCACTCCGGCAGGCCAAACAGGAAGCCGCCGAACAGGAGCCCCTGTTTGAAAAAGTAGGCGCCCTGGATGTGGAGATCCGTGAAAAAAAGGAACCGCTGCAGCAGAAGCAGGAAGAGCAGGAACAAGTGCTGGAGGAAGCCCGGCAGTTGGAGGAAAAGCTCGGGAAAAAAGGCGAAGAGATCGAATGGCTGGCCGGGGAGGAAAAGGCCCTGAAAGTTTGGAAGGAAAAAAATGCCAGCCTGTCCACCCTTGCTGAAAATTTGCCTCTGATCCAGCAGGACCGGGATGAACTGCGCAGCATGCTGAAAGAGCGGAAGGAAACCGGGCAGGACATTACCGCCCTGGAAAAGGAACAAAAAAGCAGCCATAAGCGCCTGAAGCAGAAAGAACAGGAACTGGGTAAACTCCGCGCAGAACGGGAGAGGCTGCTCAAGCAGTTTAAAAACCTTACCCCGCCCAACTATGTGCAGGAGCGCAGCGAACTGCTGGGGTTGTTGTCCCAGGAGATAGAACAGCTCACCTCCCGAAAACAGAGCCTTCAGGAACTGTACCGCCTCAACCAGGAATACCAGAACCTGCTCAGTGAGCTGTCGGGCTTCGAAGAACAGCTGGAGGGCCTTCAGAGCCAGGAACTGGCCATCAGCAAGGACCTGATGAACTCGATCGAATGGATGGAAGAACTTACCCGCCAGCTGAAATACAAGCGCACCATCTACGAGCAGCAGCTGATGATCGCCAATTACGAAAAGGACCGGGGGGCGCTGGAGGAAGGGCAGCCTTGCCCCCTGTGCTTTTCCACTCACCATCCCTTCCGGGATCAGGACGTGAAACCTTTTGTGAATGAGGCCAAAGCTGAGTTCGATAAAGTGCAGGCCCGCTACGATGCCGTCCAGAAAAACCATCGCGAGCTGCTCAACCAGCATAAGGAGGTCGAAACCCGGATCGAGCAACTGGCGGGAGATGAGGTCAAACAACTCAGCGGGCAGGTGGCGCGGCAATTCGAGAGGATATTGGAATACGAGGGCCGGATCGCTAAAGTGGCCCCGGAACTGGGCGACGGCCACTATACCCTGGGCCGTAACAATTTGCTCTCCCGCAAGATCGAAGAAGCCGATGGGGTGATCCGGCAACGCCAGGAAGCCCGTATACAGCTCGGAAAACTGCTCAGCCGCCTGGAAGCACAGGAAGCGCACATCAGCAAAGGGGAAAAAGAGCTGCAGGAACAACAAACCGCCCTTCGGGTATTGGAAGGGCGCCTGCAGCTCCGGCAACAACAACAGCAGGAGCGGCAAGAGAAATTCGAAACGGCGGCTTCCCGCCTGAACGGCCTGCTTCAGCCCTACGGTTTCCGTTTTGAAGTAGAAACGGCAGCCACGGCCTTCGACACACTGGCCCGGCAGAAAGAAGAGTGGGAAAATAAAACCCGATCCCTTCAGGATGTCTCCCGCCGCCTGGAACTCGCCCGGCAGGAAGAGGGCCAGTTGAAAAAAGAGGTGAAGTCCGCCGTACAGCGCTGTAAAGCCCTGCAGGCTAAGATCGAAGCAGAGGAAAAAGTGTGGAAAGGCCTGGTGGAACAGCGCCGGGAACTTTTCGGAGACAAAGAACTCAAAGCCGCCCGCACCGCCCAACGCGAAAATCTGGAAACAGCCGAGGAAAAAGCGGAGTCTACCTCCCGGCAGCTCAGCGAACTGGCGCTGAAACTCAGCAGGCTGGAGCAGTCGGTAAAGGAAAAGACAGAAGGGCTCAACGATGCCGTGAAGAAGGCTGTCCGGCTTAAAACAGCGCTGGACAAAGCCTTGCAGGCGGCAGGCTTCAGCAACCTGGACAACCTGCGCCAGGCGCTCCTCGATGAAGATACCGCCCGCCAATTGGAGGAATTACGGGAGCAACTGGCCCACCGGGAAGTAGAAGCGCGCCAGGCATTGAAGTCAACCGCTGAGAGCCTGGAAAATGAACAGAAGAAGGCGCTCACCGGCGAAAACAGAGACAATCTCCAGAAAGGCCTCCATGAGAAGGAAGAAGTCTACAGCCAATACCAGCAAAGCATTGGCGCCATAACGGAAAAACTGCGCCAGAACGAGGAACGCCGCAAAAAGGCGGAAGGTCTGTCGGAGAAGATCGAAACCCAGCGCCGGGAATACGGCCGCTGGGCCCGCCTCAATGATATCATCGGTATGGCCGACGGCAAGAAATTCCGGACATTCGCCCAGGGCCTGACCCTCCAGAAACTGGTGCAGCTGGCCAATGAACACCTGCAGCGCCTCAATGGCCGCTACATCATCAATAAGCGGAGCGACGAAGACCTCGAACTGGAGATCATCGACACCTACCAGGCCGATAACCGCCGCTCTATGAATACCCTTTCGGGAGGAGAAAGCTTCCTGGTCAGTCTTGCCCTGGCCCTGGGGCTGAGCGACCTGGCCGGGCGCAATGCCCAGATCCAGTCCCTCTTCATCGATGAAGGCTTTGGCACCCTGGATGAGAATACCCTCGACCTGGCCATTTCCACCCTCGAAAACCTGCAGGCCGGCGGGAAGACCATCGGCATCATCTCCCACGTTAAAGCGCTGAAGGAACGCATCTCTGTTCAGGTGGTAGTGCAGAAGCGGGGGAACGGGTTCAGTAGTGTGGAGGTGATTGGTTGATCAGTGGGATTAAGTTGATTGGGTTGATTAAGTTGATTGGGTTGATTGAGTGCCCTTGCGTACCCAATCAACGAATCAACCCAATCAACGAATCAACCAAATTAACCAACTCGATCGACATTCCGTCCGGGATTATCGAAAAATTGATTCTATTTTATGGCAATTTGCCTTAATTTGTGGCCACACATACACAATACCAATAAATACTCAAGTAATGCAGAAAGACCTGAAGACACTTTTTAATGCGGGTAAAGGGCTGGATGAAAGAAGTGTGAACTCACTGACCAAGGCACTTGAAAAGAATAACCTGGAAGGTTTTGACTATATTGAATTCAAACAATCCCTGGGTAAGCTTCAGGCTATGAACATGGATGAAGCCACGGCTTACAAGTCTGCTTTCATCACTGCTTCCACCATGGGGCTGACCAAGGAAAAGCTGCTGAAAACAGCGGAACATTACCGGAAAGTGCTGTTCAACGAAAAACAACAATTCGACCAGGCTCTGCAAAAGCAAATGGAACAGCGGGTAGAATCGAAGCACAAGGAGGTTGAACGGATGAAAAAGCAGGTTGAAGAATACAAGGCCAAGATAAGGGACCTGGAGGAGAAGATCGCCAAAGCCCAGTCGACCATAGACCATGCCGATGAGCACATTCAGGCGGCCCGGGAAAAGATCGAAGCCACCAAAGATGCTTTTGAGGACACCCTGACGACTATCCTCAGTGAGATCGACCAGGATATCGAAAATATCAACTCTTTGCTCTAAACCATTTTTTGAAATTTCATTCATTGAGATATGAGCCAATTTGAAAATCCTGAATTCAGGCAAAAATCATTCTGGAAGCGCCCGGAAGGGGTTACCGGCGCCATTTTCCTGGCGGCAGTAGTCCTCGGAGGCGGTTACCTCATTCTGGCCAACCTGCCGTTCATCATCGGGCTGATCCAGAACACGATCACCCTGGCCATCCTGCTGGCCGTTCTGGCTGCCATCGTGTACATGGTCCTGGACCCCCGGATGCGCACCCTGGTGTGGTATGGATATAAAAGCATGATGCGCTGGGTCACCGGCCTGTTCGTGCAGATCGACCCCATCGGCATACTGAAGAGCTACGTGGAAGACCTTCAGGACAACCTGGTAAAAATGCGCAAGCAGATCGGCGTCCTGAAAGGGCAGATGCGCAAGCTGCAGACCCTGATGGAGGACAACGAGCGCACCATTGACGAAAGTATGAAAATGGCCAGCGCCGCCAAAGAGAAAGGCATGGATAGCCAGGTGGTGCTCAACACCCGGAAAGCCGCCCGCCTGAAGGACAGCAACGAAAAATACCGGGTACTGCATCAGAAGATGCAGGTCATGTACCGCATCCTGACCAAGATGCACCAGAATTCCGAGATCCTGCTCGAGGACACCAAAGACCAGGTCAACCTCAAGGAACAGGAGCGCAAGGCCATCCGCACCTCCCACAGCGCTATGAAATCGGCCATGAGCGTCATGTCCGGCGACCCGGATAAGCGCGCCATGTTCGACGCCGCTATGGAAGCCGTTACCGATGATGTGGCCAACAAGGTGGGAGAGATGGAGCGTTTCATGGAAATGTCGTCCAACCTCATGCAATCCATCGACCTGCAGAACGGCGTCTTCGAAGAAGAAGGCATGCAAATGCTGGAAAAATGGGAACAGGAAAGCTCCCTGATGCTTTTGAACAGCGGCCGCGCCAGATCCGAAGATACGCTCGACCTCGATTCCCCCGTCGCCCGCCCGGAGAAGCGGAGTGAGAGTAAGGGGGGGGATAGTTCTTATGATACTTTTTTTGAGTGAGCATTTGCCGGGGGCTGTTTCAGAAGCCTTCGGCAAACCCGATCTCTTTTTTAGCTTTGCAGAAAAACCTCATGTGCAAATATTTTGCCCTGTCCGTTGTTTTCCTTACTCTTTTAGCCACCAAACTCTCCTCTCAGGCCGATTTCCTCTTCCACAACGGCCCGATCTACACCCTCGAAGCCCCCGGCGAACAGGTGGAAGCTCTCGCCATCAAGGGCGAAAGGATCATTTTTACCGGCGCCTGGGAAGATGCGCAGCGACTCATTGACAGCAACACTCAGGTCATAGGCCTGCAGGGCAGGACGCTGTTGCCCGGTTTTACCGATGCCCATGTCCACCCCATCTCCGGCGGCCTAGCCCTGATGGAATGCAACCTCGCCGGAGTGGAACAGCCGGACAGCATGCTTGCGGTTTTGAAGCGATACGCAGAGGCCCATCCGGATAAGGAATGGATACGGGGCCACAACTTCTGGCTGGCCTCCTTTCCCGGCGGGAACCCCGGTAAGGAACTGCTGGATGAGATCATCCCCAACCGCCCCGTCTACATAACGTCCAGCGATGCGCACTCGGCCTGGGTGAACTCCCGGGCGCTGGAGGCGGCGGGTATTACCGCGGCAACGCCCGATCCGCTCAATGGCCTGATCGAACGGGACAGGCAAACCGGCGAACCTACAGGTACTCTGCGGGAGGCCGCCATGGATCTGGTGGAGCGCCACTTGCCGGCCTATGGCCATGAAGAACTGCTTGCCGCCCTGCGCTTAGGACTGAAAGAGGCCAATTCCAACGGCATCACCAACCTCGTGGAGGCCTCCGCCCGGGAAAATTACATCAAAGCTTATCTCGAGCTGGCGGAAAAAGGGGAGCTCACCGCTCACGTCAATATTTCCATCTACGGAGATGTTTCAAAGGGCATGGAAGAGGTGGAAAGGGTTTTGGCCCTGAATGAAAAATACGCGGCGAAACTGCCCGGCGTTTCCGGCCGAAAACCGGATCTTGCTTTCGGACAGGTAAAGCTCTTCATGGATGGGGTAGTGGAAGGCAAGACCGCTGCCATGCTCAGCCATTATCATGGCGATAATCACCGCGGCGCTCTCAACGCCGGGCCGGATGTAGCTACCGGCGTCGTAAATGCCTTCGACGAGGCAGGCTTGCAGATCCACGTGCACGCTATCGGCGACCGGGCCATCCGCACGACACTGGACGCTTTTGAACAGGCCCGCAAAAGTAATGGGGCCCGGGACAGCCGCCACCATATCGCACACTTGCACGTCATTCACCCGGATGATATTCCGCGTTTCCGGGAACTGGGCGTCATCGCCAATTTCCAGGCCCTGTGGGCTACGCTGGAAGATTCCTACATGACTGAGCTGAATTACCCGTTTTTGGGCGAGGAGCGGGCGGAATGGCAGTACCCTATCGGCACGGTGGCCCGCAACGGGGGGCGCCTGGCCTTTGGCAGCGACTGGGATGTTAGCACCATGGACCCCTTCGACGCCATACAGGTGGCCGTCACCCGGCGAGGCCCTGATGAAGTGGTGAGGGAGCCCTGGACGCCGCAGCACCTCGTCGATGTCCAAACCGCAGTGGAAGGCTATACCAGAGGCGGAGCCTACCTGACTTTTCGGGAAGCGGAAAGCGGGACGCTGGCCCCTGGCAAACTGGCCAACCTGATCATTCTGGACAGGGATGTTTTTCGATGCCCGAAAGTCGAGGTCCACCAGGCCGGGGTACTGATGACGATGTTCCGCGGGAAGGTGGTTTACGGAGGTTTTTAATGCAAAAATTTATCCTGCCTCCTGGCTTTCCCCTTCGATCCGTTTCCATTCTTCTTCCACAACGGCGTTCCCGAATTTGAAGAAGTATTCGTTCATGCTGTGATCGTCGACCGGCGCTATGTCGAAAAGCCCTTTGGAGTTGGCCCCGTCCTGAAACTCCGGCGCTGTTCTCAGCTCCCGGGCGGAGGCTTCCACAGACGCCATTGCTTCCTGCATTTCCCGCAGGATCTCTTTCTGCGTTTCTTCATCCAGTTCTTCGAAATCCATCTCCTCTTCCTCGGCGCCAAGTATCGACTTAGGCTTTGGCATCGGGGTGAGGGTATGTCCTTCGTCGAACAGGAGCGGCCCGCCGCCCAGGTGGCGGAAGCCCAGGATTCGGGGGGGGATCCGGGCGACGATGTCCTTATTGTTGATGTGCACGAAGGTCGCCGGCTCCAGCATCTCGTTGTAGGCGTCCCTGAACTCCGGGTTGCCGACACGGGGGGAGCCATAGGCATAAACGCCGGCAACAGTAAAGCCGTCCAGCGCAAAGCGGTGGGCGGCCAGCTGGGCAAGGGCGGCTCCCAGGCTGTGTCCGCTGACGAAAAGCTTTCTGTCAGGCCCCAGCTCATCCACGGCAGCCCGGAGTTCTTCCCAGACGCGGCCCAGTGCATTGTCGAACCCGCGGTGTACCCGGCCGCGCCCCCCATAGGCGCGGGCCTTGAGGAAACGGGTGTCGACCAGCACGTCTTTCCCGCTGCTCGTTCCCCGGAAGCATATTGCCAGGTGGTTACCCTTACCGGCTACAAATGCCTGGGTATCGGACTTGTCGTCTTCCACCCATTGGAAAGCATCGTAGCCCCAATGCCGAAGCTGCTTTTCCACGAAAGCAGGCCCGTAGTAGGCCAGGTGGGAAAGGTCGGCCAGGGCCAGTGCATTGGTTAAAGTATGCTCCGTGGCGTTTTCGTCAAAGTCAAAAACAAAAGAAGGTATAATACCGTCGTGCCCGTAACGCACTTTATTGATGTATTGTCCCACCTGTCGCAGCGGGTCGGCCCCGCCATCAGCCGGCAGGCTGCCCAGTTCCGGAAAAGGGATTTGCTTGTCATCGATATCCAGATAAAAGCCATCCTCGTTGTCGAGCACCCCAACATTGAGCGATTCGGCATATCGTTTGGCCGCACCTAACACATCGAACGGTGCATCCGGCCCGGGGTCCGGGATCTGGCCATCGGTATTGACCACGTAGTGCAGAAAAGCATGGCCAACGGCCTGCTCCAGGCTGGTGCTTTCCGATGATGCCTGGCTGAGCCTGTTCCGGAATACGACGAGCGTTTTTGCCAGGTTCTCATTAACGGCCTTTGCCTCCAGTAAAAAGCCGGCAGGGCCGGATTGGGCGGCAAAGGCCCAGGCAATGTTGATGAAATCTCTGTAAAATAAGGGCAGTCCGCTTTTCAGAGCGGAAAGGGATTGGCCGATAGCTTCCTGTTTCGGAGCAGGCATAGGCGGCGGTGTTTTTTATTGTAGAAAAAATAAAGCTAGGGAATTCCCGGCAAACCGGCATATTTTTTTGCGGCACTACTGTATCTACTCCCCAAATACGGACAGATCCTTTTTCTTGTTGCATAATATTTAGCAGAAAACCGTACTTTGGCGTTACCCGGGAGGCAAGTTCCTCCCGCTGTTAAAAATAGCCCTTTCCAATGACAAAGATTCCCGCTTATTCAGTATTCGTTATGGCCGTCATGGCCTTTACCGCCTGCACTTCCGAACCCTCCACTGCTCCCCCTGAAGAAAGGGGACACGCTGCCCTGGTGGATCCCTTTATCGGTACGGGCGCTCACGGGCACACTTATCCAGGGGCAGTACTGCCCTTCGGCCTGGTGCAGTTGAGCCCCGATAACGGCACCGAAGGCTGGGACTGGTGTTCCGGCTATCACATTTCCGATACTGTCATCGCCGGCTTCAGCCACCTTCATCTCAGCGGGACGGGGATCGGCGACCTTTGTGATATTTCGGTAATGCCCTATCTGGCTCAGGATGCCGAAGCCGGTGAGCCCCAATCCTTCCGGCATAGCCGGGAGCAGGCCAGCCCCGGTTTTTACTCTGTCACCTTCAACAATGGCATCGAGGCGGCTCTTACCGCCACCCGCCGGGTGGGAATGCATCGCTACACTTTTCCCGAAGGAGCGGAACGGGCTGTTTCCATAGGCCTTGGATTCCGCATCAACTGGGATATGCCCACGGAAACCCACATTGAACAGGTAAACGGCACAACTTTCACCGGCGTGCGCAAATCGGTAGGCTGGGCCAAAGGCCAGCGCGTTTATTTTGCCGCCGTTTTCTCGGAGCCGCCAAGCCGGGTGGATATCCAGGAGGCGCCGGTAAAAGGCGTTGATACGCTGACGGCGGCCAGGGCACTGCTCACTTTTCCCGAAGGCACACAACCGCTTCTGATAAAGGTCGGCATTTCCAGCGCCGGCGTGGAAGGCGCCCTGGCAAATGTAGAACAGGAACTGAACCATTGGGACTTCGACAAGGTAGTACAGGGCGCCCGCTCAGCCTGGGAGGGAGAACTGGCCAAGATTGACGCCACCTTCATCGAGGCGGGCATGGATACCATTTTCTACACGGCCCTGTATCATTCCGCTCTGGCGCCGGCGCTCTATTCTGACGCCCTCGGCCGGTACAAGGGCGTGGACAGCACCATTCACACTGCTTCCGGTTATGAACGATACACGGTATTCTCGCTCTGGGATACCTTCCGCGCCGCCCACCCGTTATATACCATCACCCAGCCTGAGCGGCTGGACGACTTTCTGAAGTCCATTCTGGCTTTTTATGAAGAACACGGCCTGCTGCCTGTCTGGGCGCTTATGGGCAATGAGACCAATACCATGACCGGCTACCACGCTGTTCCCGTCCTGGCCGACGCCCTGCTGAAGGACCGCCTCGGCGATCAGGCCGGGTACGCCTATGAGGCCATGCTTAAGAGTGCGGCTCAGGACATCCGGGGTACTAATTTCTACCGGGAGTACGGCTACATCCCCGCCGATAAGGACAGCTATTCGGTTACCAAAACCCTGGAGTATGCCTACGATGACTGGTGCATCGCTCAGGTAGCTAAAATGCTGGGTAAAGCGGAAGATTACGAGCGGTTCATGGAGCGTTCCCGGTCTTATAAGGCGTTGTTTGACCCGGAAACGAAATTCATGCGCGGTAAAAATGCGGACGGCAGTTGGGTGGAGCCGTTCGACCCTTTTTATTCCGAGCATGGCGCGGAGGGCGTTTACATCGAAGGCACTGCCTGGCAGCACAGCTGGTTCGTGCCCCACGACGTAGAGGGGTTGATCGCTTTGTTTGGCTCCGATGAAGCTTTTGTGGAACACCTGGACGCTACCTTCTCCGCCAGCTCAGAGCTCCGGGGAGAGAACGTTTCGGCGGACATTAGTGGCCTGATCGGCCAGTATGCCCATGGCAACGAGCCCAGCCACCACATCGCCTACCTCTACAACTACGCCGGCCAGCCCCGAAAAACCCAGGAACGGGTGCGGGAGATCATGCAAACCCTCTATACCACCGCCCCGGACGGCTTGTCTGGTAATGAAGACTGTGGGCAGATGTCGGCATGGTACGTATTTAGCGCCCTGGGTTTCTATCCGGTCAACCCGGCGGATGGCCGGTACGCCATCGGCAGCCCCCTGGTGAAGGAAGCCACGATAAAGGCAGGGGAGGGGCGCACCTTCCGAATTGTTGCCGAGAACAACAGCACGGAGAATAGGTACATCAAGGAAGCTTTCCTCAATGGGGAAAAACTGGACAGGTGGTACATCACGCATGAGGAAGTGATCCGGGGAGGGGAGTTGCGGCTGGTAATGGAGTGATCAGGTGTCCCAGATGGTCCGGTTTTCTTCTTCCGGATAGCCGTGATTGGCATACCCTTTCATGCCGGGATGGACATGAAGGCCGGCGATCTTGGTTTTCATGGCAGTGGTTTTTTGGTTATATAGTCCTTATTCACTCAGTGTAATATTTAAATATCCGTTTTTTTTGCCGGATTGTCAGTGATGGAAGCCCTGGGGAAGGCCTCGAGGTGCAAGCGGTGCTTCTTAGCCGGAAGTGGGAAAGCGGAATTCGGAAGTGGGAATGGGAGCACCCTGCATTCCGAAGTGAGAAGAAAAAGGCGCCTTATTCATTCCATCATTCCTTTTCACCGGTCCTCCACCAAAGACTGATACAGATCCCTAACCTGCCGGGCAATGGCTTTCCAATCGAAGTGTTCCTCCACTCTTTTTCTGCCTTTTCGGGCCATGGACGCCTTTAGTTCCGGGTCGGCGATCACCTGGTTGATCCCATCCGCCAGGGCTCGGGCGAATTTATCGGGGTCGACGGGTTCAAAAGGGGCCTCTTTTTGTTGTTCCAGGGGGATCAAAAGGCCGGTCTCTCCGTGTACCACGACTTCCTTGATGCCGCCCACGGCGCTGGCTACCACGGCTGTATGGCAGGCCATGGCCTCAATGTTGATGATGCCGAACGGTTCGTAAATGGACGGGCAGCAGAATACATCGGCATGGGAATACAACTGGATCACTTCGTGCTTCTCCAGCATTTTGCTGATCCAGATGACGTTGTCTCTCGTTTTTTTCACTTCCCGGACGCTGTCCTCCATCTCTTTGGCGATCTCCGGCGTATCGGGGGCGCCGGCGCACAAAACCACCTGCGTACCGGGGTCGATGTACTTAATGGCATTCACCAGGTGGATGATGCCTTTTTGCCGGGTGATACGGCCAACGAAGAGCACATAGGGTTTTGAGGGGTCAACCCCATATTCGTCCAATGTGGCGGTTTCTTCCGTGGCGGCGTATTGTTGCAGGTCGATACCGTTGTAGATGACCTTTACCTTTTCTTCTTTAACATCGAAAAATTTCAGGACATCCTCCTTCGTCTCCTTGGAAACGGCAATGATCGCATCCGCCATTTCAATGGCCGTTTTTTCCACCCAGGAAGAGGCGTCGTACCCTCTGCCCAGTTGCTCTCTTTTCCAGGGCCGCAGCGGCTCCAGGGAGTGGGTCGTGATGACCAGGGGAATGCCGTAGAACAATTTGGCGATGATGCCCGCAAAGTGGGCGTACCAGGTGTGGCAGTGCACCACATCCGCGTCGACCGTATCGACATTCATGTGAAGGCAGGCGCTCAGGGTTTTGAAGACGGCCTTCAGCTTGTCGTCGGCATGGTTAAAGGCCGGGTTGTCAAAGGGGTAGCCCTTTACGGATAAGCTTCCGGTTGATTCATTCTGGTCGCCAAATGCCCGTACTTCCACTTCCATCAGCTTTGCCAGTTCGGCCGCCAGGTATTCCACGTGGACGCCGGCCCCGCCGTAGACGTAGGGGGGGTATTCGCGGGTGTAGAAGAGTGCTTTCATATATTCTGTGAGATATATAGGTGGTTTTATGAGGTGAAAGTAAGGAAATTTTGTTGGTAATTTTCAATGGTGGAAAGGGAACTCTTCACGTGCAGCAACCTTCAGAAATTCATGCCGCGTAAAATAGCAAAAGCCTGCACCCGAAAGGGAGCAGGCCGTTGCTTTTATTAGTGATCCCGGCAGGGTCGGAATGGCTACTTTTAAGTGGCTGTTAACCAATATTTTGTGCTTTTTTATTAATAATTTTAGAACTAGGGCAGAAAAAACTCTCTAAAACCTCATTTTTCACTTCCTGCCTTTCCATCTTTGAGTATCCCGGCTGCCATGCATGATAGCCAGAATGAACACATTTTCTTCAACGATCTTGAAGATCAGGTTGTATTTGAACCGCTGGATCACGGCTCTTCTTTTTTCGCCATAAATGGGAGGGAACAGAAAAGGGTTGTCTTCCAGGAGTTCGACAATTTCGGTGAGATCCGCCAGTAATTCGAAGCCCAGCCCGGTTCTTTGGCCTTCCAGGTATTGGTAAGCCTCATCCAGGTCTTGTTCCGCTTCGGGCTGGATAATGATATGATACCCTGGCATCAGTGCGCCTTATACTTTGAAATAACCTCTCTGGCAGGCTTGCCAATTGACTCTCCTTTGTCCAGGGCTTGCTCCCTGCGGCCCAACTCTTCCTTCCAGGATTCCGATAGCTGGAAATCGTCTTTCGCCAGTAGCTCTACCATGAAGTGAATAAGCTCCGCCTGCTCTTCCCGGCTCAGTTTGCTGACTTCCTCTTTTATAGCTTGAATACTCATATCAATCAGGTTTAACAATTGATTCGGCACATAAAGTAAACGGTTTTATTTGGAGAATCGTTTCTGGTAAGCTAGTTCTTTCACCTCAGCACAATCAAGTCACTTTTGCCATTTCTTCATCATTTCTTTAGCTTCTTTCTGGCTCATAACTTTGCCTTCTTCCACTTCCTGAAGGCCCGTATTGATCTTTTCCAGGAAGATCAGCCGCTCAAACAGGTCATCCAGGGAGAATTCTTCAGGAAGGGACCGGATGGTTTCCAATACTTTTTCTTTTACCAGCATTTCATTCGTTTTATACAAAGATAAAGATTTGTTCGGCACGTGGCAGTTTGGTAATTTCTTCTTTTATGCCTTGGATTTTCATATGCAGGCCTTCCGTTTGAGCGCTTACTGCAAGCCCGCTTCATTAGCGTAAGCTTCATAGCTGGTAGGGGAGAGGTAGTCGAATTCAGAACCGGTTTTTTGTTCATAGGCCAGCGCTGCTAAGGAGAGCAACGGTTCGAAATCCTCCTCCGGATTGATCTGTGCAGGTGCTTCTAAAACCTGCTCATATTTTTCTTTGCCCTGAGCAACGACGGCAGCCCTCACATACAGGAAACCATCTTCGGAAAAGGAACCTTTTGGGTAGGCCGACCGGGCGTGGGCTTTGGTGTCCAGCAAGTAAAGCTTTTCGGCGAGTATGTCTTCGAAGAGGTAGATGTGGCTGGCAGGGTGCTGAGCGAGGGCTTCAACGGCCGGGGTCAATACTTCATTTCTGGTTTCCGCATTCCAATCCAGCAAACCGATAATGCTCCAGAAGTTCTCCTCTGTAAATGCAGGAATATCATCCAGGTTGACCACCTGAATGTCCAGGCGGGTATGGCTGGGATACTTCTCTTTGAGTTCCTTCAAGAACTTTTCGTCGACTTCGGATAAGGGCACGCTGATCTTGGTGGTCATACTCATCTGAGTTGAGTTTCTGTACTGCACATAAAGTTAACGGTTTTATTTGGGGATTCGTTTCTTATGCAAAGAAAACGAGAAACCTGGAATTGTTCCGGCCAACAGTGACAGGCCCGTCTTGTACAACAAAAAACTGAAAAAAGCCAAAATCCAAATACTCCATAAACTGGCAAGGGGACATGTTGATGCTCAGTTGAATGGTTTTTCTGAGGAAAAAGTGTACAAGATTCACCAACTACTGCCGGAAGGCTTTACTCTTGAAAAAACAGGGAAGTCGTTTTCTATCCGGATAGAAACCTTCCCTCTTGATCGTTTTTCAGATTTTGAAAGTCAACGTGGAAAGGAAAAGGAAACACTTCAAAAGGCGGAAGAATTGTCATACTGGGTTGAAAGGAATATCATTTGACAACCCGATCAAATATCATCTCCAATTACCTCCATCAACCGCTCCCTAATCTCCCTCCAGCCCATATTCAAATTCACCGTCCTGATCTGTATTTCATGCCCCTGATAGGAATAAACCAGGTCATAGTCCTTTTCAATAGTAGGATAAAGCAGGATGCCTTTTGCTTTATGTGTTTTTGGATCGTCGCTCCGCTGCTGAATAAGGTAACTGAACAACTGGTACAAATTGCCGGATTTCACCTTCTCCTTCCCATACCGTTCTGCAAGCGTCTCCCTGTAATACTTGGTGTCAATGATAATCTTTTCACGTTGATTTTCCAGTGTAATATCGGTCTGCATGATAGGTAGGTAAAGTTCTGCCTCCGGATCCGTATATCCTAACTGCCATTTGATCTGCTCCCTCCTTACCTGGTACCTGGATTGTTCGATTCGATAAAAGTTGAAGACGAAAGCCTCGAACAATTGATTCATCTTGCGCTCGTCACGGCGGAAGTCTGCAAAACGGAATTTTCCCGGCTCTTCAGCCGGTAGCAGGCTTTCATGGATCAACTCGCAAATCTTTATGATGAATCCGTAAAACTGGTTATTGCGATGCAGGCGAATCCGCCGAAAATGAGCCGATTGTAAATCTATCAGGCTAATACCGGGAAACATAGATACCAGATTGCGAGCCTGCCGACGAAAATCCATATCCAGGTTTTCAGTGCGCATCAATTTGTGCAGGGTGGAAACCAGGATCTGATTGGTCAGAATATCCGCTGAAAATTCGTCGTACTGGCATACCGCTCGCATCTGACGCAGCAGGTTTCTTTTGATGCTTGCACTTAGTTCCAGCTTGCCTTTGATCCCTGCCAACTCTTCCGTATGAGGCACATAATTGCGGTCGATACCCCGCTTCAGCAAAATACGGGTGGCATTGATCAATACTTTAGCCAGCAGGTCTATAAGCTCGGTGTGATCATCAATGGAAACGGTTACCCGTTCTTTCTCCTCCAGCTTGTTCCAGGCATAACAAAGGAGAAAGTAGATGTTTTTTATTGGGATATTCATTACTGCAAGGATAAAATGGACAGCATTTCTTTCACCTTATCGGGATTATCAAACCAGATCTCCTCCAATAAGGGCTTAATTTCAAAACGCAGTACTTCTCCCAGCCATGCGCTCTCATCTCCGTCTCCATTGAATGAGCAGAAATAACTGTGCCCAATCTGGAAACCGTGCCCCAGGTTGGGGTCGGTATGGATAGCATGGTTTACCTTGATAATAGACTGAATGATATGGTTTACCAGTTCTCCGGAGATGCCCTTCTGGTTGAGGAAACTGCGGAATGGTTCGTCGAACATTGGCTCCAGTTCAATAAAGGCGAAGCGCCTGCGGAGGGCGTAATCTACAATGGCCAGAGAGCGGTCAGCTGTGTTCATTGTTCCGATCAGATACAAGTTGGGAGGGACGAAGAATTCCGCATCATCCTCCTCGGCATAGGTGAGCTTGACGGCAAACCGCTTCTTACGTTTATCAGTTTCGATCAGCATCATCAGTTCCCCAAAGATCTTGCTGAGGTTCCCCCGGTTGATCTCGTCAATGATCAAAAAATAAGGCTTCTCCGGATGGGCATGTGCTTGTTGGCAAAAACTGTAAAAAATTCCATTGCGCAATTCAAAGCCGTTCCTACCCGGGCGCAAACCCTGTATGAAATCTTCATAGCTATAGGATTGATGGAATTGCACCATCTTTATCTGAGCCTCATTAATCTGGCCCATCAATGCATAGGCCAGCTTGCGGGCAATGAAAGTCTTGCCTACCCCGGGAGGCCCCTGCAGGATGATGTTTTTCTTTCGCCCCAGTAGGGAAACGATCTGCTTAAATTGCTCTTCCGGAATAAAGGGTTTGTCCGGGTCTTCAGCATACTTGTATTGCCTGCTTTTCTCACTCTGTTGTTTACGTTCATAGACTATATTCTTGTTGTCGATGATATCCCGTATGATATCAAATTCCTCCTCGGTAAGTTGGAACAAGCTTCCCTGGTTATTGATGAAGACTTCACATTCCTGCAGGCCGGGATGATTGGCCAATTCATTCCAGGGAACAGGGATATCCAACTTTTCCAACAGTTCAAATTCAATGGATTCGGTACCTTCCTCCGTTTCATGCAGGCCTCTGGTTGCCTGCAATATGGCTTTAACTTGCTTTACAGGGCTACTCTCGTATCCAATGATTAGGTCGCCGGGAGCTATGGTTTCAAAGTATTTATAGATCCGGCGCTTATTTCCTTTTTCATTACGTGAAGTGTAAGCTTTACGCTCGCCTTCCTGGCAGCCTGAGATGCTCCAGATATGAGGGTTGGCATTTAGCCACCAAAAGCTTTGTTGCTGATTTTCCGACTCCTCAGGTTCTTCTTCACTTGTCGCCGGTACCAAGGTGTCCTCTACTGCTTTGTAGGGTATTTTATATCGGTCGAATACCGTAGCCAATTCCGGATGCAGGCGAACGTATTCGTTGAAAAGGAACTCCCAGGCTTTAGTAGGGCTGAAGGTATCCGGCCTAAACAGGACCTTATGGTTCTTTAATGCTCCCGATTTATAGTGATATACCTTATCGGTTATCCAGTTTATTTTTCGGCGGTGGCCATATTCCTCATCTTCCTCGAAGTAATAATCTCCATCGATGAGGCCAATGCCCAGGCAGGTGCTTACTCCTTTGGTGGCAAAAACAACGTCCCCTTTCTGGGCATTTTTAAACAACCACAAATTCCAGGTTTGGTTCGACATACTGTCCGCCGGCAGGCCCGCCCGTTCATTCATTTCCTGCAAGCTTTGAATATCGGAAACATCACCAAGTTCCAGATGTGAAAAATCAATGGCAGAAACATTCTCTTTCTTAAAAGTTTCCCATTCTGCTGCCTGGGAGCCGGGAGCAAACTTGAAATAGTTCCTGAGTTGTTGGTTAAGGCTCTGTATTTCTTCCTTTAATCTTCTAAGCGTCTCCAACGTTTCAGCATAAGAGTCCACTCTTAGAAGCTTATTTGGCGCCGGGTTATTTATCGACCATCCGGCTATCATACCTGCCTTTGGCTCTGCCTCAATCCCTAAAAAAAACTGATAGCCCTCCTTGTGAGAATTCTTTACCAAAGGATACAGCGCTATCCAGGCTAGGTCACTTCCAAAATTATTGGGGCCGTAAAAATCTACCGTATGGCTTGTATAGTCTTTTAGTTCCAAATCGGACAGCAACTGCCGGGCAATCTGTTCCAGATACTGATTGGCTGTTTCCCGAATTTTTTTGTCGTAAATGAAAGGGTGCAATACGTTCCAGAGCTTCTGCCAACTGGCAAAGATATCCCGCTTACCAATCGCGTAATCCTCTAGTTCCTGCCGCAGTTTTTCGGGATAAGACGAGAAAAAACTGGCATTCCGTTGTCGAATGTTCTCTTTTGTCACCTCCAGTGTTTCCTCGGTAATGGTGTTTCCGTCCAGTAACTGCCGTGCGGTTTCTGCCCGAAGCAAATTGACCGGCTGGAATTTACGGTCAGGATCGCCATACTCTTCCCAAATGGGCTGCAGCGCCTCGACCGGTAGTTGGTTGACATCCTGCAATAGGATCTCCGGCTCTGAAATATAGCGGGTGTATTTGGCCGCTAGTTGTTGAAGGTATTGAAATTGAGCTTCCATTTTTGCGATTGCTAAAAGAAATATGAGATATACATAATTAAAGCTACTATGGATGGGGCTATGCCCAGATAAAAACTAATCTGCCTTAGAACAGATAGTTTTCTATTCTACACCAAAAACCGCATCTTCCTCAATTTTTTCTGCGCCAACTCTCCTTCTTCAATTCGCCGGATCACCTCCCGGCCTGCTTGTTCAAAATCTACAAAAAAGTCCTCCGATACCAAAATCAACCTCTTGTTGCCGCGCTGATGCCCAAAGCCCAGATGTCCCTCCGGAAAACGGTGCAGTTCCGCCCGTTGGATTAGCTCTAGGTTGTTTTGGGGAAGAACAACATGCAATAATCCACAGCGCAAGTTGGTGTACAGGTCAAAAGGATCGCCTTTTTTATTGAAGGGTTGATAGACGGCTGGGAAAAGCTGCTGTACGGCTCTACGAAAACGATTGGCGCTCTTTCCTTGCTGATGGAATGGATGATCATCCAGGCAGGCGCCAAGGAGCTCGATACCCTGGGCGGTCAAACCAAAAGCCAGGTAGTGTCCACCATTTCGGACAATTTCGCCAATGCCGGAGAGTATCGGGCCCTGAAGGAATTCGGGTAAAGTCATCTTCTAACATCTTTTAAAGGTGGTTTCTCCATTAAAATAATGGGTTTCCTACATCCCCTCAATCAACTTCTTCACCCTCTTCGCCACTTCTAAAAATGCCTCATCCTCATTCTTCCAGGAAGAGATTGCCTTGCCATTCCCGGGAAGCGCCTGCAACTTCCCAAAGGGCATGTCCTCCCAAAGGCAGGGGCGGAGGATGATGGGCACGACAACCGCCCGGCCAGCTTCGTGCATTTTCAGGGCTTGCTTCATCTCCACATCATTGCAAAAGTCCGAAGCGAGGAAATCGGGGCTGACGAGCAGGAAGATAATATCTGCGCTTTCCAGCTTCTCCTGAATTTCCTTTCGCCACTCTGTTCCTGGCTTGATCCGGCGGTCATCCCAGGCTTCGATTTGCCCAAGCCGGTTGAGCGGCTTAATGGATTTGAGAAGTTTTTCCTTTAAGGTTTCATCCTGATAAGAGTATGAAATGAAAGCAATAAGTTTTGAAGATTCAAGAGAACTCTTGAGCTTACTTATCCCTTTATTCCCAACCTGTACATTTGAAAAACCTACTTCAAGAAATGATTTGAGTAAACCACTCTGAACATTACTTAATTTCCATATTTCATCGATATCAAAATATTCATCAATCAAAGACTGTATAAGCACTTCTTCAAAACTATCCATGCACCTCAAGGTAATAACTCCCTTTTCTTTTGCCTTTCGCAAGTCGGTGTACTTGAAGAGGTAAGGTTCCAATTTATCTCTACACTCATCACAATTACAGGGAATCAACTTATCGACCTTTACCTTAGGGTAGCTCTTATGTATACGGTCAAATTCATCCATGATCAGTGTCAGCAGTTCTTTACGGTTCTGCCCGCACACCCGAATCCGGATATCCCGCTTGCCATAGGTTTCGATCACCTCTGCTTCTGCGCCTTCCCTTTCCAGAATTACACCGTCTTTCCAGGCCAGGCGCTGGCTCTTGATCATACTGTGCCGGCGGACAATGAAACGGGTCATGATCCCCTTGGGCATAAAATCGTAATCATAACGGACGACCAGATTGCCCTGCTCATCCCACGAATAATCCGGCTGGTTGGCGGACAGCAACTGGGGGGCAATAAATTCATCGGTTTTCCCCACCTGGTAACACAGTTCAAACTTCATCATCAGTTCCAGCAGTTCATCCTGCATGCCGGCATAGCGTTCTTCACACCAGATATTCTTCAGGTCTCTTTTAGAAAACCGGCCCATTCTTTCATCCCTGACTTTAGGGTTGTCCAGCACCTTATAAACAGCATCCGAGCCCCACTCCGGGCGCAGAATGACAGTGTGTTTCAAAATGGGATTATCCTGGAAATGGAGGAATATGCCAAGATCGTGGAGATAATCGCTCAGGAAAAGCGCCCTGTCCCGCGTCACCAGGCCATGCTTCTGGCAGATTTCCAAATACTCCTTCAGGCCGATGTAATTATTATCCTTGCTCAGTTCCTTCAGTTCCTGCCGGATGCGCACCCAGCCTTTGGGCAGTTTTTCTCCAATATGCGGCAACTGCCGGATCTCGCTGCGGATGCGGTTAAGTAGTTCGGGTACTCCCCGGTTGGTGAGCAGGTTGACCGACATGATCTGTATCAGGTTACTAAACCTTCCCCTCAGGCCAGCTTCGTTAAGCGCCCTTTTGCGGTCCTGTTTTTCATTCTGAACGATGATTACAGGGCTGTTGTCGCTCAGCAATTCGATGGCCTGCAGCCAGTAGTTGAAGTCAGTATCCTCCGTACGGGTATCTTCCAGAAGGACATACAGCGACCGCTTGGTGAGAAAGAACTGGTGAGTGGCGTGATAGATCTCCTGCCCCCCGAAGTCCCAGATGTTCATCCGGAAGTCCCGGCCATTATCTATTGGAAAATAATAGACATTGATATCGATCCCTTCGGTTGTTCGTTCTTCGGATTTTAGAACGTATTCTGGGTTCAGTATCTTTCGGCATAGAGAAGTTTTTCCAGCTCCTCCTTCACCGAGAATGAGCAGCTTGGACTCATAGAGCTGGTCTGCGCCCTTTTCTAGTTCGACAAAGTAGTTGCGAATGGCTTCTATGCCCTGAGAGGCGATCTCGAGGGGTGGGTCTTCTAACTTTGTATCTTTTACATTGATTACTTGCAGATTTGTTAAATTAGTTATCTTTTCCCCAATTGATTTTATTGGAGTCTTTTCTAAATTTAGATGTTGAAGATTAGCAAGGTTAAATATTCCTTGGGGTAAAAATTTAATGTTAGAGTTTGATAAATCAATTTTCACCAAATTTTCCAAATTTTCTATCTCATCGGAAATAGGGTCTGAAAGACCTTCTAAATATAGCTCCCTTAAACTGATTAATTTCCAAATAAACTTTGGAACCTCCTTTATCTTTGTATTTCCAATAAAAAGCCTCTTAAGTTTTCCGAGCTTGGTTAATCCATATGGTAAAGTTTTAATATCTGTATTTGCAAAGTTGAGGTATTCTAAATCTTTTAATTTTGCTATCCCCGCAGGAATCAAAGAGATTTTCGTTCCCCCAGCATCAAACATTTTCAGATGCCTTAGCTCCTGAATAGTATCTGGAAGTTTTTGCACCTTTGTATTCCCGATTGAAAAATATTGCAGCTTTTTCAGCCTGCTAATTTCTTCTGGCACCTCCTTTACGGGACAGGATTTGAAACTCAATTCTTTAAGGTTTATCAGTTGAAGAACCGGTGGAGGGATTTTTTCAATTTTTGTCCCCCAGAGAAATAAACCCTCCAGATTTTTTAATTTATAAATGGATTCTGACACCCCTGATATGCCTGTACCTCCAAGATTAAGGATTTTCAGTTTATCTAATTCAGAAAAATGTTCTGGAAATTGGATTAATGGAGATTCAATAAATAGAAAGCTATTTAGATCTTTCAAGTGAACTATAGAAGGAGGCACTTCTTCTATCCTGGTTTGCCAAATCGTAATACTTTCCAATTTTTCAATTGTATGGATTACTTCTGGATAAAATTTGATTTCCGAATCATAAAGAGTGAAATCTCTCAAATTTTGCAAATACTGTAATTCTTGGGGGATTTGAGAAGCGCCCTCAGAAATAAATAGTTTATTTAATGAAGTCAGATTTTTTATTGACTTTGGAATATGATCAACACCCTCAATAATGAGTTCTTTTCACTAGTGTTGCGTTAAGGAAAAAACAATCGTTACAATTTATTGAATATCAT
>CAYQKY010000016.1:0-86535 GCA_964418125.1 uncultured Phaeodactylibacter sp.
AAATCGAATTTTCAATGAACATTTATTTGTAATCTAAATATGTCCGACTACTTATTTTACAACGTTCAGCTTCCCGATTCCCCTTACTTGTTTGTTTTCGTCTATAATCCGAAACACGTACAGGCCGGCCGGCACATGCCCCGGAAGGGCGTACTGAAGCATTTGGCCTTGCGCCGCGTCAACGGGCCAGGCAGCGGCCTGCCGGCCGTAGGCGTCGAAGAGCTCGAAGGCGCCGTTGAATACATCAAACGGCAGGTGAACCGACAATAGTTCCCCGGTGCGTATTGGGCTGGGGAAAGCCTGGATAGCAACCGGCTCTGCCGCTTGTGCTTTGCTGGAGCTGATGACATCCTGCAAGTCATCAGGAATAGTAAAGAGAATAATATTGCCATTCTGGTCCAGTCTTATATTGGCGGCAGAACGAGGCAACCCTTTTGCGTAGAAGAAATAGCGGGTAATATTTTCTGTTCGCCCTTGTTGAAGGCCAAACAGGTCCAGCATCAACTGCGGAGCAGGCTGCCCGCCCAGGAAGTAGTTGTAGGCCAGGTGGCGGTTACGTTCAATCATTAGCGCCTCTATACTTACCGTGCCTATGCCCGAAGGATTGGGCAGGATCAGGGTGCCGTAGCCTACTACAGACAAGTTTACACTGTCCCGGGAAACTTGACTGGCTGGCGTGTCTTGCAAACCAAAAGCTGCCACTGTAACATTAAAATCAGTAGTGGTGGTATTATCGTATCCCCAGCTATCTCCAAAATTCAATGGAAACCGGATCAGCGTCTCCGGCTCAGTAAAATCATACACCTTCGACAGCACTTTTAGGGTATCCCCCGGCGCATTCGTAAATGTTCCCAATCCGACATTGACAGATTCAGAAATATTCCCCAGCCGGCTGTATCCGGTATCATCAAGCAGGCTATAGTATGTCCCTCCTTGAGAAGCCAGGCCTCCCAGGATAGGGCGAATGCTTGGCTCCTCTAGGTTCGATCCCGGAAATTCTTCGCTATCCGCTATTTCATAATCTGTGTAAAAGCCATCGTCCAGCAGTAGCTCGCTGAAATCCCATATCACACCTTCACCGGGCTCCGGCGGCGAAGCATTCGTGTGATCAAGATGCCAGAATGTAACGCGCGCCCCTGGCTCCAGCGTGAAGTCCTGGCGCTCAATAGTAATTTGGGCCTGTACCAAAGCGCCCACAGATAAAAGTGCAAGAAGTGTAACAAATAGTCTCATCGGTCAATGTTTTTTGAAAGGTAGGGCAGGCTAGTGAAAGCGGCGCGAATTAACGGGGGATTTCAAGCTGCTGTGAACCAGGACTTTAAGGGCCTGCGAAATCCCCCGTTAATTCGGTCTAGTCGCACTAGTGAAAGCGGCGCGAATTAACGGGTGAATTTAAGCTTTGAACCAGGGCTTTAAGGGCCTGCGAAAACTCCCGTTAATTCGGTCTAGCCGCACTAGTTTCTATCACTCACACCACCCTTCCGCTTAGTGAACAAATAGGCTTTTTTGGCTATACTATTGGCTATACTAAATGTGGTAGCTGCCAAAGCCATGAACTAATGAGACAAAGTTGGGCGGAAGAGTGGCCCGGGAGGTATCAAAATCGGATCATAGAATATAAAAATCCGATCAAATGCCCGTAAATAAAAGGCTTCAAGCCTTTTTGACAAAACTGCCCGGCGTTTCGCCGTATTTATCCTTGAAGCATTTGATGAAGTAGGCGGTGCTGCTGAAACCGGTTAGGAAGGCAATTTCGGAGACCGTCCCGCTCTGCTGCCGAAGCAGGTCCGCCGCACGTTGCAAGCGGACGGACCGGATAAACTGATTGGTGGATTGGTTAAGGAGGGCCCGGAATTTTCGGTTGAGCTGTGGGGGGCTCAGGTTGACTTCCCGGGCCAGGGTATCTATACTGAACTGCTCATTATCGAGATGGTTTTCTACCACTTGCAGGGCCTTTTCCAAAAACTCCTGGTCGATGGAGTTAGCGGAAACTTCGCTGGGCTTCAATTCCACAGCCGTGGCAAAACGCTCACGCAACTGCTGTCGTAGCTGTATCAGGTTGCGGATGCGGACACTCAGCTCCTCCGCATCGAAAGGCTTGGCCAGATAGTCATCCGCGCCGGCCTTAAGCCCTTGTAGTTTCTCCTCCTGTTCAGCTTTTGCGGTAAGCAAAATAATAGGGATATGGCTGGTACGCACATCGGCTTTAAGGGCAGCACAAACTTCGTAGCCGTTTGTGCGGGGCATCATGACATCGCTGACAATCAGGTCGGGCATCTCCTCCAGGGCTTTTTCAATGCCGGCCTGCCCATCCTCTGCTTCTGATACTTGAAAAGCAACGGCTAAGCGCTGTTTCACAAATGCCCTGACCTCAGCATTATCCTCAATGAGCAGTACCCGCGGAGCACCGGAAGTGGGCTTTTGTCCGTTTGGCGTTGGTTGCGGCGCAAGCGCAAGAGGCAATACTGATGCACTTGCTGTACTTTCGGCAGCCTCCACCCGTTCTCCTTCACTTAAATGGCTATGCCCCAGTGGCAGGAAGACTTCAAAAACTGTCCCTTTCCCAGGTTCACTATCGAGGGTAATGCGGCCGTGGTGCAGCTTGACCAGCTCTTTAACCAATGCCAGCCCTACACCGCTGCCCATTCCATGATGCTCATCGGATTGGAAGAAACGGTCAAAAACCCGGGGCTGAAGTCCAGGAGGGATTCCCGGGCCGGTGTCTGCTACCCGGATACAAGCCTCTTTATCCGATTTGGAAAGCTCTACCGATACCCGCCCCCCTTCAGGCGTAAATTTGAAAGCATTGGAGAGCAGGTTATTAAGCACTTTTTCCAATTTACCGGCATCAAAATACAGGGACAAACCAGGCAGGCCGCTGTGGAAAGTGAGCTCCACCTGCCTTTGCGCAGCCAGGGATCCAAAAGCATAGGCCAAGCCTTTCACAAAAGGTACGGCATTCTGCTTACTAGCCTTCAGGCCCATTTCACCGGCCTCCAGCCTGGACAGTTCCAGCAATTCATTGACGAGCTGCAGCTGGTTATTGGCATTTTGGTAAGCGATACCTAACAGCTGTTGTTCTTCCTGGCTGCGTTTGCCTTCCATCAACTGCTGCAAGGGGCCCATCATCAAGGTGAGCGGCGTGCGGAATTCGTGCGAAAGGTTGGTGAAAAAGCGTGACTTCAGCTCATTGAGCTCTTCAAACTGCTGCTTCTTTTTGCGTAAAGTTTTAACCCGCTCAAAAAGCACGACAAACAGAATAGTCGAAAAAAGCAGCAACCCAATCTGAAAACTGTGATCCGTCAGGAAGCTCCCATAGAAAAGCGGAAGGTTCTGCAGCAAAAACATGGCCGCCCCCAGAAACAGCACCGCAAAGGGCAACATGAGCGAACGCGCCCCACTACGGCCACGCCTGGCTAACCAGCCTATCGGCCATACGGTGAGCAAGGCCCATACCCCCAGGATCACGTCATATATGGTACGGACGGTTTGCAAGCTGTCAAAAAGCCAGGTAAATATGTATGGAAAGACAGCCGTCACGATCCAAGACCACTGATAAAAGCGGCTGTAGGGCTTCATATAGGCGCCCATTTGGACAAAGGACGTCACAAACAAGCTGGCAAATACCACGATCCCGGTGATGGCGAATATCATCAACGAAAACCGGCCGTTGTGGTGGGAAATATCCGTGATTAGCCCCAGCACCCCGTAGCGGTCAGAGAAGTACAGGGCAGAACTGAACATTAAACCTGCAAAGTAAAGGAACGCGCGATCCGAAAACATGCGGTACATCACCCCGCCCACCACGCATAGCAAGAGCAGCAAGCCTGCGTACAGAGACTGCCAGGCCAATTGGTTGATCAACAAATTGACAGTGGGCATGTAAGGCATCATAGACAGGTGCTTGTAGTGTCCGGCAGGCGTATTTTCACTAAAAAACACCTGAAAATAGAGCTCCTGCTCCTCCCCAGGCGCTATACTTACCCATAAATAATGATAGGCGGAAGGCAGGCGCTGATCGGCAGCCACCACCGAACGGCCATTGTATTGCTGATCCACTAGCTTGCCACCCTGCACAGTATACAGGCGCACCGCATCTGCATAATGGCAAAACCGAAGCATTGCGCGCTGTGTGTTAGCGCTCGCATTGGCAAGATGGATGGCGGACCATTTGCCTCCTGGCGGCAGCTTTTCCCCGACGGGCAACAGCAACTGAAGCCGCGCGGCCATGGTTTTCTGTTCCTCCCCTTCAGAGAAGCAATACAGCGAATCATCGAAGTGGATGGCCTCGGTAAGCGATGCTTCAAATTGGTAAGCAGGCAGGGCATGCTGCGCACCGAGACGGCCCGCCGCCAATGCAAAGCCTGCTAATATCCAAAGCCACCGTGTGGATAGAGAGAGGGGCTTGTTGGGAGTGGCGGTTCTCATGCCCTTAAAATAGTGAATTTATTCTAATACGAATTAAGCTACAAGTAGTACTCCGGCGAGGTGGACTAGTGCGACTAGACCGAAATAACGGGCGAATTCGTAGCCCCTTAACGTCCTGGTTCACAGTAGCTTAAATTCACCCGTTAATTCGTGCCGCTTTCACTAGCGGCCAGCTTTACATTTCCTCAAACTCCGGGCAGTCCACCCGAAGATCCGCCTCCCGCAGGGGCATTTTCAGCAGCTTACAGTAGTTTCCTTCTTTTCCCGGTTCAAAAAAACGACACTTCAGGCAACTGCGCTGTATACTGATAAAACCCAGCTTTTGCAGCTGCGCGATCAGTTGCAGCAGGCCGCTGTAGAATGTGCTTTTGCGTTCCTCGCTCCAACTGTCAAAGGCCGGGGCCATCCCGTTGGCAAAGGAGGCCGTCCTGGCTGCCAGCGCCGCTCCCTCCGCCGTCAGGTGGATGGTATAGCTGCGGGTGTCAACCGGATCTGTTTCCTTGCGGATCAGCTCTTTTTTCAGCAGCGTGCGAACGGCCTCGCTGATCGTCGGTTTCGACAGGTTGAATTCCTGCGCCAGGTAAGAAACCTTGCACTTCTCGCTGCTGTGGAAATGAAGAAAGATCAGCAGCTGGATCTGCAGGGGGCTCAGGCCATGCTCCTTGCCGGCCTCCCAGAGCGATACCCGAAACACCTCAGCGATACGCTCCAGGGCCACTATGATCCTGGCATCGATGCTTCCGGCCTGGGCCTGCGGGTCAAATACTGATCTTTCCATAAGCGCTTAACAGGATCTGGGTACTACCTCCCCATCGAGGCTAATGATGCGGTCCATGCGGATGGCCTCGCCGGAGGGCAGGATGAGGAACTCCTCGCCGCCCTTCGTCAGGGTATCCTTGAGCCGGGTTTCTATGGTATGTTCTTTACCATCATCATTCCGATATTCCAGCCGTACTGTCTTGCGCAGTACGATAGCCGCTTCGAAGCGGTCGTAAAAATTGCAGTCGATGGGAATGTACTTGTCTGGTTTCGGCATATGGTAAAGATAAGCACTATTCACAGCTCCGCCAGTAATTTACGCAGGCGTTCTTCATCCCAGCCCCGAAAGTTGGCGAAGCGGTGCTGCTCACTGTTGGCGCGAATGTGCAGGATGAGCTGGGTGCGGCTTGGCGCCGCCGGCAGCCGCTCCGGAATATCCTCCATTTCCAGGATGTAAAAACCTTTGCGGGCTATGGCTTCCATGATCTCAGGCGACGGCTCCTCGATGTGGCATAACCGGCATTCTTCGGCGGAGATCGCCTTGCTGCCCTCATTGATGCTTTCCAGGTATTGGCGGCCAAAGGAGAACACTTCTTCCAGATTGTATTTCCCTTCTGGTACGATGATGTCAAAATGGGCGGTATCACCGTTGGCTTTTTTGACGTAGGCATCGAATACGGCTACTTTTTTCATGGTTGATTCGCGTTTGGAAAAGTGGAGGGAATGCCCCCGGCTCATTGCGTATGAGAGGCATTCCGACAAAATATTATTTATTAACAGTGTAAGGAAGCGATAGGTCGCCCGAAGCGACACTGTACACAGCATAAACGCCCAACAAGGGAAACTCCGGATTCTTTGGATTGACCTCCATGTAGGCCGTCACGCCGTCGTACTGAAAATCCGTTTGTCCGTTCATGCGGTAAGCGGGCACGACAACGCTGATGCGGTTGCCCTTTGTCACTACCTGAAAACCCGGGGAGTCCATAAACATAGGCATGCCGGGGTTTGTCGGAGGTAGAATTACCGTAGTATCTCCTTTTTCAAACTGCTTTACGGACAGCCCGCCGGGCGCCCGCTCATCGGGCCGGAGCACCACCCAGTGGGCGTGCCAAACCCGGCCGTCGTTGGCGTAGTCCCGGTCCATGTTCTCATCCCAGAGAGGGGTATCGTCAAAATCGGGGTGGGACGTCAGGGCCAGGGCTACGATGCCTTCGGTTTCCGAAAAGCCAACGTCCGTTGATTTCAAGGTAGTGGGGAACACATAACCCAGCACCGGAGCGCCTGCCATCTGCCCTGCCGGCTCCGGCTGGGTTTTCCCGGCTTCCCCTTTGACATGGATGGAAAATATCAGCAGCTCCAGATCGTCGTCATACCTGGCTTCTACCTTGTCTATGGCCAGGTCCGGACTGTTCTTGAAACGGGCGTCCTCGTTTTCGCCCTGGGAGAAAGCGGCTGTTAATGTGAGCGTTGTGAGCAGGCTAAGAAAGAATGAGTTTTTCATGTGGCGAAATGTTTTTAGTTAGAAGTGCTAACTTTTATGAGCAAAAAGAAATCTTTACAGAAACAATAATGCAAATATAGTTAGTATTTCTAACTAAATTAAATTTGCAATCTTTTTTCCTCAAAATTTTTCCCGGGCCTCTATTGCTTATCTCTCCTCCAGGAATTTGTGGATCGCCGCAAAGTCCAGCCGGCCCATCCCCTTTTTGTTCGCTTCAGCGAAAAGCTCTTTCGCAACATTCGCCAAATAAAGCGGCTGGTTTAGTTCGTATGCAGTAACGGCGGCCAGGTGCAGGTCTTTGTGCATCAGCTCCAGCGGGAACTGCACCTCGTAATCGCCGCTGCGCACCATGTCGGCTTTGGCTTTGGTGAAGGGAGCGGATACGGCTAGGTTGGGAACGACGTTCAGCAGGAACTCCCGGGAGAGGCCCATCTTTTCTCCCAGCAGCACCGCTTCGGAGAAGATGGCCATCGACTGGGCCAGCATGATGTTGACCAGCATTTTGAAGGAGGCTCCTTTACCCGTTTCGCCGATGTGCAGCACTTTATTGCCCATCATATCCAGGTAGGGCCGTGCTTCTTCCAGTAAGGCTGTATCGGCGCCGATGAAGAATGCGAGTTCCGCATTGGTAGCCTGCGGCTTGGTGCCGGCCACGGGAGCATCTATGAACCGGATGCCGGCTTTTTCCGCTGCCGCCGCCGCCCGCAGGCTGAACGAAGGGTTGACCGTCGAACAATCCGCCCAGATTGTACCCTCCTTCATATTGGCCAGCGCCCCGCCTTCATCCAGAAAAACCTGTTCTACCACTTCCGGTGTGGAAAGCATGCTGAAGACAATATCCGCATCCGCCACGGCTTCACTTGCCGAGGCCGCCGCATTGGCGCCCTTGCTCTTCAGCTCCTCCACCGGAGCTTTGGATCGGTTCCATACCGTTACATCTACATCATTCTTCAGGAGGTTTGCCGCCATGCGGCTGCCCATGATGCCCAGGCCGATAAAGGTGATCTTCATTGTGTTGTGGTTTTGATTGATTGCGATACAAAGATGCGGGTATATAGGGCGGGGAACTATTCGGAATCCGGCGGAAATGCCACTTATGCGTCAAAGTACAAAACTAGCTGAAAACGGGCAAAAGTGGTGTTTTTCATCAGGATATATACTTGGTTGCATTTTTCCGCACCTCCGGCGTCACCCACTCCTCATATTCCTCCAGAAAGCGGAGCACAAAACCTTTATCGTGCCGGGAATACTCCCGCAGCACCCAGCCCACGCTCGTCTTGCAGAACCGCTCCTCCCGTTTTATCAATACGGTTGAAAATGTTTCAATGGTGTCGGTGTGTTCAGCTATGGACTTACACTGCGCGAACGGCACCAGGGAGGCACGGGCCGTCCAGAGGTATTCGTCAGTATTCCAGGCCTTGAATACAGGAATGGCCTGTTCTCGCACAGTATCCACCATGGGGGAAAGCAGGCGCACGCAGAGCCAGTCGCAGACGTTCCAGTCGCTGATCCACCGCTGATCGAACCAGCGGGAGATCAGCTCCAACTGCGGCCCGGCTTCCTGCTTCTTCCAGTACAGCTGCAGGTAGAGGATGGCCGCCAGCTTGTCTTCGGTGTAGGGCTGCTGCATGAGATCGCTGAGGAACTCAAACTGGGCCTCCACCGGCTGTTGGGTGAGTCCATGCTCTTTGGCCACGGCCTTCACCACCTCCCGGATCTGCGGAATGCCCACGCCTTTGGAGCGCACATCGTGCTTGACGTAATTTTCCAGCCAGCGGGCTTTTTTTTCGTCGCCCAGGGCGGTGAGGCGGGATTGGAGAAGTTGGGAAGTGTCAGTCATACCGGATTTACAATTTGCTCCAAAAACCTCAAAGGTTTTTTGGACGAGGAAGTTTGGTGGCAAGTAGCCGGACATATTTAGGTTACCATCATATTGAGATGGATTTTCGGCTTAGGCAAGGCGGAAAGCGCAGGCATAGCCTAAGCCACGGCGAGCATTTCCAACGAAGGATAAGTCGAAAAGGCGCTCAAGATGATATGTAATTTAAATGAAACAGCCTCTTAATGATCCAGGCTGTAAGGTAAAAAAAATGGCCCTGCCCGGAGACCTTTTTGGCAGGCGTTGCACTAAAAGGGCAAAGGATAAAATGGAAAAAGAAACTTTCCAATTTTTTAATTTCTAAACTCAAGAACAATGACACCCAAGGAAAAAAGAGCAAAAGAAGTGTATCAGAAAACAAAATCTTTGGCGAACAGGAATGCATTTGTCCAGGGATTCAGCGGAATAATAGGTTCCGGATTTAATCTGGCAGTCGATGCAGCGGCTATTCCATTTTATATTAAGTTATGGAATGATATTCGGGAAGTTTATGGGAAAGGCAAAATCACACCGGCTGCCGCAAAAGCTTATATTAAGCCTAACCTGGGGTTTCTTGCTCAAGACTTGATATGGGATAAATTAGTGGGTACCATCCCAGTAATAGGCATGCCTTTCAACGCAGCTTTTGCAAAAGCACTGACATGGAGGCTGGGCGCTTGGTTTGGACTTCTTTCTGCATTAAATGAAGAGTCGGTATCTGATGAAGCGATAATCCGGGCCACTATACAACTCACTCAGGAAGTGTTCCCGTCTGTTGGTGATACTTTTACCTTCAAGGGGCCTGATCAAAAAACTTTCGTTTCATTTATCGCAGCCCAGGACGGCCTTTCTACGAAGGAAGCAGCAAGAAGGGTTAAGGTGGCGCTCGATGTCATGCAGGGTAGAACTTTAGAGGCTGGAGCATAGCTTCTTAGAGAGGTTTGGAATATCGCATGAATAATTCAACAACCAATACCATGTTCTATACCATCCCATTCTACCACCCCAACTGGAAGAACGCCATTGCCCTTGAAGTCCCGCCCCATACAGGCGTGTACGATGCAGTGGCCTATCTCAACCAATCCGGTTATATACCCTATCATGCGCCGGGCTATGCTTTGTCCTTCCGGGGGCAATGGCTGATGGACAATAATCCGGCCGGTTCACTTGGGCTTCAGCCAGGGGAGGCGGTGATGATCGTCCCGTTGAAAGCCCGTGCCGATGGAAAGGAAGCGCAACCGGCGGCGCCCCGGTTTCGGGGAAGAGGAGATGGGCTGTTCGCCAATAAGGAAGCCGAACGATATTTTCAACAGGAGGAGCCCGAGCCCGTTGTAGTGAAAGATACCGCTAAGGGCGCCTTCCTGAATTGGATCAGAAAATTACTGAGCTGATATGGACACGTTTCAATTGACGGCAGAATTACTGAAGGACAGCCCCTGGGCGAGCCTCCTGCTCTTCGGCGGAGGCGCCCTGATCACCTACATCATCGCCAGGCTGCAATCGATCAGGGCATTGGTGAAATCAGGGCTGGAGAATAACCTCATGCAGGTGGAACTGATGGAGAAGCTGTTCCGGATCGATGAAGAGATCCGGGGCAGCCTGCTTTCCATCCGGGGCAAGCTCAGAAAATGGCAAAAGCTGGTGGCCGATGGGGAGAAGGAGAAGGCCATTCAGCTGCGGGAAGAGATCTTCGAGGAGTTTATCGTCCGGTATGTAGGCGGCTATTACCGGTATTTTAACTTCGCCCGCTGGATCTACTCCAACCGGAAAAAAGAACTGATGGACGAAGAGCTGCTCCCCTTTCTGCAGAACTGCCGCCTGCTGATCGAGCACAACCTGAACTTCCCGCCCTACCTGGAAAAGCTGGGGCAGGCGCCCTACGAGATCGAGTTCTCGAACTTCGACTTTGCCGTCAATTACATCGAGCGGAATATATGGTTCTGGGATAAGAGGAGGAGAGATATGGCCAGTATGTACCAAAAGTACTTCCTCAATCTGAGCCCCGGGCATTTTGGCCGCGGCCACCTTCCAGGATAATGGACAACCCCACCCACTATCTCCTTTGCATTTGTATTATTTTTTTCTTAGGTTAGGCACATTCACTTTTACCCATATCCTATGAAGCTCCCAACCGTCTGCCTGCACCTCCTGCTTTTTCTTATGCCGTCCATCCTCTTTGCCCAGATACCGCCCGATAGTGCCGCTGTGGCCATTGCCGATACCGCCCGGGCGGCCCGGTGGGTGGAGGAAGCGAAAGGGCTGATAGAGGAGGGGAGGCCGAAGGCGTCGCTGGAACTGCTGGAAGCGGCGGAAAGTGTTTTTGAGCGGGTGGCGGGAAGGGAGAGCAGACAGGTAGCGGAAGTGTTGTTTGAAAAGGGTAGGTGTTTCGAGGATCTATCTGATTATGGCCGAAGTATTAATGTGATAAGAGAGGCATTGGCCATCTTTGAAAAAGTTGAGGGGGGGTCAAGTTCTGAAATAGAAGCTTGTTGCTTCAAACTTGGGATCGGCCATTTTTATCAGGATGATGTGAGCCAGGGAATTTTTTACCTGAAAAGAGCGCTTGAATTACGCCGTAAGATATTTGGAGAAATACATTCAGAGACAGCAGAATTGCATTTTATCCTGGGATTCTTTTATGAAAAGAAAAGAGCTTATGACGATGCTATTGCCTGCCTTGGTGAAGCGTTGAACATTTGCCTTGAATCGAGTGGAGGAGAACAGGAACTGTTGGCAAATATTTATCACAGCTTAGGGGTAAATTATGGAAAAAAAGGCCAATACGAACGTGCTATAGAATTCCAGAAAAAAGGGCTGGAATTACAGAAAAGATTGTTCGGGGAGAAACATGGAGATGTGGCGAGGTCCCACTTTAATCTGGGTGTGAGTTATTCAAAAAAAGGGGAATACGCTCAGGCAACAACCCATCATGAAAAAGCCCTTGCTATTCGATTGGAAGTATTTGGCCGGGAGGATCCGGCAGTAGCGGAGTCTTACCACCAACTGGCCATAAATTCGGATAATAAAGGATATTATAATAAAGCCCTTGAATACAAGAAAAAAGCTTTGGGCCTTTATTTGAAGCTTTTTGGCGAAAACAATCTGGATGTCGCCGCCGCCTATCACAATATCGGAGTGAGCTATGGCAATAAAGGAGATGACGACCGGGCCATTGAGTATTTTGAGAAGGCCATGATTATTCAAATCAGGCTACTTGGTAAGCACAACCCAGATGTAGCGCTTACTTGTTTTAACCTCGGGGCAAGCTATGACAACAAAGGAGATTATGAACGGGCCGTTGAATATAAGAAACGTGCATTGGTACTGCAGATTGAAGCATTCGGAGAAAAAAATATTGATGTAGCAGATACTTACCACAGCCTGGCAGGCACGTATAATAACAAAGGAGAGTATAATAAAGCACTCCTCCTTTATGAAAAGGCTTTGGCGATCCGATCGGAATTGCTAGGTAAATCACACCCGGCTTTGGCCCTTTCATATAGTGATCTAGGCCAGTGTTATTATGACCAGAGCAATTATACTAAAGCAGCCGAAACCATTCAAAAAGCCTTGAATATACAATTACAAACACCGGAAAATAACCATCCTGAGGTTGCAACCACGCATCGGCGGCTGGCACTGGCCTTCCTGAAAAAAGGGAATATCAAGAAAGCGGAATACCACCTGGGCCAATCACTTCGTATACTTACTTACCGTAATAAAGGCCTTTCCTCAGCCAATTCAAATGCTCAGCCGGCTAAGACACTTCAAAGTATAGGCAGCCTTCAAAGAGAAAAGTATATAAATGATGGTTCCGTACAGAACCTCCTTCAATCTCAAAAAAACTATCTCAAGGCTCTTTCCTCCCTGGATCACCAGTCCAAAACACTTAGCCCCGCCGGCAGATCAACGCTGGCCAAAGAAGCCGCCGAAGTTTACAACGGCGCCCTCCTCACCAACCACCTCCTCTACCAACTCACCGATAGCCTCCATTACCTCGCTGAGTCCTTCGAGCTCGCCGAGCGCTCCAAGGCCTTCCTGCTATACGAGGCCATGCAGGAGTCCGACGCCCTGGCTTTTGCCGGGCTGCCCGACAGCCTGCTGGAACGGGAATACGACTTGCGCATCGATCTGGCCTATTACGACAAAAAGAGGCAGGAAAAGCTCAGCGAAGGCCTTTCTGAGACGGACAGCGCCGTGCTGGCCGTCAGCTCGAAGCTTTTCGGCCTCAACCGCGAGTACGAAGCCCTCAAACGACGGCTGGAAAGCGATTATCCGGACTACTACCGCCTCAAATACAGCCTTGGGGCCGTTTCCCTGGCCTACGTTCAGGACACGCTCCTGCAACCCGGCGAAACTCTGCTCGAATACGTGGTGGGCGACAGCGCGATCTTCGCCTTTGTCGTCCGGCGCGATCACTTCGAATTGCGGAAACTGCCGCGCGATGCCCTGCTCAAAGAAAAGGTGGCCAGCATGCGCAAGGGTATCTCTGCTTATCATACCAGCGAAAGCCCCACCGTACGCCTGCAGCTGGAAAGCGCCCGCCGATACGCCGAAGCGGCTCATGCGCTTTACGATCAGCTCATTGCGCCGGTAGCGGGCCTGTTGACGGAAAAAGTGATTATCATTCCCGACGGGGTGCTGGGCTACCTTCCCTTCGAGGCCCTGCTCATGAAGGTGCCGGCCAACCCGCTGGCCTTCGATACACACCCCTACCTGCTTCACGAACATCAGGCCAGTTATTGCTACTCCGCCACCCTCCTGAAGGAAATGCGGCAGCGGCGGCATTATCATGAACCCAGCCGGGAATTTCTGGCCTTCGCTCCTTATTACGATGGCGACACCACCCTGCTGGGTGAGCTGTTCGCGTACACGGACGCAGTGCGTAAAGGCCTCGATCCGTTGCCGCATACCGGCGAAGAGGCCTACCTCGCCAGCCGCCTTTTCGACGGCGACTATTACGTAGGGGCCGCCGCGACCGAACAGCGTTTTACCGAGCTGGCCGGCGATTACCGCATCCTGCACCTGGCGACGCACGGCCAGGCCAACGACGAGGTGGGCGATTATTCTTTCCTGGCCTTCTCGGAGATCAGAGACAGCCTGGAAAACGAACTGCTCTATGTGCGCGACCTGTACAACCTCCGGCTCAACGCCAGCCTGGCCGTTTTGTCGGCCTGCGAAACCGGCATCGGGGAACTGCAGCGCGGCGAAGGCATCATTTCCCTGGCGCGGGCCTTCGCTTACGCCGGAGCGGAATCCATTGTCACCACCTTATGGCAGGTTGACGACGCCCGCAGCAAAGGCCTGGCCCTCACATTCTACAAAGGCCTAAGAGAAGGCCTGCCGAAAGATGCAGCTTTGCGGCAGGCAAAACGGAAACTTATCAAAGACGGGATGGGACATCCATTCTTCTGGGCAGGTTTCATTGTGGCCGGAGACGCAAGGAAACTGTATTGATTCCCTGAACTCCGGGATTCAATTTGACTTCAAATCACCTCAAAATTCTCCTGAAAGCTCACTCCATCAATTCATTCAATTTAACCTTCAACCTACCCGCTTTCTGCCCGAACAGATGCTGCTCTTCGTTGAGCATTTTTTCAAGCAGGCGGTTCGCAGCCGGCAGCATCGGCGGCCCCTGTGCCAGGTAAGTGGCCATCAGGTTCCACTCGGCCGTCTGGCGGGCCAGCTTTTGCAGCAATTCGTCTTCAGGGGCAATAGCCTCATCATCGAGTATTCCGTGGAAAACGGTAGCCGCTTCCTCATACCGGCCCTGGCGATAAAGCGAGCGGCCGATGAGCAGGCGGGCGTCGCCGTAACTGGCTTCACTGGCCGGCACCTCGGCTGCGAGTTGCCGGGCGCGCTCATATCTGCCCGCCTTGTAAGCGGCGACGGCTGCGGCAAAAGGCCCGGCCTCCCCGGAGGCTGCCGGAGGTTCGCCGCGCACCTGATCGCCGGAGAAGGGGTCGTTAAAGGCTTCGTTGGCGAGAGCGAGCAACTCCGGCCCTACCTGCCGGGGCGGCTCTGGTGTTTCCTGTTCCTGGCCGGAAGTAGAGGGAAGCGGCTGCCCGGGCTCAGGCGCCGGCTCCTCCGAAGGGAGCGCAGGGGCAGGAGATGGGGATATGTGCTCAGGAGGAGGCGCCTCCTCCTGCTCTATCGCAACAGGAGGAGAAACGGCCCATGGTTGCCAGATAATGCCTATACCGGCAAAGATGGCGCCTGCCAGAATGGCGGCCAGCCACAGTAAGCGCCGCAGCGGAATGATCCGCGGACGCTTTACCTGCTCTGCTGCCGGGAGGCCCGGGCCGTTTACCGGTTCGGCGCCTTTTTTCGCCGTTCTCGTCCATTCCTGCAAGTTCTCGCGCAATTCGCGCTCCAGCAACACTTCCATAGCGTCGTGTTCCAGCCGGTGTAGTTCTACCTGCCTGGCCAGAGCGGGGTCCTCGCCGATCTGCCGGGCGAAGGCCTCGGCCTCTTCCGGTGGCAGTTCTCCGAACAGATAAGCCTCGATCTTATGGTATAGCTGTTCTTCCGTCATTATCAGTTCGGTTTGAGATGATCCTGTAAATGGGGGTTTTCCTGGATGAAGGCGCGAAGCTTTTTCCGGCATTTGTAGGCATCCTTCTTGGCCTGTTCGCCACCGCCCTTAATTCCCAGCGCCTGGGCGATTTCCTTCATCGAGTGCCGGAGCATATACAGCTTGAGCAGTTGTTCACATTTTTTGCTGAGCTGCGCCAGCATTGCATCGATCAGGCGCCGCCGTTCTCCCTCGATTACCCGCACATCGGGAGTATTCCGGGCTTCTCTTTCGGGGATCTTTTCGAGCTCAATGTGGCTTTTGTTCTTCCGGCGGTTGCTTACCCAGCGCCATTTGGCGATACCGATAAAGTAAGTGCGCAGGCTGCTGTCGCCCCGAAAACGCCCTTCCCGAAGGTTGCGCTCGAAAAGGATCGCCGCGTCCTGAAAGACGTCCTCCCCGTCTTGCCGGTTGCCGCCGTGTTTCAGAACGTACCCGGTTACAGCTGGCAGGAGGGCCTCATCCGAGAAAAAATGCCGCAACGCCCGCAGGCGTTCTTCCGGTTTACCTTTTACCGCCTCCAGAATTTTCTCATCAGTCCATTGAAGGGTTGTCATTTCTTAGTGCGGTTTGCAGTTAAAAAGTCCTTCGGAAGGAGGAAAAATTCATTTATGGCAGAAAAAGATAATGTTTAAATTGACGGCAAGCAACATTTACCGCCCTTTTATGCATTTCCTTATATTTTTCCCGGCCCCTTATCGTCCACCATGAAACAGTCGCCGCCGGAAATTCGCTTTTCTATCCAGTCCACATTTTTAGCCTTTAAAATGTTGCGCATCCGTTATTTATAAATGCAACGGCCCAGAGCTTCAGTGCCTGGGCCGTTGCGTAGTTATTGTTTTAAAACCAATAACAAACGTCCGTTCACAGTAAGGTTAGCAAGACCCCGGGCAAGGAGGGTCCGCCGGCGTATTATCTACATTATTATCCCGCTCCACGTTCGGATAGGGGTAGAAATTACGGGTGCGTTCCGGGTTGTCATCCTGGGGGCCGGGCCGGCCAAAGCGGCGGCCGTCCTCCATTTTCATTCCACTCATGTACAGTTCTATACAGCGGTTCTTGTAGATCTCCTGCAGGATGGCGTCCCGGGTCATCGGCCCGGAGTATGCGGGCAGGTTGGCGTTAACGCCGAAAATGTCATCCGTCTTGGTCAGCACGTTGTCCAGTTCCGTGACGGCATCGTCCAGTTTATCCTGGCGGGCGTTGACCTCCGCTTTGATCAGCATAATTTCCCCCGGCAGGTAAACAGGGATCGAGGCATTGTCGGCAGTGAAAAAGCCCTTGCCGTTTTCGGCATTGGATACGAGGTAAAAGTCGATCCGGCCGTCGGTGGTATCAGGCGCCAGTTCACCCGTCAGGCCGAAGAGTGAATTCATATCGGCATTCACATCGTAAACGTTTCGTGTGATGAGGGAAGAACGGAATATCGGGTTAGTTATTATGTTGTCAAACCGGAAAACCGACTGGGAAGACAGGTCGACGGCATTGGCGGCGGCAAAAGCGGCGTCGAGGTTGCCCAGCATGAGGTTGTAGCGGGCAGTCAGCGCCCGTACGGCATTGGGCAGGTCGATATCCGTCCCTACAGCGCTGATGATGGCCGGCGACAACGAACCGCTCAATTGGGAAGAAGCTTGCCCCAGTAGGCTGACCGCTTCCTGCAAAGCCGCTTCACGCGTGGAAAACTGAGCGTCAATTTCGGTTTCGAGCGGGACCTGCTCCCAGAACTGGGCCAGGGTGCCGACGGCCAGTGCATTGAAGAAATTGGCGTAGGCCAGGACGCTGTTCCGCGTCTGCTCATCAGCGATCACGTCCGGCGCATTGGCCAGTATCTTCTGGGCGTCGGCCCGGATGAGGTTCAGGTTGGTCCAGAGGTTAGTGATCACGGCGTTGCTGGGGGCGACGTTGTCGAAACCGTTGCCCAGTTGCGCCAGCTCGGCATTGCCGGCATTGAGGATCACCAGCTCTCCGGTGGTCAGGCCATTGGCGGAAACGCCCGCATACAGGCCGCTGGCGCCACCGGCAGTGTAGCGGTATTTAATGCCGTTGATCATACCGATCAGGCCTTCAGAGGAATTGAGAACCTGCTCGTCCGTCGCTGCATTGGGGTTGGGTATGTCCTGGTCGCAGGAAACCGCCAGAACCGTCACCGGCAGCAGTAGATATAGGATATATTTTTTGATTTTCATTACTGAAAGATTTTTGTTTTTGAAATCGCGAACCATTTACCGCCGCCTTAGAAGGAAGCATTGATGCCGAACTGAATGATCCTCGGAATGGGCACGTTACCGAAATCATCGCCCCGGACGATGCTGCTCTGGCCGGCGGAGTTGGTTTCCGGATCGTAGCCGGAATAATCGTCAAAGGAAATGAGGTTGCGGCCGACAACATTGACGGTCAGGTTGCTGAACACGTTGCCGATCTTTCCGGCATTGTAGGAAAAGCCGAGCTCGCGCAGTTTGACAAAGGAGCCGTCTTCCACGTGCTCTTCCTGAATACGCGGGCCTATAAATCCGCCCACGGCAGCCACCCATCCCCGGGGCAATTCACCTCTCAGCTCCTGGTCGGCCATCGGCCCGGCGCCGACGTTATTGCTGGTGATCTTATTCCAGTTCCAGACATCGAAGCCCCAGATGGCGTCAAACAGTACCCGCATGCCGAATCGCTTGTAGCGGAACTCATTCAATACGGAGCCCGTCCAGTCCGGGTTGGGGTCGCCCAGTATGGTGCGCACCGGCGTTCCGGAGGGTTGGCCGTCAGCGTCAAACTGAAGCTCTCCGGTTACATCGTCCCCTCTGGCCACCTGCGGCAGCATTACCGTCCCATTCGGTGTTTCTACCGGGCGGAGCAGCAGGGTTCCATCCGGGTTGCGGGCGTACTGCACGCCGAAGAATACGCCGAGGGGTTCGCCGTCGATGGCGCTCTGGGTGCCGCCGCCGCCGCGAAGCAGAATGCCGGCCCTACCGCCGCCGATGCCGTTCACGGTATTCTCGAAGGTGTTATAGGCAACGGAAACATCCCAGTTGAAGTCCTTGGTCCGTACCGGGTTGATGTTCAGCATGAGTTCCAGGCCTTTATTGCTCATCTCTCCGATGTTCTCGATAATGCTGGCTCCGCCGCTGGAAGGCGCCAGGTTGCGGTCGAGCAGCAGGTCGGTGATCTCTTGCTCATAATAGGTAACCGAGAGGCCCAGGCGGTTCCGGAGGAAGCTCAGGTCGGCGCCGAACTCGATCTCCGTTTGCTGCTCAGGGCGGATGCCGGGGTTGCCCAGAGCGGCGCTCGGCACAATGGCGCTGCGGCCCAGGTAGCCCAGGGTGGCGTAATTGGTAAACCGGGTGAAGGCGCCGATACCGGTCAGGTTGCCGGCCTGCCCGTAGGAGAAGCGCAACTTGAGGGTGTTCCAGTTATTGGATATACTGGCATTTTTCCAGAAATCCAGTTCGGAAAGCACGAGGCTGGCGCTGGCTTTAGGGTAGAACTGGTTGCGTTCGTCCACTCCAAACCGGGAAGAACCGTCGATCCGTCCCGCCAGGGTCAGGAAGAGGAAGTTGTTGAAACCGAAGGACTGCTGCAGGAAGTATCCGTTGATCGTAGCCTCGGCAATGGATTCCCGCGGAGCGGCGAACAGGTTGGTGGCCGCCGCCAGCGTCCTGACGAAAGGCGCCAGGTCCCGCCCCTCGGACGAAGAGAAGTCGGAGCGGTCATACCAGATCGAAACGCCGGCAGTGGTCGTCGATTCGATCTTGTCGGTGATGTTGGTGCTGTAGTTGGCGGTAAAGTCGTTGTTGACCTTGAAAATGCTGGAATTGGCGATGGATACGTAGCCATCGGGGAAGAAAGCGGCGCTCACCCCTGAATAAGGAACTCTCGGCTGGAAGGTATTGCCGCGAAGGTTGTACGCATCCAGGCCGAGGATGTACTTCAGGGTCAGGCCCTTCATCGGGAACACGCTGAACTGCAGGTCGCCGATAAAGCGGTTGGTATTCTGAGTAATGTCGAACCCTTCAATGATCGAAAGGGGGTTCATCCGGACGGGCTCCACGTGAAGCAGGTTGCCGACCTCATCCCTTTCGGTTACATCCCAGACGTTGTCGATGATGATCATAGAACTGATCGGGCTGAAGAAGTTGTTGCCGTTGGGCAGGTCCTGGGAAGAGCTGTTGGTATAGTTGAGCCCAACCGAAAGCTTCGCCCAGTCGGCCACGTTCTGGTCAACCCTCAGTTTGGCGCCATACCGCTGAAAGTCCGTATTCCGGAGGATCCCTTCATTTTTGGAATAGCCGAGGGAGGCGTAATACTTGGTGGTTTCGGTGCCTCCGGAAACGGAGAGGAAGTTGTCCGTTCCCAAAGCTGTCTGGAAAATATTGTCCTGATAATCATAACGGGTAACGGGATACTGGTTTTCCACCAGCGGCCCTCCCAGAGCAGACGGCCCGGTGCCGGGATTTTCTTCCTTGGCGGCGGCGCTGCGCAAGTCGGCGATCATGGTGAGGCGGTCGCCGGCGGTGAACAGGCGGGGGCTGCCGGGGTAGCCGAAGCGCTGCGAATAGTCGGTGAACTCCAAAGGCTTGCGCAACTCACTGACGGAAACAGAGGTGGAAAAGCTGAATTTTGGTTTTCCGGCGGCCCCCCGCTTGGTGAAGATCTGAACGACGCCGTTACTGGCCAGAGAGCCGTAGATAGCGGCGGCGGCGGCGCCGTTGATCACCTCTATGCGCTCGATGTCATTGGGGTTGATGTCGACCAGGCGGTTCTGGCCGGCCTGAAAGCCCGTTTGCTGAGCATCGGCATTGAGGTTAATCACGTTCTGGGAGCTGTTATCCACGATCACCCCATCCACAATGTAGAGCGGGTCGGAAGAACCGTTGATGGTGCTGGCGCCCCTCAGGCGGATGGACACCCCGCCGGCGGGGTCCCCGCTGTTCTGTGTGATCAGGGCGCCCATTACCTTGCCGGACAGCGCGCCCAGCACGTTGTTGGTGCCGCTGTTGCTGATCTCTTCCGAACCTACCGTGGAAATGGCGTTACCCAGCTGCTTCCGGCTGGTGGCCGAGGAAACCCCGGTCACCACGACTTCATCCAGCTGGGCCACGTCCGGCTGCATCTGAACATCCAGCTGAACCAGGTTGGAACCGCTGAAGTCCACCGTTTTCGCCACTGTAGAATACCCCACGTAAGAAAAATTCAACTCGGCGGTGGTAGCCCCTTCCGGCAAAGCCAGAGAGTACTGCCCATTGAGGTCTGTCACTGTCCCGGAAGTACCGCCATCGAGGGTGACGGCAGCTCCGATGAGGGGCTCGCCGAAATCATCCGTCACCGTACCGGATACAACTGGTATGTTTTGTGCTGCTGCCAGAAGAGGAAGCAGGCCGGCTAAGGCAACGAATAATAGGATTCGCCGCCAACTCTGGTTAGTTAATTTTTTAAGGATCATACACTAGGAGTGTTTAGTGAAGAAAATCGTTTTTGAGAAGTTCTCCGCTTTATCCCCTTTGCCACCTCCCGGGAAGCAGCATTAGCAGGATCAAGCGTATCTTTATGGTTTCGGGGAGGAAAGAAGGGGCGCCAGCAAAGCCCTGGATAACCTCTCTTTTCCCTAAATCTAGCACAAAACAATAATTTTTTTTGCATATTTAAGGAAAAAACTACAAAAAGCGAAGCATTATTTGCAATAATTTGCAATATTGCCAAAAAGATTACAACTGCAGCTATTGGGGCAAAATATCGGTTTGAGCCCCGGAAGAAGATCACTTTCCGATATTCAAAAAAAATCCTGATGCTAAAAAAAGAACGCCAGGCACTGATCATGAGAGAAGTCAACATCCGGAATAAGGTGTTGCACGCCGACCTGAGTAAAAAGCTGGCCGTTTCAGAAGATACCATCCGGCGGGACCTGCAGGAACTGGCCGATGAGGGCAAGCTGGTCAAGGTGCGCGGAGGCGCCCTGTCCAAGTCGTTCCAGACCAATTCCTACCGGGGAAGCGAGATCTACAAATACAAGGAGAAAACAGCAATCGCCCGAAAGGCGGTGCCCCTTTTGTCCAACGGCATGCTGGTCCTCATCAGCGGAGGCACCACGACCATTGAACTGGCCCGCATCCTGCCCCAGGAGCTGGAAGTGACCTTCTATACCCCCAGCCTGCTGGTGGCCCTCCAACTGGCCGAGCATCCCAATTCCGACACCATCTTCATCGGCGGCCGCATTTCCCGCAATGCCAAGATCAGCACCGGTGGGGAGGTCGTCAGCGTCTTGCGCGATATCCGCCCCGACCTCTGCCTGATCGGCACCAACAGCATCGATGCCCGGATCGGTATCACTGATTCCGACTGGGAAGTGGTAGAAGTCAAAAAGGCCATGATACAGGCCTCCGAAAAAGTAGGCGTCCTCGCCATTTCCGAAAAGCTGGATAATGCCCAGAAGATCCGCATTGCTCCCATCAATGAGGTCGATTACCTCATTACTGAGCTGGATCCCGATGACCCGCTGCTGAATCCTTACAGGACTGCGGGCATAAAGGTGATCTAAGATGGTTGATTTTTGATGTGCGATTTTTGATTCGTGATTTGGCCCTGCTCACGGAGGACATCAAAAATCGCACATCAAAAATCAACCATCAAAAATCAACCATCACCCCCTCCCCTCCGGTACCTGTCCCATAGCGCTTTCCCGATGCCGTAGGCCAGCACCAGCAGCAGGGCGGCGATCAGTGCGGAGAAGATCAGGCCATAGTGTTGTTTCACCCAGGGGATTTCCCCGAAGAAAAAACCGGCCAGCATGTAGGCGGTTATCCAGGCTATGCCTCCCAGGATGTTGTAAGGGGTAAAAAGCCGGAAGGACATGCGGGTGAGGCCGGCGGCAAAGGGCACCAGCGTGCGCATAAAGGGGAAAAAGCGGCTCAGGGCCACCGCCCAGGGGCCGTAGTGTTCGTGATACCAGTGCGCCCGCTTCAGTTGCCGGGCCCAGACGGTATTTTTCTTCCGGAAGAAGCGGTGCCCCAGATATTTGCCGATAAAGTAGTTGGAAGTATTGCCGGCTATGGTGGCCACCGACAGGAGGGGCAGGAGGATGGCCAGTTCCAGCGAGCCGCTGGCGGCAAAAAGGCCGGCGGAGAAAAGCAGCCCGTCGCCGGGAAAAAAAGCGATGACCACCAGGCCCGTCTCGATGAAAATGATGAGGAACAAAAAGAGGTACACCAGGTTCCCGTACCGGAAGATCAGTTCTCCCAGCATCTGGTCTGCCTGCATCATCCATTCTAAAAACTCTGCCATGGCCTTGTATTTTTCCGATAGGAGCTATGGAGAAAACAGGTGGAGATACAATAGAAATGGACTTCACCACCGAACCATTATGGCAGTGTCAGCCCATCTCTATGTATTTCAATGTGTTTCTACGTTTCTCTCGGGCTCCTCCCGGCAACAATATAGCAATATAACCAAAGGCCATTAATAGCATCTCAATTCCCCAGTCCCCCCAACTTCCCACTCTGATAATCCATGATCGCCTGCCTGATCTCGGATTCCGAATTCATGACGAAGGGGCCGTGGGCAACGATCGGTTCGTTGTAGGGCTCACCGTGGCAGAAGACCAGGGTTGCGCCGCTCAGGGCTTTGACGGACAGAGCTTCGCCTTCGTTGGCGAATTCCACCAGCGTGTGTGTCGATGCTTTCTGCCCATTGACTTCTACTTCTCCGTTTACCACGTAAAAGAGGATATTGCGTTTTGCCTCTACCTTGGTTTGCAGTTCGCCTCCCTTTTTGAACTCGATGCTGGTGGTGAGAATGCCCGTCATGGAGGGCACCGGCCCTTCGGTTGGGCCCCATTTGCCGGAGATGAGGTTGACAGTCACCCGGCCGTCATCTACAGGGATAGAAGGAATGCCTTCCTTTTGCAGGCCGATGTAATTGGGTTCTACCATTTTAAGATGAGAAGGCAGGTTCAGCCAGATCTGTATGACTTCCTCCATACCTCCCTTTTTCCTGAACTCGTCGGAAGAGACCTCGGCATGGACCAGGCCGCTGCCGGCCGTCATCCATTGTATGCCTCCGGCGTTGATCACACTTTCGCCGGTCATGGAGTCGCGGTGCATGATGTCGCCCTGCAGGATGTAGGTCAGCGTCTCGAACCCGCGGTGCGGGTGGGGGCCGAAGGGCAGGCCGTTATTGTTGGGGCCATACTCCTGCGGGCCATGGTGGTTAAGGAATAGGAACGGGTCGAGATACCGGATGCTGCCGGTAGGCATCGCCCGGTAGGTGATGAGGTCGTCGATGGGGCTGTAAACGGCTTTGTGCAGTTTTTTGATGGTTCGCATGTCGTCTGGTTTTGAATGATCGGCTGATTTTACGGAAGTGGAATTTACATAAATGGCGCCATCCGTCCTGTCAGGCAGCTGGCATCCATTTAACAATAAAAACACCAGGGTTAGTTTTGGAAAACAGGTAGCAATGGACATAGGCATTAATTTTCGATGTTTTAACATTATTTTAAAAACTGAGGTAAGGAAAATAAGTTTACAGGCAGGTTCTCTATTTCTCATGAATATTTTTTTCTGAAAAGAGGGGATCCGTTCAAAGCTGGCCGGCCGGGCCGGTATTTTGGGCGGAGCGAGTTGGAAAAAACGATCTCCGGTGACAAACACCGGCGATACTTTTCGAAGAGGAATAGCCTATTCTTCCGTATCTTCCGCCGTCAACAAAAACAGAAATTATGGCTTCCCCCCTTCAGTTTTCCGTTATTTTTTTTCTTGGGGCTGTCCTGATGGTTGTAGAACCTCATTATCTTCCGGCCCAGGAACCTTCACATACCTTCGTGCCCGAATACGCTGAGTTCCCCGAAGATCCCTATGTGCCGGTGGCCAGGGAGGGCCGGCCTTCCTCCCCTGCCCACCGCTTTTCCGGCGCCCGGATTGAAACGGTGCAGGTAAACGTCAATGATTTCGGGGAGAACATCATCGGCGATGCTGCCAACGAGCCCTCTATTGCTATCGACCCTACCAACTCCAACCGCATGATCATCGGCTGGCGGCAGTTCGACACTATCGCCAGCAATTTTCGGCAGGCGGGTTTTGCCTATACTACCGACGGTGGCCAGAGCTGGACGTTCCCGGGTGTGATCGAGCCGGGCGTATTTCGCTCCGACCCGGTGCTCGACTTCAACACCGGCGGGCAGATCTATTACAACAGCCTGAGTTCTGATGTTTCGAATTACTTCTGCCATGTGTTCAAGTCAACCGGTAACGGCGCCTGGGATGAGGGGGTATATGCCTTCGGCGGCGATAAGCAATGGATGGCCATCGACCGCAGCGGAGGGCCGGGCAATGGACACATTTACGCTCAGTGGAAGCAAAGTTTCAGCGCCTGTTTTCCGGGGAGCCTTACCCGCTCTACTGACGGCGGCGCCACCTTTGAAGACTGTGTGGAAACCATGGGCGAGCCCGTCCGCGGCACCCTGGCGGTAGGCCCCGACGGCGAGCTCTATGCCTTCGGCCAGCAGGGGGGAGGTTTCGTCATCGCCCGCTCTACCAGTGCCAGCGACCCGGCGCTGCCCGTTTTCTGGGGCCTCCACGGCGAAGTGCCGCTGGGCGGCCCCATCGGCCTTTACGACGGCCCCAACCCGGGCGGCATGCTGGGGCAGGGCTGGGTGGCGGCCGACCCTTCCAGCGGGGAAAACCGCGGCAATGTCTATGCCCTCTGCTCCGTCAAACGGGCGGATATCGGCGACCCGCTCGACGTCATGTTCAACCGCAGCACCGACGGCGGCCAGACGTGGGGCGAGCCCATCCGCATCAATGACGATCTGCCGGGGGATGGCTGGCAGTGGTTCGGCACCCTCTCCGTCGCGCCGAATGGCCGTATCGACGTGGCCTGGCTGGATACCCGCCTGAGCCCGGGCGGCTTTGCCTCCGCTCTTTTCTACTCCTTTTCCACCGACGGCGGCCTCACCTGGAGCCCCAACGAGCAGCTCTCCGAAGCCTTCGACCCCCACCTTGGCTGGCCCAACCAGAACAAAATGGGCGACTACTTCCACATGGTGTCCGTCGATGACGGCGCCCACCTGGCCTGGTGCGGCACCTTCAACGGGGAACAGGATATATACTATAGCTTCATCTCCGCCGAACCGCTGACGGCGGGCCGGGAGCGCCTGAAACCCGCAAAAGAGATACAGGGCTATCCCAACCCTTTCCGTCAGTCAACGAACATCATTTATATATTGGATGCTCCGGGGAAAGTGCAGCTGAATATTTATAACAACCTGGGGCAATTGGTGCAGGTGCTGGAAAATGGCCGGAGAACGGCCGGGCAACATACGGCCAGCTGGGATGGTAGCCGGCTACAGGGCGGCCGGGCGCCGGGTGGCGTTTATCTTTTTCAACTTTTGGTAGACGGGAGCACGGCCGGAATAGAGCGAGTGATGAAACTTTAGGAAAACCGTTCACAACCTGGGGTCCACCGGCTCGCTCTCCATTGCCAGCACGCCGAAGACACACTCATGCACCCGGAGGAACGGTTCGTGCCGCACGAAGCGCTCCGGCGCCTCGATCCCCAGGGCGAACTCCCGCTCTGCCATCGACCGCTTGTGCGACAGGCTGCGCTGCCAGAGTTGCTCCAGCTTGGCCGGCACGGTATAGTCCGGCCCGTAGATGATGCGGAGGTATTCCCGGCCCCGGCATTTGACGGCGGGCTGGATCAGGCCCTTGTCTCCCCCGACGATAAAATCCACAGGCTTTACAACCATACCTTCTCCTCCCTTTTCGGTGAGGGCCAGCCACCAGTCTATGCCGGCTTGTATGGCCTTCTCATCCGATAAGTCGATAATGCGGTGGCTGGCCGCCAGCAGAATACTGTCCTCCCGGCAGAACCGGCCCAGCTCCTGCATATGCCAGTCGTGGTTCTTGTCGGTGTGTACGGCCAGTTCCTTTTTGTTGTTCCACAATTTACGGCGCCAGATATTGTCGCCGAATAAGAGCATGTTTGGAGGCCGCTTTTGCCCGGCTGCACAGACGGGAGAGGCCTCCAAACATCTCTTAAAAAATCAAATCATTGGATTCCGCACCATCAAAGCCACCAGGCGGGTGATCCAGTCATCGCCGACGGCCTGGAAGGCGCCCGGTAGCTTGATGCTCCGCAACTGAGCGGCGTCCCCGGCCGTTGGAGCCGGCAGGGGCGGCTGTTCAAAGCGGCTGAGGTCGAACTCCTGCGTACCGGCGATCAGCTTGAAGTAGGCCGGGCTGTAAGGCATTTTGTAGTCGGCCACCTGCTGGGGAAAATCCAGCTCTATTTCTTTGCCTTCGAATACCCAGGCTTCCCGGCCCGGCTCCATCAGGATCACTGAATCGGAAAGCAGGTAGGGGTACACCTGAAAGTTGATCGAAAGGAACAACAGAGACACGTACAGCGGGCCGTCGTGCTGGTTGGTGAGCTTCACCCGGATACTGCCGGACCATTCCCCGCCCCGTTTTTCGTATTCCGTCTTCACCTCATCCCCTTCTATGGACAGGGGCTTCATCGAGCCGCCGGGCTGTACGCGGAAAAACTCCATTTTCACGGGGTGGCCGTCGAATAAAAAGGTGTCCGGGTTGTGCAGGGACCGGATAAAGGACCAGCGGCTGATGTGCCGGAGGTAGGCAGCTACCGTGGCCGCCCCGGCGCTTCCTATACCCTCCACCGGCTTTACCAGGGGTTGGGCGGGCTGGCCCGGAGGCGTAATGAAGTATTTTCCTTCTTTTACCCGAACCATATAATCTGCAGCCGTTCCCGGTTCTACAACGCTTACCCCTTTATGCTCCTCCAGCGCTTTTCTGAGCGGGGCCAGCGCTTCGTCCGCTCCCTCCAGAACAATCTGCAGGGGCTCGGATAGCAGCCCTCCTTCCAGCCCTGCTTTGTATACTTCTCCTGGTTTCAGCTGGCTCTGGGTGGCGCCGTCGAACTCCAGTATGGAATGGTCGGGCCGGATCCTGCTCACCCTTGCTGTCATGAAGGTATTGCCTCCCACCGCATTGACCCTTACCTGCCGGATCGACTCATTGATGCCGTGCATCCCTCCCAGGTCCAGTATCCACCCCATTTTCTGGTTGTAAACGACATTGCCATTCATGGACGAACTATTGACTTTCCTGCCCAGGAATCCCTGAAAAAGTTCTCCTTCACTATCTCCGCCCACGTAGAACTGAGGAGATTGGTCGAATGTCTTCTTCAGGAGGAACCGAAGGCGGTAAGCCAGGTCGTAGTAGGTGATCTGCCCTCCGGTCGCTTCCAGCAGCTGGATCAACCCGCTGGTGAAGGCGCCTTTGCCGTTCTGCTCGTAGGCCGACTGCCCGCTCTGGCAGGCCGCCAGCTGGATGTGCCTGCCAACCGGAAGCACTTCGGGCAGAGGCTTGATTTTCAGGCTTTGGGGAGAAACCTTACCGGCGAAAAGGAATTGTTCCCACGGACGGCGGGGGCAGGCCTTTGAAAGCCGGCTGGGGGTATATCGCCGCTGCCGGATGCCTTCCCGCTGCTCTCCGATGTAGTCGTTGCGGGTATTGCCGCCGGAGTGGCAGCAGTCGAAGATAGTAATGACATTCGGCCCTTTCTCAGAAAGCTCATGGATGAGGTAACGGAGCTCTTTATCCGCCAGCAGGTTGAATTCTGTTCCTCCTCCTGTCTCCAGGATGCCGTCGTAGCAGACCAGTGCTTCCAGTTTTTTGTCGGTTTCGAACCTCCAGATACCTGGGTCTGCCTCTTCCTGAGTGCCGTGGCCGGAATAGTAAAAGAAAGCCGTATCGCCGGGCCCCGCTCCGGTGAGGAATTCCCGGAACCCCTTTATTATATTTGCTTTGGTGGCCGCTTCATTTTCGAGGGCCTGATAGCTGAACTGGAAATCGCCGGTGTTGGCCTTCAGGTAATCGAGCATCCGGCTGAGGTCATTAAGGCAGCCTTCTAAAGGGCCTACAGGGGGCTGATACTGGTCGATACCCACTAATAAGGCATAGAGCCTGGGCTTTTTTTTCATAAGAATGGGTTGTAGGGGTTTAGGATACAGAACTTCTTAGAGATGGTTGGAGGCCGGGTTTGAAAGTGGCCTTTTCGATTCAAAGATTGGCCTCCAATCATCTCTTAAAGGTAACAAGAAAATTCCTGATAATAATCAGCAAGCTGCATAGCTGCGGCAGAATTGAAATGGCTATCTCTGTCGCAACTACGCAGGTTTAAAACGAATTAGCTTACCGAAAAGCCCCAAAAGGAATGATGGAACGAAGGAATGATAAATAGGCCAACGGGAATTTTAGCCAGCAAAAGTAATGGATTAACTCACAGTTTTATGAAATTTGTCTGTAGACTAAGACCGAAATGATGAATACACCAATCCGCATTCTCGTTGCCGGCTGTGGCAATATGGGAGCTTCCCATGCCCGGGCCTATCACAAAATGAAGGAATTTGAGATCGTCGGCCTGGTCAGCCGGGGGCCGGAAAGCAGGCAGGCGCTCTCGCGCGAACTGGGTGGCTACCCCGAATTCGGCAATTACGAAGAGGCCCTGGCCGCCACCCGCCCGGATGCCGTTTCCATCAACACCTACCCGGATACGCATGCTGATTACGTGAAAAAGGCCCTGGCCGCCGGAGCTCATGTGTTTGTGGAGAAACCACTGGCCAACACTGTGGAGGAATGCCTGGAGATACAGGAAATGGTGCGGCAGGCCGGTAAAAAGCTGGTAGTTGGATACATCCTGCGCGTTCATCCTGCCTGGAAGAAATTCATCGAGATCGCCAAAAGCCTGGGCAAGCCCCTGGTGATGCGTATGAACCTGAACCAGCAAAGCCACGGCGCGACCTGGGAAACCCATAAAAAGCTGATGGACTCCATGTCGCCCATAGTAGATTGCGGAGTCCACTATGTCGATATCATGTGCCTGATGACGGAGTCCCGGCCCGTATCCGTCAGCGCCATCGGCGCCCGCCTGTCCGACGAACTGATCCCGGGTATGTACAACTACGGGCAACTGCAGGTGCGGTTTGATGACGGCTCGGTGGGCTGGTACGAGGCCGCCTGGGGGCCGATGATCAGTGAGACAGCCTTTTTCGTCAAAGATGTGATGGGCCCGAAAGGCAGTGTCAGCATCGTCGATAAGCCGGGGGAGGAAGCTTCGGATGACATCGACAGCCATACGGCCACCAACTCCCTGCGCATTCACTACAGCGAAACGGCGGCGGACGGCAGCTTCGCCCGCCCGGACGAATGGGTGGACACTACCGATGAGCCCGGCCATCAGGGGCTGTGCGACCTGGAACAGGCCTACTTCCTCCGCGCCATTCAGGAGGATCTGGACCTGAGCCAACACCTCGAGGACGCCATCAACAGCCTGCGGATTGTCCTGGCGGCCGATGAGTCGGTGCGGACGGGGGCGGTGGTGTTTTTGGAAAGGAATGAGGGAATGAAGGAATGAGGGAATGATTAGGGAGCAATATGCACTCGTTTTAGGAGGCAAGGCTACCTGCTTATCTAATTCCCGGGAAATTGAACGTACAATAAACAAGCGAAAGACATGACAACCGGAACGAGAATTCAGTTATCCATCATGATGTTCCTGGAGTTTTTCATCTGGGGTGCGTGGTATGTAGTAATGGGGACCTATTTGTTCAAAATCGGGTTTGACGGGCTGAACATCGGGGCGGCTTTCAGTACGGTCAACTGGGGCGCCATCCTTTCCCCTTTCATTATCGGGGTGGTGGCTGACCGGTTTTTCTCTTCGGAGAAAGTGATGGCCTTTTTGCACATCGCCGGCGGTATATTGCTCTGGGTGGTTTCCGGCATAATGGACCCGGCCACTTTCTTCTGGGTATTGCTGGTGTATGCCATCCTGTATATGCCGACGCTGGCCCTGGTCAATGCCATCAGCTTTCATCAGATGGGCCATCCGGAGAAGGAATTTCCCGGCATCCGGGTATTGGGCACGATCGGCTGGATCGTCGCCGGCCTGATCATCGGGTTTCTGGATGTGGAGGATACCAATATTCCCTTTAAGATCGCGGCAGGGGCTTCGGTAATCCTGGGGGCTTACGCTTTCTTTTTGCCTCATACCCCTCCCAAAGATAAAGGTAAGGAGATCTCCGTTTCCGATATTCTTGGCCTGGAAACCCTGCAACTGATGAAGAACCGCAGCTTCGCCATTTTTATCATCAGCTCCCTGCTGATCTCCATTCCGCTGGCCTTTTACTACAGCTTCACGAACCCTTTCCTGAATGAAATGGGCATGGAGAATGCTGCCGGTAAGATGACGCTGGGGCAGGCCTCCGAGATCATTTTCATGCTGCTCATGCCCTTCTTCTTCGTCCGCCTGGGTGTCAAGAAGATGATCCTCATCGGAATGCTGGCCTGGGTGGCCCGCTATCTCCTTTTCGCTTTCGGCAATAACGAAGAGCTGGTCTTCATGTATTACCTGGGGATCATCCTGCACGGCATCTGCTACGATTTCTTCTTCGTTACCGGGCAGATCTATGTGGACAATACGGCCCCGCGCGATATCCGGGCCAGCGCCCAGGGCTTCATCACTCTGATCACCTACGGGGTGGGCATGCTGATCGGCTCCTGGACTTCGGGCTGGGTGGTCGACCAGTATACCCTCAGCGGCGGGGATCACCTGTGGAAGAGCATCTGGCTGGTGCCGGCATTCCTGGCGCTGGGTATCGCGGTGTTGTTCATTATCTTCTTCAGGGACCCCAAGGGCCTGGATGCAAAAGATATTGCCGTGGTGTAAGCCCGGTTAGCCGCTTACCACAATTTTTGGCCTTCCTGCCAAAGCATTGTATTCCATCAGGGCTTAACTTGGGCATAAAAAACCATGGAAGAACAAGCCCAATTCAACTACCTGGAAAGCGTGCGCCGTTTGTTTCGCTACTACAAAGGCCTGGGAGAGCAGGCCATGGCCCAGCTCACGGAAGAAGAACTGAAATGGCGCCCTGAACCGGAGAGCAACAATTTGGCAACCATCATCAAACACCTGAACGGCAATATGCTTTCCCGCTGGACGGATTTTCTCACTTCCGACGGGGAAAAACCCTGGCGAAACCGCGACTCCGAGTTCGAAGATACCATCGGGAGCCGGGAGCAGGCCATGGCGGCATGGGAGGAAGGCTGGAAGTGTGTTTTAGAGGCGGTTGACTCATTACAGGAGGAAAGCCTGCAGCGCATCGTTTACATTCGCAACGAAGGGCATACCGTATTGGAAGCCGTCAACCGCCAACTGGCCCACTATAGTTATCACGTCGGGCAAATGGTATATCTCGCTAAACAGATAAAGGGGCAGGAGTGGCAGTCCCTCAGCATTCCCAGGGGCCAATCCGAAGCTTTTAATGAGGAGAAGTTCGCCCGGGAGAAGGGGCGGAGGCATTTTGGTTGATTGGTTGATTGGTTGATTGGGTTGATTCGGACAGAACTCAATCAACCAATTCAACTATTCAACCAATCAACCAACTCCCTACGGTGATTTCAGTTAATAAACACCTCACTTTACCCTTGCCCTAAGGGCCAAGGAGTAGCTCTATGATGCTGCCATGGATTAGCAGCCCCCCTTAGCCCCTCGCCCTTAGCAGGCCTGGCGTTAAAAAACGGCCCGGAACGAAACGCCCGCACTCCCCACTGTCTGAGCGGGGAAAGCTATTGAGCAGGGAGAAACAATTTTGCCCGCGAAGTATAAAGGGCAACGAAAAAGCGGCTAAGGTGAGTTTGGGGAGTGCAGTGAAGTGGAGGGCCGTTTTAGCCAGGGCTGCGTCAGGCGAAGGGCTTTTTTGTTACTTTTTTGGCCTCAAAAAAGTAAGGACAAAAGCCTCCGAAAGCACTGAAAAACAAAACCTTATGCCAAAAGAGCAAAGAGCCTAGCCAAGCAGCCTGGACAAAATAGTAGGAAGGTAAGCCAGCACGGTATACGGCTAGATTTCATACCATTCCGTTAGAAGTATAGGTTATATTAACCGAAATCACCGTCCCTACTCCCATCCCTTGCTGAACGCCAGTTCCTGCAGCTTCTCGGTCAGGTTTTTCAGCTCCTCCGGATATCCGTAGTACAGCTTGATACGCTTGTTCTTACCCTCGTGGGTGAAAGAGAGGTAGGTGGTCGGCAGGTCGGTCACCTGCTCCGTGTATTCATTCTCGTATTGCCAGAGATCGGCCTCGACAAAGGTGTTGAATAGGAGGTTTGTCGTGTCGGGGGAGAAGGTGCGGGTATGTTCGCCCTCCAGTTCGACGAAGCGTTTGCCATTGTAGGTGGCCTCGCCATTGCCTTTGATGCTGAAACTGTATACCGGACAGGACCCAAAGCATGGGGTTTTGACCATCTCGATCACGGATTCTTCCGTGTATTGGTATTTGTCCTTACTGCACTTTTCGGCGGTGAGCAACAGGAAGGCCAGCGCCAGGAGGATACTGTTTTGAATGGCTCTTATCATAGGTTTTACTTTTACCGGAAAGGTAAGGAAATTGTTCGAAGTACGAAATGCGAAGTCGGAAGTGCGAAGCCGGAAGGCCCGGCAGTGGCAGTTTCCCACTTCCGCCTTCCGATTTCCGCCTTTAGGCGCCATTTGCACCTGGAAGCCCTCCTACTTGCTAGCCACCTTGATCAACGTTCCCCGAGTGAGCGGCTGGTTGAGTTCCATACCATTGAGGATGGCGAACTCTTCGTGGCGGCTACTGGGTATGCCTGCTTTTTGCAGGGCTGCCCGAAGGTTGGTGTCGCTGTCGATTCGTTCTATTCGGATGCGTTCCGGTTTTACGTTGATCCTGGAAGGGTCTGTGAGTTGCCGGAAGCCTTCCATCGCTTGCCGGAAGCGGCCGGTGTAGGCATTGAAGTCCTGTTTGTATGACATACCCAGGAACTGGTACACCCTGCCGTCGTACTCGATCAGGTAGGCCAGTATACTGACCACTTCCTGGGTTTGCTCGTTGGCCTGTTCGGCGAGTACAGATATGGCACGCAGGCCGTTGACTGTTTCGTTCCTGCGGCTGAGCTGAGTGAGCTGATACTGTTGCAGCATGGCGTCGGCGGCCTGGCTGGCGTCCTGTCCGGAAGCCAGGGTGAGCAGCAGCAATGCTTTGCCGTCTTCCGGCCCCATTTGCACCTGGGAGGGCATGTTATTGGCCTGCCATCCGGAGGGGATAGGGTACTGGAATTTCAGCTCGGGATGGTAAAAGACGCCGCCTTCCACGTAGCCCTGCCGGGGGTCTTCCCCGTAGACCAGGCCGTCGATCATCCGCAGGTAGTCATTGCGTTTGACGTCGAAGCCGCTTTCCGGGACTTTCTGCTGCCACTGCGACGCCAGTTGATCCACTTTTCTGTAGCGGTCGGCCGGGTCGGGATGGGTGGACAGGAAGGTGGGAATACTGCCGCCGCCCTGGCTGCTAAGGCGTTTGAGCGTGCTGAAGAACCCCGCCATCTCATGAGCATCGTAGCCGATCTTGGTAGAGTACTCCACGCCGAGGCGGTCGGATTCGCTTTCGGCATCCCGGCCGAACTTCAGGAAGAGCAATCCTACCCCAGTCTGGGCCAGGCCCGCGTACTGGCGGAAGTCTTCGGAAAGGAGGATACCCGCCAGCAGGCCCGCCTGCGCAAGTAGCTGCCGGCTATATTGCCGGGCGGAGTGGCGCGCAGTAATGTGCCCGATCTCGTGGCCGAGTACGCCGGCGAACTCCGCTTCATTGTTGAAGTGGGCCAGAATACCCCGCGTGAAATAGACGAAACCACCCGGTAAGGCAAATGCGTTGACCACCGGCGAGTCGAGCACCTTGAATTCATAAGGCAGTTCCGGCCGGTGGGAGATGCGGGCCATCTGCTGCCCTTTTTCCGAAATGAATTTCTGTATGGCCTCGTCATCGTAACGCCCGAAGGCTGCCACGATCTCCGGGTCGGACTGTTGCCCCAGGGCGATCTCCTGGTCTTTACTCAGCAACATCAGCTGGCTTTTACCCGTAACGGGGTTCGTCGCGCAGGACTGAAATTGAAAAGCGATAAAAGCCAGGACAATGAAATGCATGATGAGGGGAAAAGCAGGCTTTCTCATGGCTGTTTTCTTTTTGAAACGGCTACTAATTTAATAATTAACTGTGAATTCTTGGCGGATGTTCTCTTTTGTTGACGTGTGTTTATACGGTAGGATACATTCCCGGGCCGAAATCTCATTCCGGAATTTTCCGGCATTTATTATTTTCGGAGGATATTATATTAAGGTATCCGCTCAAAATATAGTGGAGACTTGGAGTGATGGAGCAATGACCTGGGATGTAAAATTTTGATTATCAAAATTTTAGAACTTGTTTTTTTCCGGTACTCCGGCCCTCCAGCATTCCACTCCTCAATTTTGAGGGGATACATATCAAGCATATGCCAACGCTTATCAGGAAATATAAAATTCAACTGGTTGCCGGCTTCCTGTTCCTTTATCTGGCGGCGGCTTTCCAGGCTCCTCTCCTGGAAGGGTTGCATTTGCTTTCCCACCTGTTTCAGCACGAACATTCCGCCGGACACCATTTTCACAGCCATGACGGCGGCCACGAACATCACTATCACAGTATCCTGGATGCGGCAGGCAGGCTGTTGAGCGTTTTTTCCGGCAGTTCTGTACCTGAGCCAGAAAAAGGCAAAACGGATGACACGCGGAAAAAACTGGCCGTCCACCTGGGCATTTTCTCCTGCGCCTTTTTATCGTTCTGCATTCGTACACCGAAACCGGGGTACCTGCCCTTCCATCCGGTTGTTCTCTTTCCCGAGGCGCCCACGCCACCTCCCCGGAGCTCCTGAGAGCATGTTTGGAGGCCAGCCTTTGAGCTGAAAAAGGCCACTTTTTCGGTGATACTGCGTTGCTTTCCTCGGCCGTACCTCCGGGTACGCCCTTCGAAAAGCGCCTTGTCTCACCAAAAAATTAGCGCTTTTCGCTTTCAAATCCGGCCTCCAAACATGCTCTGAGACGCCGGCCACGGCTACACGCCCACCAATTCATTTCATTTTTATATGCGGTTATGCCAGGCATGAACGGCATACTACTGGACATTTTGGGCCCATTTGTGTAAATGTGGACAAGTGTAAAGGTGTAAATGGCCGGAAGCCTCCGTTCTTTTACACCCATACACGCTTACACTTTTCCACGACCCGGCAAATGTCCAGTAGTCTGCATGAACGGCCCGGTAGCGTATTGAATAAAAAAATAATTCATGTTGCGATTAATATTCATTCTTCAGGCTTTCATTTGGAGTAGCGCCACCCTTTCCGGCCAGGTGCTTGAAGGCAAGGTAGTGGATGAAAACGGGGTTCCCATCCAGGATGCTTACATCATTAAGTATTCTTCGACCGATCATACCCATACCAACGAGTTGGGTTTTTTCCGCCTTTCCGGCGCACAGGCTGGAGACACAATTGGCATCAGTTTCATCGGCTTTGAAACCAGGCGGATGATCCTGGAGGAGGCCGGCTTCGGAAAACCGGTGACGGTGGTTATGGATGAAACTCCGGTTCGCCTGGATCAGGTAGTGGTCTCCAAAAAGCTCAGCACTGGTAATCAGATATCTGCAATTGACCTGGAAACCAACCCGGTGAATTCTGCTCAGGAAGTCCTGCGCAAAGTACCGGGCCTTTTCATCGCTCAGCATGCCGGTGGTGGAAAGGCCGAGCAGATCTTTCTGCGCGGCTTCGACATAGACCATGGCACCGATATCGGGATAACGGTAGACGGGCTGCCCGTCAATATGGTTTCCCATGCCCACGGCCAGGGATATGCCGACCTGCATTTCCTGATCCCGGAAACCATCGAGGCCATAGATTTCGGAAAAGGCCCTTATTATGCCGGACATGGTAATTTCACTACCGCCGGATATGTGGATTTCCAGACGAAGGAGAAGCTGGACGGCAGCCGGCTGTCTTTGGAATACGGGCAGTTCAATACACTGAGAACCGTGGGGCTGTTCGACCTGCTGGGCGGCAACTCCGGCCAGAGCGCTTATCTGGCTGCCGAATATATGCTCACCGATGGCCCTTTCGAGGCTTCCCAGAATTTCAACAGGGTAAACTTGATGGGAAAATATACGGCCAGGCTGCCCAATAATGATAAGCTTTCTCTTCTGGCCTCCCACTTTAGCAGCAAGTGGGACGCCTCCGGGCAGATCCCGCAGCGGGCGGTAGACGCCGGGCTGATCAGCCGTTTCGGCGCCATTGACGATACCGAGGGGGGGAGTACCAGCCGAACCAATACTGCCCTGTACCACACCAAAGTGCTCTCGGATAATGCCTTCGTCAAAAGCCGGGCCTATTTCACGCAATACGATTTCGAGTTGTTTTCCAACTTTACCTTTTTCCTGAACAACCCGGAAAACGGAGACCAGATCCGGCAAAGGGAAAACAGGAATATCTTCGGCCTGGAGAGTGTGCTGCATCGGCAGTACTATCTCGACGGCGCCACATTCAGGCTCCGGGGAGGCGCCGGGTTGCGTTATGACCAGGTTAAAGACAGTGAGCTTTCCCGTACGCTCAACCGGAAAACCACCCTCGAACCAATCGCGCTGGGCGATATCAACGAATCCAATATTTATGGCTTCGCCGATGCGGAGTTTGACTTCGGCAAAGTAGTGGCCATTCCCGGCCTGCGGTTCGATTACTTCAAATTTGACTACGTGGATAAGCTCGCCCTTCAGTACAGCACGCAATCTCAGGACAAAGGTTTCGTGAGCCCCAAGCTGAACGTCCTCTACAACCCGGGCCGCAACTGGCAGTTTTTTCTCAAATCCGGCGCCGGTTTTCATTCAAATGACACCCGGGTGGTGGTGGCTCGGCAGGGCAGAGGTATCCTGCCTGCTGCCTGGGGGGTTGACCTGGGTACGGTGTGGAAACCCCTGCCCAACCTGTGGTTCAATACTGCGCTCTGGCATCTTTTTCTGGAGCAGGAGTTCGTATACGTAGGGGATGAAGGTATCGTAGAGCCCAGCGGCAGGACGCGGCGCTACGGCCTGGAGTTCGGTATGCGCTACCAGCTTACGGGGGGGCTGTTCTTCGATTCGGATATCAACTACACCATCGCCCGGGCTATCGACGAACCGGAGGCGGCCGACTACATTCCCCTGGCGCCGGACCTGGTTGCCGCCGGAGGGTTGGTCTTTGAATATCCTTCCGGGCTTTCCGGAGGAATCCGTTATCGTTATATCAAGAGCCGCCCGGCCAATGAAGACGGAAGCATTACTGCGGAAGGATATTTTGTAACCGACGCTAACCTCAGTTACACGCTGAAAAATATCACTTTCAGCATTATCGGGGAGAACCTGCTCGATGCGGAATGGAATGAAGCGCAGTTCGCTACTGAGTCGAGGCTCAGGGGAGAGGAGGAGAGCGTGGAGGAACTACATTTTACGCCGGGCACGCCTTTCTTTTTGCGGGGTAAGGTGACATACCGGTTCTGAGGAGGAACGGGCCACTTTCAAGTGGCCCGTTCAAAAATGATGGATGATCTCTTCAAGAGCTTACGGGTGATAATCTATTATTCCAGCGGGTAGTATATCTTAGTCAGCCATTTTGAAGGGTCTTTTTCCTTTTCGGGGTCTGTGACGTATTCTTCAATGGCCGGCGGAGTTGTCTTTACCCCGGTGGCGGCAATGTACTTGTCGAGGGCCTCGTGAGCGGCGCCTAAGCCATCATATTCTCCGTAGTATTCAACCAACAGCGCCCGGGAGGAAGGAATTTCGAAAGTGCTCATGCCCTCGATCTCCACTTTCTCTTTTACCGGAATGGCCCCCGCCATGTCCGTCACCTTATTAGGTTCATCCCAGGTAAAATAAAGGCCGCAGGGCATGCCCGCCATTTCCACGCCTTTTTCCTGCACTGCCTGAAAGGCCTTACCCAGGGAAGTACCGTAGAACTCCGTCATTTTATCCATCTGGACTTCCTGGCGGATACCGACGAAATACCGGGTGGGCAGAGGCGCCTGTTTTACTTCGTAACCGTTGTACTGCCGACTGGCCATGGCCTTTGCTTTTTCTTCAACCACGCCTTTCAGCAATTCCAGCCCACGGTCGTAATCCTTGTGAATGTTGCCTTCGAAATCCTGGAACAGCAGCATCGCATTCCAGGGGTAGGGGAATTTGGAAACGAAGTGCCAGGTGGCCCTGGCGCCGCCTTCAGCGGGTTCGATATCCCAGCCGCTGTCTGCCTGGCCCATACCTTCGAATTCTACGATGACGCCTACGCGCTCGTTCGGCCGGCTTTCGGTGATGGTCATTGTCCCGTTCCCGGAATTTTCGGAAACCCAGGAGGAGGTGGCGCCTTCCCCTACGCTAACCTCTCCCATGGTGCTTTCGATGGTCGGGTCGGCCTCTTTCCAGGGCGACCAGCTGTCCCAGGTAGACAGGTCGTTGACGGTATTGAAGACGAGTTCCGGAGGGGCGTCGATAACGATGGAACGGCTGGTGGAAACTTCTTTGGGCGCTACCAGGCCAAGGATCAGGAATACACCTGCCAGGCCCAGGACGACAAATAGGATGATCTTAAGTGCTCTCATGGTTACTGTTTTATGTTTGCAAGTATTTTTCGTGTGGCGGTTTTGATTTTCGGCTGAAGTTGGCCGGGGTGAAAATCAAAACCGCCACCCCTGTGAGCCAGAGCGGGCGCCTTCCGTTTGTGCGTATTTGGAGACTACGATCGAAAAAGACACAGACAGCACAGCCGGGCGCCTGCGCCTTTCTGCTAAAGCCTTATTGCGGCAGGCCCGTATGCGCCCCAGTCGGCATAGGTTTTTGCTGTATGTGTTTTTTATTTGGGACGTACAACAAGCAGCATTGCTGTCTGTTTTATTGCGTTGATGATGGCACTAATGTGGGAAAGTTTAAAACAAATCAGAGTTCAAATTTAAATTAATTGTTTTAAAAACAAAAATAAAAAACAAATTTTTTTATTTCAAATATTCTTATTTCTCAAACCGGGGGCATCCGATTGAAATTCCTTAGCTTGCAGAGTGATTCACCAGGCAAACCATAAATGGCGATGCGTACGCTTTGGCTACATTCATTCCTTTTCTTTGCCCTATCCGCCTCTGCCCAGCCTTCTGATGTGCAGATCAGGGTTTTTGATGTGGATGACGGGCTGAGCCACCGCAAGGCCATTAAGATCCTTCAGGACAGCACCGGGTTTATGTGGATTGCCACCATTGATGGGCTCAACCGTTTTGACGGGTATGAGTTCGTCCATTACAAAAGCCAGGGGGAAGAGCAGTACCTGCCCCACGACGCTTTCACCGATATGCTCATCGATAAGAAAGGCCATATCTGGCTGTCCAGCCCGGATTTCATCACTGTTTACCAACCGGAAAACGACAGGTACCGGGAAATAAAGGTAAAGCAGGGGGCGATCGTCGAGCGCCAGTCCATTGTCCCGCACAGCCTGTTCCTCGATGGCCGGGACAGGTTGTGGATGGCCGCCTACGATGAGAATTCGGCAGAGAACAACCTCTGCGTCCTGGACGGAAGGAACCGCATCCGCCAGGCAACCCGCCTGGAGGGCAGCTACCCCAAGCATCCTACCGAGCAGATCGGCGACACGCTGTACGTCGGAGCTTATGGCCGGGTAGCGTGGAAGCTCAATCCAAATGGGGACATAGCAGAGGCCCTGGAGTTGCCGGCCGGCCCCAACCGCAGAATATCCCAGATGCAGGTGGTTGGAGACAGCCTGTACCTCCTTTGTATCGACGGCACGTTATTTACCTACCATCCGAAGTCGGGCCGCCTTCACCGGCACCCTATGAGCATTGAAACGGAAATGGCCAGCGCCCTGCTCGTCGAGCCCGATGGCGATATCTGGCTCGGCGGCCGGGGTACGCTGCTTTACTATGACCACAAGCGCGGACAGGCCAAAGATTATGACCCCGACATCCTCGAGATCACCCGTGCGGCCTGTACCTACCGCCACATTTTCCAGGACCGCTCGGGAGTGATATGGGTAGCCTCAGATTATGGCGCGATCAGAATACTGCAGGCCGAGCCCGTCTTTACCCAGTATCTCAGCGGAAGAAATGAATACTGCAGCAGCGTGTACTGCAGCACCCGGGGCATTACCGAAGACGATAAAGGGAACATCTACATTTCCTACTACAATTCCATCCACGTACTGGAACCGGAGAGCGATAACCTGCGGCCGCTTTTCCCCTCCAATGATTTTTTTAACTACCCATTCGGGCTCACCCATCACAAGGGCGCCCTGTATACCGGCAACGGAAAGCGGATCGTCCTCAGCACCCTTCGGGTGGATACGCTGCTGTCCCATCCGCTGAAGGACCTGGGCCACGTTCTTGTCGACAAGGACAGCCTCCTGTGGATCGGATATTTGAACTGGCTGTACCAATTCGACCCGGAACGTAATATCCTGCAGGAATATCAGGACAGCAAAGGCAAATGGGATAGCCTGGACGGCAACATCAGCTACCTGTATCAGGGGAAAACCGGTGGATGGATATGGATCGCCACACTGGGAAACGGCATTTACAAAGTAGATAAAAAGAAAGGGCGCCTGCAGCATTTTCATGCCGGCAAGGACAGCCCGGTTGTCCTGCGTGACAACCAGGTGAACGCCTTGTACGAGGACGAAAAGGGCCGGCTCTGGATCGCCAATGCCAAAGGGCTGCACTGCCTGAACCTGAACACAGGCCAGCTGAAAGTATATACAATGGAGGACGGCCTGTCCAACAATTTCATCAACGGTATTTTGCCGGAAGGCGATTCCTGCATATGGGTAAGCACTGATAACGGCCTGTGCCGCCTGAGCCTTCAAACGGGAAAGTTCACCAATTTTTTCGTCGAGGACGGCATTTCGGCCAATGAGTTCAACCGGATATCCTTTTACCGCTCAAAAGCAGGCAGGATGTACTTCGGAGGGCTGAACGGAGTCAATGCTTTCACGCCTGGCCCGCATCTTTTGGAAAAGAAGGAAGAAGGACAGGAGGCGCCTATCCTTTTTACCCGGTTCACGAAATTTGACGGCAACAGCGGCGACCTCATCAACCGCATCTCCGGGTTGTCTTCCGAAAAGGTGGTCACCATCTCTCCATGGGACCGCACCTTTGCTTTCGAGTATTCCCTGGCGGACTATCGCCAGCCCATGGATAATGTCTTCAGTTACTGGATGGAAGGGTACGAAAGTGAATGGTCGCCACCCACCGAGAACCGCCGCGTCCGGTACACCAACATCCCGGCAGGGCCGTATACCTTCCGGGTTCGCGCCAGGGCGGGCATCAACAACCCGGAATGGAACAGCCAGGAACTGGCCATAAGGGTGGTGGTGAAGGAAGCTTTTTACAACACCTGGTGGTTCTGGATGCTCTGCGGCATTCTGCTTACCGGCGTGGTCTTTGCCATTATGCGCTACCGCATTTATCTTGCCCGTGAGCGCGAAAAAGCTCTGGAACAACTGGTCCGGGAACGCACCCGGGAGTTGGAGCTGGAAAAGCATAAATCAGAAGAACTGCTGCTCAATATCCTGCCGGCGGAAACTGCCGAAGAACTCAAGAAATTCGGCGCTGCCAAAGCCAAACGCCACGAACTGGTCACGGTCATGTTCTCGGATTTCAAAGGGTTTTCCCGTATCTCCGAGCAGATGGACCCCGAAGACCTCGTTGCCGAGATCGACTACTGCTTCCGGGCCTTCGATGAGATCATGGAGAAATACGGGCTGGAAAAGATCAAGACCGTGGGCGACGCCTACCTCTGCGTTGGCGGCATCCGGGACGAAGATGGGGACGAGGCCACCCGTGTCACCCTCGCCGCCATGGAGATACAGAAGTTCATGTCTGGCCTTAAGATCCAACGGCAGGCGGAGGAAAAGCCGTTCTTCGAAGCTCGCATCGGCATCCACACCGGCGCCGTGGTGGCAGGGATCGTGGGCATCAAAAAATTTGCCTACGATATCTGGGGAGATACCGTCAACCTCGCCGCCCGCATGGAGACCAGCGGCGAGGCCGGGAAGGTCAATATCTCCGAGGCAACCTACAATCTCATCAAAGGCCTCTTCCGGTGCAGCTATCACGGGCAATATACCGAAACCGACGGCGAGGATATCAATATGTACTATGTGGAGGAATATCTGGGAGACTGAAAAGATGCCTGATCACGCGCTGGGCTTCGTAGATCAGAGAAATAACCCGGCGGGTAATCCCCATCTGGCAGCTATGGATATTGTTCAGAATAGGTATATTTACAGTATGGCGAGAATCGGCCGAAATACGGCACTTATCAATATCTACGTATTAAACTGACCCGGCAAATGCAAAAAGACGAAAAGCAAACCCTACCCGGCGACCCTGCTCTTCCAAGCTCAGAAGAGGTCCTTCACCGCCTTATGGAACTGGGAAGAGGCACTTCCAGGTATACCGTAGAAGATTTTTTTCGCAACCCCGATAAGGTGGCCTTTCAGCTTTCCCCTAATGGAGAATACCTGGCTTATATGGGGCCGTATGAGAGGAGGCAGAACATTTTCGTACAGAAGATGGGCGAGGACGAAGCTGTACGCCTAACGCATGAAACTGAACGCGATATCGGCGGCTATTTCTGGGCCAGTGATAAACGCCTGGTTTACGTCAAGGACAGCGGAGGAGATGAAAACTTCCAGTTGTTCGCGGTTGACCGCGACGGTTCCGGCCCGAAAGACCTTACGCCTTTTGAAGGGGTGAAGATCCAGCTTATCGACGACCTGGAAGACAATGAAGATGAGCTGATCATCGGGATGAACAAGAATAACCCCATGCTCTTCGAACCATACCGGATCAACATCCACACCGGAGAATACACCAAGCTCGCCGAAAACAACAATCCCCAGGAGCCCATTACCGCCTGGATGACCGACCACGACGGCAACCTGCGCATCGCCATAAAGACCATAGCCGGAGTGAATCACAGCCTCCTTTACCGCGCCAGTGAGGCAGAAGCTTTTCAATCCGTGATCACTACCAACTTTAAGGAGAGCCTGGAACCCCTCTTCTTTGATTTCGATAACGGCAGCATAGTCTATGCCGTTTCCAATATCGGCAGAGACCGGGGAGAGATCGTGAAATTCGACATGGCCACCGGCAAGGAAACCGGTGAGGCCATTTTTTCTCACCCGGAGGTGGATGCGGGAAGCCTGATCTATTCCCGCAAACGCAAAGTGGTTACCGGCGCGGTGTACACCACCTGGAAACGGGAGATCAAATTTTTTGATGAAGAGCGAAAGAAGCTGCAGGAGTATCTGGAAAGCCAACTGCCGGGATACGAGGTGGTGGTCACCAGTTCCAATAAGAATGAAGACAAGTTTATGGTGCGCACCTACAGCGACCGGTCGCTGGGCGCCTATTATTACTTCGACCAGACGGAAGGGCGGCTGGAGAAAGTCGTTGAAGTTAGCCCCTGGCTGAACGAGGAGGATATGTCGCCCATGAAACCGGTGCAATACACCTCCCGCGACGGCCTGACGATCCACGGCTATCTGACGCTGCCCGACGGTAAGGCCCCTGAGGGGCTTCCCGTTGTCGTCAACCCCCACGGCGGCCCCTGGGTGCGCGACAGCTGGGGTTACAACCCCGAAGTGCAGCTGCTGGCCAGCCACGGCTATGCCGTGCTGCAGGTCAACTACCGGGGCAGCACCGGTTACGGACGGGAGTTCTGGCAGAAGGGGTTCAGGCAGTGGGGCCACACTATGCAGGATGATATTTCCGACGGGGTGAAGTGGCTGGTCGATGAAGGCATTGCCGACCCGAAGCGGGTCGCCATTTACGGCGCCAGTTACGGAGGATACGCTACGCTGGCGGGCATTACCTTTACTCCGGAACTCTATGCCTGCGGGGTAGATTATGTGGGCGTCTCCAACCTGTTCACCTTTATGAACACCATACCCCCTTACTGGAAGCCTTACCTGGAGATGCTCTATGAGATGGTGGGCCATCCGGAAAAAGATAAGGAACTGCTGGAAGCGGGCTCTCCCGTTTTTCACATCGACAGGATACAGGCGCCCCTCTTCGTCGTTCAGGGCGCCAACGACCCGAGGGTCAACATCGACGAGTCCGACCAGATCGTCCGCTCGCTGCGCAGCCGGGGGATAGACGTGCCCTATATGGTCAAATACAATGAAGGGCACGGCTTTTCCAATGAGGAGAACCGCTTTGAGTTTTACAAGGCGATGCTGGGGTTCCTGGAGCGGCATATGAAGTAGGCTGGGGGAGTCGATGGTTTTTTGTTGCCCTTCGGCAAGCTCAGGGTAAAGTTTGTTGTTCTGCCTGCCGGTGTATCGTCTTTTCCTCCTGTTGCCCGGGATGTCGAAAATTTATTGACAATGGCGGGTTATTTCCTTTTCTTGAAGAGAAAAACATGAAAAAGCCCCTGGTCCCCGTATATTTCCCTACCGTTGTGGCCCTTGTTCTGGCCAAGTTAGTTTTGCATATATACACCAATACCCTCTGGGGCTTCCATCGCGATGAATTCCTCTATTTGTCCCTGGGGCGCCACCTGGACTGGGGCTACTGGTCAACCCCCCCGCTCATCGGCTGGGTGAGCGCTTTTTTGCAGGCCACGGTGGGCGACAGCCTTTTTGCCATCCGGCTGTTCCCCATGCTGGTGAGCAGTGGGCTGATCGTTCTGGTGGTATTTATGGCCCGCGAGCTGGGCGCCGGGCGCTACGGGCAGTTCCTCGCCGGGGCGGCCATGCTGCTGACGCCGGCCAACCTCAGGCCGGGCATGCTCTTTCAGCCCGTCATGCCGGATATTTTCTTCTGGGCCCTGCTGGCCTATCTGGTGGTGCTGTACATTAATTCGGAGAACAGGCTCCATATCCTGTATTTCGGGCTGGTGTTCGGGCTCAGCTTTCTCAATAAATATTCTACGGTGTTTGCGCTGATCGGCATTGCCGCCGCCCTGATGCTCAGCCCTTACCGCCGGGCCCTTTGGAGCCGGGCGGCAGGGGGGGCTGCTCTTATCGCTCTGCTGGTGATCCTGCCCAACCTCATCTGGCAGTACCGGTACGGCTTTCCGGTGGTGACGCATATGCGGGAGCTGTCGGAATATCAGTTGGTCAACGTGCGGGTGGCTGACTTTCTTACTTCCCAGCTGTTTATGAACCTCTCGGTGATCCCGGTATGGGTGGCGGGACTGGCCTGGTTCTTCCTGCCGCGGAACCGCCGCTTCCGGCTGTTGGGGTGGTACTTCGTCCTGGTTTTTCTGCTGCTGCTCGTACTGCGGGGCAAGCCCTATTATACCCTGGGCCTGTACCCGCCCCTCATCGCCGCCGGCGGAGTATGGTGGGAAAAGGTTCTGCATAGAGGTTGGCAGCAGGTGGCCCTTCCCGTCCTTATGGCGCTGATCCTCCTGCCCGCTCTGCCGCTGGGCCTGCCGGTACTGCCGCTGCCGAAGATGTTGTCTTATTGCGATTACCTGATCGAAGAGGTGGGCTTCGAAGGCCCCATGCGCTGGGAGGACGGCCGGATCCACCCCTTGCCGCAGGATTATGCCGACATGATGGGCTGGGAAGAACTCGGCCAACTGGCCATCGGGGCCTGCCGTGAGGCGGAAGGGGAGGACATCCTGCTTTACTGTGAAAATTATGGACAGGCCGGCGCCGTCGACTACTACGGCCAGGGAAAAGGAATACCCCCCGCCGTCAGCTTCAGCGATTCCTATCGCCTGTGGCTGCCCCGCGAAATATCAGCCAATACGCTGGTCTATATCAATGATGAAATGGGCGAAGATGTGGCGGAATTGTTCCGGGATATCCGGGTTGTTGGCGCCATTACTAACCCTCACGCACGGGAGAGAGGAACTACCGTCTATATCTGCAGGCAGCCGAAGCGGCCGCTGGCGGATTTCTGGGAAGAGGTGGTGAGCAGGGTGCTGGGAGATGAGGGGAGGTAGGAAATGAGAGGGGGCAGGCGAGTATTCATTTCCACTTTTTTAACGGGCCACCTGAAGGTAGCCCGTCCGAAAAAACGAGCCGGCAAACAATTCCTTGCTTGCCGGCTCAGCGATTTTCTACCAACCGGTTCAGGTTGATAGGATTCCCCTTATTAATTATGTGCAATTTTACGGAGGATTTACCGAATTGTTGCAAGCTTTGTGTAAAAAAGCGCCTGGAAATCATTTTCATAGTCTGTGATGGCCTTCCGGCCTGGCCGTTAGTGGATAATCTTCACAATTTAATGAAAAAATATATACCGGCCTTCTCTGCCAACATCATGTTTTCCTATATATCTCTATCTTTACCCCCCTAAAATCGATAATATGACACTGGAAGCCATAACCGAGCAATTTACCAGGACCGCCGCCCGTGCGCCGGCCCTGGGCAAGTCCGTCAAGTTTGTCTTCGAACAGGGGCCCGTACACATTGACCTCACCAATGAGCAGGCGGTGGTCACCAATGAAGATAAAGAAGCCAACTGCGTTATCACCACAAAAATAGAGACGCTTGACGCCATCCGCAGGGGCGAGATGAACGCCATGATGGCCGTGATGAGCGGCAAGGTGAAAATCAGAGGGGATATGGAGCTGGCGATGCAGCTGCCATCGCTGATAAAATAGATGAGCGTTATGATAACGAAAATTGTTAATCGTACACTCTCCGTGCCTTACCTGTTCTTCTTCGTAAACTGATCCGGCGTCATGCCGGCCACCTTGCGGAATGCCGTCTCGAAAGTGTGTTTAGAGTGGAATCCCGCCGCGTACATTACCTCCCGCAGGCTGAGGACTTTGTCTTTATCCGCCAGCAGTTCCTGGGCCGTGAATACCCGGTAGCCGTTGATGTAATCGAAGAAGCTTTGCCCGCCGACGCTGTTTATAGCCAATGAGACCTCCTGTGGCGTATTGCCCGCCAGCCGGGAGAACTGAGGCAGGGTGAGCCCCGGGTCGAGGTAGAGTTTGTCCTGCTGTAGGATGACATCCAGTTTTTTGAACAAGGCGGCGTTCTTTTTGATGGTGGCGGCATCGGCAGGGCCCCTTTGTGCGATCACAGCCGCCAGGGCTTCCTCTTCCATGCTCACCGGCGCTACGGGCTCTTCTCTCCGGTAGATCAGCAATGTAAACCCAAGCAACAGCAATACGTCGAGGAGGATATAACCCGCCTGGAACCGGTAGTACTTCTCGGCCATCCCGCCAAAAACCAGCAGCACGCTGGAGGCCCCCAGAACCGCCTGCCCCCCCCAGGCGATCAGTACAAAAAACAGCGCCCTTGCCTGCCCGGCCGGGATATTGCTCCTGATCTCTTTGAGCAGCGGGATACGCGCCCTCGAAAAGGCCAATGCCGCACCGACATAAATAGCGAGGTAAAGCAAAGGCGCCAGGCCCCAGAAGGAAAGCTCCAGGGCAGCCATCTGCCCGGGGACCAATCCGATCAGCCCGACAATGGCAAAGGGGATAAGGTGGAACCAGTCTCGTTCCGGTTTGAACGGGACGCCCAGGAGTGTGCGTGCATACAATAATAAAAGCGGCGCTTCCAAAAATTCAAGAGCGGAATTGTAGGCGTAAAACCGGTTGCCCAGCAGCAGGCCATTGATCAGCAGGTTGATGTACTCCAGCCCGATGAGGGCGATCAGCAGTCCGAGCAGGCGGTTGGCCAGGCGCTCTTTCCCGGGGCCGAAAAAAAGGAACAGGCTCAGGAGCGCTGCCAGGAGCAGCAGGACGATAAGGGACAAGGTAAGGAACAGGCCATCTGCGGGCATAATAGGATGGGGCTTTTAATAGAGTTGATGCGACGGGAGTCAACATTGCGTAAATCGCGCCTTTTCTTCCCACGCTATGCCCTTTTTCGGTCGCGTACCTAAGGGTATGCTCCCTCAAAAGGCCTTCGCGTGGTCGAAAATGCATCAATTTTCCCACTATTAACCTCCGTCGCATCAACTCTAATAGAGAAACAGGGGAAAATACTAAAATGATCGCAAATGCAGGAGGGGTTCGTGATCCGAGATTCGTGATTCGCACCTTCGTTCAGGGCAGTGCATCTATGAAAAGTAGTGAAAATATACCCATGTAGCGGGAACAGGTGGTGGGGGCAGTTCTCCGGATGGGCCAAAGCAGATGGGGGAAAAGCCTTTTCGGCATAGTTGATGAAGTGAGCAGGAGCACTCCGGCCTCCTGCCCACCCGGCAAATCTATTGCTTATTCACGCTAATGCTGACCTTAACCTCCCCCGGCAGTTCGATCTCCTCTCCATCGGCCACATCATCTACCAGCTGCAGGCCGGTAGCCAGCGTTTCCGCCTTGATGTAATCCCCGTACTTCTCCACGGCGGGAACCAGGGCGTCGTGTTTCTGGAGGGCCACGCGGATCTTGTCCGTCACCTCAAAATCCTTATCCTTTCGGATGTTCTGGATGCGGTTGACGATGTCGCGGGCCATACCCTCGGCCTCCAGCTCTTCGTCGAGGGTGATGTCGAGAGCGACGGTGATGTCGTCGTCGCTGGCGACCTGCCACCCGGGGATGTCTTCGGCGGTGATCTCGAAGTCTTCCAGCGTCAGCTCGTAGGTGTTGCCGTTGGCCTCCAGGGTATACTGCCCTGTCTTTTCGATGCGGGCGATGTCTTCCTGGCTCAGGCCGGCGATGGCCTGGGCGGCTACCTTCATGTCCTTGCCCAGGCGGCGGCCCAGGGTTTTGAAGTTGGGCTTGGCCTTCTTCTTGAGGATGCCGGAAGTGTCGTCCACATACTCTATATCCTTCACGTTGATCTCGGAGACGATGAGGCCCTTGACGCCTTCTACCTGCTCCCGAAAGTGGCTGTCGAGGATGGGCAGCAGGATCTTGTGCAGGGGCTGGCGCACGCGGATCTTCTCCTTCTTGCGCAGGGAAAGGGCCAGGGAGGAGATGCGCTGGGCGTAGTCCATACGCTGCTCCAGATCCTTGTCGATGACGGTTTCATCGGCGGACGGGAAGTCGGCCAGATGTACCGATTCGTGATCTTCCAGGCCGGTGGCCCCGTTGAGGTTGCGGTACAGCCAGTCGGCGAAGAAGGGCGCCACAGGCGCTATTAATTTAGACACCGTCAGGAGGCATTCGTAGAGGGTCTGATAGGCGGCCAGCTTGTCGGCGTCCATGGCGGCGCTCCTGCCGTTCTGCTGCTCGGCGGGCTTCCAGAAACGGCGGCGGCAGAGGCGGACGTACCAGTTGGACAGGTTGTCGTTCACGAAGTTGTGCACCTTGCGGGCAGCCTGGGTGGGCTCGTAGTCGGCGTAGTCCTTATCCACTTCCTTTACCAGGCTGTTGAGCAGGGAGATGATCCAGCGGTCGATCTCGGGGCGCTCGGCCAGGGGCGCCTGCTTTTCCTTATTGTAAAATTTGTCGATGTTGGCGTACAGCGCGAAGAAAGAGTAGGTATTGTAGAGCGTACCGAAAAACTTGCGCTGCACCTCTTCCAGTCCCTTCAGGTCGAACTTGAGGTTGTCCCAGGGGTTGGCGTTGCTCATCATGTACCAGCGGGTGACGTCGGCGCTGTGCTTTTCGATCACCTCAAATGGGTCGAGAACATTACCCTTGCTCTTGGACATCTTGTTGCCTTCGGCGTCCAGCACCAGCCCGTTGGAAACGACATTCTTGTAAGACACGCTGTCAAACACCATAACGGCGATGGCGTGCAGGGTATAGAACCACCCCCGCGTCTGGTCGACGCCCTCGGCGATGAAGTCGGCCGGGAAATTTTTCTCGAACACCTCCTTGTTCTCAAACGGATAGTGCCACTGGGCCGACGGCATGGCGCCGGAGTCGAACCATACGTCGATCAGGTCCAGCTCGCGCTTCATAGGCATGCCGCTATCGGAGACGAGCACGATCTCGTCGATGTAGGGGCGGTGCAGGTCAGCCGGCACTTCCTGGTTCAGCCCCAGGGCCTTGTTGGCCTTTTCGATCTCGAGGCGCAGCTCCTCCACCGAGCCGATGCAAAGTTCCTCCTTCAGGTCCTCGCTGCGCCAGATGGGCAGGGGCGTGCCCCAGTAGCGGGAGCGGGAGAGGTTCCAGTCCTGCAGGTTCTCCAGCCACTTGCCGAAGCGCCCTTCACCGGTGGATTTCGGTTTCCAGTTGATGGTTTGGTTCAGCTCGAACATGCGCTCCTTGACGGCGGTGGCCTTGATGAACCAGCTGTCCAGCGGATAGTACAGCACCGGCTTGTCGGTTCGCCAGCAGTGCGGATAGGAGTGGACGTATTTTTCGGAGAGGAAGAGCTTGTCCTCTTCTTTCAGCTTGATGACGATGTCGACGTCGACGGGCCGTTCTTCTTCCTGCCCGTAATCTTTGACGTAGCGCCCGGCAAAGTCGGTTACCTCCTCAACGAAGCGGCCCTGCCTGTCGACCAGCGGCATGGGGTTGCCCAGCTCGTCCTCCACGGTCAGCGGCGGGATGTCGTTCTCGCGGGCGATCTTGAAGTCGTCGGCGCCGAAGGTCGGAGCGATGTGCACGATGCCCGTACCGTCTTCGGTGCTGACGAAGTCGCCCAGCAGCACGCGGAAGGCGGGCTTGTCTGGCTGCACATAGGGCATCAGCTGCTCGTACTCCATACCTTCCAGTTCCGCGCCTTTCATTTCTTCTACCACTTCCAGGTAGGGGATGGGCTGGTTGCCGGCCTTGACTTCCTCGGGCTTCAGATCGGGATTGGGTTCGGTAAAATAGGCGCCCATGCGGTCCTTGGCGAGGATAACATCGGTGAGGGTATCAGTGTAGCGGTTGTAGCAGCGCACCTTGACGTAGGTGATGTTCTTGCCTACCGCCAGGGCGGTGTTCGAAGGCAGCGTCCAGGGCGTGGTCGTCCAGGCCAGGAAATATTCGTGCTCTTTTCCTTTTACCTTGAACTGGGCCACCGCCGATGTATCCGTTATATCCCGGTAGGCGCCGGGAAGGTTCAGCTCGTGGCTGCTCAGGCCGGTGCCGGCGGCGGGAGAGTAGGGCTGTATGGTGTAACCCTTGTACATGAGCCCCTTGTTGTACAGTTGCTTCAGCAGCCACCATACCGACTCGATGTAGTCGTTCTCGAAGGTGATGTAGGGGTCATGCAGGTCGACCCAGTAGCCCATCTTGCGGGTGATGTCGTCCCACATGTCTTTGTAGCGCATGACCGTTTCGCGGCAGCGCCGGTTGTATTCGTCGACCGAGATCGTCTTGCCGATGTCTTCCTTGGTGATGCCCAGTTCTTTTTCCACGTTGAGTTCTATGGGCAGGCCGTGGGTATCCCATCCGCCTTTGCGCTCCACGCGCTTTCCTTTCATGCTGTGGTAGCGGCAGAAGAGGTCCTTTACCGTCCGCGCCATAACGTGGTGGATGCCCGGCTTGCCGTTGGCCGAGGGCGGCCCTTCGTAGAAAACGTAACGGTTGTCTTCGGGGCGTTGATCCACGCTTTTTTCGAAGATCCGGTTGGCTTCCCAGAATTCGAGGACTTCCTTGTCGATCTGCGGGAGGTTGAGGCTCTTATATTCTTTATACATCGCTCGGTCTTTAATTTTAAGGGTGCAAAGATACAAACAAAAAAGCTCTGGCAAACTTAGTCTGCCAGAGCTTTTTCGGTACGTACAACTATCGGCACATCAGCCCAGCAGACCGCTGTTGGGAATGATAATGCTGATAATTATATGTTGGTATGCTTGATGCATGTGTTTCTTAACTGGTTTTACAAAAATAGAACATATATGGGTGAATATCAAGCTTTTTATACGTTGTTAATCCGTATTCGTTCCAAAACGAAGTTTTCAATAACTTACATTTGTACATTCGCTTAAGTTCATTATGCCAAAGGATTACAAACTGGACAGGACGGCATTCAAACGGCAAACCGCTGAGGAGGCGGATGATCAGCTGGGCTATATTATGACCAGGGTAAAAGGCCTTTCCTTTGAAGAAGTATTTCCAAAAGCCGAACTTGTCGAATTGGACGAAGGCCTCTTTGTCCGGCTTATTGCCCTGGAAGACCTGCTGAAGGCCAAGCGGGCCTCCGGCCGCGCTAAAGATTTCGACGACATTCGCCACCTGAATAAAGGATAACCGCCTACAGGCTTTCCTCCAGCAACCGCCCGAACTCCTCCGGCGCATCGATCCACGCATTGTGCCCGGCTTTATCAATCAAATGGTAGCGCACGTTCTCTATTGGTTCGAACCAGCCGGGGTACAACTGCCCTTCGAAATCCACAAAATCATGGCTGCCCACAATGACGGTAATGGGCACATCCACCTTCCGGTACATATCCAGGAAGTTCCAGGACTTCGGGAAGGTGCGCCCGGCAGCACTGCCGGCGGCCTGGCTGTAGAACACCATGCCGCCCCGCATTTGCTTCCAGCGTTCGATATGATAGATGTTGGTGGCGGCAAAATTTACGCGCCAGCGAATGGTACTTTGCTGAGGGGTGAGCGGGCCGCTGGCCAGGCCGAGCTCTTTCTGCACCTGCTGAATGGCCTCTCGTTCGAAGAACTGCTTGACGGCGGCGTTCTGCTGCCCTTTCACTTCTTCTTCTCCCGGTGTGTAGGACGATTTGGGGTAGGGCAGGGCCAGGAGCGCCATTTTTTCCACCCTTTCCGGGTAGCGATGCAGGTAGGCGCTGGCCAGCCAGCTGCCCATAGAGTGGCCGAGGAGTTTCAGTTTATCCAGCCCGAGGGTGGCGCGCAGGAGCTCCAGGTCTTCGACGTGTTTGTCGATGGAAACCAGGCTGTCGGGACAGGGAGAGCGCAGGGAGCCGCGCTGGTCGTAAAAGACGAAGTGGTGATCTTCTTTGTGTTCGGCGAGGGGATATTGCAAGTAGGAGTGTTCGGCTCCCCAGCCGCCGTGCAGTACGAAGAAGGTGTCTCCCTGGCCGTACTCCTCCACGTACAGGTTGATGCTGTCGGAGGTGGGCAGGTACCACTCCAGGTAATCGCTGCGCTCGAAGAGGAACTCCTGGGCAGAGAGGGAAACGGAAAACAAGGCAAGAGCCGAAAGTATACTGGTGAATCTTGGGAATAACATAACAGCGGGTTGATAGTTAGTGGTTTGTTTTTGATGAAAAGCAGCCGGGAAGGTTTATGTTTACTTTCAGGGCCTTACCTTTATCGCTATAACCAAACTTTATGAAATTCCTCGTCCTCCTTAGCCTCCTGTCTTTTTTCTGGGTGTTCTACCAGGTCTGGTACGAAGACCGCCAAAGGAGCATCCCCGGAAAATTGCTGTGGACGCTGGCCGCCCTGTTCTTCAGCATCCCGACGGCATTGTTCTACTTTTTTTCCCGGAAGCGCCGGTGAGGGTTCTCCGTTGGCAGGCTTGACAAGTTTTTCCGGGAGCGATCATCAGACAAACTTGTCAAGACTAATAAATGCTATATTTGCAGCATGTTAGAAACACAGAACCTGGAATATTCCTACGACAAGAAGGCGACGCTCACCTTTCCGGACATCCGCTGCCGGGAGGGGGAGCACTGGCTGCTGCTGGGGCAGTCGGGCAGCGGCAAGACCACCCTGCTGCACCTGCTGGGCGGCCTGCTTTCCCCTCAGAAGGGGACGGTAAAAGTTGCCGGTACGGAGCTGAACAAATTGTCTCCCTCGGCCACCGACCGTTTCCGGGGGCAGAAGATCGGCATCATCTTCCAGACGGCCCACTTTGTGCGGGCGCTTACGGTGGAGGAAAACCTGATCCTGGCGCAGCAGCTGGCGGGCCTGCGCCCCGGCCGCGAGCGCATTGACGAGCTTCTGGAGCGCCTCGGCCTGGGCCATAAGCTGTATTCGAAACCCGATAACCTCAGCGTAGGCGAACAGCAGCGCGCCTCCATCGCCCGCGCCATCGTCAACCGCCCGGCCATCATCCTGGCCGATGAGCCGACCTCCGCCCTCGATGACGCCAACTGCGATAAGGTGGCTCAACTGCTGGAGGAACAGGCCAGCGCCGTGGGCGCTACCCTGCTGGTGGTCACCCACGATGGGCGGCTGAAGGAGAAATTTTCAAATCAGATCGAACTATCCTAGATGAACCTACTGAACCTGAGCTGGAAAAACCTCATCAACAAACCCCTGTCCATGCTGCTGAGCCTCGTGCTCTTCGCGCTGGGCGTGGGGCTGATCTCCCTGCTGTTCCTGCTGAACCAGCAGTTGCAGGACAAGTTCGAGAAGAACCTGGCGGGCATCGACCTGGTGGTGGGCGCCAAGGGCAGCCCCCTGCAGCTCATCCTCAGCAGCATGTACCACATCGACGCGCCCACCGGCAACATTTCCATCAGGGAAGCCACCCCCTTCCTGCGGCCCAACCATCCGCTCATCCAAACGGCGGTGCCCCTCTCTTTGGGCGACAGCCATAAGGGCTACCGCATCGTCGGCACTACGCCGGACATACTGGGGCTGTACGAGGCCCAGGCAGGAGAGGGCCGGGTTTGGAAAGAAACCATGGAAACCACCATCGGCGCCGGCGTGGCGGAAGGGCTGGGCCTGAAAGTAGGCGATTCCTTCCACAGCTCCCATGGATTCGTCCAGGATGAGGACCTGGTGCACGATGATGCCGGCGCATTCGAAGTGGTGGGCATCCTGCAACCCACCGGCTCGGTGATCGACCAGCTGATCCTCACCAATACCCAGAGCGTCTGGGCGGTGCATGAGCACGGGGCGGAAGAAGCGGAAACCGCCGGGGAGGCCGATGAGGCCGAACACCAGCATGAAGAGGGCGAAGAGCATGAACACGAGGAGGAGGCGCCGGCCACCGGGGAAGAGCACGCCCACGAGCACGCTTATTCTTCCGACAAGCCGTTGCTGGCCTATCCCGATAAAGACATTACCTCCATTCTGATTAAATTCAAGGGCCGCAATTATCAGGCACTCAATATGCAACGGGGCATCAATGAAAATACGGACATGCAGGCCGCTACGCCCGCCATTGAGATCAACCGCCTGTATGCTCTGCTGGGCGTCGGGACCCGGGCCCTGCGCTGGCTGGCCATCATCATCGTGGTGGTCTCCGGCCTGAGCATTTTCATTTCGCTCTACAATTCCCTCAAGGGCCGCCGCTACGAGCTGGCCCTCATGCGGGTGATGGGGGCTTCTCCGGCCCGCCTGTTCGTGCTGATCATCCTGGAGGGGTTGCTGCTGGCCGTGCTGGGCTACGTCCTGGGCATTGCCCTGAGCCATGCGGGTATGGAGATCCTGGCCGGGCAGATGCAGGAATCGTACCGCTATACTTTTTCCGGCGCGGTATTTCTGATCGAAGAATTGTATCTGTTGGCGGGCGCTCTGGCTATCGGCTTCCTGGCGGCTATTTTGCCGGCCATTCAGGCCAGCCGGACGGATATTTCGACGACGCTGTCGGAAGGGTGAGGGATGTATGATTTTTGATGTGTGGCTTGCGAGAGGGGAGTTGCACCATGATGGCAGCTCATTGTAGAACATCACACATCAAAAATCACACATCAGAGATCAAAAATTTTCTGGTTGAGCGTTATCAGCTGAAAAAATCACCAACTATGAAAAACCTGCTTTTTCCCGTTATGCTTTTAAGCTTTCCAATCCTGCTTCATGCTCAGCAGCCCTACGGCAAAGAGCCCCTGGCCCATACCTATTCCATCGTCGCTATTGACCCGGAGACGGGGGAGATGGGCGCCGCGGTACAGTCCCATTGGTTTTCCGTCGGTACGCTTGTCGTCTGGGGAGAGCCGGGAATAGGCGTCGTAGCTACGCAGTCCTTTGTCAACCCCGCCTACGGCCCCGAGGGCCTGCAGCTGATGGGCATGGGTTTCAGCCCGGAAGAGGCGGTCAAAATGCTCACCGGAAAGGACCCCGGGCAAATGTACCGGCAGGTGGGTATGCTCAATGCGGAAGGGGAAGCCGCCGCTTTTTCGGGCGAGCGCTGCATTGAAGCGGCCGGCCATTACGTAGGCGACGGCTATGCCGTACAGGCCAACCTGATGGAGAAGGCTACCGTCTGGCCCGCCATGGCCAGGGCGTTCGAAGCCTCCAAAGGGCAGCCGCTGGCCGAGCGCCTGGTGCTCGCCCTGGAAGCCGCTCAGGCCGAGGGCGGAGACATCCGCGGCAAGCAGTCGGCCGCCCTGATTGTCGTCTCCGGCGAGCGCACCGACAAGGCCTGGGAGGGCCGCCCCGTCGACCTGCGCGTCGACGACCACCCCAACCCGCTCCAGGAACTCCGCCGCCTCCTGAAAGTCCACCGCGCCTATGAGCACATGAACCGCGGCGACCTGGCCGTGGAGGAAGGCGATATGGAGAAAGCGAGAAAAGAATATGGGGCCGCCGAGGCCATGTTTCCCGACAACCTGGAGATGAAGTACTGGCACGCCATCGCCCTGGCTAACAGCGGGGAGATGGAAGCTGCTTTGCCGATGTTCGAAGAGATATTTCAGAAAGACGCCAACTGGAAGGTGCTGACGCCGAGGCTGGTGAAGAACGGCATGCTGACGGTGGATGAGGAGGGGCTGAAGCGGATCATGGAAGTGGGAGAGTGACCGATTTACAAGTAGTGTGTCAAATAAATTTCGCAACATGATCGAAGGCGTTGCTCGTGGTTCGATCATCCTGATCGAACGCGCCGTAAGGCGCAAAAACCTTTGAGCAGACATACGTGCGATCAGGATGATCGCCGCACGAATTACTGCTACAAAACTTATTTGACACAGCATTAAGTGCCTGGACTGAAATGCGTGGACATGCATAGAAATGGGAAAATGCAGTCCGAACCCAAGCGTGACGGGCATTTCCACTGCATTTCTATCCTGGCGTGACTGCTGTCAGCCAGCACGTCACCGCGCATTTCCATGTGTTTCTGTATTTGTGTCCATATAAATAGTTATGAAAAAACTGCTCTCCCGGAGAACAATACCGCTGTAATTTTTTTAACCATTCGTCAAAAAGATCTTTTGGAAAAGGGATTCCCGGCCCCGGGTAACTACTCTCTGTCTAAATGGAAAAAATAATGGCAGCCAGGCGTATTTTTTTAATGTTGAGTATCTGCTTTATGGGTTTCACAAACCTGCTGCTTGCGCAGGATGGGGGCGTCGAGATCACAGGGACGGTCCTGGAAAGCCGAACCCGGAAGCCTGTCGAGTTTGCTACAGTGATGATCAGGGATGGTGAAACGCGGGAACCCATCGCCGGAACCACCACTGATCTGGATGGAGCATTCCGTGTGAAAGCCGATGGGCAGGATCTTTATGTGGAGGTCAGCTTTATCGGCTTCGTTTCTCAAATCATTGAAGATATCCGGTTAGCCGGCGGGCGGGTGGATCTCGGGGTTATCGTGCTTTCAGAAGACAGCAAGACCCTGGAAGAAGTCGTGGTGCGGGGGGAACGGTCGCAAACGCAATTTCAGCTGGACAAGCGGGTCTTCAACGTCGGGGAAGACCTCAGCAGCACCGGCGCCAGCGCGCTGGAAGTGCTGAATAACGTGCCCTCCGTCAGTGTCAATATCGAGGGGCAGATCAGCCTGCGGGGCAGTGCCGGCGTGCAGATCCTGATCAACGGCAAACCCTCGGTGCTGGCCAGTGAAGGCGGAAATGCCCTGGGCACCATCACGGCGGATATGATCGAAAAGGTGGAAGTCATTACCAACCCGTCGGCAAAATACGAGGCGGCCGGCACCTCCGGCATCATCAATATCGTACTGAAAAAGGAAGAAAAGGAAGGCCTCAACGGGTCGGTAACGGTCAATACGGGCGCCCCGCACAATCACAGCGCCGGCCTCAGCCTGAACCGGCGGGCCAACAAATTCAACCTGTTCAGCCAGCTGGGCGCAGGGTACCGGGAGCTGCCCCGGCTGGAAGAGGCCATCAACCGGGACCTGTCCACCGGCATCGAGATCCGCAGCGATGGCAAAGAATACCGCAATGAAGCTTTTTACAACCTCATTCTGGGAACGGATTATCACATCAACGAGTATAATGTGTTGACCCTTTCCGGTTACTTCGCCTACGAAGTTGAAGATCAGCCCTCGGGCTTCGATTTTATCAAAACCGACGGCTCCGGCGCGGTTGTCGCGGAATGGGAGCGGGAGGAGGTTACCGAAGCCACCAACCCTAAATGGCAATACGAGCTGAACTACAAAAAGGAGTTCCCGGACAATGAAGAACATACCTTCCTGTTCAGCGCCCTGGGCAATTTTTTTGGCAAGGACCAGTCTTCCGAATTTTTCAACACCACTACTTTCGGAAGCTTTGAACAAAATGACCAGCGCACGCGCACCGATTTCAAGGAGGCCAGTTATACTTTCAAAGCCGATTATACCAAGCCTTTCTCCGAGAAGGTTACCCTGGAGGCCGGAGCTCAGTATGTGATACAGGATGTGAGCAACGATTTTGCCGTCACTGACCTCATCGATGGCGAATGGACGCCTAACGCCGGCCTGACCAACCTTTTCGAGTACAACCAGAAAGTATTGGGCGTGTATGCCACCGGCGCTTACGAGGATGAAAAATGGGGCGTCAAAGCGGGGCTGCGCCTCGAAGATACCGATCTCGATATCCTGCTGGCCACCACCAATGAGGAAGGCGGGCAGAATTTTGCCAATCTGTTCCCTACTTTTCACACTTCTTATAAAATTACCGAGCGGTTGTCCGTGCAGGCCGGCTACTCCAAACGCATCTACCGCCCGGGCCTGTGGGAACTGAACCCATTCTTCAACTTCCGGAACAACTTCAGCGTCCGGGCCGGCAACCCGAACCTGCAGCCCGAATTCACCGACTCGTACGAGGCCACGAGCATTTTCATCCTCGACAACCTCTCTATGAACTTCGGGGTATATTACCGCTACACCACCAACGTCATCGAACGCATCGCCTTTTTTGAGGACAATGTTAGTATTACCCGGCCTGTAAATATCGGGACGAACCGGACGACGGGCATTGAGTTCAACGCCAAGTACAGCCCGAAGAAGTGGCTTTCGTTCAGTACCGACTTCAATTACAACCAGTTCGATCGCGAAGGCACTCTCGAGGGCGTTATTTTCGGGTTCAATGCCCGGCAATGGACCTCCCGCCTGATGGCCAAGTTCAAACTGCCGGCGCAAATTGACCTCGAGATAATGGGGAATTACGAGTCCGGCGTACAAACCGTGCAGGGAGAACGGTCTCCTTTCCTTTTCGCCGACCTGGGCCTGCGCAAGAAAATGCTGAAGGGCAAGGCCATCGTGAACCTGAGCGTCCGGGATGTATTCGCCTCCCGTATTTTTGAAAATGAAACTTTCCAGCAGGATTTTTACCTCTACAATTACGGGCTGCGCGGGCGGTTTGTGGTTGTTGGTTTCAGCTACGGATTTGGTAAGGGAGAGGCTATGGAGTTTTCGGGGCAGAAGCGGTTTTAAGCCAGTATCACCCTTTCTTCCCCGCAGTAAATATTGAACGCCTGCCCGCGGAGAAAGCCCACCAGAGTCATTCCGTATTCCTCGCCCAGCTCTACCGCCAGGCTGGAGGGCGCCCCTACGGCCGCCAGGATGGGCACGCCGGCCATCACCGACTTCTGCACCAGTTCGAAGCTGAGCCGGCCGCTGAGCAGGATGGCCTGCTCGCGCAGGGGGATCTGCCCCTGCAGAAGAGCCGCGCCGATGAGCTTGTCCAGGGCATTATGGCGGCCCACATCCTCGCGCATCAGAAGCAGCTCACCCTCAGGTGTGAAGGCCGCCGCTGCGTGGATGCCGCCGGTACATTCGAAGAGGGCCTGCTCCTGAGCCAGTTTGTGCGGTAAAGACCGCAGCGTTTCCACCGAGACCTCAGGGAAGGCACGGCGGGGGAAATAGCAGGAGGTGGAGCGCACCATATCGATGGACGCCTTGCCGCATACCCCGCAACTGGAGGAGGTGTAAAAATGACGGTTCAGCTTGTCGAAATCGACGGGCAGTTCTTCAGCAAGTTCCACCAGCAGGATGTTTTCCCGGGCTTCCGGGGCCAGGGCTTCGCCAACATGGCGCATTTCCCGGATATCCGAGGCCTTGCCGATAATGCCTTCGGTGAAGAGAAAGCCGGCGGCCAGTTCTTCGTCCTGGCCGGGCGTACGCATGGTGACGGCCAGGCTGCGGTTTTGGCGTTGGCTCCGGGGGCCATAGGCCAATTTTATTTCCAGAGGTTCTTCACGAGCAAGCAGGTCGGCGCGGGCATGGGCCTGGCCGTTCTCTATCCGGGCTATTTCTACCTTCCGGGTGCTTATATGGAGATCTTTTGCTGTTGCTGACACGGTTGGGTGCTGGTTTGATATAATTCATTTTATTGATAACAAGTGAGGGCGGCGCATGTTGTGGAGTAGTTATTGGAGCAGCGATTCTCGCTTTAGAAAAAAATTAAATATGGGGATTCCATAGAATCCTTACCTTACCACAATAGTTGGATCACCGATTTGCCCCTAGGGCAGGATAATGTACAGGAAATGGTAGCTGTGGCAAGTTCGCGTTGGAAAATTGAAAACGAAACGTTCAATACCCAAAAAACCAGGGTTCCCACTTGGAGCACAATTACGGCAACGACAAGTAATACCTGGCCTCCAACCAGCATACACTTATACACATTAGCACTTTTACACACATCACTCCACCCGCTCCGCCTTATACACGAAGTACTCCGTATCTCCCTGCCAGGGCATGGCCTTGTAGCGCTCTTTGTAATGGAGCTTTACCTGTTTGCCCTGTAGGTTTTGCAGTTGTTGATAGACTTCTTTGTTCGGCACGGAGAAGTTCCAGATGTTGCCCGTCACCCCGTCGACGTCCTGCTGGAAGCCGCCCAGGTTGAGCTGCCCTTCGTAGGTTTTGAACACTACTCCTTTTTCGGAGACTTTGATCAGGTTGCCGGCGCGGGTGCCGTCGCTGTAGGTCCAGCCGGACACCCAGATGTATCCGCCGGCGCCGGCCAGGGCAAGCAGAAGCAAGATGAGAAAGAAACGTTTGGTCCAACTGCCTACTTTTTTAAGGCCTTCGTTGACAACTTGCTTGAATTCACTCATGGCTTTCGTTTTTTAGTTTTGCGGGCGGACGTGCGGCGGATTCAGGTGTCCTGGAGGAAGCAATCTCCTGAATCCGCCGCACCTCCACCCGCAGGGCTTTGCCCTTTGGGAAAGGTTGCTGCATTGCGGGCAGTTTCACTGCTCGTGATGCTTTGGGGCCTACTTGTCACCTTTGTATGCCTTTTTCACCAATTCCGGATGGGCCTTGGTGAATTTTTCCACTTTAGGCTTGGAAACGCGGGCCACGTAGGGTTCGTTGAGGTGATCCGGGTAGTAGTCCTGGTGGTAGGCTTCGGCCACGTAGAAGACGCCGAGCGGTTCCAGGGTAGTGACGACAGGGCCGCTGTATTTGTCCGAGGCGTTCAGCTTGTCGATGTAGGCCTGAGCCTGCTTTTTCTCTTCTTCGTCCTGATAGAAAACGGCGGAGCGGTACTGCGGCCCTACGTCCGGCCCCTGCCGGTTGAGCTGGGTGGGGTCGTGGCCGGAAAAGAAGGCGGTGAGCAGTTCTTCGAAGCTGACCTTTTCGGAATCGTAATAGACTACCACGGCCTCGGCGTAATTGGTCGTGCCGGTGCACACCAGCTCATAGGTGGGCTTGGGGTCATCTTCAGGGGCGGCGTAGCCCGAAACGGCCTCTTCCACGCCTCTGACACGCTCGAATACTTCCTCCACGCACCAGAAGCAGCCGCCGGCAAAGATGGCGCGGGACAGGCCGTCGTCCAACTGCTTTTCTACCTTGGAAATGCTGGATACGCCTTTGGCGTAGTCGATGTTCTTGTCGCGGGCGGGGATGTCCGCCTGCTGGGAATTGGCGCAGCTCCAGGTGAACAGGCCAACGGCAAACAATAGGATGATCTTTTTCATTTTTTCTCTTTTACCATTCCTAACAGGGAGGTGGGGGGCTTTGTTATCACAAAACTATCACGAATCTATCAGGAATCGTTATTCAATAGACCAGAAACTTCTCGGTGAGCACTTCCCTGCCGATCCCTGCCTGAAGAAAGTAGAGTCCATGTTGCCATCGTTCTGCCTTGAAGGCTATTCCCGGAAAACGAATCTCCGAACACACGGATCCCGGCATACCCTAAAACGGCAACTTTCCCAGGTCCACATTCCCCCCCGTCAGTATCACCCCTACCTTCCTGCCCCCGAAAACCGGCCGGTTGGCCAGCACGGCCGCCAGCGGCACGGCGCAGGACGGCTCGATGACGATCTTCATGCGCTCCCACACCAGCCGCATGGCGGCGATGATGGCCTCCTCGCTGACGGTGAAGATGTCTTCCAGTTCGCGCTGTATGATATCAAATGTCTTTTCCCCCAGGTTGGTGCGCAGGCCGTCGGCGATGGTGTCGATGGTGGTATTTACCTGCAGGGTTCCGCTTTTAAAGGAGCGGTAAGCGTCGTCTACGGCTTTGGGTTCGGAGCCGTAGGCCAGGGCGCCTGGGGAGAAATAGCGGGTGCTGAGTGCCGTGCCGCTCATCAGCCCCCCTCCGCCGATGGGGGCGATAATGCAGTCGAGCTTGCCGGTATCCTCGATCAGCTCTTTGGCGGCGGTGGCTTGCCCGGCGATGACGTTGTAGTCGTTGTAGGGATGGATGAAAGTGGCGCCGGTGCGCTCCACCACTTCCTCAAGGGTGCTTTCCCGGGCGGCGAGGGTGTTTTCGCAGAGGATGACCTCTGCCCCGTAGCCCTCGGTGGCGGCCTTTTTGATGGCGGGGGAGGTGTCGGGCATGACGATGTAGGCGGGAATGCCAAGTAGTTTGGCGCTGAGCGCGACTGCCTGGGCGTGGTTGCCGGAAGAGTGGGTGGCCAGGCCGCGCTCTTTTTCCTTATCGGTGAGGCGTAATGCTGCGCTGCTGGCGCCCCGCATCTTAAAGGCGCCGACCTTCTGGAAGTTCTCGCACTTGAAGAACAGCCGGGCGCCTGCCATCTCGTCGATGCTGCGGCAGGTGAGCACCGGCGTGCGGTGGATCATCGGGCGGATGGCTTCGTGGGTGCCGTGGATGTCCTCGGCGGTGGGGATGTGGTGGAGTTGGTTCATGGATGGTTAAATGGTTATACCGTCTTTTTGAGCCGGTTAAAATTGTTAGATATATGGATGCAAAGCCTTCGATACAATTGGGGGCTGCCCGGCAACAATATAACCATTTGACGATCCAACAATTCACTCTCCGGGCATTTCTCCCGAGTTTCCCTTTCGAAGCAGATTTTCCGGACATTTACGGCTCCGCAGCCTTTAACCACTCCTTCTGCATCGCCTGCGGCACCTGGAAGTTCCTGCCCTTGTAGTTGTCGAAATAACCCACCATGGCCTTTACGGTTTGTCTGGACAGGAATCCGAGTACTTCGTCAAGCGGGCCGTCCACCTTGTCTTCCAGGCGTTCGCCCAGGGAGAAGAGGGCCTGAACGGCGTGAGGCAGGGCGGCGGCCAGGCAGCCTCCGCGTGGCTGAATGCCCAGAATTCCGGAATACTTCGGGCCGATGAGGTGCCTTATGATGGTTTCCGGCGCCAGGGCCAGCTCTTCTCTGCGGAGCACATCCTGGGCGAAATCGATCAGCGATCGGGTGAGCAACTTTCCCTCTTCCGAGGCGGCGGCCTGCCGGTTCAGGATCTTGTTGATCAGGATGCGCCCCTCGGCGGCATTGTCGGGAAGAAGGGCTTCGTCGACGCCGAGGTTGTGGCCGATGGCTCTCCAGGTTTGGAAGTAAGCTTCCTGCAGGGGCTGTGGTTCGTGGATGCCGAACTGTTCCAGCCCTTCGAGTACGGCCACGCTGAAGGTCATCAGGGTCATGGCCATATCTTCCTGGTTGATAGGCAGGCCCAGCTTTTCCTCGTTCCAGCCTTCGGAAATCAGGAAATGCCGGATGGCGGCATGGATAAGCCGTACTTTCTGGATGGATTGAATGCCGCGCCCACGCAGGGCCAGTTCTCCCGGCGTCATTACATCGATGAGGAACTGCCCGGTTTCGGCAATGCGGCGGGCGAAGATGCGCAGGGAGCGGTCCTCGTTCGTCAGGCGGCTGGTCCGGACAAGCACCGGGGCCCCGTTGTGCATACAGTAGAGGAGGGGAAGCGATTTATAGTACAACAGGAAGAGGCATTTGGCGCCGTGGTCCAGGAAGAAGCGGTGCGCTTCGGCGATGGTTTCCAGATTGATATCCGGAGGCATGGCCTGGGTCGTTTCGAGCAAGGGTTGCACCTCAGCGGGCAATTGCCCTACCGGCATCTCTAAATTGCGGATCAGCAGGCCGAAGATCCGGTAGGCTTCCTCCTTCCCTTGCTTTTCCATGATGTGGGCCATAGCTTCATCCGCCAGCGGGTCACCCTGCCGCCGGCATGCATCCAGCATGCTGTTCGTCCATGTGTCTGCTTTACTCATGGTTCAATTTAGCTATTCGTTCTGGCTTTGCCGGCTCGTCCTGAGCAGGATCAGGGCCACCAGCAGTACAATAATACCGAAAGGTAGCCAGCTCCCGATATGATAACCAATTTTATATCCAATGCTGGTGGTATCCGGTTCCTGAGCCAAAAGAGGAAGGGCAAATACCGTCAGCATGGCAAGCAAAGAGCTCTTTCTGTGTGTTTTATATTTAAGGATCATCGAATAAAGATAATACAATAGCTCAGATATGCCCGAATCATGGCGTGACGATAATTATCATTATATTTATGAAAAACTGTGTACCATGCAAAAAACTATCCTGACACTGATCTCAACTTTGCTGATAGCCGTTTCCTCCATATCTGCTCAGGCAACCAAAACCTATTGCAATAACCGCTTTGGTTTTTGCGTCCATTATCCGGCGGAGCTGGAAGTTTCCGGGGATCGCCCCATTAATGGAGACGGCGTGGTCCTGCTGGCGCCGGATGGCGTACAGGCTTCTGTTTCCGGTTCTTATAATGTCATGGACTGGACGCCGGAGAAGATCTTTGAATTCACCGTGGAGGATTTTGCCGGCATCATCGGCGCAGAAGCCAACACAAAGGAGGTGGAATTTACGGATCGGGGGTTTGCAGCCATGCTTTCGGCCGGAACCTACTACCAGTTTGTCCTGATGCAATCAAAGGGCGATGTATACCTGGTACTTACGGTCACCGGGCCGGAAGAGTCGCTGGAGGAGATCAAGCAACTGCGCGGCCAGCTTAAACTGACGTTCGACAATTCGGTGGGAGGGCGTTAATCTGTCCCCGGGAATGCCGTTTCATTCAAAACCACAACGATGGACTTTCTGGACATCGGAGACAGGAGTATATTTTTTTACCTGTTGATCTTTTTGCTGGCGGCAGTGGTGGCGCAATGCCTGTCTGTCGGCGGCCTCTTTTTTCTCAAACGTTCCGGCAGCCGGAGAGCCAATGCTTTCTATGGGTTGTTGCTCATTACTTTTGGCCTTACCCTGCTGCACAATATACTGGATTTCAGTGGTGTCTATGAGCAGTTCCCCCGGATCAAGTTTCTGCCGCTTTACTATACGCTGGCTTTTCCCACGCTGCTTTTCTACTATGTCAAGCTCAGCCTCTACCCCGCTTATCACCTGCGGTGGACGGACGCCAAGCATTTTATCCTGCCCGTATTTCAGTTCCTTTTTTTTCTGGGGCTTTTTTTTATGCCCGTAGAATTCAAAAGCCAGTGGGGGCGGTCATTTTACAACCCGTTTTACGGAGCGTTTGAACAATTTCTTTACCTGACGACATTCATCGCCTACCTGTATTTTTCTCATCGTTACATTCGGGCCAAGCGTCTGGAGCTGCGGCGGAAGCGCTCCCCTGAGCTGAAAAAGGTGCTGTACCTGAGGACGCTCCTCCGGATACTGTTCTACCTGTTTGTGATCCACTTCGTCTTTGTGGTTACGGATTTCGTCTGCTATGAATTTCTGAACATCAACCTGCGGTCGGTGAAGCCTTACGTAGCCCTTGGCATGCTGTCTTTTGCCGCCCTGGCTTTCTGGCTGGGCCTCTATGGCTTTCAGGTCCTGTTCTGGGGGAGGAAGGTCTTTGGGAAAAGATGAATCAATTATCATCCTTTCGTTTAAAATCCCCGTTTTTCCAGGAGTCGAAGAATTTTTTCCAGGCTACCGGGTTGAAGATATTCATCGGGGGTTGTTGGCCAATGTAGTAATATTCGCGGGCCTGTTGCCGGAGGTAATAATCGGCATGTTCATTGCCGTCGGCGCGCACTTCATTGCGCATGCGGCGCAGGGTTTCGTTGGCGAGGTTCTTGGCGGCGCGTTCCTGCAGTTCCGGCGTGACGTCCATGGCCAGGAATTCCAGCTTGAAGTGTTCCCGGCTGGGCCAGGGGAAGACAACGGTTTCCGGAAGGTTGATGGTATCCTGGGTCATGAGTTGCACTATGGAATAACGTTCGTCTTCCAGGTCTTCCGGTATTTTGTATTCCACGGTCTTATAGCCGATCGCGGAAAATACGATCACATCCCCCTTTTCGACGACGATGGAGAAAAAACCCCGCAGGTCGGAGTAGGTTCCCCGCCCCTTGTCTTTTACCAGGATATTGGTATAGGGCACCGGGTAAAGTTGCTCATCCGACCCGTCCAGCACCATACCGGAGAACTGGACCAGGCGGCCGTTCTTATTGTCCTGTGCCCAGGCGCTGGTTGCCAGGATGAAGAGGGAAAAGATCAGTACTATGCGAAATTTCATGGAAGATCAGTTTAATTCTGCACTCACAGCCTTGTTATTAAGACCAATTGTAACGGGCAAAGGTTTGTTCTACCCTCCCAAAAGTAGGAATTTTTGTATTAAGGGGGGCTGTGGAATGAACAATTCAAACGCTTTGGCACAGATAGAGAACGAGTTCCGGGAAGGCAGGAGGCGGCTTGCCGGTACGGTTAACAAAGGTTTAACAATCACCGTTACGCTTCCACGCCTACCGGTTCGAGGGCCAGGCTGAGTACTTCTTCCATAGTTTTTACATAGTGGAATTGCAGGCCGGCGATATAATCTTCCTTGATCTGTTCGACGTGCTTTTTATTTTCCTGGCAGAGGATGATCTCTTTCATCCCCGCCCTTTTGGCGGCCAGGATCTTTTCCTTGATGCCCCCTACAGGAAGCACCTTGCCCCGCAGGGTGATCTCGCCGGTCATGGCCACATAAGGTTTGACGAGCCTGCCGGTCAGGGCGGAGGTCAGCGTAGTGAGCATGTTAATGCCGGCCGACGGCCCGTCCTTGGGGATGGCGCCTTCAGGCACATGCAGGTGGATATCCTTTTCTTCAAAAGCTTTGGCCGGTATCCCCAGGGATTCGCTGTGAGCCTTAATGAAGCTCAGGGCGGTGGAGGCCGATTCTTTCATCACGTCTCCCAGGTTGCCGGTCAGGGTAAGTTTGCCCTTGCCCCGGCTGAGGCTGCATTCTACGAAGAGGATATCCCCGCCCGTCTGGGTCCAGGCCAGGCCCACGGCAACTCCCGGGACCCGCACTTCCTGATAGAGGTCTTTGGTGAAGCGGGGCGGCCCGAGCATTTCTTTGAGGTCTTCCGGTTTGACCGTTACATTGTACTCTTCCTCCATGGCCACCTTTTTGGCAATATTGCGCATTACGCCGGCAACATGCCGGTTGAGGGAACGCACACCCGATTCCCGGGTATATTCCTCGATGATCTGACGTATGACCCCTTTATTGAGCCGGATGTGTTTGGCGCCCAGTCCATGTTCTTTGCGTTGCTGGGGAATGAGGTGCCGTTTGGCGATCTCTATTTTCTCTTCCGTTGAGTATCCGCTGATGTTGATGATCTCCATCCGGTCGAGGAGGGCGGGCTGTATGGTGCTCAGGCTGTTGGCAGTAGCGACGAACAAGACCTTCGACAGGTCGTATTCCATCTCCAGGTAATTGTCGTAAAAGGTAGAGTTTTGTTCGGGGTCGAGCACCTCCAGCAGGGCGGAGGACGGGTCGCCCCGGAAATCCTTGCCCACTTTGTCTATTTCGTCGAGGATGAAGACGGGGTTGGAAGAGCCGGCGCGCTTCAGCGATTGGATGATGCGGCCAGGCATGGCGCCGATGTAGGTTTTGCGGTGCCCGCGGATCTCCGATTCGTCATGCAGGCCACCCAGGGACATGCGTATGAACCGGCGCTTGAGCGCCCGGGCGATCGACCGCCCCAGAGAGGTTTTGCCCACTCCCGGAGGGCCCACCAGGCAGAGAATAGGCGCCTTCATATCCCCTTTGAGCTTCAGGACGGCAAGGTGTTCCAGAATGCGCTCTTTTACTTTTTCCAGGCCGAAATGGTCTTTGTCCAGGACAGTTTTTACCTTTTTCAGTTCAAAATTGTCCTTTGTATATTTATGCCAGGGCAGGTCCAGCATCAGCTCCAGATAATTGAGCTGGATGGAATATTCTGCCACCTGCGGGTTCATCCGGCGAATGCGGTTAAGTTCCTTCTCAAAGTGAGATTTGGTTTCCTCGGGCCACTTTTTGTCCTTGGCGCGTACCTGCAACTTCTGTATTTCCTCCTCCTGCGGATTCTGGCCGAGCTCTTCCTGAATTGTCTTGAGCTGCTGGTTGAGAAAGTAATCCCGCTGTTGCTTTTCAATATCGACCCGGACTTTACTCTCGATCTGGTCTTTCAGTTCCAGCAATTGTAGTTCGCTGTTCATCTGCTCGAGGATGACCTCGGCTTTCTGCGGCAGGTCGTCGATTTCCAGGATTTTCTGCTTGACATGGATCTTGGAACTGAGGTTGGAAGCGATAAAGTTGAGTAGAAAGGACTGGTTGTTGATGTTCTTCAACATGACATTGGCCTCCGAAGGAATATTGGGGGAGAGCTCAATGATCTGCTTTGCCCGGTCGAGGATGGAGGCGATCATTGCCTCAAACTCCAGTTTGTTCGTCGGTTGTGCGTATTCCAGAGTGGTCACGCCTACTTCCATGTAAGGGGTCTCCCGGGTCAGCTGATCAACCACGAAGCGTTTGCGGCCCTGAAGTATGGCGGTGGTAGTTCCATCGGGCATGCGCAACAGTTTCAGGATACGGGCAATGGTGCCGACCTGATAGAGGTCTTTCAGGACGGGGTCCTCGATATTGCTGTCCCGCTGGGATAATACAGCGACGATCCGCCCTTCGCTATAGGCCTTGTTGATGGCCTTGATCGATTTATCTCTGCCGACTGTGATAGGGATGACTATTCCTGGGAAGAGAACCGTGTTTTTCAGGGCAAGAAGGGGTAATATATCCGGATATGATTCCTCAAAATCGTCTTCTTCCTCTTCTTCTACCGAAAGCAGGGGTAAAAAGTCTGCATCATCATCAAATCGCTGGTGCGAGAATATTTCTTCAAACATACGAGATTTTATCGTTTACAGCTTCCGCCGGATTCAGAAAAATACCTATATATGCTTTCAATGTCAAGATGTCAGCAAGGGTTTTTCAGAAAGCAATATTTCTTATCGTCAACTTCTATGCCAAAGAAAAAAAATACCCCCGGCATCTGTCGCCAAAGGGCAAATGTAGACAAAACGTCAGTTGGGAGCAATAATCCTATGCCTCCACCATTTCCTCCTCTTCGACTTCTGCCGCTTCAACTTTGGTTTTCTCCTTGTCCTCCACCGCCACCTCATCCTTTTCTATTCGCAGGTTGTCGATGATGAATTCCTGCCGGGAAGGAGTATTCTTTCCCATGTAGTAGGCCAGGACGTCGTCGATGTCCGTATCCTCATTCAGGATGACCGGTTCCAGGCGGATATTTTCGCTGATGAAATCTTTAAACTCGTCCGGAGAGATCTCTCCCAGTCCCTTGAACCGGGTTATCTCGGGTTTGCCTCTCAACTTCTTGATGGCCTGTTGCTTTTCTTCTTCGCTGTAGCAATAGAATGTCTGCTGTTTATCCCGTACGCGGAAGAGCGGTGTATCGAGAATAAAGAGGTGGCTGTTCCGCACCAGGTCGGGGAAGAACTGCAGGAAGAAAGTCAGCAGCAGCAGCCGGATGTGCATGCCGTCTACGTCGGCATCTGTGGCGATGACCACGCGGTTGTACCGAAGTTCGTCCAGGCCATCTTCAATATTGAGGGCGTGCTGAAGAAGGTTGAACTCTTCATTTTCATAGACTACCTTTTTGGTCAGGCCGTAGCAGTTCAGCGGTTTGCCGCGGAGGCTGAACACGGCCTGGGTCTGCACGTCGCGTGCTTTGGTGATGGAGCCGCTGGCCGAGTCCCCTTCGGTGATGAAAATAGTGGTGGCTTTGCGGTCTTCTTCCTCCACTTTGCGGGGGCTGTCGTTGAAGTGGAGGCGGCAGTCCCTGAGCTTTTTATTGTGCAGGTTGGCCTTCTTGGCGCGCTGGTTGGCCAGTTTTTTGATGCCGGCGATCTCTTTGCGTTCGCGCTCCGACTGTTTGATGCGCTTCTCCAGGGCTTTGGCGGTATCCGGGTTTTTGTGGAGGAAGTTGTCCAGCTTTTCCTTGACGAAGTTGACTATGAAAGTCCGGACCGTCGGGCCGTCCGGCCCCATATCGGTGGAGCCGAGTTTGGTTTTGGTCTGCGATTCGAAGACGGGCTCCTCGATGCGGATGCTGATGGCGGCGACGATGGAGGAGAGGACGTCTCTGCGGTCGTAACTTTTATTGAAGTGTTCCTGAACGGCCTTTACGATGGCTTCGCGCAGCGCATTGAGGTGGGTGCCGCCCTGGGTAGTGTTCTGGCCGTTGACGAAGGTGTGGTACTGTTCCCCGTAGTGGTTGCCGTGGGACAGGGCGAGCTCGATGTCGTCTCCCTTCATGTGTATGATGGGATAGCGGAGGTTTTCATTGCTGGCCTTTCGCTCCAGAAGGTCGAGCAGCCCGTTCTTTGAAACCAGGGTTTTGCCGTTGAAGTTGATCTTCAGGCCGGCGTTGAGGTAGGCGTAGTTCCACAGCTGGTTTTCCATGTAGTCGGAGCGGAAGCGGAACTTCTTGAAGATATCCGGGTCGGGCCGGAAGGTGACCAGGGTGCCGTTTGGATCTGAAGACTTACTGACCTTGTGGTCTTTGGTTAACTCCCCGCGCTCAAATTCGGCTACTTTTTCCTTGCCGTCCCGTACGGCTTTGACCAGGAAGTATTCCGAAAGGGCATTCACCGCTTTGGTACCCACGCCGTTGAGGCCAACGGACTTCTTGAATGCCTTGGAGTCGTACTTGCCGCCGGTATTTATTTTGGATACGCAGTCGACCACCTTGCCCAGGGGAATACCCCGGCCGTAATCCCGGATGGAGAGCTGCCCGTCTTCCATCTCTATATCGATGGCTTTGCCGTGGCCCATGAAGTATTCGTCAATGGAGTTGTCGATCACTTCTTTCAGCAGGATGTAGATCCCGTCATCGGGTGCAGAGCCGTCTCCCAGTTTGCCGATGTACATACCTGGGCGCATGCGGATATGTTCCTTCCAGTCTAAGGACCGGATATTTTCTTCAGTGTAGGTTACTTTTGACATGAACTGCGTTTATCCTTTAGTGTTACTACTGAAATTTACCGGATTATGGCTCAGCAAAATGCGTTATTTTTTGTTATACCGGCAAAAACAGGCTGTTGTTTCGGTTTTAGCGCTTTCAGGAAGCGTAATTTCCTATAAAAAACCGGTAAGTGAGCAATAAGTTTCCCGTATTTTTTCCACATTGATCTGCAAAAATAATAATTTTCATTAACAGAGACAACAGATTGTTTTATTTGTTTTAAAACACAACGTGTTGCCTTGAGCCAAAAGGATTTACTTCAGCATTCATCCATACAACTGTTGCGGAAGGCTATACGCCGGGAGTGGCGCCTGAAGCTGGCCTCCTCTCTGCTTTTGCTGGCCTTCGGCCTGGGGTTTGCGTATTTTTCTTTCGGGGCACACCTCATTCTTTCGGCCTTCGGCCTGATCTGTACCTTGCTGGGCATCCGGTTTGTTTTTCACCTCATCCGGGAGAAAAGGGCGGGCAGCCCCCGGTTGATGTATCTGCTGGAGCACAACCCCCGCCACATCGTATGGGTCTATTCGGTGGTTACCGAGCGCCTGCCCTTTGGCCTTCAGCTGGGTAGCAGTTGCACCATGTATTTCAAACTCATGGATGGAGATGATATTTCCGTTGGCCTTTCCGCAGGAAACCAGCAAAGGGTCTCCCTAACTCTCAACCGCCTGCTGCCGCACGCCACCTTCGGCTATACCCGCGACCGCGAGCAGTGGTATATGGCCGACCCGGCAATGCTGCTGCGCCATGGCAAAGAGTAATGTTTCACAGCCTCCAGCCATTCATTTCCTTGGAGGGACTTTCCGGAGCAGCCGCAGCAGCAGAACCATGAAACCACAGCTCCATGGCCCCATGGAACAGGGAAACCACGAAACAATGAAAAATTTCTAACACAACTTCGCCATTTCCATTATTTTTGTGCATATTACGGTTACATAAATTTTAAATATACCAGGCAAAACACCACTTGCACTTCCATTTTTTTACTAAAGATTAGCTTATGAAAGTGGCCTCTTTTTTTGCAGGAGCAGGAGGCCTCGACCTGGGCTTCTCCCGGGCGGGCTTTGATGTCGTTTGGGCCAATGAGTACGATAGTGATGTTTGGGAAACTTACGAAAGAAATCATCCGGACACCATCCTGGACAAACGCAGCATCACGGATATTGCCCCTTCTGATATTCCCGATGTGGACGGTTTGATCGGCGGGCCTCCCTGTCAGAGTTGGAGCGCTGCCGGCAAGTTGCGCGGTATTGATGACAAAAGGGGGCAACTGTTTTTTGACTTTATCAGGATACTGGAGGCCAAGCAACCCAAGTTTTTCCTGGCGGAGAACGTAGCCGGCATGCTGTTGCCCCGCAATGAAGATGCACTGAACAGCATAAAAAAGTTATTCAAGAAAGCCGGTTATAAGCTTTCTTTCCAACTGCTCAATGCTTCCGATTATCTCGTTCCTCAGGATCGCAAGCGGGTTTTTTTCGTCGGTTACCGCCGGGACCTGGGCGTCAAATTTGAATTCCCTCCTCCTGTTGACATGAAGCTTACCCTGCGATCGGCCATTGGTGACCTGGAGGGCAGCGCCATTTCGGCGAAAAAAGGCAACTACACCAACGGAGAATGCCCGATACCCAACCACGAATACTTCATCGGTGATTTCTCCAGCATGTTCATGTCCAGAAACCGGGTACGCGGCTGGGATGAAGTTTCCTATACCATACAGGCCGGCGCCCGCCATGCTCCCCTCCACCCCCAGGCCCCAAAGATGGAAACGGTTGATAAGGACCAAAAACAGTTCGTACCCGGAAAAGAGCATCTCTACCGCCGCCTCAGTGTTCGGGAGTGTGCCCGTATACAGGCTTTTCCGGATGACTTCATTTTTTACTATAAGAACCTGGCGGCCGCCTACAAAATGATCGGTAATGCCGTCCCGGTCCGCCTGGCCCAGGCGGTGGCCAATAAGATTAAAGAGGATATGGAAGCCCTTGCACCGCCGCCGGAAATACCTAAAAAGAAAAAGCGCAAGCGCAAGCGGATAAAGAGATTGAAGAAACGAGAGGGGCGCGGGTAACCCTCAAAAAGCATAAACCCGGCCATGATCACGCGCTTGTTCCAGCCTGTCCCCATTGCCTCCCTGGTATTTTTTCGTATTGCTTTCGGCATTCTGGGCTTTGCTGATGTTCTGAATACTTACATCTATTACCACTGGATGGTAGATGCCTACAATCCGGCGAAATTCCAGTTCCGTTATTATGGCTTTGAATGGGTGCAGCCTCTGCCCGAGCCCTTCATGTCGGCCTTTTTTCTGGTGCTTTGCGGCCTGGCTATCCTCCTCGTGCTGGGCAGGTGGTACCCTGTCAGCAGCTTTCTTTTTGCTTTGGGGTTTACCTACACCTTTCTGCTGGAAAAATCCCATTACCTCAACCACGGATACCTTTTCTGCTGGATCAGCTTTCTCATGGCCGTTCTGCCGGCACACCGCCAGTTTTCGGCTGACGTGCTCCGGCGGCCGGAATTGAAGTCGGATACGGCGCCCTACTGGTGCTTGTTCCTGCTGCAGTTCCTGATGGGAGTAGCTTACTTCTACGGGGGCATCGCCAAGCTGAATGCCGACTGGCTGAATGCCGTTCCGCTGAAAGAGTGGCTGGAACAAAAGGGGGATAAGCCGGTTATCGGCCCTTTACTGGCGCAGGGCTGGATGGCCTATTTCATGGCCTATGGCGGGTTGTTGCTGGACCTGACGGTTGTCTTTTTTCTCCTCTTTCGCAAAACCCGCCCCTGGGCCTTTGCTGCTGTGCTGTTCTTTCACCTGATGAACCATCTGACCTTTAATATCGGCATTTTCCCCTTCCTTTCGATTGCCCTGACTGCCCTGTATTTCCCGGCGGATTTTCCCTTGCGCATCTACGATAAGTTAAAAGGCAGGATCCCTCTTTTGCGAAAAATAGGTGTGTGGTGGGAGAAACGCATGGATCCGGCAGGGCGGGCAGATGCGCCTCTGTGGCAGAAATCGGAGCAGTGGAGGCCTGCCATCTCTGCCGGTATTGTGGTTCTGGTGCTTTTCCACCTGCTCGTTCCCTTTCGCCACCACCTCTTTCCCGGGGATGTGGCCTGGACGGAGGAAGGCCACCGTTATTCCTGGCGCATGATGCTGCGTTCTAAACAAGGGTACGGCACGTTCATTGTCCGGGATAAAAAAACGGGCAAAGAAGAAGAAGTGCAGCCAGAGGATTGGTTGGACAGCAAGCAGTACCGGAAAATGTACACCCACCCCGATATGATCCTTCAGTTTGCCCATTACCTGAGGGACATTTACCGGGAAAAAGGATGGGATCCTGAAGTTTTCGCCGATATCCGGGTGCGGCTCAACTTCCGGGAATATAGCGCCTACATCGACCCTTCCGCTGACCTGGCCCTGGTAGAGTGGCATTTTTTCCGGCACTCCGGCTGGATAATGCCGGAAGAAAGATAATCTACCAGGGATTTCTTATTTTTCCCGAAAAGAATAATCCATGGACCGCAGATCTTTTGCCACCTCTTTAGCTTTATCTTTGCCTTTGTTTGCCACTGCCCGCCCTTTTCCCCGCAAGAAACGCATCCTGCCAAGCCGCCTGCAGCCGGGCGACACCATCGGCCTGATCACTCCGGGCAGCTACATTTCGGATGAAAGCCTGGAAAAGGCAGTGAGCAATGCTTTAAAAATGGGCTTTAAGGTAAAGATGGGAAAACACATCCGCGCCCAGCGCGGCTTCAACGCCGGCACCGACCAGCAGCGCCTCGACGACCTCCACCTCATGTTCTCCGACGACAGTGTAGCCGGCATCTGGTGCGCCCGTGGAGGGTACGGTTGCTCCCGCCTTCTGCCCTATATAGACTACAAACTCATCGGTCAAAACCCCAAAGCGCTGATCGGATACAGCGACATCACCGCTTTGCTGAATGCCATCTACCAAAAAACGGGCCTGGTGGGCTTTCACGGCCCAGTAGCGGCTTCTGAACTGACGGAATACACCGAGGCCCAGTTCCGGGCGGTGGTGATGGAAGGCAAGGCTCCGCATGCAATACCCCTTTCTGAGGCTAACCTGGAAAAAGAGGAAGGTGCCTTCCGTACTTATGCCGTCACGGAGGGTAAAGCCAAGGGGGTGCTGATTGGCGGTAATTTGTCTCTACTGGCTGCCCTGGCCGGAACGGAATACCTTCCCGAATCCCAGGGAAAGCTTGTATTTATGGAGGATATCGGGGAGAAGCCCTACCGCATCGACCGCATGCTGACCCAGTTGCGGCAGGCCTGGAACCTGGAGCGGGCTGCCGGCATCGTCATGGGTATTTATGCAGACTGCCAGCCGAAGGAGGGGGACTTGTCTTTATCGTTGGAGGAAACGATCCGGGACCGAACGGAGGGGCTGGGTGTCCCGGCCATTTACGGTTTATCTTTCGGCCACATTGATGATCAGTGTACTTTGCCGGTAGGTATTGAAGCGGAGCTGGATGTGGAGGGGAGGAGCCTTACCCTACTTGAAGCGGCGGTGAGGTAGGCATTATTCATTCCCTTTTGAGGATTGATTGAGTTGCTCCTGAACTTCAGCGGCCATTTCCGGGCTTACATCCAGCATGTCCGAAACCTTTTCAGGAGGGAATCCCTTTTGAAGCAGGCGTGCAATGCTTTCCCTTATGCCTTTTTCTATACCTTTCTCCATGCCTTTCTCCATACCTTGTTTCATACCTTGTTTCATGCCTTGTTTCATGCCTTGCTTCATGCCTTGCTTCATGCCTTGCTTCATACCCTTTTCAAGCGCTTCTTCTTTCAAGGCTTCCATTATTCGTTCTGTGACTCCGAAGGCCATAGCTTCTTTATTTTGGGTTAATTCATCAATAAATTTTTCAAATCTCAATTTCTTTTCTTTTTCCCGCCTGCTAAATTTAGCGTAAAATTTAATGAAGTTCAATATGCTTTCTACCCTGGATCTCAATATGGATCAGTATCCAGTGTTCTTCCCCATGTTTGGTGTGTAGCTTTACCAGTTTATCAACGTAGCGGGGGTTATCCACCGACTCCGGCATAAGTTGCTCCAACTCCTTATCCAGAAACTCCACCCCCCTTTCAAAGTTTATCTTATCGGCCCATTCCGGATAGAAAAATCGGAAGAAGTCCTCAAAACAATCCTCAATAATTCCCTTCCAAAGTTTATCTTTAGTAACCTTTGTTTTCATCAGAGCAGAGCGTTTTCAGCAAGATATCACTTTTTTGCAAAAAAACAAAAAATTTGAAACAAAATAATGTATTTAAAAATCCACACCTACCAGCTGAAACTGAAGCACACCTTTTCCATTTCCCACGAATCCCGGGATGTTATGCCGAGCCTCATAGTCGAGCTTACACAAGACGGCCACTCCGGCTACGGGGAAGCCACCGAGACCCGCTACTACGGGGTGACGCTGGATGGCATGGTGAAAACTCTCGAACAGCTCCGGCCGGTCATTGAAAATACGCCCCTTGTGACGCCGGAAGCTTTCTGGGAAACCATGCACGGCCATCTCGCCGGCAACCCCTTTGTGCTTTGCGCCCTGGACCAGGCCGCGCACGACCTGTATGGCAAGTTGCAGGGCAAACCGGTATATGAGATCTGGGGTCTGAAACCGGAAAACATGCCGATCTCCAACTTCACTATCGGCATGGCCAGCATCGAAAAAATGGTGGAGAAAATGAAAGAACAACCCTGGCCGATCTACAAGGTCAAGCTGGGTACGGATCACGACATCGAGATCATCGAAGCGCTCCGGGAGCACACCGACGCCACCTTCCGCGTCGATGCCAACACGGCCTGGACGGCAGAGCAAACCATTGCCAACGCGCCCCGCCTGCAGGAACTGGGGGTTGAGTTCATCGAACAGCCTCTCAAAGCCAACGACTGGGAAGGCATGAAGCTCGTCCACAGGGAGAGCGTGCTGCCCGTCATCGCCGATGAGAGCTGCCACATCGAAGCGGATGTGGCCTACTGCTACGGGTTTTTCCATGGGGTCAACGTCAAGCTGATGAAGTGCGGCGGCCTGACTCCTGCCCGGCGCATGGTGGAACACGCCCGCCGCCTCGGGCTCAAGGTAATGGTGGGGTGCATGACGGAGTCCTCCGTCGGTATTTCCGCCATCGCCCAGTTGCTGCCCCTGCTTGATTATGTGGATATGGACGGCGCGCTGCTGCTGAGCAACGACCCGGCCACCGGGGTAGAGTTAGTGGACGGCCATGCACGGTTTCCGAAGGTGAACGGCACCGGGGCCGGGTTGAAGGGTTAAGGGCAGCTTATGAACAACGAGAACCTCATACTGGAGGCCATGCCCGGCCGGAGTATCGACATTAACGGCCGGCAATTCCTGTATTTCAGCGGCACTTCCTACCTGGGTATTTCGCGTAATGAAGCTTTTCAGGGCCTATTGCGGGAAGGCATATCCCGCTACGGGGCCAACTACGGCGGTTCCCGCCTGGGCAACATCCGTTTTGCCGTATTTGAGGAAGCGGAGGCCTGGCTGGCGGCCTTTGCCGGCGCGCCGGCAGCGCTGACCGTATCTTCCGGCTCCCTGGCCGGGCGGCTGTTGGTCGAACACCTGCGGGGGAAGGCCTCCTTTCATTTCGCCCCCGGGACGCACCCCGCGCTTTGGGGAGAAGGCGAATATTTTCAGGGGGAGTTCGGGGAATGGGTGGAATACATCCTCCGGGAGTCGGCCGGAGGGGAAGGGCCTATGGCCCTTTTTGCCAATTCGGTCGATCCGCTACTCGTTCAGAAAAACAACTTCGACTGGTTGAGCCGGCTGCCGGAAAACCGCCCGATAACCATGGTGGTGGACGACTCCCACGGATTTGGTGTCTGTGGGCCTGAAGGAGCAGGCGTTTGGCGGGAGCTGGATGCTCCGGATAATATCGCGATCGCGGTGATCAGCTCCCTGGGTAAGGCATTTGGTATTCCCGGCGGGCTGATCCTTGGCTCTCGGAAGTGGATAAAGCAGATCTGGCACAGCCCGTTTTTCGGAGGGGCATCCCCGGCGCCGCCGGCTTTCCTGTACGCCATGCTGCATGCTGCTCCGCTTTACCGGTCCACCCACCGGAAACTCCTTGGTAATATCCGGCGTTTTGAAGCGCAAACCGGCCAATTGGCATGGTTGCGCTCCATTGGCGATTATCCCGCCTTTTTTACCTCGGAAATACCTCTGGCGCCCTGGCTGAAGGAGAAAAACTGCCTCATCTCCCAGTTCGCCTACCCTACGCCGGAGGATGAGCCCGTGACCCGCATCGTGCTCAGCGCATTGCACGAGGAGGAGGATATTGACTATCTTGCCGGCGCCATTCTGGCTTATGCGAAGGAAAAATGAAAATTATGAAAAACCTTTTCTTTGTTCTCCCTTTCCTGATATTTAACAGCAGTGCCTTTTCCCAGGGAAATAACATCCTGCAGCAATTGTTGGAAAGTTCCGAAGACAGCCTCCTGGAGGAAGTTCTGGCCCGTCCCGAGCAATTTCAGCTCCAGCTGGTCTATACCCAGATCAACCGGGATGCGAATAATAACCCTGCCTTTACGTCCTATAATTACAATGTAGATTCCAACCTCTATTTCTACCCCGCCAGTACCGTCAAGATGCCTGCCGCCCTGATAGCGCTTGAAAAGCTGAACGAGCTCAACATCATCGGGCTGGATAAGGACAGTAACATGCAGACGGAAGCCGCCCGCCCACCGCAAACGGCCGTTTCCGGGGACACCACCTCAGAAAATGGCCTGCCATCCATTGCCCACTATATCAAAAAGATCTTCCTCGTCAGCGATAACGATGCCTACAACCGCCTGTACGAATTCCTGGGGCAAGAATACCTCAACCGGAAGCTTCACGAGAAAGGTTACCGCAACCTTCGCATCATACACCGCCTTTCGGCCAGTGAGTTTGATGTGGAAGACAACCGCTTCACCAATCCCGTCAGTCTCTACCATGGAGATTCCCTCCTGTACCATCAGGGAGAGGTGTACAGCATTTTCTACCCGCCAATACAGCTTAAGGAACAGGTGCGGGGCGTGGCTTATATGAATAACGACGGCGAGATCATCCCCGAGCCCTTCGATTTCCGGTATAAGAACTTCGTCTCCCTGCAGGACCTGCACGACATCCTCCAGGCGGTAATGTTCCCCGATGCCATACCCGCCGAAGCGCGCTTCAACCTCACGCCGGAGGATTACCGCTTTCTTTGGAAGTATATGTCCATGCTGCCCAGGGAAAGTGATTACCCTCGATACCAGCAATGGGACAGCTACGTCAAATTCTTTCTCTTCGGCGACAGCAAGGAAAACATCCCCGATCACATCCGCATTTTCAACAAGGTGGGTGACGCCTACGGCTTCCTCACCGACGTGGCCTATGTGGTGGATTTTAAGAATAAAGTGGAATTCCTTCTGGCAGCCAATATCCACGTCAATAAGAATCAGACGTATAACGATGGGGGGTACGAGTACGACGAGATCGGCTTTCCTGTACTGGCGCGGCTGGGGAGGTTGATCTATGAATATGAACTGGAACGGCCCCGGAAGTATGTTCCCGGACTAAGCCGATATAGTAATTGAAAGGGTACAGGCTTGATGAGATGATATCCAATTTTTCAATTTGCTTGATATAGAGTGTATTAGGCATGCGGAAATGAAAAATAATTACTATTTTAGTCTTTATTTTAGACACTTGGCTTTTTTTGCCTAAAACCGGCCTGCCTTTCCCCGATAGCAGGTTCGCTAACCCATGGCTATGACCCCAATTACTAATAGAGGCGCTGCTTTCGAAGAAAGCCCATCCGCTCCCTCCAATATGGGAAAGAACTATCTCTTGTTAATTGGTATTGATCAGTACCAGTATTTCAATAAACTTTTTAATGCGGTAAAAGACATAAATGACTTTGAAAGCGTTTTACTTAATCGTTACGAATTTTTATCTGAAAATACCATCAAATTATTGAATGAAGAGGCAACAAGAGAAAATATACTACTCGAACTTCATTATCTAGCTAAAAAAATCACTCCACAAGATAATTTTATATTCTATTTCGCGGGTCATGGAGTTTATGATGAGGTGTTTGAGGAAGGGTATTGGATACCATACGAAGGGCATCCTGGCTCAATTGTTAATTACATCCCCAATAATCAAATAAAGGCCATATTATCTGCCATCAAAAGCCACCACTCTTTCCTGATTGTAGATTCCTGTTTCGCAGGCTCTTTCTTTTTACCCAAAGGCACCAGGAGTGTTTATAGCAGAAGGCATGAGGCATTTCCTTCCCGCTGGGGGTTAACTTCCGGCAGGAGCCAGCCCGTGTCAGACGGCGCTCCTAACACCAATAGCCCTTTTGCGGAAGCTATTCTGGAGAAGTTAAGAAGGAGCCCGGATGCCCTTAATGTGCAGGAATTGTGTGCTCATGTCACCGCTTGGGTAGAAGCCAATACTAACCAGGCGCCTATTGGAGAGCCTATGAACATCGAAGGCCACCAGTCCGGGCAATTCGTTTTTCGGCCCAAAATTGATGAAGAGGCGATCTGGGAACAAGTGGAGAAAGAAGGAAAAGCAGACAGCATCAAATTCTATCTGGCTAAATTCCCGGAAGGAAAGTATGTGGGCCAGGCATTGCAAAAGTTAAGGGCCATTGATAACAGTGTGGCGCCGGCCTTTGCGAAAAGAGGAGAAGTGCTTTATCATATTCCTCACCTCATGGCCCTGAATGAGGAAACAAAATGTACGGTCCGCCTGGCGGTAAATACCGAATTGTTACTTGCCGGTTTTGGCAAAACGGAAGAGGCGGTTATCCAGCAGGTCCGCATATCGGATTCAATGGGCGTCGAATTAATAGACCCGGAAGAAGGGGTTTTTAACATCAGGTCCTATCATTCCACTCGCCAATCTGTATACGATGACGAACATACAGAGTGGGTTTTCCGGGTAAAGCCGCTCAGAGAAGGTATCTATCCTTTGGTTTTGAAAGTATCCACTATAGATGCATCTGCTGATGGGAAGGAGAAATTAAAAGAGTATGTGCTTGAAGAGGAAGTCAAAATTATTACTTCTGCACCTGCCCCTTCGGAATTGGAATATGATTTTAAGTCCACATCTTATTCTTATATTTACATTTCCAGAGAAGAAAGCTCCGGGCAGGCTATGGGAGTATTAGCTGGTGAAAGAAAGGAGAGAAAAAGAAAAAGAGGCGCCTATACTTATTCCCGACAATTTATAATGGGAATTTCTATCGTTCTTCTTACGGCAATGGGGGTATTGGCACTCAATTCTTTCCAGGAATATCTATCATGGAAAGAGGCCATGGATGAACATAGCAGAAAGAAATATGAGGAATACCTAAAGAAATTCGAAGACGGACGGTACGCTGATGAGGCTGAAGAAGAGTTATTGTGGATGGATGCTACCGAGAAAGATACTCCACATTCCTATGAGGATTATCTCGAGGATTCTGATCTCAAGAAATATCAAAAACATGCTATAGATGCCCTGGATTGGTACAGAGCCTTCACGGTTTGTACCATCACTTCATTGGAAGGATACCTGAAAAACCATCCGGATGGCCGATATAAGGAGAGGGCAAAGATGGAACTGGAAAAATTGCGCTCCCTTCTGCCAGATTCTGTTCATAGTGAAATACAGGAAAGTACGGGAAAACGGTCAAATACGGCACCACTACAAAGAAGCCAGCGAGAAAAAAATTTGAACATAAAAGAAGAAACCCCTACTAATATTAAAAATGTAGAAAAAGGGGATGAACGGTCTGCCTCTCCTTCTCCTTCAACTATGGAGACAGGAAGGCCTAGGCTGGATAATGAGGTAAGATTATTTAATATTATAAATATTCTTCCTCAAATTGGAGGTGAATTGCCTACACCTCCCCGAGAATTACCGGACATAATACTTAATGCGTTTTCAAATGAAGAAGAACTAAAAGCAGATAAAATCGATAACTTCATCATTTCCGCAGATAAAAAGAGTTTCCTCATTGTCTTCAAGGATGGCAGATTAATGCGGCATGACCTCGAGAATTTAACCCTTGTCAGCCCAGAATTTCAGGGCGATCTGAAAAATGTGCAATTTATTTCTGAAGATAAAGGTTTTGTAGCGGTTAAAAAGATCATGTTGGATGAGGAGCATGGCAAAGGTTTTAGAGAGGCCGTAGAGTTCTTTGATAAAGTAGGGGGAAAGGTGAAAACGATAGAGTTTTCGAATGTTGTAGATAGTCTTGATTTCTCTAAGAAGGGTGAATGGATAGCAGCCTTCAACGTATACCGGAAAGAAGGTCCAAAGGCAACGTACAATATTGAGCCGGGAGAATCCCCATCAGAGGTTGTGGAAAGCCAATATAAAAGCGATAAAAAATACAAAATAGACTTCAATGAGAACACCAGGATCGTCTCTGTTTATGAAATTGATTCTTCTTCTGTAGACCTTTTTAACAGTAAGGGGCATTTCATTGCAAGGGTAGTGTCATCGCAATTCTACAAATTTTCAGAAGATGGTTCTCATCTGGCCTATCTGGATAGCAACAGCACCCTGAACGTTGTGAATAATGAAAACGAACTATTCTCACAGAAGCTGAATGGCCAGAAAAATATTTCTTCTCTTTACTTCTCCCCGGATAATCAGCTGGTTTACTTCAAAAAACAATCATCTCAGCCTAACGGTAAAAAGAAAAAAAGAAAAAAGAATACTCCAAGTGTTAATGCTATTTGGTCTTTTCAGGAGGAAGCATTCAATACACAAATGAATAAACAGTTTAAGGTTTACTATAACTATCCCAATGAAAGAATATTTACAGCAAGCAGGCAGGAGAATAGCAAAAAAAGCAGCCTTTTGGTAGTCAGAGCGCTTAATGGAGAAATGATAAAGAAAATGAAACTACCCGGGCAATTGCGAAGCATCACCCATTTTCCTGGCTCACAGGTATCCATCATCGGATACCGGATAAATAAAAAACCAATACAGTATCATTTTTATGATGCGGAAGCAAACCGGTCCAAGAGGATAAACAATCGCCATATTGAATCTCGCCTATACTACAATCCGGACAGTACGATTATGATCTCAACTCATCGAAAGGTGAGAAGAAAAAAATACCTGCCTGGTCGGCTATGGACTGATGATGGGGTGCTCATACGGAAGATGAATAAAGATTATGGAGTGAAAAGTGTTGAATTTTCCCAGGATGGAACTAAATTCATGGCTACTACTATTGCTGCCGGAGGGCTAACCCGTATCTGGGGAATCGATGGGGCGTATTATGGAGAATTTGCACAAGAAAGAGGTATTCGGAAAATTGATATTTCAAAGGATGGCAAGTTGTTGTTAACTAATACAGATAGCAAGAAGAAAGGACGGCAGCTGTGGGGATTGAGAGGAGATCAATACATCTCATTGTGTGAATTCCGAGATAACTTTCCGGCACGATTTTCCCCAAATGAAGATGCGATCTACGGCGCTCTAGAAGATACGCTCAGGTTCTTTAACACCCGAGGTGCTTTATACCTTTCTTTGCCCGGGCAAAGCCTAAAAGGTTTTACCAAAGACGGAAGCTATTTCTTTACGGAAGAAGAGGAGGGAGGTACCAATTTTTGGTCTTTGACGGGAGAACTTGTTGGAAAGTTTGACCCTAAGTCTCAGGTTATAGTTTCCGAGGATAGTAGCCGTTTTCTGGTTTTGGAAGATGGCCATTTGGAATTATGGTCAGAAAATGGACGGATCGTTGCTTTTGAGGGTGTGAAGGAAGGTGGTTTTCTTAATTCTAAAAACATTGTGTATTTATGCTTTGAAGATGGACGTTTAATGGTCGTTGATTCTGCCGGAATGGTTCAAGTGGAAACCTATGCCGATGGAATGCCCCAGGGATTCATATTTACTCCCGATGGAAAAAAACTGATCATATATACTGAAAAAGGAGAAGTCTCCGTTTGGAATGTCGAGACTGGAATCTTAGGTCTGGATCTTGGGTTTTGGAAAAACCCAACTTTAGATATTATGGGAGGTGGAAGCCATTTATTGATTTTCGATGAAGAGATGCGTTACGAATTGATTCCTTTAGAGTAGGCAGGCTCTTTCTAGCTTGAGATACTCACCCCTTCACCCCCAGCCCCGGCCCTTCCATCGGGTACAGCACTCCTTCCTCCAGCCGGACCATCCCCACGAAGGGGTCGTCGACCAGGTCGAAGTGGCCGTCGAGGTCGGCGTAAATGATATTGGGGCGGGCCAGGGCGAAATGCAGGCCGGCGGCAATGCCCAGGGCCGACTCGTCCATACAGCCGACCATGGCCTCCACATTATCCGCCTTGGCCACCGAGTTGATGTGCATGGCCTCCATGATACCGCCCACTTTCATGAGCTTGATGTTGATCATATCGATGCAGCCGTGGCGGGTGAGGTGGAAGACGTCCTTGAGGGTCATCAGGCTTTCGTCGGCCATGACGGGGATGGGGACGTTAGCGGAAACTTCCTTCAGCAATTCTTCGTTGTGGCGGCTGGTCGGCTGCTCGAGCAGCTCCACCCGGGCGGAGGTGGTGCGTTGTATGAAAGCGATGGCCTCCTCGACGGAATACCCCTGGTTGGCGTCGAAGCGGATCTCGATGTCCTTGCCAACCTTTTCCCGGACGCGCATCACTTTTTCCACGTCTTCTTCCAGTTCCGCCCCTCCTTTCAGTTTCAGTATCCGAAAACCTTTGCCGACATATTCTCCGGCCCGCTCCACCGTATTTTCCACCGGAAGGATGCCGATGGTGATGCTGGTCGGAATGCTGGTGCGGAAACCGCCCAGCAGTTTGTACAGCGGCTCTCCGGCCTGCTGGGCCATCAGGTCGTAGAGCAGCATGTCGACCATAGCCAGAGCAGAGTGGGCCTGAGGCATGAAGTTCCTCAGTTCCTGAAGCAACAGGGCGTAGCGGAAGGGGTCCTGTCCGAGCAGGAAAGGTTCGATGGTGTCGTTGTATGTGCGCACCACCATTTCCGCCGTTTCCCCGGTCACCTCGAGGTCGGGGGCGGCGCAGCCCCAGCCGGTGAGGCCGTTGTCGGTAGTGGCCTTCATGAAAACGTTGGGCGCCGTTTCGATGGTTTCGTAGGCGATGGTGTAAGGTTCCGCCAGCCGCATGTGGTGGGCCCAGCATTCCAGATGAGTTATTTTCATTTAATATTCAATTCAGATTGTTCTAATACTTCCGCTGGTGCAAGTCCTCCAATTTACTGCTTTTTATGTCTTCAATGAATTTTACGAGGTGTTCCACCATGATGTCCCACATTTGTTGCCCTTTCTTGACATTTGCCTGGCTGGGAGCGCCGATCACGCCGCTTTTGGAGATCTTATGCGTACGCACATACCACGGCAGGCCATGCGCCGAAGTAAAATCCAGGTAGCTGCTGCCGAACTTGGGGATCTCATCGACGGCCTTGTCCATCTTCACCATGTGGGGGCGGACGGCCAGGGTGGTGCTGGTCTCGATCTCTCCGGCGTGGATGTCGTTGGGCGTTTCCGCCAGTTTGTAGAGGTCCTCGTCGCTGGTCTCACCGGTATCGACGCACACGAAGATATGGGCATCCCGGTTGATCATCTGAGCCGCGAAGTTGAGGGTCGGCGCATTGTCTCCGTGGCCGTTGAGGATGAGCAGTTTGCGGATACCGTTGTGGGCCAGGCTCATGCCGAGGTCATATACAAAACGCGACAGCGCCTCGTTGGTCACGCTGATGGTCCCCTTGAAATCCTGATGGTGATAAGATACCCCAAATGGAATGGGGGGCAACACAAAAGGCTTCGGGTCGCTGCAGGCACGGGCCACCTCGATGGCTAAATGGCGGGCGTCGAAGTAGTCGATATCCACCGGCAGGTGAGGCCCGTGCTGTTCTATGGCGCCGCAGGGCAGTATGGCCATGTCCACCACCTTGAGCCGTTCTTCTATCTCCGGCCAGCTGAGGTGCTCCCAGAGAAAATCCAGGGCCCGCTCGTCTGTATTTATATTTTGCATTTTTTTCACTTCTCTTTTGCTCGCATATTAAGACAATATAAGAGGGCAAGCCCTGAGAAAAGTCACTGCCTGTCGAGGGAAAACTTAGAGCATGTTTGGAGGCCACCCTTCGGGTCAAAAAATGTCCCTTTTTCGGTGATG